>JBBEAY010000015.1:0-1256 GCA_040882605.1 Actinomycetota bacterium
TGGTCTTCCCCGGCTTTCGTAGAGCCCGGTTTCTAGACTCGGGCGGCCTCGAGAGGAGGTCGTCATGGCACGGAAGGGATACCCGGCGGAGTTTCGTCGGCGGGCGCTCGATCTCGTTGCAGCGGGTAGGCCGGTTGCCGACGTCGCCCGACTGTTGGAGGTCAGCGACCAGTCGATCTACAGCTGGCGGCGCCAGGAGCTGATCGATCGCGGCGAGCTACCCGGGCTAGCGTCTGAGGAGCGCGAGGAGCTGCGCGTGGCGCGGCGGCGGATCCGCGAGCTCGAGACTGAGCTCGCGGTGCACCGACGCGCAGCGGAGCTGTTGAAGGAGGCGGTGCGCCCAAAAGGCGCTTCGAGGCGATCGCAGTGATCGCGAGCGAAGGTCTGCCGGTCGAGGTCGCCTGCCGAGTGCTGAGCGTGTCTTGCGCTGGCTTCTACGCATGGCGGCTGCGACCGCCGTCGGCTCGAGCGCTGCGGCATGCGTGGCTGACCGATGTGATCCGCGAGGTCCACGGCGCCTCCTACGGGACGTACGGCGCGAAGCGCGTGCACGCGGAGCTCGTCCTCGGCCGCGCGATCCGCGTCGGCCATAACGCGGTCGCGTCGCTGATGCGGCGTGCCGGGATCCAGGGTCGCACCGGGTCACCGAAGAGACGCGCCCTCGCCGGTGCCCCGACGGCCGACGATCTCGTCGACCGGGTGTTTGTACGCGAGCGGCCCAACCAGCTGTGGGTGACCGACATCACCGAGCACCCGACTCGCGAGGGCAAGGTGTACTGCGCCGTCGTGCTCGACGCGTTCAGCCGACGCGTCGTCGGGTGGTCGATCAGCCACAACCCGACGGCAGCGCTCACCGCAAACGCGCTCGGGATGGCAGTCGAGCAACGTGAATCCGCTCGCGGCGAGACGGTGATTCATTCTGACCACGGGACGCAATTCACCTCCTGGGCGTTCACCGAGCGTGCACGACAGTCCGGCCTAGTCCCCTCGATGGGATCAGTCGGTGATTGCTATGACAACGCGATGATCGAGGCTTTCTGGTCGCGGATGCAGGTCGAGCTGCTGAATACGCGTCGCTGGAAGACGCGGGTGGAGCTCGCGAATGCGATCTTCGAGTACATCGAGATCTTCCACAACCGTCGCCGGCGACACTCGGCGCTCGGCATGCGGACACCGATTGAATTTGAATTACTCAACACCACACCAGCAGCCGCTTGAGTCAAGGAAAGCGGCTCCACGCAAGCGGGGGCAGTGCG
>JBBEAY010000016.1:0-41279 GCA_040882605.1 Actinomycetota bacterium
GCGACGTGCTCCAGGGCGACCCGAACGACCCCCCGAGCCTCAATCAGTTCGTGTACGCGACCGGCAGCCCCGTGACCTACACGGATCCGCTGGGGATGAAAGGAATCACTGGAGAGCCTGGCCCGTCGCCAGTGCCTGCGGAGGAGACGGATCCTGAACGCGAAGACTCGTACCCCATCGTCTCTTGTGACTGCGACGGTACCCAGACGGCGAGCGTCGCCACGTTTGCAATTCCCATAATGCCAAGCGTGGAACTTGTCCACGGCGGTTGGTATGTCGCCGATGCCTCGATTGATACTGAATTTCCGGGCGGATTCATTCTGGGCGCCGCTCCTGATCTTAGGGGAGACGATCGAACGTTCGATTCCCAGGCCAAAGCGAATAGCTTCCGAATCTCTCTCAAGCTGGACTACACCACGGGCGTCGGGAAGCTCAGGGTCAATCCGACTTGCCCGGTTGGAGAGCCATGCGTTTCGGCGAGGCGGTTCGGAGATAACAACAATGTTGAAATCCGGGTCTGGTCCAATGGAACTGTGGGAATTCAGGTCAGCAGTGCAAACAGCGCCTTCGGTGGTGGACTGATCGGTGACCTGGCGAATCAGACCATTGATGGGATGGTCGTTGTCTCGCCATCAGTGAGCGGGGTTGATTCGTTCGGTGTCGTGAGGGAGAGTTTCCCATCCTTCGAACTCTATCAAGGTACCAAGAGCCAAGCAATCACCATATTTTCCTATTCTGAGGGTTCCCCCTACGGTCTGTTTTTTGGCTGAACCGGTAGATCTACATGCAACCTCCAGGACTCCAATGAGCGCTGCGGGTCGCGGACCGACGTTGGCTGCCGTATCGCGCCGCCTGTTGATTCTGTGGGCGTGGTTCCTCATAGTGATATACGGCGTAGGTCATCTCCTCGTTTCCACACTACCGGGCCCGCTGGACACCAAGTTTCCCACGATACCGGAGTTGGTCTTGCTGGTCGGTTCGATGGTGGCGGCACGCCGAATAGGTCATGGAAGTGTACGCCTGGTGATAGGTCTAGCCCTGCTATCGGGAGCCTACCTTGCTTATGCAGTCGTGGCTCGACAGCTGAACATCGCCGGTTCTGAATTGGGTCAGGGAGGCGGTGGCCAATGGGGGTCCGGGTTCCCCTGGCAACCATATGCGATCTCCGCCGCGCTGATAACCGTCACGCTGCTCGCGTCGAAAGGCGGAGCCATCACCACGCTGAAGCGAAAGTCCCACTGAAATCAGGGAGCACACCAGCTGAGGCACGTCGCAGCGACTCCTGCCGCCGAGCGTTCAGATGAACTCCAAATGTCAGGCATCTGGAGTAACCATCTCGAAGCTGTCGAAGATCCCCTGGACTCCGTGGCCGGCATACTCGAAGTAGAGACCGGCACCATCGCCTTCTAGGGGGGTTGGATCGACCCCAACCGCAGCCAGCCGGTCGTTGAGAAACAACTCGATCCGAACGACTCCGTTCTGCTGGACGCACTCAAGGCGCAAGAGGTGTGGAGGCTTGGTCGACGTTGCCTCATCGAGATTCGTACCCTCGCCCATGACTTTCGGACCTTTGGGCGCGATGCGCCCGATGGTCGCCTTCTGACGCTTCGGATCGAAGAAGCCGGCGTACAGGCTCGACAGGTCATCCGCCCCACGACAGAAGAGGCCGATGTGCGCAGTTCCGGATCCGACGACCCTCGCTTTCGTCGAGAGCGCGACGTCACCGACAAGAGGAGGGGCGAGGGAACGAGAACACCGGCAACGCGAAATCTTCCTTCTACGACGAGCTGGCCCTGACGATAGGCAACGCCCTCTCCACGGTCCCACCCAGTTGACGGATCGGTGAAATCATCGATGACTGATGGCGCAGCCTCACGCGGCGACGGGCTCACGGATGAGGGAGATGAGCTGGCCGTCGCCGAAGGTGACGAGGGCGGATTGCCCGAGCCTTCGCAGGCGCCAACGCCGATCGCGACGCACAACAGGAGCGCCTCGCGAACCCAGTGTCTCCTCACGGGCGCGATCGTATAAGGGTCGAGACCTCTGACCTGGGAGATCCGATGGCTTTCTAGAGCAGCTGACAGCCGAACTCGGCTTCAAGCCGCTTGCCGGATCGAACGCGCTCTCTGCAGTACGCCTAGTCTCATTCAGACTACTTTCCGATGTTCAGTCGTTCTCTACGATGCGCGAGTTCCCACCGGAAACCCGGATCGGAGGCCAACGTGTCACATCGGACGCTTCGAACGATCGATGTCGTACTTATCGTGTGGTTGCTGCTCTGGTGCGCGATCGGGTACGCGGTCGGTCACACGGTGAACGGGCTGTCGGGGCTGAGCGACGGGGTGATCGGCGCCGGTCAGGGCCTCTCCGACGCGGCGGGGGCGCTCACGGGAATCACCCACGTGCCACTGGTGGGTGGGAGCGTCGAGGCGATCGCGGGGCGCATCGATGCGCTCGGCCGGGGCACGGTGAAGAAGGCAGAGGCGAGCAAGGACGTGATCTTCAACGTCTCGCTGCTGCTGGGACTGTTGATCGCGCTGGCGCCGTCGGTGCCACCGATCATGGTGTGGCTCGTGATCCGCTCGCCGCTCGCGCGTGACCGTCGTCGCATCGGCAAGTCGCTCGACGCGGACGAAGCCGGGCTCGAGGGGTACCTCGCGCTGCGGGCAGCCACTCGCTACTCCTACGCGCGCATCTCGTCGGTCACGACCGATCCGTGGGGTGACCTTCAGGCTGGGCGGCACTCCGCGCTCGCGGCGATCGAGCTCGGCCGTCTCGGGCTCACGCGGCGGGCTGCGCGGGCGAGCCTTCCACCGGGGTAACCGCCCTCGCGAAACTCACCCCCAGCGTAGAGAGTCGAGGAAGGCTTTGAACTTGCGCTCGGTCTCGTCGACTTCGCCCGCCGGATCGGACGCTGCCACGATGCCCGCCCCGGCGTAGAGGGTGGCTCGCTCACCGTCGAGGGCGGCGCACCGAAGCGCGATCGCCCAGTCGCCGTCGCCGTTGGCGTCGACCCAGCCCACAGGGCCGGCGTACATGCCGCGATCGAACGGTTCCAGCTCGGCGATCTTCGACGCGGCTGCTTCGCGAGGCGTTCCGCACACGGCCGGCGTGGGGTGCAGCTCGGCGACGAGGTCAAGAGCGCTCATGCCGGGGTCGCTGAGCGTTCCCTCGAAACGGGTCGCCAAGTGCCAGACGTTCGCGGTCGGCTCGAGCACGGGCTCGGCATCGAAGGTGAGGTCGTCGCAGAAGGCACCGAGCACGTCGGCGACGGCCTGGACCACGATCTCGTGCTCCTCACGGTTCTTCGCCGACGCCGCGAGCGCCTCGGCGTTGGCGGCGTCCTCGTCGGGGTCACCTGCGCGCGGCGCCGTGCCAGCGAGCGGGGTGGATCGCACGCGGTCGCCTCGTCGGGAGACGAGCAGCTCGGGGCTCGCGCCCACCAACTCGCCGAGCGGGGTCGGCGCCGCGAAGGTGAAGCAATGGGGCTCGACCGCGCGCAGGCGATGGAGCAGTTTGCGAGCATCGAGGTCGCGCCCGGCATCGACCTTCAGCGTTCGCGCGAGCACGACCTTGTCGAGCCCGCCGCTCGCGATCGACGTGACTGCCTCGGCGACCGCGGCGCCGTATTCCTCGGCGGCCGGTTCCTCGGTGAGCTGCATCGGGCGGAAGGCCTCATGCGGCAGGTGGCCGATCACCCGCTCGGGCATGAACGGCCGCAGCTCGGCGCCGCCGGCGAGGTCAAGCAGCCAGGTTTCCCCGGAGTCGGCGCGCATCACCGCTCGCGCGGGCACCGAGAGCGACGCGTCGGCTCCGTCGAACGGCAGTGCGCCAACGGCGAGCGGCACGACGTCACCTTCGCGCAGATCGCGCAGCGCTTTCGAGGTCGCATGAGCAAGCCCTGCGAGGCCTGACTCGGGACCGATGCGCACTCCGCCGTGCACCGACGGCGCCGAGACGCCGATGCCTTCGCGCTCGAAGAAGAAGCCATCGGGGGACGCGTAGGCCGCCAGCAGGTCGAAGGCCGGCCCGAGCGCTGTCGCGGATGCAGGCCCGCGAGTCACCACCGGGTGCCCACCAGCAGCTGGGTGAGGCCGCCGGAGAGCTGGCGACGTTGGGCATCGGGGAAGCCTGCATCCACCAGCATCGAGAGCATCTCAGCGGGTTGCGGCAGGTACGCCATCGACCTCGGCAGGTACGAATAGGCGGCCTTGTCTGACAACGCCCCGCCGATCATCGGCACGATGCGGTTGAAATACACGCCGTGCCCGGCGCGTAGCACGCGGTTGTCGGGCTCGCTCGCGTCGAGCAGGGCGATGCGTCCGCCGGGGCGCACGACGCGTCCGAGCTCGGCGAAGAACCCTTCGAGCGAGACCACGTTGCGCAACGCGAACCCGCACGTCACCCCGTCGGCCGAGCCGTCGGCGAGCGGCAGCCGAACGATGTCGGCCTCGGCGAGCGGCGAGTCGGTGCGTGCGTTCACGAGCATGCCGTGGCTGAAGTCGAAGCCGATCGCGCGGTAACCCCGTCGTTGCAGCTCGCGGCAGAGATCGCCGGTGCCGCACGCGAGGTCGGCCACGAGCGAGCGTCCGGGGAGCCGCAACGACCCGACCGCCGTGCGGCGCCATCCGACATCCATGCCGAACGTCATGACGCGATTCACCAGGTCGTAGCGGGGCGAGATCGTGTCGAAGAGCCGGCGGACTTCGAGCCGTTTCTCCTCTCCCTCGGGAAGCGGCGCGCTCACGTCACGGGTTCCTCGATGTGGTTCTCCGCCGTCTCGAGCAGCACGCGGCGGAAGTGGTGGGAGACCAACGTCGTCACCGCCGGCAACAGCTCGCGGAACGCCTCGACCATCTGCTCGGCCGCACGTGCGTCGTCGCTCGCGGTGTCACGGATGGGCTTGCGCACATGCTCATCGAACAGCTCGACCGCTCGCTCGGCGAGGCCCCGCATCGCGGTGTCGGCGTCGCGCGCGAGCGAAAGCAGGTCCGCAAGCGGGAGCCCGAACTCCAGCAGCCGTAGCGCTGTGCGCACGAGCTCGATGTCGGCCGAGGTGTAGCGATCGGCTCCGTCGATACGCCGTCCGAGCCTGATGCCCTCACGCTCCACGGCTTGGATCAGCGATGCAGGAACCCCGCTGGCTTCGGAGAACTCATCGAGGCTGAGCGTCTCGCCGGGCTCGTCGCCGAAAGCCGCCGACCGCTCCCGCGCGTCATCGCCCGCCTCATCGCGAGCGGTGGCCACCGCCGCGGCCAGATCCGCGTCGGCCGCGCCGAGCTCGCCCGACACGACCCGGCGGATCGCCGCCAGCGTCAACCCCTTGCCCTGCAACGAACGGATCTCGGCGAGACGCTCGGCGTGCTCCGGCCCGTACCAGGCGACCCGGCCTTCCCGTTCGGGTGCAGGAAGCAGCCCGCGCGACTGGTAGTAGCGCACGGTGTCCACCGAGAGATCGCACGTCGCAGCGAGCTGTTCCACTCGATACCTCACGACCGAACACTCTACGAGTCCGTACTCGTAAGGTCATGGGCGGTAGCACCCAACAGCATCGGTCTAGGATGCGGCGCTATGAGTCGACCTGCGCGCGCCGGAATGAGCCTCGGGCTCGTGCTCATGTGCGTGATCGGCACTATGGCGCTCGGTGCGGCTTCCAAGGGGCCGTGCGCATCTGGCGCGTGGGGGGACCTTCGCCAGTACCGCAACCTCTGTTACACCGACGTGGTACCCCTGCTCGACACCGAGCAGCTGAGAGGCTCGCGACTGCCGTTCCTCGACGAGTGTGTCGCCGTCGAAGCCAGCAACTGCGACGAGTATCCGGTCGTCACGATGTACGTGATGCGCCTGGCCTCGTGGATCTCCGGGGACGACTACGCGCCCTTCTTCTGGGTCAACGCCCTGCTGCTCACGGGGTTCGCGGCCGCGATCGCGGTCATGCTCTACGTCGCCAACGGCGCGCGCGCCCTCTACTTCGCCCTGGCCCCCACGCTGCTCGTCTACGGAACGGTGAACTGGGATCTCGTGGCGGTGGCGTTCGCGACGGCGGGCTTGCTCCTGTTCTTCCGGCGGCGAGATCGCGGGGCCGGAGTGGCGCTCGGCCTCGGCATCGCGACCAAGCTGTACCCGGCCTTCCTGTTGGTACCGCTCGTCGTGCAACGCGTGCGCGACCGACGGCCCGACGGTGCGATCGTGCTCGGCTGGACGGCGGTGGGCGCCTGGTTGGTGGTCAACCTTCCCATCGCGGCGATCGCACCCAACGCGTGGCTCACGTTCTTCCGATTCAACGGCGAGCGCGGCGCGGACTTCGACAGCCTGTGGTACATCGCGTGCCGCCATCTCCACACGTGCCCATCAACTCGGGCGATCAACGGGGCCTCGCTCGTGATCTTCCTCATCTCGAGTGCAGCCGTGTGGGCGATCAAGACCCGCCGGCATGGCGACTTTCCCCGGTGGACGCTGGGCCTGCCGCTGATCGTGCTGTTCCTGCTCTCTAACAAGGTCTACTCGCCGCAGTACGGGCTCTGGCTGCTGCCTTGGTTCGCCCTGGCGCTGCCTCGGCTGGTGACGTTCCTCGCTTTCTCGCTCGCCGACATCGCGGTGTTCGTGACGCGGTTCACCTGGTTCGGACGTCTCGAGGGCGCGCCCGGCGCCTCGCAGGAACTGTTCGAGATCATGGTGCTCGTGCGCGCGGCGGTGCTGGTGTGGTGTGTGGTGTCGTGGATCCGGCGTGAGCACGAGCCGATCGAGATAGAGCGGCGAACGAGCGCGGCGGCGGCTTCGGCCACGCAACGACAACCTGAGCCGCCCGAGCCGGCCGGCGAGGTCGTGCCGGCGTGACCGATCCGCAGCCGGTGCGGTTGCGTGATGGGCTGCGCGACTCGCTGGCGATGTTCCTCGGGGTGCGCATCGGGTTCTCGCTGCTCGGCCTGTTGGCGGTCGGGCTGGTCGAGCCGCGCGAGTCGCCGCCGGTGGTCGCCGGCTGGCCGATCGAAGCGGCGAGCTTCGAAGCGGCGACCTTCGAGTGGACCTCGGTGTTCACGGCGGCCGAGCGCCAGGACGCTGCCCGGTTCCTTGCGATCGCGGCCCGGGGCTACGATCCTGCAGACGGCAGCGCGGCGTTCTTCCCGCTGTATCCGGCTCTGACCAACGCCGCCGACCGGTTGCCCGGCCTCGGCCCCCTCGGGGCGGCGCTGCTCGTCTCGAACGCTTGTTTCGCAGGCGCGCTCGTCATGCTGCACGGACTCACACGGCTCGAGGGCATGTCGCACGAAGCGGCGCGACTCACCGTGATGGCCGTCGCGATCTTCCCGACGGCGTTCTTCTACTTGGCCCCGTACAGCGAGGGACCGTTCCTGCTGGCGTCGGTGTCGGCGTTCTGGTTCGCTCGCCGCGACCGTTGGGGGCTCGCGGCGCTCACAGGCGCGCTCGCGGCGGGCACCCGGAGCGTGGGTGTGCTGCTCACGCTCGCGCTCGCGGTCGAGGCCGTGCACCGTTCCCGCAACGACGGGCGCCCGCTCGTGCCGCGCATGGCGGCCGCCATCGCCGTCGCGCTCAGCCCCTTGCTGTACCTGGCGTGGTGGCGCGTGCGGTTCGGCGACGCCTTCGCGCCGTTCACCGCACAGCGGAGCTGGCAGCGCGAGACACGGCCGCCATGGCAGACGCTATTCGAGGCCGGGAGCGCCGCTTGGCGATACGGGGGCTATTGGCTCGTCGATGTCGTGGTCGTCGGGGTGGTGCTGATCGCCGTGATCGCGGGGCTGCGGTGGCTCCGCGCGAGCTACTCCATATATGCGCTCGCGAGTCTGGCGCTGCCGCTCGTCTATGCCTGGCCGACGCGTCCATTGCTGTCGATGCCGCGGTTCGTGGCGGTCATCTTCCCCGCGTTCTGGGTCATGGCTCGCGCCGTCGAGCGCCGTCGCGTGCCGGAGCCGTTGGTGGTAGCGGCGTTCGCCGGTGGGTACGCGCTGCTCGGCGCCCTGTTCGTGACGTGGTGGGACGTGTTCTGACGAGCGACCGCAGCGGCGGCCGTGGCGACGAAGATCGGCTCGGGCGCCGGTTCGCATCGTCGCCCTGCTCGAGCGACTAGGATGTGCGGAGCTCGGGGGCCATCAGGGAGGAAACGTGACGATCAAGGTTGCGATCGCAGACGACCACTCGTTGGTGCGCCAGGGGCTGCGACGATATCTCGAGATGGCCGACGGCATCGAGGTTGTGGGAGAGGCCGCCGACGGCAAGGAGCTGATCGCGCTGATCGGCGAGGACCCTCCCGACATCGCCTTGGTCGACATCCGCATGCCCGAGATGGACGGGCTCGAAGCCGCGCGAGCGATCCGCGACCAGTGGCCCGAGATCGGCGTGATCATGCTCACCGCCTACGACGACCGTCAGTTCGTCGTGGAAGCCGTGCGCTCCGGCGCCCGCGGGTACGTGCTCAAAGCGCGCGACGCGGAGCACCTCATCCAGACCGTGCGCCTGGTGGCCGGCGGCAACATGGTGATCGACCCGCAGCTCGTCGTGGCGCTCGCCGAAGAGCTCTCGACCGCCAAGGAGCGCGACCGAAGAGCGGAGACGCTCACCGCGCGCGAGGTCGAGGTGCTGCAGCTGCTCGCGTTCGGTCATACCAACCGCGACATCGCCGAGCGCCTCTACATCAGTCCCGACACGGTCAAGACGCACCTCGAGCACATCTTCGAGAAGCTGGGCGCCTCGGATCGCACCGCAGCGGTTGCCGAAGCCCTGCGCCGCAGGCTGATCGAGTAGCTCCCGAGCGGCCCTCGGCGGCGTTCGCGCGACGTGGCGTCCCCTCGACGGGCTAGTCCTTCCGGTCCCCGATGACACCCGGCCGGGTGATGGAGTCTGATGCCCCGAGCAGGCATCATGGACATACATGATTGACACCGTCGTCCGTCCGCGCGCCCGACTCGGTACGGGTCTGTTCCTCGGCGCCGCCGCGGTGGCTGCGGTGGTGACCTACCTGGCCTTGCCCAGCGGTTCACGGGAGCAAGCCCGCGCCTCCGAGATCATGATGGTGGGCGCCTGCCTGCTGTCCGGCGGTCTGATCCTGCGAGCGGTCGGGCAGGGGCGAGCTTGGCGGGGCACCGTGCACCTGGCGTATGCGATGTTCATGGTGGGAGCCGTCAGCGTCGTCCTCCTGGTGACCGAGGTGAACGAACGCGGTGTGTATCAGCCGCAGGTGAGCGACCTGGCGTTCGTGCTGTTCCTCGTGCCGCTCGTCCAATTCGCCCGTGCGGAGTTCCACGACCACTTCGACGACCGCGACAGCATCGAGATCGGCACCGACGTGTTCCTGATCACCGCGTCGGTGACTGCCCTGACGTACGTAGTGGTCCGGGAGTTCGACGCGACACCTCAGGCATCGATCACGGCCGCCATCTTCAGCGTGCTCACCGCGACCCAGATCGCGGTGTTCGGTGCGCTGATGCTGTGGGCGCCGAAGCGCCGGCATCTGGTGCTGTTCGGCATCTTCGCGTCCACTGCCGCAGCCACCGCGACGTTCGGGTGGCATTGGACCCGCGGGACCTTCGACGGCTCGACCGCCTCGATCGTCTTTCCGTTCATGCTGGGGCCGCTCGCGTTCGCTGCGTGGACGCTGTTCACGGGCGATCCCGACGGCGAGGTGGCCACGATGGCGCCGCCTCGTCGCTGGGCCCGGCCGGTGCTCACGAGCGTGTCGGTGGTATCGGCGTGCGCCGCGCTTTCGGTGGTCGCGATCTTCGACGAGGCCAGGGGGCTCGCCGGCGCGCAGTCGACCGCGATCATCCTGCTGCTGGGGTTCGGCATCGCCGCGCGCATCGTGTCGAACCAGACGGCAAGCACCTTCGCGCACCGTGAGACCCGCGCCGCGCTCACAGAGAAGGAGAGCGCACTGGCTGAGACCGATCAGGCGCTCGAGCGCGTACGCGAGGCGAACGAAACCCTGCGTCAGTCCGAGGAGCACCTGCGCCTCGTGTTCGAGACGGCCGAGGACGGCATCGTGGAGCTCAACGAGCGTGGCGTGGTGTTGCGGGCCAACGACGCCTTCGCCGAGATGATCTCGCTGCCGCGCGAGTCGATCGAGGACCAGCCGTGGACGGCGTTGGCCTCGGTCATCACCGGCGCCGACGACGCGTTCCCGTCGCTGGCGTCGGGCGGGCAGTCGCAGATCTCGCGCCCCGACGGGCAGGTGCTGCATCTCGAATCGCGCACGTCAGCGGTGCCGACCACGCCCGTGCGCACCCTGCTGCTCGTGCGAGACGTGACGGCCGCCAGAGTGGCCGACCAGACGATCCGCTCCCTGTTCCAGTTCCTGCAGGATCGCGACGAGGACCGCACCCGTCTGATGCGACGCACCAACGCCGCGATCGAGTCCGAACGCAACCGCATCGCTCGAGACCTGCACGACGGCCCGGTGCAAGGCGTGTCGGCGGCGTCGCTCTCACTCGAGGCCGCGTTGCTGATGATCAAGGCCGGCGACGTCGACGAGGGGGTCGAGGTGCTCCGCAAGATCCGCGAAGAGCTCGCGGGCGAGGCCGACGCGCTCCGCCGGTTGATGTCGGGGCTGCGCCCGCCGGTGCTCGAGGAGCGAGGACTGTTGCCCGCGCTACGCGAGACGCTCGTGCGCTTCGGCGCCGAGCAGGAAGTCGACACCGACTTCTCCGGACGCGTCGACGTGCCGCTGCCCGAGGATCTCGAGACGCTCGCCTACAGGGTCGTGCAAGAAGCCCTGTCCAACGCCGCCAAACATGCCAAGGCTTCGCAAGTGATCGTGTCGGTGCAGGCAAGCTCCTCGCAGCTCCGCGTCGAGGTCGAGGACGACGGGCAAGGGTTCGACGCGGGGCTCGCTCGAGATTTCCTGCGTGACGGCCGGGTCGGGCTCGCCTCGATGCGCGAACGGGTCGAGCTCGCGAGCGGCTCACTCGTGGTGCGATCTTCACCCGGGCGCGGCACATCGATCTCGGCGATCCTGCCGCTCGACGAGCTGGCCTCGGCACGCGGCTCGGCCCTGCACGAAGCCTCGTAGCCCGGCCCGACAGACCCGCCCCCGCCCCGCCCCGGATAGGTCAGGGAGTCGTACTCGGAGGCGTCTCGCTCGGTGGGGTCTCGCTCGGTGGGGTCTCGCTGGGCGGCGTCTCACTCGGAGGCGTTTCGCTGGGGGGAGTCTCGCTCGGTGGGGTCTCGCTCGGTGAAGGTGGCAGAGGCGGCGCCGGTGACGACACAGGCGTCGGCGCGCCACGCGTGCCGTCGTCGACGAAATCGGTCGGGAATTGCTTGAGCCGCCAGCCCCTGACCTCCTGTCCGTATGCCATCGCCTTGAGCATGAAGTCCTGCCAGATCGCCGCGGGGATCGTGCCGCCGTATACCACCGGCACCCCTGCCACGTCGATGAGTGGTCGCTGCCCGGCTGGATACCCGACCCATACACAGGTCGTCAGCTGCACCGTGTAGCCACAGAACCACGCGTCGACGTTGTCTTGAGAGCTGCCGGTCTTGCCGGCCGCGGGCCAGGGATAGATCGAGGCCGCCGATCCGGTCCCGCCCTGGATCACCGATTGCAGAGCGCTGGTGACCAGGTTCGCGACGTTGGGGTCCACCTTGGCTTCTTTGGCCGGGGAAGCGACCCGACGTTCGGCAGGCTGGCCGTTGGGGCGGTTCACCTCGAACAGTGGGTTCGCTCGGCGGTAGGTGCCCTCCGAAGCCAATGTCGAGTAGGCGTTCGTCATCTCGAGCGGATTGATCTGCACGCTGCCCAGCGTGATCGAGCAGACGGAAGGCAGGTCGGACTCGATGCCGAGGCGGTGCGCCATACGCACGACGTCGTCAGGACCACCATCGAGAGCCGTCACGAGCTGGGCGTAGACCGTATTCACGGAGTTTTGGGTCGCGCCCTTGAGATCGACCGTGCCCGCCGAGCTGTCACCGGCGTTCGTGGGTTGCCACAAGACACCGTTGGTCGCACAGCGTTCGTCGGGGATCGTGATCGTCGAAGGCCCAGACCAGTACTGACCGGTGAGCGCGAACTCCTGGTCGAGTGCGGCCGCGAGCGTGAACGGCTTGAACGCCGAGCCCGCCTGGCGGCCGCAACCCTCACACGGCAGCGTGGCCAGGTTCAGCTTCGATTTTTCCCAGTCGCGCCCACCGACCATCGCGAGCACTTCGCCTGTGGCGTTGTCGATCGTCACGAGCGCCGCGTCGGGGGTGCCCTTGGTCTCAGGAAGGTGGGCCTCTACCGCTTTTGCGGCCATGCGTTGGAGCTTGAGATCGAGCGTCGTGAGCACCTGGAGACCACCCCCGTATACCCGGGCGCTTCCGTACCGCTCGAACAGCTCCGACCGCGTCCATTCGACGAAGTACTCCGAGCCGGGTGGACTCGAGATGCGCGACTCCGCGTCCTTCTGGCTCTTCGGGATGCCGCAGCATTTCTCCTCCTTCATGCGCCTGGCGTCGTCGGGGGTGATGTAGCGGTACTTCGCCATCTGGTCGAGCGTGTAGTCGCGTCGGAACTCGTTGTCGAAATCGCTCTTGATCGGGTCGTACAGGCTGGGGGCGTGCAACACGGCTGCGAGCACCGCCGACTGCATCACCGTCAGCTCTGAAGCTGCCACGTTGAAGTAGGTCTGGGCGGCGGCTTCCGCACCGTAGGCGCCGTGACCGAAGTACACGGTGTTCAGGTACTTCGCGAGGATCTGATCCTTGGAGAGCTCCTGCTCGACCTTGATCGCGAGCATCGCCTCGCGGATCTTCTCCTTGATCGTGCGCGGAGGCACGATGTACTCGCGGGCGCCGTTGGGGTGCTGGACGTACTCGCCCGCGTAGACGTTCTTCACGAGCTGCTGCGTGATCGTCGAAGCGCCGACGACGGTGTCGCGCTTCACGAGGTCGGTCCAGGCGGCGCTGATGATGCCGCCCACGTCGATGCCGGGGTGGTCGTAGAACCCGGCGTCCTCTGTGGCGAGCACGGCGTGCTGGAGGTTTTCCGAGATCTGATTCAGCCCTACAATCTTGCGGTCGACCGCGCCGTGCAACGGCGTGAGCAGTGTGCCGTTACGGTCGTAGAGGTAGCTCGTACGGATCGGCGGCAAGGCCTCGGGCAGCTCGATGCGCGCGTAGGCCACGTAGAGCGAGCCGGCCAGGGCCGCGATCACGAGCGTCGGCACGAGCACGAACACCCACCAGAACCTGCGGAAGAATCCCTTCCTCCGCTTGCTCGGGGTGTGCTTGGGAGCGTGCTTGGCGCCCTCAGGGCGCGTGGGGGTGTCGATCGCCACGAGACCACGATTGTATCCAGCGACGTGCTGACTCACGCCTAAGCGGGTGTGACGGAGCGATGGAGATGCGGTTGCGCCGCAGGCCAGGGAACGCGCCAGGCAGGAAACGCGCCGCCGGGTCAGCCGGTGGCGGTGCGCCGCGCGGTGAACGCTTCGCGCAGGTGGTTCCATTGGCAGTTGGTGCAGACCTCGACCACATAACAGCTGGAACCGGGGTGGGCAGCGGTCATGCGGAGCCCTGTGTCGATCGACCACACCCGTCCGTTCTGGTCGCGAAGCGTCTCGCCGTAGACGTAGGCGAGCAGCACGAGCTTCACCTTGGCGCAGACCGGGCAGTCGTGCCTCGTCGGCTCACCAACGTGCTTCGCGGCGCGGATCAGCTCGGGGTGGGCATCGCAGATGTCGGTGAGCCCGAGCACGCCGACCTGCGCATCGCGGAGAAGGGCGCGCTTGGCCAGCGTGAAGTCGATGACCCCAAGCTCGGCTCGCTTGTTGCGGCCGAGCGGCGTGCGCTTCGCCCGGTTGCCCTGTCGGTTCGGCATGGTCGCGAAAGCATACTCCCGGTCCGTGTCACGATGAACCCGCCGGAAGTCCCAGAAGGCCGGTAGCCTTGCGCTAGGCCCATCGGCCCCTGTGGGAGGCGACACCGCGATGAGTGACGTGGTGCACGACACGACGATCCGGGTCGTGCGATCCGGCGAACGCGACACATGGCGGCCGTTGGTCGACCCACCGGGCGAGATCCCGTCCGGGGGACGCGAGGCCAACGTCTTCTCGACCGGTGGCGGCGCCGTCTCGACCGGGTTCTGGGAACGCGACCCCGACACCTGGTCGTTCGAGCGGCCCTACGACGAGGTCGCGCTCATCCTCGAGGGCGACGCCGATATCGTCACCGACGACGGACGCACGCTCACGGTCGGTGCGGGCGACGTGCTGGTGACGCCGAAGGGATCGGCCGGTACGTGGGTGATCCGCGAGCGCATCGTGAAGTTCTGGGTGATCTACGACGGATAACCCCTACGCGTCGCTCGGCCCCCAGCCGCCGGAATCCGGCCGAGCCGGCGTTGGGGCCGGCGTCCGCCCGCCGTTGTACCCCGAGGTCGGCACCCTGCGGACCTTGCTTCGCGGAGCGCGGAAGAGGTGCCCGCGATGCGGCGAGCGCGACACGTTCCTGTCGTGGTTCGAGATGCGGAAGGCCTGCCCGCGTTGCGAGTGGCGGTTCGAGAAGGAGCAAGGTGGCTACCTCGGCGCCATGGTCGTGAACTACGGCGTGGCGATCGGCCTGTGGCTCGTCGTGCTGCTCGCCGGGCTCATGCTCACCGTTCCCGACGTGCCGGTCGTGCCCCTCACGATCGCGAGCGTCGTCGTGCTGGTGCTGGTGCCGATCGCGTTCTACCCGCGGTCCAAGACGATCTGGGCGGCGGTGGAGTATCTGGTGCTTCGCGCCGACCCTGACTACCACTCGCCGGTGCACCGCGACCCTCGGGCCAGGGAACTCGAGTGACCGAGGCGGTGGTCGGGCTCATGACGGCCCTCGGGTTGTCAACCGCGGCCGGGCTCAACGCCTACCTGCCGCTGTTGATCGTGGGAGGACTCGATCGCTGGACGGATCTCCTTACGCTCGACGCGCCGTACGACACCTTGGCCGAACCAGGCGTGATGCTCGCGATCGGCGCGGTCGCGCTCGTCGATTTCGTGGGCGACAAGATCCCGGCGATCGACTCCGTGCTGCACGCGATCGGTCTCGTCGTTGCGCCGCTCGCGGGAGGGCTGGTCGCCCTGGCGGCCACCGGCAACGAGGCGGTCGACCCGGCGTTCGCGGTCGTGTTGGGCGTGGCCGCCGCGGGAGCGACCCACGGCGCGCGATCGATCGTGCGCCCGGCGTCGACCGCGTTCACCGGCGGCGCCGGCAACCCTGTGCTCTCGCTGGGGGAAGACGCGATCTCGACCCTGTTGGCGTTCAGCGCGGTCATCGTGCCGGTCGTGGCGTTCGTCGTAGCGCTGCTCGTGTTCGGGTTGCTGTTCTGGGGGGCGCGTCGCGTCTGGCGACGGCGGCGGAACACGCCGGACGAGACAGCGTCGCGTGGCACGTGACGGTGAACGGCCGAGAGAGCGGCGGTGCCGATCTCGGGATGAGTTCGCTCCGGTCGATTGTCTCGCATAGGGTTGCCGAGGCATATCGAGGGAGGGAGCTTCACATGAGCATGGAAGCAACAACTCGGGCTCACGTCAGGGCGTCGATGTTCGCGCTGGCCTCTGTAGCTGCGATGGTGGCGGTGCTGATCCCGCAATCGGCGATCGGAGCGACCGTCCTGATCGATGACGTCACGATGACGGGACCCGGTCCCACGACTTGGGACGCCCAGAACGGCGGTGCGAACAGCTGCAACACCACCGACATCTACACTCCCGTGAACGACGGCGTCTTCGGTGCTCAGACCGACGCTTTCGACGGCGGGCTCGCACTCAACGTCGAGGGCACCGACTTCCTGGATGCGGACGAAAACGGCGATCTGGTGGGCAACACACTCACGGTCGGCAGTCAGACCATCTCGGGCGTCAAGGTGTGGCGCACGGATCGCGTGCTCGCCTCGAGCCCGACGATGCGGTCACTCATCAAGTTCAAGAATCCGACGACCGGCCCGGTCAGGCTCACGGTCCTCTGGGACTCGAACCTTGGCTCGGACTCATCGGAAGAGGTTCGTGCATCGGCCAACGGTGACACGACGTACGCGCTCGGCGATCGTTGGGTCGTCTCGAGCGACGATGCCGTGACCCCCGCCGACCCGGTTCTCACGTTCGTGACGTTCGGCAAGCGTGCCGATGTAAGGCCCGACACGATCGTCGATACCTTCACATCGGGCTGCTTCGGCGTCGAGCTGACGCTGAAGGTCAAGGCTCGGTCGACCAAGTACCTGCTCTTCTTCACGCAGATGAACGGCACGAACGAAGCTGCGATCAGCAGGGCAGCCAAGTTCAACCGAGTGAGGACGGGCTCGAAGCTGCTTGTCGACCTGCCAACCAAGGTGCTCAACAAGATCAGCAACTGGTCCTTCGCGTAGTCCCGCTTCTACAGGGCGGCCGGCATCATCGCCGGCCGCCCTGTCGCTCCTGGTGGAAGAAGACCGTTCTCGCGAACGCTCGGAACCGCGGGCTGTCCATCGCGAAGTCGATCAGCGCATCGGGCGCATGCAGGTCCATCGCCGCGCGCATCAACCGCTTGTAGGTGGATCGCGGGTAGGCGCCATGCAGGGCGCGGTCGAGCGCGGGGCCGTCGTCGAGCAGGTGGCTCGCGATCGCGATGCCGGCCGTGCGTCCCGATCGCAGGGCCGTGTGGATGCCGCCGGCGGTGAGCGGCGAGACGAGGCCCGCAGCGTCGCCGACGAGAGCCACGTCGCGCGTAGCGTACGGACGCACCGGGCCGCCGACCGGGATCAGCCCGCCGCGAGTGCCGACCCGCTGGGCGGCTGAGAGGTCGAACACGGTCGAGATGCGCTCGATGAACCGTGCGATGTCAGGGCGAGCCGGCGCGCGAGCGGCGAGCCCGACCTGCGTGATGCCAACCCCCGGCACGACCCAGCCGATGTAGCCGGGCGCGAGCCGCGGGTCGAGGAAGACATGCAGTCGCTCCTCGACCCCTCGCACGTCGTGGAACTCGGCCTCGACCCCGGACAGGAACGCTCGGTTCACCCCGAGGCCCAGGTCGCGCGCCACGTGCGACCGAGGGCCGTCCGCGCCCACCAGCACCCGACCCGAACGCGCCGAAGCACGGAACTCCTGGCCACACCGGATCTCGGCGCCCGCTCGTTCCGCCCGTTCGGCCATCGCTCGCAACAGGGCGGGCGTGTCGGTCGCAAGGAAGTAGTAACCGGGCGCGTCGAGATCGACCCACCGCAACGACGGGCCGTACAGACGCACCCCGTGGATGCGCCGCGTGGTCTCGAGGGGAGGGTCTTCCTCGTCGGCCGCTTCCTTCACGAGCAGCCCGGTCGTGCGGACCCTTTGACCTGGGTCGAGCTTTCGTTCCCAGACGACCGTGCGCAGCCCTCGCGCGGCACAGGTGCGAGCGCACGCGAGCCCGGCGAAGCTCGCTCCGGCGATCTCGACATCGATCATCTGCGCGAGCGTCACCCTCGGTTCGCCGCGGGGGAAGGGGCGCGACCAAATCGCCGCCGCAGCAGCACACGTCCGCAATGCTCCTCGCCGCGATCGCTCGAGTGGGTGACGAGGTCGGGCTCACGTGACTGGCAGGTCGACGACCGCTCTGGCTCGCGCGCGCACGGTGAGCCCATCGCTCGCGAGAAACATGGCGCCGACCGGCACGGCGACCTCCACCGTCGCGTCGAGCGAGACCGGAGCGCATGCGCACGAGACGAGCTCAGCCCCATTGCGCGCGGCGTAGTCGCTCGCGAGCTCGACCGGCGTGCGCGAGCTCGGCAAAGCGAGCTCCTGTGCGGCGGCCAGGGCGGCGGCGTCGGCCGCGGCCCTGGCTCGCGCGCGGGAGACGAGCGCCTTGCCCACATCGGCGAGGCCGAGAGACGCCACGAGCGCGATCGTCGCCACTCCAGCGACCACGATCGAGACCGAACCGCGCTGCGACCGTGCCACTGCCCTCACGTGAATTCCTGCCGGTCGGTGGCCACCGACTGCATCGACACACCCGCCGGGAACAGCCACTTGACGAACGGCACCCTGACGACCGCCACGTACGAGACGGTGACGGTCACGGGGTCGCCGCGCACACCGGCCCGAGCGGTCGCGACCGTGATCGCATCGGGGTCGAGCGACGGTGCCGCCCGCAACACGGCGGCGCGGATGGCATCGTCGCCCGGCTCGACAGCGGCGGTGCGCGCCCCGGAGCGCACCGCCGACTCGACGAGCAGCCGGTCCCGAACGAGCAACCCAACCTGGACCAGCGCAAGCACGAGCGCGAGTACGATCGGCAGCACGAGCGCGAACTCCACCGCCGCGGTGCCACGTTGACTCGCCGCGTACGCGCCGCGGCTACGCGCCTGCCGCGTCACCGATCACCTGGTCGATCACCTGGTCGAAGAACGCGGGCAGCCGCCCCGACGATCGAGCCCAGGCGATCAGCACCACGGCGACGGCGGCCGCCGCCAGGATCACGAGCGCGTACTCCGCCGTCGTTTGACCTTCCTCACGACGGAGCTCGTGGCGAACCTCGCTCCTCACGAACCAGACCGCGTTGAACCACAGGGTGTTCAGCACCTGCATCGTGCACCTCCTTGTTCAGCCGATGGACCGCACGGTGGTGAGCAAGACGGGCACCACCGTCAGGAGGAGGAACGCGGGGAGGACGAGGAACACGAGGGGGAAGAGCATCTTCACTGGCGCGGTACGAGCTCGCTCCATGGTGGCGGCGCGTCGCGCCTGGCGGACCGATGCGGCGAGCTCGGTCGTCGCTCGCGCGAGTGAGGCGCCGAGCGATTCGGTGCGGGTGAGCGCTGACACCGTGCGCCGGAGATCGGGCAGGTCGAGACGATCGGCGAGCGCTTCTAGCTCGTCTCGCCAACGAGCGCCGAGGTCGACCGCCCGCACTGTTGCGCGCACCTCGTCTGCGAGCGGGCCCGTGAGCCCATCGGCCGCGCGGCGCAGCGCCAGGGGCGCCGCGAGCCCCGCCGACGACCCGGCCGCGAGCAGATCGAGCAACTGTGGGATCTCGGCGTCGACCGCGGTGCGGCGGTGCTTGCCCGCCCTCGAGCGGCTTGTAACCATGAGGCGGCGGCGAGGCGCGGAGCGGCCCGAAAGCATGGCCCGATCAGGCGCCGCGGAACGCACCGGCGAGGGCACGCGTACGACCTGCGCGGCGCCGGCTGCCGAACACAACACGGCCACGGCGACGAGGCACGACAGGGCCAGCGACACGGTCAACGCACCTCCAACAGGTGGCGGATCCACACGAAGGCGAGACCCTCGAGCACGAGGCCGAGGCCGATCGCGATGACTCCTGCGGGTGAGCGGAAGGCCCCCTCGATCTCGCTTCGCGACGTGAGCCAGAGGAACGCGAAGAAGCCGAAGGGCAGCACGCCGAGGATCGTGCCCGAGAGGCGCGCCTGCGCGGTGAGCGCATGCACTTCCCTGACCGCTGCGCGTCGCTCGCGCAACGTACCCGCCACCTCGTCGAGCACCGCGGGCAGATCGCCGCCACTCCGACGATGCAGGGTGAGCACCCCCGCGAGCAGACGGGCGTCGGCGGTGTCGACCTCTCGGGTCCATGCGCCGATGGCATCGTCGAGTGGCACCCCGAGGTCGATGGCCGTGTCGAGGCGTTCGAGCGAGGCGCCGAGCGGCCGGCGGGTCTCAGTCGCGGCGAACGACAGCGCCTGCGGCACCGACTGCCCTGCCCGGATCGCGGCCGTGATCGACGTGACCACATCGACGAGCTGCTCGTCGCGTTCGGCCTCGAGCCCACGGGCGCGACGGCGCTCTCGCACGCGCCAGGCGATCGCCCCACCAGCCGCGCCGCCGAGCGCGAGCACCGCGCCCGAGATCGCGTATCCGACGGCTGCGGCAACCGCGGACCAGACGATCCACGTCGGCAGCGCGCGCCCGGCAACCGGGCGAGCCAACGTCGGACCCGGCACCCGGCGCTCGAGCCTGCTACGGCGCGTCGCGCGCGACCCACGCTCCGCGAGCCACGCGGCGAGGCCGAGCAGCGTCAGCGCCAAGGCGTTCACGAGTCCTCCTCGGGAGCGAACATCCAGTCGGCGACGTCCTCTCCTCGGTCACCCAGCGTCGTCGTGATCGCCGGTACGGTGCCGGTCGCCTCGAAATGACCTTCGGCCCCGTTGCGAGGTCGGTACCGGAAGACGGGAGTCACGACGGGCTCCCCCCGCCGCGTGCCCTCGATCGCTGCGATCTCCCAGACGACCCTGCGCCCACCGCGCAGGCGGGCGAGATGCACCACCACGTCGATCGCCGCGGCGACCTGATTGCGGATGTGCGCCGCGGGCAGATCGACGTCGGACATCATCGCCATCGTCTCGAGGCGCCAGAGCAGGTGGCGGGCAGAGTTCGCGTGCGCGGTCGAGAGCGAGCCCTCGTGACCGGTGTTCATCGCCTGCAGCATGTCGAGCGCCTCGCCGCCGCGGACCTCACCGACGATGATGCGGTCGGGACGCATGCGGAGCGCATTACGCACCAGGTCGCGCACGGTCACCTGGCCCTTGCCCTCGACGTTGGCCGGCCTAGCCTCGAGCGCGACCACGTGAGGCTTCGCCAGCCGCAGCTCGGCGGCATCCTCGATCGTGATGAGCCGCTCGCCGTCAGGGATGAACGCGCTCAGCACGCCGAGCAGGGTGGTCTTGCCGCTTCCGGCCCCGCCGCTCACGATCATGTTCACCCGGCCGCGCACGCACGCCGACAGGAATGCCAGCATGCGCGGACCCATCGCGCCGCTCGCCACCAGATCGTCGGCGGTGAGCGGCACGCGGGAGAACGTGCGGATCGTAACCACAGGACCGCGGAGCGAGAGAGGCGGCACGATCGCGTGGACCCGCGAACCGTTCGGAAGTCGCGCATCCGCCCAAGGCGATGATTCGTCGACCCGTAGGCCCAATGGTCCCACGATGCGTTCGATCAGATGCAAGACAGCCTCCTCCCCCTCGAATAGACCGTCCGGCGCCCTTTCGATGCGCCCCCCTCGCTCCACGTACACGTCGTCGGGTCCGTTGACCATGACCTCGGTCACCTCGGGATCCTGCAACAGGAACTCGATCGGACCGAACCCGACGACCTCATCTGACACCTCATTGACCATGCGGGTGAGCTCGCGTTGCGGAAGCATCGCCCCGCTCGCCCGTAGCAGCGCGAGCGCCTCGTCGCGCACGTGCACCCGCCGTTGGGTGCGCGGCGCGGTCGCGAGCCCGCGCGCGTCGACCCGCTGGCGCAGATCCTCACGGAGCTGGCGGCGCACGGTCTCGAGCGGATCGGCGCTCATGCGGCCTCGCCACCTTCGAGCACGCGCTCGGCGAGCTTCGCGAACGCACGCCCAACCTTGCCCTTGGGCGGCACCAGCTGGCCACGGTCCTGTGCCCGCGGCACGGCGCGATCGGCGGGCACGACCGCGAGCGGACCGGCGCCGAACACCCGCTCGACGTCGCCAGGCGTGATCTCGCTGCGCGTTGCGCGGTTCACCACGAACCCCACCCGGGCTTGGAGCCCGAGTGGTGTGAAGACCTCGATAGCCCGTGTCGCCGCGCGGAACGACAGCACGTCGAGCGAGAGCACCTCGAGCACGCGATCGGCGGCCTCGAGCCCAGCGGCGGTGAGCTCACCGAGCTCGCGAGGAAGCGAGACGACCACCACGTCGCACGAGGTCGCCGCGACGCGCACGATCGCCGAGAGGTCACCCCTCGTCACGACGCTCGCCCTTTCGGCGGCGGGCGCGGCCAGCGCTCTGAACCCTGCCGAGTGCGCCCACAGCGCGTCGTCGAGGTGCGCGGCCGTCAGCTCGTGCACGAGCGGAAGCAGGTCCGAGATCGTGTGCACCTGGTCGTCGGGCACGCCGATCGCGGCGGAGACGTCTCCGTAGGTGGGGTCGGCGTCGAGCAGCACACAGTCGAGGTCGCGCCGCGCGAACGCCTGCGCCAGATGGGTCGCGACGAACGTGGACCCCACGCCGCCGCGAGCGCCGTGCACCGCCACCACGACCGCACGCTTCTCACCGAGGTGCGGCACGGCAACCGTGGCGGCCGCCGCTCCCGCGAGCGCCTCACGCTCCGAAGGCCAAAGGTAGAATCCGCGGGCGCCCACCCGGATCGCGGCGCGCAACGACGCGACCGATTCCCGTGTGTCGAGGGCCAGCACCACGGGGCCTCGAACAGCCGCCGGCTCGACCAACGAGGGATGCGCCACCACAGCATCGGGTTCGAGCTGACGAACCGCCTCGGTGAGCTGGCGATCGTCGGCGGCCGTGCCGACGACGCGCGCGGAGCCGCTGCGATCGAGGAAGTGCATGACTTCCTCGGCGACGTCGTTCGCCTCGAGGGCGAGCACGACACGGGCGACTTCTGGCATGCGGACCCTCCAGCACCGATCGCGGACAGCACCGCGCAGCACGACGCTGCGCGGAGGAAGTGCGAGGGAGAGACGGAGCCCGGCCGAGGCCGGCGCACCGAGGGGATGCGAACATTACCGGTGAGGTCGAGCGCGGTCGATCCCCAAGACGGCCGATTTCCCAGAGGTGGTCGGGGGACGCTTTCGACGCGTCTCGGGGGATGGAAACGTGACCGGGGTCACGAGGTTCGTGCGATGCTCGGCGCTGGACCAGGTTGCACCGAGGGAGACTTCCGAGCCATGCCAGGTAGACCGAGCTGCCAGACATGCGGCGCGTCGGTGCCAGCCGACGCGCGCTTCTGTCCCGCCTGCGGCGCGGCCGTGGCATCGCGCACCGACGCGGGGTCCCGCCGCCCAGTGACGATCGTGTTCACCGACATCGTGGGGTCGACGGCACTCGGTGAGCGTCTCGATGCGGAATCGCTCGGGGGCCTGATGACGCGCTACTACGAGACGATGCGCGACGCCATCGAGCGCCACGGTGGTGCGGTGGAGAAGTTCATCGGCGACGCGGTCGTCGCCGCGTTCGGAGCGCCCGAGGTGCACGAGGACGACGCGTTGCGAGCCGTGCGGGCAGCCCACGAGATGCACGCCGCGCTCGACACGTTGAACGCCGAGCTCGAGAGGAGGTGGGGCACCCGACTCGAGGTCCGCACGGGTATCGCGACCGGCGAAGTGCTCGCGGGGGGCGGCGCGGCGGTGCTCGGCAGCCCCGCCAACCTCGCGGCCCGTCTGCAAGCCGAAGCCGGTGACGGCGAGATCCTGCTCTCCGCTGACACGCATCGACTCGTGCGAAACCTCGTGCGAGCAGAGCCGGCCGGCGCACTCGAGCTGAAGGGGTTCGAGTCGTCGGTCGAGTGCTTCCGGCTGCTTGGTCTCGACGGCGAGCCCCAGCGGGGAGCGCGCACGCCCCACATCGGCAGAGAACACGAGCTCGCGCTGCTGGAGCTCTCGTATCGCCGGGCGATGAGGGATCGGCGAGCCCAGCTCGTGACCGTGCTCGGCGAGCCCGGCATGGGCAAGACCCGCCTGGTCGACGAGGCGATCGCTCGCCTCGACGGGGAGCCACGGGTGCTGCGCGGGCGGTGCCTGCCCTACGGCGAGGGCATCACCTTCTTCCCCGTGGGTGAGGCCGTCTCGGCAGCCGCGGGCATCGGGCGTGAGGGCGACGCCGAACGGGCACAGGCCATGGTGGCCGCGATGGTACCTGCCGACGCGGCGTCGGTTGCGGCCCGGGTGAGCGAGGCGATCGGGCTCGGCGGCGCGGCCGGAGCACCAGAGGAAACCCTCTGGGCGATCCGCCGCTTCTTCGAGCTGCTGGCCATAGAGCGTTCGCTCGTGCTCGTCTTCGACGACCTGCAGTGGGCGGAGCCGACGTTCCTCGACCTCGTCGCGCAGCTCGTCGAGCGAGGCAAGGGGGTAGCGGAGCTCGTGGTGGTGGTCGCCCGGCCCGAGCTTCTCGAGCAGCGGCCTGATTGGGCGGGCGGCGCAGCGAACGCCGTGACGATCTCGCTCGAGCCCCTCACCGACGACGAGAGCGCGCAGCTCGTCAGGAACGTGGCCGCCCGCGCCACGCTCGACGACGCGGCGGCGGCGCGGCTCGCCGTGGCGGGCGGGGGCAACCCGCTCTTCCTGGAGGAGTACGTCGCGATGCTGGTCGACGACGGCGTCATCATCGAGCGAGACGGCCGGTGGCACGTGCCGGCCGACGTCACAGTGGGGGCGTCGACGCCGCCGACGCTGATCGGCCTGCTCACCGCCCGTCTGCATCGGCTGTCACGGCACGAGCGCGACGCCCTCGTTCACGCATCGGTGATCGGTAAGGCATTCCGTGCCGACGAGCTCGCGTCGCTCAGCGATGAGGGGTCGGATCTCACCGACACGCTCGACCAGTTGCTCCAGGGCGACCTGCTCGTGTCAGCGGGACGGACCGGCCCCGACGAGGGGGCGTTCGAGTTCCGTCACCAGCTGCTGCGCGACGCCGCCTATGCCTCGCTGCCCAAAGCCCGCCGAGCGGAGCTGCACGAGCGCTTCGCCGAGCACCTCGAGGTGGCTTTCCCGGAACGGCCCGATGAGCTCGACGAGATCACCGGCTTCCACCTCGCGCAGGCCCACGACTACCGTTCGGAGCTGGGCGCGCACGACGAGACGACCCTCGCGCTCGCCGACCGCGCCGCGCAGCGGCTGAGCGCGGCCGGAGGACGGGCGGTCGAGCGTGGCGATCCCAGGGCGGCGACCCGATCCCTCCAGCGCGCGGCATCGCTGGCATCGCAACCGGGAGCACGCGCGGCGATCCGGCTGCGTCTGTGTCATGCCCTGGGCGACGCGGCGGACACCGAAGGATATGAAGCGGCACTCGAGGCCGGGCTCGCCGACGCGATCGCCGCTGGGGATGAGCGCATCCTCATCCGATTCGAACACCTGAAGACCACATATGCGCTGCTAAGTGACCCGAGCGCCGTGCCGATCCAGGACATGATCGATCGACTGACATCCCAGGCCGAGAAGCTCGAGGCCCTCGATGACGCCGAGGGCGTCGCGGAATGCCACTATCAGCTCGCCACGGTCGCGTGGATCCGAGGTGACGCGACGGCGTTCGAACGGTGGGCGAGGCGGTCACGTGACGATGCCATGGCCTGTGGGAACGCTCGGCTCGTCGGCCGCGCGACCTCGTACGTGATCGTCGCCCTGCTGCGCGGATCCACGCCGCTGCCCGAAGCGCTCGCCGAGCTCCGGGCGATGCGGGAGGCCACCGAGCTGAGTGCCTCGGCTGAGGCCAACGTGCGCCTGGGGGAAGCCGAGATGCTGGCGTACCTGGGAAGGCACGATGAGGCCCGGGACCTGGTCGATGCCGCGGCGGCGGAGTTCGACGAGCTCGGTGCGCGCGTCGACCTGGCCGCCGCCGAGTCGGTGAGGGCGATCGTCGCCGACGTTCGAGGTGACCTCGCTGGCGCCGAGCGCGCGTTGCGATCGTCGTACGAGCGGTTCCGGGCGATGGGCGACGCCGCGAACGGCGGGCTCGTTGCCGTCGATCTCGCCGACGTGCTCGCCCGGCTCAGGCGTTACTCCGACGCCGAGAGCATGGCCGCGATCGCGGCCGGGCTCGCTGCGGATTTCGACGTGGAAGCGCAGGTGGGGTGGCGCACGGCGAGCGCTCGGGTGAGATCGGCTCTCGGCGACGCCGACGGGGCGCTGCGGCTCGTGGCGGATGCCACCGAGCGCCTCGAAGCCTCGGACTTCACGACGCTGCGCGCGGACTCGATGAGCGCGATAGCAGACGTGTTCGCCAGCCTCGGCTTGCGGACCGAGGCGATCGAACGCTTCGAGGTGGCTCGCGGGATCTACGCGGCGAAGGGGCAACTCGTCGGCGAGCGACGAGCGATGGAGCGGCTCGACGAGTTAGCCTCCACTCAGTCCCCGTAGCGGCGCGCATCGGTGAAGGCCGTATCGGTCGAGACGATGCCGTCGATGGTCTGCAGCGGACCGTACACGTCGGCGGCCACAGCCTCGAACGAGTCGGCGCCGAGCTGCAGCAAGATGTCGAAGTCGCCGAAGGTCACCGACGCGCCCTTGAACGTTTCGCGTAGAGGACCGTGCTCGTCGGCCATCGTGTCCATGACCTGGCCGAGGGCGCCGGGGCTGGTGCGCACGCGCACCAGCGCGATCACCTCAGGAGTGCTGCGCTTGACGCCCTTGAACACGGTGCCGACATGGGCCACGCCGGCTTCCACGCAGTGCGCAGAATGCGCTCCCCGCGACCAGAGCTCGCCGGCGATCAGGTCCTGCAGATCGGCGAGCGTCTCCGTTCGCACGTGTGCGAACCCCAGGTAGCCCCCGACCATCTCCGAGGCGAAGAAGACCGGCCCGCGTGGCGGCGGACCGAGCTCCCGCAAGGCGTCGATCACGTCGCGGATGTTCTTGCCCGGGTCCACCGAGTCGATAAACACGAACGCGTGCAGCCCGGTGTAGTCGAACTCGTCGTCGGTCATGGCCGCTCCCCCATCGTTGTGGAGGTTCAGCTTGGCGCGAGCGGCCCGCTGGCGCAACCTGAACCGCCTGTACCCCCACTTCAGCGTGATGTGCCTTCACGGGGGATCCGTGGCATCCATCTCGAAGGCGACCCAGTCCCCGGAAGGCAACGCCAGAGGCTCGGACGGCGGCTCGAGCGTCGGGTCCCGTGACACGACGATGACTTTCCCGCCCTCGGCCGCGGCCTCCAGAGGCGCCAGGGAGCTTGCGCTCACGTCCTCGAGGGCTCGTCCGGCGCACCCAGCGGCGAACGCTACCTGAGGGAAGTCGTGGGTGCTCGCCACCAGGCAGCTCGACGAGCCCACGTGCTCACGGATCGCGTCGCCGATCGCCTGTGAACGCGCACGCTCGTCGGCCGCGGAAGCCTCCAGCCGATCGAACGTGACCACCTGCCACGCGAACCAACCCGCGAGCGCAACAGCGGTCGCGGCCAGCGCCGGACGTGATCGCAACCGGCCGCGGGAGTGCAGCGTCACGATGCCGCAGCCCGCCGCGAGCGAGAGGAGCGCGAGCGCGGGAAGCAGGAACCTCGGCGCCAGGCCCCCGATCAGGAACAAGTATTCGGCGGCCAGCGCGAGGCCCGTGAGAGCCGCCAGTCTGGCGGCGATCGTCTCGCTGCCGCCCCGCCGGCCGGCAGCCGCGACGGCGGCGAGCGCGATGAGCCCGATCCACCAGACCACACCCACACCGGGGATCGCCCCGGAGCCGTCGGGGCCCAGCAAGGGTCCATCGGTGAGCGCGAGGTGCGCGCCGACACCTGAGGCGCCACCCTGAAGGTGCGAGATCGCCGAAGCCGCCTCGATCGCGCCGATCGGTCCGCCGAAGCGCACGCTCATCTCGATCAGCCAGGGGAGCGCACCCACGGCCACGCCCAGCCACAACGCGCCGAGCGCTTTCATGCGCGACCGCAGGAGCAGCGCAGCGACCGTCAGCGCGATGGCCAACACGACCGCGTCGGGAGTCCGCATCAGGGCCATCAACGCGGCCGTCACGGTGAGGACTGCCCCGGCGTGGCGCAGCCCGACGACGTCGCCGCCGACAACCGTGCGCGCGAAGCACCCCACGACCCCCACCGCGAGCAGCGCCGCCCAGAGGTTCGGCATCGCTTCCGACCCGTAGAACAGCGCGGGCCAACTCGCCGCGAACAACCCGGCGCCCACGACGGCGCCCCACCCGACCACGGGCGCCCATAGGAGGAACGCCAGCGCCAGCACCAGCGACGACAAGGCCGCCAGGAAGAGTCGCACCGTCCACTGCGGCGCGCCGATCGAGGTCAAGGGAACGACCAGCAGCGTGATGCCGCGCGCCCTTGAGGCCACGAAGGGAAGCGCGGGAACGCCCCTGGTGACCTGCGACAGGTAGATCGCCTCGTCCCACGACGGTGCCCGGCTCAGCGAGCCCACCGCCAGTTGGCTCAAGAACGATGCGAGCGAGACCGCCCATATCGAACGCCGCGTGGCCACCAGGTGCACGGCGCTACCTTCCCATGGCAGGCCCCTTCCGGGCCGAGCCCGTCGTCAGGCGCCTTCGGGGATCGGCTCGACCTCGCCGCCGCCCGAGGGGCGGCGGCGCCACACCAGCGCCCACACCACCGCGACGAGGGCTACCGCGATCGCTGCGGCCGACCACGGGTCGATCATCGGACGTCCGGCCGCTTCCTCGGCTGCTGCTTGCGCGGCTGCGAGATCGGTCTCGAGCGTCTGCACCTGTGAGGTCAGCGCCTGGCCCGAGGCCTCGCTCTCCGCGAGCGCGCCCGACGCGACCATCGCCTGCTCATCGGCGGCCTTCTCCGTCTTGCGCAGATCGCGCTTGACGTCGTAGAGCTGCGACTGGACCTTTCCGTTCCTGGTGAGCAGGCTCGCCTCGCGGGCGGTCGCCACGATCGAGACCGAGCCGCTGATGGTCTCGCCGAACCCGGTCAGCGTGCACGGATCGTTGCAGAAACCCACCTGGTAGTAGTCGCCCACGACGTCGGGCACGATGAACGAGACCGAGAGCTCGGCTTGCTTGGCGGCCTTCTCGACCACGAACGTGCCGACGAGGATGGCGCCTGCGGGGATCGGACGGCCTTCCTCGATGAAGTCGTTGCCGGAAAGGAGATAGGCGTAGAAGGGGCCACGGTCGAGAAGGTCCAGCTGATCCTGGGGGATCGACACGTACACCTCGCCGGTGACCTGTTCACCAGGAAGGTGGTGTGCGCCCTTGAACTCGATGTATGCCCCGCCGTTCGCAGAGGCGACCGAGGGCGTGAGCCCGATCGCCGCCAGTGCCGTAACCACCACGATCGCCGTCCGTGCTCGCATGACGCCCTCCCTCGGTTTCCGGCTCCGCTATGCCGGTCGACCAGCAGACCGGCGCGACGCCCGCTGGGTTCCCCCGCCCCTCGATGGAACCGATCGGCCGCTCGAGCGGTACATCAGGTAGCGCGCCGAGAGCGCGCCCGTCGTCGAGAGGGGAACCACGATGCGCTCCAGCTCCAGCTCAAGACTTCGCACTGGCAATGGCCGGCTCGCCGCCGTGGCAGTGGCGGCACTCGTGCTCGCCGCGTGCACGAGCGACCCGCAGGCGACCGACACTCCCGCCACCCAGGACCGGCCAGCGCAAGACCTGGCCACCGACATGCCGGTGCTCGTGGCGTCCACCGAGGCAGGCGACGTCGCGATCGACGGCGCGTCGGGCGCGCTGCTCGCCGGCGGCCCCGGCACGGTGGCGACTCCCGACGGCGACACGATGTATCGTGCGTCGGTCGTGAACGGTCACACCGTCGTCACGACGCTCGACGCGCGCACCGGCGCCACGACGACCTCGACCCGCCTGCGCGGCGACCTCGAGCTCGCGATCGCATCGGTCTCTGGCAGCAAGCTCGCCCTGGTGCAACCGGCGCCCGGCGCGACGAGCGGATCGCTGCCCGGCCTGCCGGTGCCGCGAGCATGGACCCCGATCGTCGTGGCGGACCCGAGCGGAGAGACTTCCCCGGCTCGGTTCAAGCTCGAGGGGAATTTCGAGCCCGAGGCCTTCTCGATCGACGACGGGCGACTGTTCCTGATCCAGTACCTGCCGGCCGAGGCGCCGGCCGTCTATCGCGTGACGGTGCTCGACACCGCGACCGGCGTCGTGCGCCCGGTGACCGGCCGGTTCAAGGCGCCGCCCGAACGCATGCCCGGGGTGCGGCTCGGCCAGGTCTACGACCCCCAGACCTCGCAGATGTACACGCTCTACTCGAACCAACCCGGCGCCTACGCTCAGGGCTACGAGCACGCCGGCGGCGCCTCGCACGACTGGCCCGCGGAAACGTTCGTGCACGTGCTGAACCTGCGCAAGGGCTGGGCCTACTGCGCCGGCGTTCCGAAGGAGATGTGGGGCGGCACGGCGCGCGATCAGGCGCTCGCGCCCTCACCCGACGGCAAGTGGCTGTACATCGTCGACTCCCGCGGGGGAACGATCGCCGTCATGAACACCCACACGCTGGGGATCGAGCGCACGGGTCAGCTGGACCTCGCCGACACGGCGGCCGGTCCGGCCGACGCGTCGAGTGACCCGGCGTCGATCGTGCGGACGTCGATCGCCGTGAGCCGCGACGGCGCCACGCTGTTCGTGGCGTCGGGCGCCTCGCCGGGAACGGTCTCCGCGATCGACATCGCCGACCTGACGCTCGCCGATCGGTGGCCGTCGCCGGTTCCCGTCTCGGGACTCGGCCTCTCGCTCGACGGCTCGGCGCTCTACGTCGCGGGCGCCGGACGTATCGCCCTATTCGACCTGGTCACGGGTCAGACGAGTGCGACCGTGCCGACGCCGGTGCTCGACCCGATCGTCGAGCTCGACCCGCTTCCGCCCGGCGACCTGACAGCCGCGGGCCTGGCGGCGACGGGCCTGGCGGAGTAGTGGGGCCGAGGCCTAGGCTTGCGTGACCGAACGGTCGTTCGACGAGCCGAAGAGGACACGGGTGCGTGACGCCGACCCCCGCACGCTGGAACGAGCCCGTCGCGGCGAGCTGGCTGCGTTCGAGCAGCTCGTGCGCGAGTTCCAGGCCGACGTGTACCGCTTCGCCTGGCACCTGACCCGCGATCGCGACCTCGCCGACGACGTCACCCAGGACGCGTTCCTGCGGGCGTTCCGATTCATCGACGGGTTCCGCGGCGATCGCAAGTTCGGGTCGTGGCTGTTCAGCATCACCCGCAACTGCGCGATGGACGCCTTGCGCCGGCGACGATTCCCGCTGCTGCACGAGCTGGACCGCGAGGTCGAGGGGTCGGTCGGCGACGCCACCGCGCACGCGGAGCTCGACGCGGCCCTGCGCTCGATCTCCACGGAGCACCGCGAGGCGTTCCTGCTGGTCGAGGTCTTCGGCCTCAACTACCAGGAAGCCTCCGACGTGCTGGGCATCGCGATCGGCACGGTGAAGAGCCGCATGTTCCGAGCGCGCAAGGCGCTGTGCGCAGCGATCGCCGACGATGAGCCGGCCGATGAAGGGGCCGACGCGCCAACGGGCGATCTGGCCGACGAGGGGCAGGCGTGATGATCTGCGACCGCGTGCAGCGCGCGATCTCGGCCCGCATGGATGGGGAACCGGTCGATCGGCAGGCGCCCCAGGACCTCGACGATCACGTCGCCGGGTGCGAGCGGTGCCGGGCGTTCGCGTCCAAGGCCGAAAGCGTGCGGGCGGCGGTGCGCATCGGCCCGGCGGAGCCCGTGCCCGACCTGGTCTCAAGCATCGTCGGTGAGCTCGAGTCGGCCACGCCCTCACGCACACCGATGCGTCGGCGGACGCCCAGATCGGCGCCGCGTTGGCAGCGGGCGATGTCGGCGGCCCCCCGGTGGCGGCGGGCCATGCCGGTGGCCGCCGCGCTCGTCGCAGGCGCCGTCATCGGAAGCGTGCTCGTCGGCGGTCCGTTCCGTGTGCACGACCGAGACGCGATCTCGGCGAACGCCGTCGTGCTGGGCGTTCGCAGCGCCGGGCCTGCCCTCGAGTCGTTCGAGGGAACCTTCAGCGTCGTGGAAAGAGGGCTTTCCCCCCAGGTGCCGGAGCGCCGGCTCGACGTGCTCATGGCATTCCTGGCGCCTCAGCGCTTCCGCCTCGACGTCGTCGATCGCACGATCTACCCGGCCGGCGCAGCGACGGCGTCGACCTCGAGTGACCTTACGTACATCCAGGACGCGATGGCGACGTTCCGCTCAGGTCCAACGGGGTGCCCGGCCGGCCTCGGCGACAGCGTGTGTCCGCCGACACGCGTCACTCTCACCTCGGGGTCGACACCCACTGACCTGATGGTGCCGGTGGCGACCTTCGGATCGGCCGATGGAGTCGACGTGCTCGGCACGGAACGCGTCGACGGGACCGAGTTGGTTCGCCTGCAGCTCACGTTCGCCCGCGCGCAGGCGATGTTCCCGTTCCTATGGATGGACGACCTCGCGGGAGCCGGCTCGGGCGACACATGGCGGCCGTTCTTCCCCGGCGATCGGGTCGAGGTGCAGCTCGACGCCGACGGCTGGGTGCCGAGGCGCATCACCGTTTACCCGGCGTCAACCGAGCGACGAAGAGCCTGGGAGCTGCGGTTCGGACGGCCCGTGGAGGACCCATCGGTGGCGATCCTCGACGTGGTGACCACACATGTCGCGACCGAGGCGCCCGACGCGTCGCTGTTCGATATCCCCCGCGGGGCGCCGGCCGCGATGTCGATCGGCGCTCTCGCCGAGCTGGTCGGGTACCGCCCGGCCACGCCGACGCTCACCGGCGATCTCCGGCTCGAGACGTCGATCGCCCCCCCCGCCGATGCGGCGTCCCCGATCTCGCTGCTCGTCTACGCAGACGGGCTCGACTACCTGCGGGTGGGCGAGCGCCCCGGATCGCACGCAGAGCTCGCCGCCCCCGACGCCACCCGGGTCGTGCTCCCCGGCGGCGGCATCGGCTACTACTCCGAAGCCTCCGCGGGCCAGGGGCGGCGCATCGCGATCCTCGGCGACGACACGAGCCTGGTGCTCGAGACCAACCTGCCCTTGCTCGATCTGTTCGAGATCGCAAGCTCGATCCCGGTTCGGGGAAGGCCGCTGCCCTGAACCGCGTCGTGCGTCCGCTCGTCGCGGCGACGGCCGGGCTCGTGCTCGGCGCGGTCGTGACCGTCGCGATCCAGGGAGGCGCCGCGCCCGTTCGCAACACTGAAGCCTCGCGCAAGCAGCCCCTCGGCGAGGCGCAGACCTTCCTCGCCTGGGTCCCGCGTGGCCTTCCCACCGGATTCGATTCCGACGCGCGCGCGCTCGCCGAGACCGGGCAGGTCACGACCGTCGCCGAGGACCACGCCTGGCTCGCGCGCTCGTGGAGCGCCTCGGGAGCGGTCGTCGACCGCACCCGCGGGCCGTACCGCCTTCCGATCGACACGATCGCCGTCGACCCCGCGTCGTTCGCGGTCTTCCTGTCTCGTGATGACCGGCGGCTGGCGGCGCCGATCGCGTCTGGCCAGGGCGTGTTGAGCGCGACCTCGGCTTCCCTTCGGGGACTCGGCCCCGGCGCCGTGATGAGGTTCGTCGGCGGACGCACCGTGCGGATCGCGGCGGTGCTTCCCGATGAGGCGATCGGGGGCGCCGAGCTGATGGTCTCGCGCGACACCGGCCGAGCGATCGGGGTGCATTCAGACCGCTACCTGTTGTTGCGGCCCGCCGAGGGCCAGGCGATGCGTTCGGGAACCCTGCGGCCGCTGCTTCGCAAGCTGCTGCCGGCCGAGCTCGGTGCGATCGCTCGGGTGCAGGTGCGCACGGCGAGCGAGACGCCGCTGCTGCGCCCCGGCGACTCCGTGCTCTCGACCGCCCAGACCAAGGCTCTGTTCGGCGAGTTCGCGGCCCGGCCCGAGCCCGGTCGCCCCGGCTACCTCGACCTCGACCCCCGCTGGGTTGCCGAGCACCTCGTGACGACACAGATGCCGCTGCTCGGGTCGGTCACCTGCCATCGCTCGGTGGTCGACGCTCTGCGAGGCGCGATGCGCGAGCTGCGAGCCGAAGGCCTGGGATCGACGATCGAGACCTATGACGGGTGCTTCGCTCCGCGGTTCATCAACCGCGACCCGTCGGCCATGCTCTCGCACCATTCCTGGGGCATCGCGATCGACCTGAACATCGCCGGCAACTACTACGGCGTGCCTCCCGATCAGGATCCCCGGCTCGTGGAAGTCATGGAACGCTGGGGCTTCGCCTGGGGCGGGCGCTACATCGTTCCCGACGGCAACCATTTCGAGTACCACCGCGAGCCACAGACACCCGCAGCAGCCACGCCCGCACCCGGGGCCGCCACTGAAACCGCTGAAGCCGGGGAAGACGTGCAAGCTGTGGAAGCCGCGGCCCCCGCGGCCCCCGAGGCGGCCGTGATCGAAACTCCCCCCTACTTCCTCGCTTGGACGCCCGGCGGGCTGCCGCCCGGCTTCCGCGAGCAGGTCGGCACACTGGAAGGGCTCGCCGATGCCGTTGTCTTCGCCGGCGACACGGTCTGGCTCACGCGGTCGCTCGACGCCAACGGCGAGGTGGTCGACGACCCGCGAGCGCCGTACGAGCACCCTCTCGACGGCTTCGCGGTGAGCCCGACAGAGGTCGCGCCGTTCCTGCCGGTCGCAGTTCGCGGCCATGTCGTGCACGCTCTCGAACGAGGAAGCGCCGTGCTCGGCACACGAAGCGCCGAGCTCCGTGGTCTGGGCGTCGGCGGCACGCTGGGATTCGGCCCGCGATCGGTGCGCGTCGGCGCCGTGGTCCCCGAGGAGCTGATCGGGTGGGCCGAGCTGCTGGTCTCGCGCAAGGTGGGCGCCCGGCTCGGCATCGTCGATGACCGCCACCTCTGGGCGTTCCCGGCGGGCGCCGAGAGCCGGCGCGACCTCGCCGCGTTCGAGCGCATGATGCGCCGGCTCGTGCCTGCCTTTGAGCTGCTGCGCGTCGAAGCGCCGGGTGTGAGCCCCTACATGCGTGTCGCCAACGGGGTGAACCCACCGATCGTGCTGAAGCAGGCCTTCGGCGAGTTCGCGGCCGCGCGTGACCCGTCGAACCCAGCCTTCTTCAGCTTGGCGCCGGCGTGGGTCGAGGCCAACCTCGTCACCCGGAAGGTACCGCTGCTCGGCACGCTCACATGCCACCGGGAGTTCATGCAAGACCTGATGCGCGCGATGAACGAAGTGCGCCGGCGCGGCTTGGGCCCGGCGATCCACTCGACGGCCGGGTGCTTCAACGCCCGCACCGTGGCTCGCAGCCCCACGAACCCCCCGTCGTTCCATGCCTACGGAGCGGCGGTCGACATCAACGCACCCGAGAACGCCTTCGGAGCGCAACCCTCGATGGATCCACGCGTCGTGGCGATCTTCGAGCGCCTCGGATTCAACTGGGGTGGAGATTTCTTGATCCCGGACGGTATGCATTTCGAGTACGGGGGTGGACCCCTGGTCGGATACGGGGCGATGTAAGACCAACGGCCGCAGAGGCTACGACTTCCGACCGTTGTTGCGAAACCCCCGTACGTGCGACCCTCGTACGACCAACGGACCGAAACGGACCACTCCGACCCCCGGGAGGATCTGCCTTCATGTTCTCCGGACATGCCCGCACCTTTGCCCCTACCTTGCCCCGTGCTTTCGCGAGAGCCACGGCGCTCACGCTCTTCGCCTCGCTACTCACGCTCTTGCCTGCCAGCCAGGCATCTGCCGCGGTGCCGGCCACGGAGTCCGACGATATCGGCATGGTCGACGGCTTGGTCCGCACGATCGAGGTCGTGGGCGACCGGGTGTGGGTGGGCGGCTCCTTCACCCAGATGCGCAACCCCAACGGCACCCCCGCGCGCACCGTGTCGAACCTGGCGGTCTTCGACGCGGTCACCGGCGCGCCCGACCTCACCATCACGATCCCGGAGATCACCCGCACCCCCGGCGTCGCGGTCGTCTACGACCTGGCGCTCGGTCCCGACGGCCTGCTCTACATCGGCGGCGCCTTCGATCACGTGGCCGGCGTCGTGCGAATCAACATCGCCGCGATCGACCCGACCGACGGCTCGGTCGAGCCCTTCTCCCCCGGCACCTCGATCGCGAGGAGCGTGCTTCCCACGGCAGGCGCGATCTACGTGGGCACGTCGAACCTGCTGAGCTTCGAGCTCGACGAGTCGCCGACGCCCGGCTACGACCCTCCCCAGATGCAGACCGACCTGTCGCTCCGCGCGCACAACACCCCGCCGCACGTCCGTGACATGGAGATCGCCGGCTCTACGATCGTCGCCGCCTGCCAGTGCGACAGCACGGTGCAGGGTGGCACGACCAAGCCGGCCAAGGCCGTGATCAAGGTCGATGCGAACTCCGGCGCGGTGCTCGACTGGACGCCCGAGAACCTCACTGCGGCCAGCGGCTCGTTCGGCATCAGCCTGTTGATCGAGAACCACCCGGGCACGCGCAACCCGGCCGTGTTCCTCGCCGCGGGCGGATCCGACTTCACCGGCGCGTTCGATCTCAGCACCGGCGACCAACTTTGGAAGACCGACACGTCCGGCTCGTCACAGGTGGTGGGGTGGTTCGACGACGTGCTGTACGTCGGCGGGCACTTCGAGTACGTCGCGCAGACCAGCGGGCAGCTGTGTGGGAGCAACGGCACCCCGAACACGAGCTGCCTGCGCCTGCCCCGTCTCGTCGCGCTCGACCCGGCCGACGGCCGCGCCACTCCGAGCGCCAACCCCTGGAACCCTGGGATCTGCTGCAAGTACAACGGCGTGTGGGCCATCGAGCCCGACGCCGGCCGAGGCCACCTGTATGTCGGCGGCGAGTTCACCAAGGTCGGCGGTTCCTACGTCTTCGACGGCACCGAGTGGCAGCTCGTCGGCGCCTCGACGCAGGCCTACGTCGCTCGATTCTCGGGCACACCGACGACGACCGAGACCCTGACCGTCTCGTTCGCCGGCGACGGCGGTGGCCGCGTGACGAGCGCGCCGGCTGGGGTCGACTGCACGACCGATTGCCAGTCGGATTTCGCCACCGGCACCGTGGTCACCCTGACCGCCGCAGCCGATGCGGGCTCGACCTTCACCGGATGGTCTGGAAGCTGCTCGGGCACTGGAACCTGCCAGGTCACGATGAACGGCTCCCGGTCGGTCACGGCCACCTTCACCGCCGATGCGCCGCTGCCCTCTGAGTGCGGACGCATCACCTACTCATCGAGCCGCCACGGCAACGCCGACGTGTTCACCATGTCACCCGCCGGCTCCGACAGGGTGAGGCTCACGACCGGCGGCGCCGCCGATCGCGACCCAGCGTGGTCGCCCGACTGCACCCGCATCGCCTTCATGAGCACGCGAACCGGCGACCCCGAGATCTTCGTCATGGACTCCGACGGCACGAACCGCCAGCGCCTCACGAACACGGCCGGGGCAGACTCCCGGCCCGCGTGGTCACCCGACGGCACGCAGATCGCCTTCACCTCGATCCGCACCGGCGACGCCGAGATCTTCGTCATGGACTCCGACGGCACGAACGAGACGAACCTCTCGAACAACGCGGCGCGCGATACCTCGCCCGCATGGTCACCCGACGGCGCCACGCTCGCATTCGACAGCGGCCGGGGCGGCCAGACGAACGTCTGGACGATGAACGACGGCGGCGGCGGCCTCGTGAACCTCACCGACGGTGCAGAGAGGTCGACCGCCCCTGCCTACTCCCCCGACGGGGCATCGATCGCGTTCGTGAACGACCGCAGCGGAAGGCGCCAGATCTGGCTGATGGACGCTGACGGCACCGATCACCGCCGCCTCACGCGCGACAAGGGCAAGCACACCCACCCGTCTTGGTCCCCGAACGGCACCAGGCTCGTGTACGCCAGCACGTTGACCGGCCACAACCAGGTCTGGAGGATCAGGGCAGACGGCGTCGGAGCGAGGAACCTCTCGAACAACATCCGTCTGGAAACGACCCCGACCTGGAGCTAGGAGCGCATCGCCTCGGCCGGGAAGGATGCCACCAAATCACGATCGCTGAACGCCTGGTATACGCTCGTGACTTCGATCCGATCGGAGGCATGAGTATGAAGAGGGTCTTGTCATTGCTGCTCCCAACGCTGGCTGGAGCCACCGTTGTGATGGGCGGTCTCAACCGGTGAGGGCAACGCCCTCGTTGTCGTAGTGCGGATCGCACACAGGTAGAGCTTGCCCTCGGCGGTCGGGTGCTCGGTGATGTCGGTGAGCCACAGCTCGTTGGGCCGAGGTGCGGTGAAGGCCCGTCGGACGAGATCGTCGTGCACGGCCGGCCCCGGCCTGAGACCCCGCCCACGGCGGCGGTGAAGCACGGAGAAGATGCCGTGGGAGCTGCACAGACGCTGTACACGGTTCTCGCTCGCTTCGATCCCGTGCTCGGCCCCGAGCTCGTCGGCGATGAACCGGTAGCCGAAGACCGGGTCCTCGGCGTGGATCTCGCGAGCGGCATCCACGAGGTGGGCATCTTCCCAGTCCCGGTTCGTGACCGGGTTGGCCCGCCACTTGTAGAACGCTTGGGGGGAGAACCCGAGCACCCGGCAGGTCACCTTGACGGGGATCCCGTCTGAGGCAAGGTCACGGACCAGCGGGTAGATCATTTTGGGTTCACGCCTTGCCCGAGGTAGATCGCCGCTCGGCGAAGGACCTCGTTCTCCTGCTCGAGCAGGCGGTTGCGCTTCTTCAGCTCGCGGATCTCTGCTTCCTCAGCCAGGGTGAGGCCGTCACGGGCGCCGTCTTCGATCTCTGCGCGCTTGACCCAGCGAGCCAAACATGACTCCGAGATGCCGGAGTCCCTGGCGACCCGGCTCATCGGCGCTTCCCGTCGCCTGGCGACCGCAACGACGTCGCGGCGGAACTCCTCGGGGAACGCTTTGGGCATGTTGACCTTCCTTCCGGTGAGGAGTGAATCCTCACACGTCAGGAGTCAACCGAACCTGGGGCAGTCCCAACGGTCCGTTCACGTCGTATGGGGGCGTTCAACCTTGGTGATGGCCTGGCCGCTCGAATGGGTCCGCCGATATGACGCGAAGCTCGACGGGTACGCCGGGGGGTTGGTGGGGTGAGACTCAACCCTCAGCTTTCATATCAGGACCAGAGCGCTGGCGATCAAGCCCGCAACGATGAGCGCGGCCGGCATCAAGATTCCGGCGACGACCGCGTTCTTCGTGAGCCACGTGAGATACAGCCACGTCACGAGCCCGATTGCGAGGACGACTAGCAAGTTCGTCATACCCGAAACTTGCCCGAGCGTGCGGCTCTGGAAACCCCTGTGAGCTTCCTACCTCCGATCCCTTTCTCCCCGCTCGACGCTGGCGATCGGCGACCACGGGCCTGGGCCACACCTCGTCTCGGCATCGCTCCAGATCCGATCGGAGCCACAGACGACGACGCCCGACCAACTTGGCCGGCGCAGGGAAGTCGGAGCGTTGAGCGAGCTGGTGGCACCGCTGCTTGGTCACTCCGAGGATCGACGGCATGTCGGTGATGCGCATGAAGCCCTGTTCGACCGCCCCGAGGATCTCGGTTGACTCCATGGCTGTTCATACAGCATGCCTTTGATCGACCCCAGAACGGACGTAAGCGAGAACCCTCGCCAAGCCAGAGTGTTGTGGCGTACGATTCGCAGCAGGGGACAGCGAGGGACATAGAGGGGGGATCGAAATGGACACGACGGTGGTATCTCGGGGCCGCGACGATAGCCGCGAGGGCGCACTCCGACTCGGTAGCTGGCTGATGGGAGGCGCCGCCGCTGGCTTCATCGGATACGCGGTGATCTTCCTCGTTCGCAACTTCACCGATGCCTTCCTGGAGCTGGGCATCGGGCCGAACGAGGTGGACGTCGGCAAGGACCAGATCCAGTCGTTCAGTCCGCAACTGTACGAGTACGTAAGTCACCTTCACATCGCGGTCTCCGGCTTCATCGCGTCGACGGGGCTGGCCGTGTTGTTCCTCGTTGCTTTCGGGGTTCGCCGTGGGCACATGTGGGCGTGGATCGGTGCCGTAGCGTCGGCGGTGCTCGGTCTTGCGGTGGCCCTTCCTGCGCACTACCCGAATGGGTTCGACACCCTCGGGCACCTCGGGCTGATATATCTCGCCACCCTGATCTTCGTTGCTGGCGCGCTGATTGCACTCCGTGGGATGGACGGCCGAGGCCGAGCGGTCTCCCACACTTAGGGGTAGCCCGCCAAAATCTACGGCGTCAGCGTTCCCGACGTGCCAGGACCGATACCGCAGACACTCACCCCCGCGAAGCGCCGCCGGCTGGCAGCCGCCGCAGGGGCGATCGACCGCGCTGAACGGGCATGGGCCGAGTTCGTGCGAGAGCTTGGGATCTCAGCTTGCGCGAGGGAGCTCGGCATCACGCCGCAAGCGCTCAGCTCGCGGCTTGCGGTGATCGAGCGTCGGACGTAGCCCTCGGCTAGAGCGTCGGGTGAGAGGGCGTGCTGATGGCAGCTCCGGCGCCGGATGCGATCCTCATCGCGCTGATAGGTCTCAGCGGGTCCGTCGTGCTGACGGTGGTCTACGCCACCGGTAGCCGGCTCCCACGTTTCACGGGCTGGCGCCTGGCCCTCGTCTTCGGAGGGATCTCACTCGTCACCGTTCCGGTTCCGTTGTTGATCTACTACTCCCCGGCGGGAGGATGGGCGGTGGTTGGTGTCGCCGGGGCCCTCTACGTGATCGGCGTGCTCGTGCTGGGGTTCGGAACACCAGACGACGACGACGACAAGCGGGCGAGAAGCTGAAGACCGCACCTAGCCGCTGAAGGTCTTCGCGACCCGTCGAGAACCACTACGTCATCGGCAGCGCGTGTGTAGACACCGCGTGAACCATCCATCTCACCGAGTGATGCCCGACAGCGCCGTCAAACTGTTCTTGCCGGTGTTTCGCCCGTCCGCCGGCCCAGAGGGAACAGACGGGGAGAAAGCGAGGGACCATGAGCGACGAGATGGAGGACCTTCTTCTCGATGATGTCATCGCGGAGGGCGACCAGATGTACGTCGCAGCGAAACGGTACGTCGCCGTGTTCGAAGCCGCCATGACGCAGCCCGATTGTTTCGAGGATGAGGACGGCCACCACGAACACGGCCCGACCATCGGCACGAGCGGTCAGGCCCTGCGCGAGGCTGTCGAGAAGTACGCGGCCGCCCAAGCCCGCTGGGATCCGTCATGATCTCGTTCTTGGGGAGCGCCTGCACCCCGATCACAAGCACCTGCGCTACTACCACCTGTCCGACTTCGACCTGGCGAACCCGGCATGCGCCGAGTGGTTCCACGCGAAGGCCACCGCGGCGCACATCGCGTTCCTCGACACCTTCAGCGGTGTGTGGTCCAAGGGCGAGGACAACGAAGCCGTCATCGAGTACGACCGCTCGATCGTGGTGCCGATCAAGAGCACGGGCTCCGCGCTCGTCACCGTGCACCACGAGGGGCACGCGCAGGCGTTCGTGAAACGTGGCGGCGCGAGCGCAGGGCGTGGCGGCTCGGCGCAGGGCCAGAAGGCCGACGTGGTCCTCGACATGGACGCGACCGGGGATCAGTACGAGTTCATCATCAATCACGGAAAGAACCGGTTCGGTTCGAAGGAGCAGCCGGTGAAGATGCGCGTGGTTGACACCGAGGACGGTGACCTGGACATCGAGTCCAAGGGCGTCGCGGTCGGTGATCGGGTGGCCGATTGCGTCGAGGCGATGGTGGCAGCGATCGAGGCGAACCCCGAGACCATGTCCAGCACGAAGCTCCGCTCGATGGCGAAGGCCGGCGGGTTCGGCACACCGACCCAGACCGAGGCGATGGCGTTCCTGGAGCGCGAGGACCCCGCTCGCGTCGTGTGTCGCAAGAGCGTGAAGTACACGAACGACGACGGGAACAAGTGCAAGGGGAACCTGTTAAGAACGCCGGTCCAAATGGCGAACACCTAGCGGCCAGAAACGCCGGTCGAA
>JBBEAY010000017.1:0-162238 GCA_040882605.1 Actinomycetota bacterium
CGTGCCCCTCTCCTTGTGGTGGGGGATTTCAGTTCGGGACTGGCTCGCGCGGGACGCTAACTGGCCCGTTCGGCTCGTTGACGGCTCCCACTCGCCCTCCTACGCTGACCCCAGGCCTCGGATCTGTTTCGGTCCTACGGCCTCTGATCGATCAGGAAGGCCGGCCGTGCTGAAGGTTTCGCAGAAGCTCGAGTACGCCATGCGGGCGATGATCGAGCTCGCTCAGCGACGCGGCGAAGATGTGTTGGTGCCCGCTCGTGAGATCGCGGAACGTCAGCAGATCCCCGTGCGGTTCCTGGAACAGCAACTCGGCGCCCTGTCGAAGGCGGGGCTCGTCGAGAGCTTTCGAGGCGCGGGAGGAGGCTGTCGCCTCTCGCGCGAACCCGACCTCATCACCATGGCTGAGATCGCCGACGCGATCGAAGGACAGATCTTTCCCATGTTCTGCCTCGAGCCCAGCGATCACACGTGCTTCCAGGACTCACGGTGTGGGCTGCAAGGGTTCTGGGCCGATGTCGCCGGAGCCGTGCAACAGGTGTTCCGAGAAACGACGGTGGCGGACCTCGCGGCCCGCCACCGAGGTGTCGCTTCTGGACCGACGCTGATCGCTCCCGATCAGCTGCTTTCTCGCCTGAACTAGCCGGTTACGGTGCTGACCAGCCGCGAGCCTTAGCTGCATCCATGCTGAGGATCTTCGTGAGCTTCGTGCTGCACACCGAGCACGTGCCCTGGGCGGCCGGGCGCCCGTTCTTCAGGGTCACGACCTGTCCCTCGAACTCGCGCTTCGCCCGGCACTTCATGCAATAGCCTTCGTCGGCCATCGCCTACCTCCTTTCGCCTGAGGCGGCCCTGGGCAGCCTCGCGGCCCGATGGTCGCCCCGAGAACCGCTCGGTGCAAGCACATTCCGTGCGCGTGACGTTCTCATCGCCTCGGCCACGACCGGCCGGTCCGAGCATCCGCGCCGGCTCGCACGGCCGGGGCCGCACGCGTACGATGCTGGCTCGCCCCGTTCGCGTCCCGCAACCGGAGGATCGATGAGCGACACCGAGCCGAACATCGAGGCACTCCTGTCGGAGCTGCGCGTGTTCGAGCCGCCCGAGGTATTCATCGAACGCGCCATCGTCTCCGATGCATCGATCTACGAGCGAGCGAACGCCGATCACGAGACCTTCTGGGCCGAGCAGGCGGACAGACTGACGTGGTTCAAGCGGTGGGACACCGTCATGAACTGGAACCCCCCTTGGGTGAAATGGTTCGAGGGTGGTCAGCTCAACGCGTCGTACAACTGCCTCGACCGCCACGTCGAAGCCGGTGGAGGCGACAAGGTCGCGTTCCATTGGGAAGGCGAACCTGGTGACACCCGCACGATCACCTATTCGCAGCTGCTCGATGACGTGTGCCGGCTCGCGAACGGCCTGAAGTCGATCGGTGTCGGCAAGGGCGACAGGGTGAACATCTACCTGGGCATGGTGCCCGAGCTGCCGATCGCCATGCTGGCATGCGCCCGCATCGGCGCCCCCCACTCAGTTGTCTTCGGAGGGTTCAGCGCCGAGTCTCTGCGCGACCGCATCAACGACGCCGAGGCCAAGGTGCTGATCACGGCCGACGGGGCATGGCGGCGCGGTGCGATCGTGCCGCTGAAGGACAATGCCGACGAGGCCGTGCTCGAGTGTCCGTCTATCGAACACGTCGTCACGGTGCGCCGATGCGAGAACGAACACTCGTTCACCGAGGGTCGCGATGTCTGGTACCACGAGCTGGTCGCCGGCCAGAGCACCGAGTGCGAGTCCGAGCCCATGGACGCCGAGGACCTGCTCTACCTGCTGTATACGAGCGGCACCACCGGTAAGCCGAAGGGCATCGTGCACACCACCGGTGGATACATGACCCAGGTGACTGCCACGCATCGCATGGTCTTCGACATCCATGAGGACGACGTGTACTGGTGCGCGGCCGACTGCGGCTGGGTGACCGGCCACTCCTACATCGTGTACGGGCCACTCGCGAACCACACCACCGGTGTCTTGTACGAGGGCGCTCCCGACTGGCCCGACAAGGATCGATGGTGGGGCATCATCGAGCGCTACGGCGTGACGATCCTCTACACGGCGCCCACCGCGATCCGCGCGTTCATGCGGTGGGGCACCGAGTACCCCGGAAAGCACGATCTCTCGTCGCTGCGCCTGCTGGGGTCGGTGGGCGAGCCGATCAATCCCGAAGCGTGGGTTTGGTACTGGAAGGTCATCGGCACCGAGCGGTGCCCGGTCGTCGACACCTGGTGGCAGACCGAGACCGGGGCCATCATGATCTCGCCGCTGCCCGGCATCACGAAGCTGAAGCCTGGGTCGGCGACCTTCCCGTTCCCTGGCATCGAAGCCGACGTGGTCGACGAGGCCGGCGCGAGCGTGGGTCTCGGAGGTGGTGGCTACCTCGTGCTGCGGCATCCATGGCCCGCGATCGCCCGGACGATCTGGGGTGACCCCGATCGCTACGTGCAGACCTACTTCTCCCAGTACGGTCCCGATGTGTACGTCGCCGGCGACGGCGCCCGCCGCGACGAGGACGGGTATCTCTGGCTGCTCGGCCGCATCGATGACGTGATGAACGTGGCCGGACACCGCCTTTCGACCTTCGAGATCGAATCCGCGCTGGTCGACGACGAGAAGGTCGCCGAGGCTGCGGTGGTTTCGAAGCCGCACGAGATCAAGGGCGAGGGCATCGTGGCGTTCGTGACGCTGAAGGGCGGCTACGAAGGCGACGCCTCGATGCTCGCCGAGCTCCGAGAGCACGTCTCGAAGGTGATCGGTCCCATCGCGAAGCCCGATGAGATCATCTTCACCCCCGACCTGCCCAAGACGCGTTCAGGCAAGATCATGCGGCGACTGCTGCGCGACGTGGCGCGCGGCAACGTCCTCGGCGATGTCACGACGCTTGCGAACGCTGAGATCGTCGACCAGATCCGCGACCAGGCCGCCGCCGGCGACGAGTGAGCATCGGGGCGGAGATGACCATCGACGAGCAGCTGTTCAACGGTTCCGAAGCAGCGTTCGTCAGCGTGGCTCGCACCGGGGCGCTCGCGACGACCTACCCCGACGGACGCCCCCACGTCGTGCCGATCTCCGCCGTGTTGGACCTTGACCGTCTCGTGTTCGCCACCGAGAGCGATACGCAGAAGGTCCGCAACATCGACGCGGACCCCAACGTGGCCATCTGCTTCGAGGAGTATCACGAGGACTGGTTGCAGCTGAAGCAGGTCATCGTGCACGGCGAGGCCTACATGCTCGATGCCGGATTCGAGTTCGAGCGGGACCGAACGCTGCTGTACGAGAAGTTCCCGCAGTACGAGTCGTCCTCGCCTATCGAAGAAGGATCGTCGGTGATCGTCGAGGTCCGGGTTGACCGGGTCGTGAGCTGGGGCTTCGACGTCTGAACCCGGTCACTGATGCCGGTGCATGAACTCCAACATGAGGTCGATGTGGCGGATCCGTTCCGCGACGTCGTTCGCGTGGTGGCCCCCCGGGTACAGGTGCACGTCGACCTCATGGCCGCGCACCCGCAACGCGTGCGCGTAGGTCATGATCTGCCCGAGCGGGCAACGGCTGTCGTGCTCGCCGGCGATGATCAACATCGGCGCCTTCACCCGGTCGACATAGGTCATCGGGTTGCGCTCGTGGAAGAGCTCGGGGACCTCCATCGGGGTGCCTCCCATCACGGCGACGTCCCAGGCCTGCAGTGACGGCGCGCTCTCGTAATGAGCCGCGACGGAATCGCCGACGGGGATGCCGGCGATGACACCCCGCCACCGATCGGGGTGCAGGCCTGCGTTGAGCGTCGCAAGGTAACCGCCCCACGACCACCCTTCGATGAAAACATGACCGGCGTCGACGAGCCCGCCCGCGATCACGTGGTCCAGGCCTGCGTTGATGTCTTCGGATTCCGGGAACCCGACGTTGCCGTAAAGCGCCTGGCGGAACCGGCGCCCGTATCCCGTCGACCCCCGATAGTTCACGAGCAGCACGGCGTACCCTTCGTCGGCGAACGCCTGGCTGCGGGGCTCGAACGCGTCGGTGTTGTGGTAGTTCGGGCCGCCGTGCACCGAGACCACGGCCGGGTATGGCGGCTTGCCGTCGGGGCGTAGGAACCACCCCTGGATGCGCTGTCCAGCTGGGTTCTCGAACCACACCGGCGCCCAGGGCCGGCCCTCGGGTGGCGCCTCGGCGATGGCGAGGACCTTGGCCTCGGTGGAAGCATCGCGCCACGAGGGTGGCCGCACGCCGCTCTCGTGATGGAACCACACCGCACCATCGGGCCTTACGCCCGCCCCATCGATCGTGCCGCTCGCCCCGGCCACCTGGGTGAGGTCGCCACCGATGAGGTCGAGGCGCACGAGGCCGTGGACCGCGAGGTGGTCGTGGTGCAGCAGCAAGGCGGTTGCATCGGGGAACCAGTCGGCCAGAGTCACGGCGCCCGGAAGATCGAGATCCAGCGGCGTGGGATCACCGTCGCGGGGCGACCACAGATAGGGTCGCGCGAACCCCTCGATCTCGCGGAGCACGACCAGCCGGTCGTCGCCCGGGATCGGGGACCAGCCTGCCGCGACGACCGCCATGCCCTCGTCGGCGACCTCGCCGACGGTCTCGCCGGTATGAGCGTCGAGCACGCGAACCGCGGGGTTCTCGATGTTCGATCCCTCCGCGTGCCAGATGGCGATCAGCGAGCCGTCGGCGGAAAGGCCTCCCGGGCCTTGGAGCCAATCCTGACCCACCCCGGCGGGCTGCACATGGCTGTAGAGCTCGCTGACCGGACCCGCCCCGTGACGCACCACGACGCGATAGCTCTCGTCGTCGGAGAAGCCGGCCGCGGTCGAGCCAGTCACGAGCGAGAGTCCCGACATCCACATATCGGGCAGCTCCGGGAACAGCGGGAACGCTCCCCCCACCTCGCCCGGCTCGAACGGCGTCACCATCCAGCGGCCGCGCTCGTCGCCCTCTGGATCGAGCCACCAGACGACGCCGGTCCCGTCGGGGGTGATGTGCGCTTCCTCGGCGCCGACTCCCCCACTCGAGGCCTGCCGACGCTCGCCGGTGTCGAGATCCCACGACCACGCCTGGGAGGCGCCGCTCTCGGTCGAGACGATGGCGAGACGGTGCGGGCTGGTTGCGCTCCAACTGACCTCACCGACCGTCGGCGTCGTCAGGCGTCGTCTCCAGTTCGTGGTGGTGTCCACGCGTTGTCCCCTCGATCCGGCGAGAGGGAGCCTACCCCGGCGCGTCGCCGGGGACTTCCCGCCCTGAGCCGTTGTCACGTGCCGGCTCTTTGCGGCTACAATCGTTAGCACTCGGCACCCTCGAGTGCTAGCAGTCGGGAACCGAGGCTGAGAACGCCACGGACCATCCGCCACCGAAACGGCCATGAGCCAAGAAAGGAGAAGGGATGGCAGCGAAGATCATCTCTTTCGACGAGGACGCGAGGCGTTCGCTCGAGCGGGGCATGGACCAGCTCGCCAACGCCGTCAAGATCACGCTCGGTCCCAAGGGCCGCAACGTGGTCCTCGAGAAGAAGTGGGGCGCCCCCACGATCACGAACGACGGTGTCTCGATCGCCAAGGAGATCGAGCTCGACGACCCTCAGGAAAAGATCGGCGCTGAGCTGGTCAAAGAGGTCGCCAAGAAGACCGACGACGTTGCCGGTGACGGCACGACGACCGCTACGGTGCTCGCACAGGCGATCATCAAAGAGGGCCTGCGTAACGTCGCAGCCGGCGCCAATCCGATGAGTCTCAAGCGCGGCATCGAGCGGGCCACCGAGCTGGCTGTCGAGTCCATCAGGAACCAGTCCAAGGAGGTCGACGACAAGGCGCAGATCGCCAACGTCGGCGCCATCTCCGCGGCCGACCCCGAGATCGGAGCCACGATCGCCGAGGCGGTCGACAAGGTCGGCAAGGACGGCGTCATCACCGTCGAGGAATCGAACACCTTCGGCATGGAGCTCGACTTCGTTGAGGGCATGCGTTTCGACAAGGGCTACATCTCGCCCTACTTCGTGACCGACTCCGAGCGCATGGAAGCCGTACTTGAGGACCCGTACATCCTGATCGCCAACTCGAAGATCTCGGCCGTGAAGGACCTGCTGCCGGTGCTCGAGAAGGTCATGCAGGCCGGCAAGCCGGTACTGATCCTGGCCGAGGACGTCGAGGGCGAGGCCCTCGCGACCCTGGTGGTCAACAAGATCCGCGGCACCTTCCGCAGCGCCGCGGTCAAGGCCCCCGGGTTCGGCGATCGCCGAAAGGCCATGTTGCAGGACATCGCGGTGCTCGCCGGTGGCACGGTCATCTCCGAGGAGGTCGGCCTGAAGCTCGAGAACGCCACGCTCGACCTGCTCGGCACCGCCCGTAAGGTCATCGTCACCAAGGACGAGACCACGATCGTGGAAGGCGCGGGCAAGGACGAGGACGTCCAGGGCCGCATCAACCAGATCAAGTCTGAGATCGAGAAGACCGACTCCGATTACGACCGCGAGAAGCTGCAAGAGCGGCTGGCGAAACTCTCGGGTGGTGTGGCGGTCATCAAGGTCGGCGCGGCAACCGAGGTCGAGCTCAAGGAGAAGAAGCACCGCATCGAAGACGCGGTGCAGTCGACCAAGGCTGCGGTCGAAGAGGGCATCGTTCCCGGTGGTGGCGTCGCGTTGCTGAACGCGCAGACGGCGCTCGACAAGGTCGATCTCGAGGGTGACGAGCTCACGGGCGCCAACATCGTGCGGCGCGCGCTCGAGGAGCCGATCAAGCAGATCGCCGTTAACGCCGGCCTCGAAGGCGGGGTCATCGTCGAGAAGGTGCGCGCGCTCGACCCGGGCTACGGGTTGAACGCGGCCACCGATGAGTACGGCGACATGGTGAAGTTCGGTGTGATCGACCCGACCAAGGTCACGCGTTCTGCGCTGCAGAACGCCGCGTCGATCGCTGCATTGTTCCTGACGACGCAAGCCATCGTTGCCGAGAAGCCCGAGAAGGCGCCGGCCATGCCCGCAGGTGGCATGCCGGGCGGTGACATGGACTTCTGAGCCTCACCGGCAGAGCACACGCGCGTCGTGACGGGGCCCCTCCGGGGGCCCCGTTCGCATCTTCGTCCGGCCGCTGTCTCGGCCTGGTTTGCCTGGTTTGACCTCGTGCCCGGCCGTCGGGAGGATGATCCACAGGAGCGAGGGACGCGGACGATATGACAGACCGCATCAACCCTTCTTCGCTCGGTGTGCTGAGGACCGCGCTCGCGAACCGTTCGCTCAAGCGGGCGCTGGTGGCGTTCCTGCTCTTCAACACACAGGAGTTCGCCGTCTGGGTCGCCGTCGCCGTCTACGCCTTCCAGCAGGGGGGCGCGGCTGAGTCTGGAGGGGTGCTGGTGCTGCAGCTGGTGCCCGCGGCGATCGTGGCGCCTCTCGCCTCGGTGCTCGCCGACCGGATCCCACGGTCGCGGGCGTTGGTGTTCGGGTACGGCCTGCAGACCGTCGCGAACGTCCTGCTCGGTCTCGGCCTCGTCTACGCACCTGCGCCGGTTGCCTACGCGGGCGCCGTCTTCGCGGCATGTGCGATCACGCTGACGAGACCGGCGCACAACGCGATCCTGCCGCAGCTTTCCGAGACACCGGGCGAGCTCACCGCCGCCAACGCCGCCTCGAGCACGATGGATGGGCTCGGCACGTTGATCGGTCCGCTCGCCGGAGCCGTCGTCATGCGCTCCTACGGCCCTGGTGGTGTAGTGCTATCGATGACGGTCGTTTCCGCGGCAGCGGCTTTCATCGCACTTGGTGTTCGTGTCTCGCACAGGGATGAGGGCGATGCTCACGAGCACGTTGGAACGTTCCTCTCTCACGCGATGGGCGGGCTGCGTCAGGCCCGGGCGGAACCCGACGTGGCGACCCTGCTCGGCGTCGGGGGGGTGCAGTTCGTCATGGTGGGCATGCTGGACGTCTTCTTCGCCCTTCTCGCGATCGACGTGCTGGGAGGCGGCGAAGCTGGAGCAGGGGTGTTGGCCGGCGGGTTCGGCCTCGGGCTCTTGGTCGGAGCGGCGGGAGCCGTGACCCTGGTCGGTGTCCATCGACTCGCTCCCGCGGTATTGGGCGCCCTGGTGGGATCGGGCGCGGCCCTCGCAGGCCTGGCCTTGGCGTCGTCGATGCCGATCGCCGTGTTCGTGCTCGCCGCGTGTGGCGGCACGATCGGCCTGTTCGCCGTTGCGAGCCGTACGCTCCTGCAGCGTCGCGCCGACGACGTCGTGCTCGCCAGGGTGTTCGGTCTCGAAGAGGCGATGCAGATGATCGGGCTCGCGGTCGGATCGGCCGCCGCGCCAATGCTCGTCTCGTTCTTCGGCGCCGTAGGCGCCCTCGCGGCGGCCGGCGGGTTCCTCGTTCTCGTGGCCATCGCCGCGTGGCCGCGGCTCCGCCGGATCGATGCGGTTGCCGAGGGCCCGGGTCCGGAGTTCGATCTGCTCCGACGCGTCTCGATCTTCGCTCCACTGCCGCAACATGTGCAGGAGCAACTCGCCAGGCACCTCACCTCGTTCCGAGTGCCGGCAGGGGGGGTCGTGATCCGGGAGGGCGAGCCGGGCGACCGTTTCTACCTGATCCGCGACGGCAGGATGACCGTCACCAAACGCGACCGACGCGTCGCCGAGCTTGGACCGGGTGACTACTTCGGCGAGATAGCACTGCTGCGCGACGTGCCGCGGACCGCGACGGTCACCGCGGTCGATGTCGTGGATCTGCTGGCTCTCGAGCGCGCCGTGTTCTTGTCGGGGGTTACCGGCTCGGCGCCAAGTCGGGAGCGGATCGACGAAGAGATCGAGCGACGACTCTCCGACGGCGACTGAGGAGCATGCCTTGGCTGTCACACAACCGCAACACGGCGGGGCGAACCGGGCGCCGGGCCGAACCGAAGCAAGGGTGGAGTCCCCTCTCCGACAGAGAAGGCCTCGGGCCCCCCGCCCGGGGCCTTCTCCCATGTTCGGGGTCGGCCCGACCCCTTCGGTGTACGAGCCCACGTCGTGGCGTGGCACGATGTGGGCCATGCAAGAGGTCAGGCTCCGCATCCGTTGGCGCGACATGGACAACTACGGCCACGTCAACAACGCCGTCTATCTGAACTACCTCGAGGAATGCCGTGATCGCATGGTCGAGACGCTGTTCGGGTCCGAAGAGGCCTGGAACTTCGTGCTTGCGCATGTCGGTGTCGACTTCCGCAACCAGCTCACGCAGGCAGACGGTGAGGTGATCGTTCGCTGCGAGGTCGTGAGCTTCGGGCGCTCGAGCATCCGCACCCGCGAGGGGATCGTCAAGGTCGACGGCACCCTCGCGGCCGAAGCCGAAGCGGTGATCGTCCCACGTGCTGCGGGCGAGCCGGCGAGCCGTCCTCTCACCGATGAGGAGCGAGCGATGCTGCAGGCGGCGGTCGACGCGCCGTGACGATCAACGTGTCGGTAGAATGCGGCGGCCGTGCACGAAGTGGTCGCGGTACCAGCCGTCGCCCACCCACATGATCGTGACGCCGCCTGGCGTGCTCGACGAGTCCAGCGCGTAGCCGTTGCCGATATAGATGTCGACGTGATCGACCCTGCCGTCGAAGTCGCCGTCGTAGAACATGAGGTCTCCCGGCTGGAGCCGGTCGAACTTCAGCTTCCCATATCGTGCCATGTCGGCGGACGTACGTTGGGCCAAGGCCCAGCCCGCGTACGGGCGAGGAGGATGCACCCTCCAGGCGCCGCCGTCATTGGCTCGCAACGCCCACCAGGTCAGGCCGGAGCAGTCGAACCCCGGGATCGGCTGGCCACCGAGCCCAGCGTCGTCGTCGAGCCCCCATTCGCCGCCCCAGACATAGGGGAATCCGACGTACTGCACGCCCCAGCGGACGACCGCCTGTCGGGCGGGGCCCATCTTCGGGAGCTCGATGCCGTCGTACTGGCCGCTCACCCATGACACGACGTCGTCGGGGAGCGTCGCCGCCTTGTAGAGCGAGTAGGCGACCTGGGCACGACTCAGGGGCGTGCGCGGGCCGACGTCCATCGCCTCGTCGCTGCTGTTGTACCGCAAGCCAAGTCGCAACCCCAGCATGAGCGCGCCGAAGCGTGCCGGCGTCGGGAAGTGCACCCCGTCTCGAGTATGCAACCGGTCGAGTTGTCTCGCGATGGGCTCCATGCCCAGCACGTCGATCAGGACCGAGTGCACGACTCCGGTGGTCACAGCTCGGTCGGGCTGGAACCGGCCGTCGGCCGAGCGGGTCATCCAGCCTCGCTGCACGGCGATGTTCGCCCACTTGTAGAAGGTCTGCGTTGGGTCGAGGTCGGTGAACGTGATCGATGGGTCGACGACAGCCCGGGGCGCGAAGCCCTTCACGACCGCGCGCGCCAGGTACTTCCGGGTCTCGTTCATGTCGGGCCTGAACGGCACGGTGCCGTCGGGCCTGGGGGCGAAGTCTCGCATCCAGTCGTTGGTCTTGCCGACGAGGTCGATGGCTCTCTTGGCCCATGCGTCGGAGCCGTCGAGGTCGCTCCACTTGAACCTGGCGGCTCGGGCAGGCACGGTTGAGGGCGTATCGATCGGGAACGGCGCCGGGCCCGAGCCGGATTCCCCCAGGATCGACGGGGACTCGCTCGCGCCGGCACCTGCAGCGTTGGCCACGGCGCCCCCTGTGAGCACGGCGATCCCCAGAGCGCCGATCGTCGAGACCGTCACCAGCCTTCGGCGAAGCCCTGTTCCCCCTCGGTACATGGGGATAGATTCGGCAGTCTTGGCGCCGGTCTTGAACGCGGTCGCCGAGGCTGCCCACGTTGTGAAGTAGGCTCGAACGATGCTGGGTGAGACGGAGGCGATCGTGGTCGACGTCCGGCCGTTCGATGTGCACGGGGTCGGCTACGTCGACGTCACGGTCACCTATCGTGATCGATCGGTGACGACCGCCCGGCTCGGCCGCGAGAGCGTTCCTGACGGGATCGAAGCCGGCGATGAAGTCGTGGTCCGAACCGCCGCGAACATGGTCGTGGCGATCGAACGATCGCCCACCTGAGGAAGCGATCGATCAGTCGGTTGGTCCCCCGGCCCTCACTTGTTCGACCTTGGTGAGGGCTTCTCGAAGGTCGCGGAGCCAGTCGTCCTGGCGCTCGGCAACGAGCCGGACGCACCACGCGAGTGCGTGGCTGCGACTGCGCGCGACGCCCGCTTCGACCAGAGTGTCGAGTACGCGACGCTCGGGCTGGCGCAGGCGGGTCATGGCCGGCACGCTCAGCGTCGTGAACGGCACACGTTGATCGGCGCAGGTCACGCCCCAGCTCACGGTGCGTCCGAACCGATGCTGCGCCTCGTCGGCGAACTTCATGCGTCGGGTTCGGGTGTCCTCGCGGAATCCGCCGATGCGGGCGGCGAGCGCGGAATCGCGAGCCTCGGGTGTCTCGCCGTCCGGGAGGTCTGGGGCTGCGATCGTGCCCGTGACGAGGATCTCGTCGCGGTCGGTCGTGACTTCCACCGGTCCTGTGAACCAGTCGCGAGGAAGTCTCCCCGCGAACCAACCGCGGATCTCATCGTCGGATGCGTACTCGTGATGGTGCTGTGTCTTCGGCATGGTGTGAGATTACATCATTACTAGCCTAGCGTGCAATCACCAGCATCGGTGTGCGAGGGCTCGCCAAGATCGGGCTTCCGCACGGACGAAGGCGGCAAGACAACGGCTATGAAGCCTAGACTAGGGCCGGGAACCAACGCCCGGTGTGCGCTGAATCTTATGGGCACCACCTGGGGACGGATCTCGGATAGAGGCGGATAGCGCGAAGGCGGCGAGTCGGCCTTCGCGCTCGGTGTCGAGACCTGAGGTATCCATGCATACCGAGACCTTCCGGCTCGAGACGCACGGCCGCCGTGTGCACAACGTGACCGACCGGGTCGAGAGCTTCGCAAGGCGGGTCGGTGGCGACGGTCTGCTCCACGTCTTCGTGCCGCACGCCACCGCGGGTGTGGCGCTCATGGAAACCGGGAGCGGGTCGGAATCCGACCTCGACGAGCTGCTTGAGCGGGTCTTCCCTCGGGACGATCGCTACGCGCATCGGCACGGGTCGGTGGGACATGGCGGTGATCACCTGGTGCCGGCCCTCGTCTCGAGCTCGCTCGTGCTGCCGGTGGTCGAGGGCGCCGTGCAGCTCGGCACGTGGCAGTCGGTGGTGCTCGTCGACCCGAATCGGGAGAACGACGTTCGCACAGTACGCCTCAGCTTCGTCGCCGGCTGAGCTACGGAGCTACAGGTACTGGCCCGGTGAGCGCTCCTCGGCGGGCGATGACGCCACGGCCTGCACGTCGCGCTCGCGCAGCAGCACCAGGTCGTCACCGTCGAGCTCGACCTCGAGACCCGATGAGGGCAGGAACAGCACTCGATCGCCTTCCTTAGCGACGCGAACGTCGGGGCCGACGAGCGCCACGTCGCCCCACGAGAGCCGTCGCGGCGCCGGGGCGGCGGTCGCCGGGATCAATAGTCCACCGGCGCTCTTGCGCTCGCCATCGTCGGGCGTACGCACGACGAGCCGGTCGCCAGTGAGCCGAATCGACGTGCCGGCTGCGGTCCTTTTGGAGCGCGGCTTCCGCTTGGCAGGCGCCTTCGCGGCGGTCTTCTTCGGTGCGGTCGAGGCCTCGGTCATGTGGGGGGAGTGTAGCGAGCGCGACCCGGTACGATGCCTCGCGATGGAAGCCCGCCGAGTGCTCGCGCGTGCCGTGAAGCTGCTGCAGGCCTCGCCGGCGATCGACCACTGGCAGAACGGCCGAGAGCGCATCGAGGCCGAGGATCTGCTTTGCCACGTGCTCGGCGAAGACCCGGAGCCGGGCGACGACATCTCGGGCAAACATCGCCGCAGGTTCGAAACCCTCGTCGACCGGCGGGCGACCGGCGAGCCGGTCGCGTTCATCAAAGGGTACGCGGAGTTCCGCGGCCTCGAGCTGCTCGCCAAGCCGGGAGTGTTCGTGCAGCGGGACTCCTCGGAGTTCCTCGCCGAGCAGGCCGTCAGGAGGCTTCGACGCCGCAAGCGTCCGGTGCACGTCGATCTCGCGACCGGCGGGGGCGCCATCGCGCTTGCCATCGCCGACGAGGCCCCCGGCGCCGAGGTGTGGGGGATCGACGTTGCGAGCGACGCGGTGAAGCTAGCGCGCAAGAACGCCAAGGCGCTGCAGCTCACCGCGACGTTCCGGGTGGGAGACCTCTTCGACGGGTTGCCGAAGCGCCTGCAAGGCTCGGTCGATGTGATCACATTGCACCCGCCGTACGTGCCGGCAGGCGAGGTCGAGGACCTCCCCGGCGAGATCCGCGACTGGGAGCCCCCCCACACCTTGACCGATCACAGCACCGACGGCCTCGGGCTGATCGGGCGCACGGTTGCGGAGTCGCCCCGTTGGCTTCGCTCTTCCGGCTGGTTGCTCATGGAAGTCAGCCCCGATCGCGTCAGGGACGTCAAGCGCATCTTCACCGCCGGTGGGTTCCGCGACGTGCAGAGCACGAAGGGCGGGGAGCTCAAAGTGACCCGGGTGATCGTTGCCAGGCGGCCACGATGAGCGAGGCGCGCGTCGTGCCATACGGCGCGTGGGAGTCGCCGGTAAGTCCGCGCATGCTCGCCACGTCGAGCGTGGCGCTGTCCGAGCCGTGGATCGACGACGGCGCGGTGTATTGGCACGAGAGCCGTCCGGCCGAGGGCGGCCGAGGCGTTGTGGTGAGGGGCGGACCCTGGTCACCGCCGGCCGACGTGACGCCTGAGGGTTTCAACGTACGAACCCGAGTGCACGAGTACGGAGGCGGCGCCTGGTTGGTGCATCGGGGCACGGTCGTCCTCTCCAACGACGGCGACGGCCGCCTCCACCGCCTCGACGCCGCCGACGGCCCCGTGCCGCTCACGCCCGACACGGGCGGCCTGCACCGGTTCGCCGACGGTCGCATGACGGCCGACGGTGCACGATGGATCGGGGTACGGGAGCGCCACGCCGAGTCGGGCCGGGTCGCCGACGTCGTGAACGAGCTGGTGGTCGTGCCGCTCGACGGATCAGTGGAACCGCAGATCGTCGCCGGAGGCCGCGACTTCTACTCCTCGCCACGTTCCTCACCCGACGGGTCGCGGTTGTCGTGGCTCACCTGGGATCTGCCATGGATGCCGTGGGACGGATGCGAGCTGTGGGTCGGCGACCTCGCGCCCGACGGCACGCTCTCGGGCGAGCGCCACGTCGCGGGCACGAACGGGGAAGAGTCGATCTGGCAGCCGTCGTGGAGTCCGGGCGGCGACATGGTTTTCGCGAGTGACCGCTCCGGCTGGTGGAACCTCGAGCGCATCGGTGGCAAGGACTTGGAGTCGCTACACCCGGCGAACGGAAGCCGCGTCGCGTTACACCCTCAGCAGGCCGAGTTCGGGTACCCGCAATGGGTGATGGGGCAAGCGTCGTTCGTGTTCCTTTCCGACGGTCGCATCGCCTGCTGGTACGGAGACCGAGGCGTGCAGCATCTCGGGCTGCTCGACGCCGAGACCGGTGAGCTGATCGACCTGGATCTTCCATTCACGTCGTTCGAACGGGGCCCCGCCATCGCCGCGTCGGGCGACGGCATCGCGTTCATCGCGGGCGCACCGGACCTTCCTTCACAGGTCGTGTGGCTCGACCTCGGCTCGCGCGCGGCCGAGGTGCTGCGCGAGAGCGTGGAGATGCCGATCGAGGCCGCGTTCGTGTCAGCCCCGCGCCAGATCGAGTTCCCAACCGATGGCGGTGTGACGGCGTTCGCCCACGCCTATGTGCCGACGAACCCGGGGTTCCAGGCTCCGGAAGGGTCGCTGCCCCCGCTCATCGTGATGAGCCATGGCGGTCCGACGAGCGAGGCCACCGCCACGCTCGACCTCTCGATCCAGTTCTGGACGACCCGCGGGTTCGCTGTCGTCGACGTGAACTATGGCGGCTCGACCGGGTTCGGCCGCGCCTATCGCCGGCGCCTCAACGGGAACTGGGGAGTGGTTGACACGGCCGACTGCATCAACGCCGCGCGCTCCCTCGTCGAGGCGGGTGAGGTCGATGGCGAGCGGCTGGTGATCCGTGGAGGCAGCGCCGGAGGTTATACGACGCTGTGTGCGTTGACGTTCCACGATGACTTCGCCGCGGGCACCAGCCGCTACGGCATCAGCGATCTCGAGCCGTTCGCAACGGGCGACACGCACAAGTTCGAGTCCCGGTACGAGCACACCCTGATCGGACCGTGGCCTGAAGCGACCGACCTGTATCGAGCGCGGAGCCCGATCCACTCTGTCGATCTGCTCTCGACGCCGATGCTGCTGTTGCAGGGCGACGAGGACGTGGTGGTGCCGCCGTCGCAGTCCGAGATCATGGTCGAGGCCCTGCGCGCGAAGGGGCTTCCGTACGCCTACCTGTTGTTCGAGGGCGAGCAGCACGGGTTCCGCAAGGCCGAGACGATCGAGCGCGCCTACGAGGCCGAGCTCTCGTTCTACGGACAGGTGCTCGGCTTCGATCCTGCCGGCGACGTGCCGAAGCTGGCGATCGGGAACCTGACCTGAGGAACCTGAGCTGGTAAGGGGGTCCGGGGGGGGCCGGGGGCCCCCCCCCCCCCCCCCCCCCCCCCCCCCCCCCGGAGAGGGGGCGCAACCTCTCGGCACCGGGAAGTCTGGCATCCTCGGGTGAACACCCGGTGAACCCGCCCGGTCGGCTCGGCGAACCCTGGTGCTGATCGGGTCGCGCTACCGCTTCGCTCCTTGAGCGCGGTTCGGGTCGCGCTACCGCTTCGCTCCTGAGCGCGGTTCGGGTCGCGCTACCGCTTCGCTCCTTGAGCGCGGGGGCTAACCGCCGATCATCGACATGCTGCGGCCGGGTTGCACGAAATCCGGGTGGTTGATGCGATGTCCGGACCATTTGCGCCACATCGCATCGCGGAGCAGCGGCTCGAGCTCCTCATCGCTTGCGCCGGTGCGCATCGGGCCGCGCAGGTCGGTTTCCTCGAGCGCGAAGAGGCAGTTGCGGAACTGACCCTCGGCGGTGAGCCGCATGCGGTTACAGGAGTCGCAGAAGGGCTCGGTCACGCTCGGGATCACTCCGATGCGCCCGGGCGCGCCGTCGGCGAAGCCGTATGTCGTCGCCGGCTCGGCGCTATGGCCGTCTGACACCAACGGGAACACCTCGCCGATCCGCTCGAGCACGGTGCGGGCGGGCACGACCTTCTGCCGTTCCCATGCGTGCTGCGCATCGAGCGGCATGTACTCGATGAACCGCACCTCATAGTCGGTCTCGCGGGCCCATTCGGCGAACCCCACAACTTCGTCGTCGTTCGTGCCGCCGATGACCACACAGTTGATCTTGATCGGAGTCAGGCCCGCAGCCTGGGCGGCTCGCAGCCCGCGGAGCACCTTGTCGAGGCCGTCGCGGCGGGTCATCTCGACGAAACGGTGCTGCAACAGCGAATCGCATGAAACGGTAGCCCTGTCGATGCCGGCTTCGGCGAGCGGTGCAGCGAGTGTCTCGAGGAGCACGCCGTTGGTCGTGAGCGAGATGTCGAGGTCAGGGCCCGCCTCGCGGAACATGCCGACGAGGGTCGGAAGATCAGCGCGCACCGTCGGCTCCCCGCCGGTGACCTTGAGCGAGCGCACACCCAGCCCTACGAACAGACGCAGCAGTCGCGTGAGCTCCTCGAACGTGAGGATCTCGTCCTTCGGAAGCCAGTCGAGCCCCTCGGCCGGCATGCAGTACGTGCACCGGAAGTTGCATCTGTCGGTGACCGAGATGCGAAGGTCGCTGCCGATCCTTCCGAAGGTGTCGATCAACGGGCCTACGGCGGGAGCGCTGGTTGTGATCGGGTCGGACATCGTCGAGCCAGCGTACTCCCCGCCGAACCGAACGATCGAGGTCGCCGGTCGCTCGGCGCGCGAGATGCGAGGATGACGGACATGGAGCCTGCCGTGCGCGCCGCTGTCATCACCGTGTCGGACGGCGTGACGCACGGCACCCGTGCGGACGAGTCGGGCGACCTGGCGGAGTCGATCCTGCTGGCTGCGGGCTATGAGATCGCCTCGCGCGTGATCGTGCCCGATGAGCGTGCAGACATCGAGGCAACGTTGCGCGAGCTCGCCGGCCGACACGCCCTGATCGTGACGACCGGAGGAACGGGGTTCGGCCCGCGCGACGTGACGCCCGAGGCCACCCTGGCCGTGATCGAGCGCGAGGCTCCCGGACTCGCCGAGCTGATGCGAGCCGAGGGCCTCGCACACACGCCGATGGCGGCCCTGTCGCGAGCCGTTGCAGGCACGATCGGTTCGGCGCTCGTGGTGAACCTTCCTGGGTCGCCCAAGGGTGTTCGGGAGGGCTTGGCCGCGATCATGGGCGTCGTGCCGCACGCAGTGCGATTGCTCGCCGGCGCGACCGGGGAACACCCCACGGGACATGCAGCCCACGAGGCGGTTCCACTCGTCGGATCGCCCGCGCGCAAGCACGACCCCGAACACGATCCAGCGATCACGACCGTGGAGGCGAAGGCGGTGCGGGTCGAAGGGTCTCCACCATGCCGAGTGGGGGCGGCCATGTCGATCGTCATCGGTGGCGAGGTGCGCGGCACGCTCGGGTGCGCCGAGTTCGATGCGGCCGCCGTTGCAGCCGCAGCGGAGGTGGCGGCCTCGGGAGAGCCCGGAACCCGAACGCTTCCTCACGATCTCGGGGAGATCGAGGTCTACTTCGAGCCCAGACTCGGTGCGCCGACGGCGATCGTGGTCTCGGCCAACGATGTGGCCCGTTCACTGCGACGGCATCTGGAACGGCTGGGGTATCGGACCGTGCTCGTCGAGCCTCGTGGAGAGCGCCTCACGCCGAGCGACGGCCCCGCGCTCGACAGCGTCGATGACCTGGAAGTCGGGCCACGCGACGTGGTCGTGCTGACCGATCACGACGCGCCCGATGTCGCTCCTATCTTGGCAGTGGCGACCCGCTCGCCCGCCCGGTTCGTCGGCGTGATGGGGAGCCGGCGCCACGTCGGCCACCACGTCGAGAAGCTCCGTGAGATGGGACTCGGCGAGCATGAGATCGCACGCATCCGTTCGCCCCTGGGGCTCGATCTGGGTGGGCGCGACCCCGAGCAGATCGCGCTATCGATCGCGGCGGGCATCGTCGCCGATTCGCACGACCGCCACGGTGGGTGGCTCGACAGGTGATATGAGCTCAACCCGTACGGGCAAGTTCCGTTCCCCAGCTTCACCCTGGCGATAAGCTGCTGCATCGTGCAGCAACCGTCGGGTCCCCTCATCCGCGCCGCCGGCCCGCGCCGTCCCACCCGTCAGCAGATCGCGCGCCGCCGCGCGCTCGCCGCACTGATCATGGTGTCGATCGTGGCGCTGGTGTGGGTGGCCTGGCCGGGCGATGGTGGCACCCAACAGGCGGGCGGCGCCAGTCCAGGCAGCCAGACCTCCGGCGGCCAGACGCCCGGCGGTGAAGATCCCGGCTCGGGCGGCAAGGGCAACGACGACGCCGGCGTCGTCGTTGCGGGCGAGAACCCGATCGAGCACGTGATCTTCTTGATCAAGGAGAACCGCAGCTTCGATCACTACTTCGGGCGGTATCCGGGAGTGGAAGGAGCGACCGAGGGCGAGACGCTCGACTGTTCGAGCTTCAAGGACGCGGGCTCTGTCGAGCTGAGCGACGCACCACTGGTGCAGCCGCACGACCTAGGTCACGCGTTCTATCCGGGCTTGCTAGCGATCAACGGCGGCAAGATGAACGGCTTCAACTGCGTCGCCCTCGGCGAGGATCTCGCCGGCTACTCCCAGTACGATCGCGATTCCTTGCCCGCATACTGGGCCTATGCGGATCGGTTCGTGATCGCCGACAACTTCTTCACGTCGATGTACGGGCCGACGTTCCCTGAGCACCTGTACACGGTCGCCGCACAGAGCTACGGCATCGTCGACAACAAGTCGACGACGAACGTCGAGGGGAATTACTGCGACGACAACACCGAGTACACGCAGCGTTTCCCGCTCGAGGATCTCACCTCAGATGACATCAAGCGCATCATGCGACTCGAGGAGAACATCACCGCCGCGCCCGGTCAGCTGCTCAAGATCGCGGAGTACTGGGAGAGCACGCGCACCTGCATCAACATCAAGGTGCTCCCCGACCAGCTCCAGAACAAGGGCATCGACTGGAAGTACTACGCGCTTCCGGACACGTGGATGAATGCCCTGCAGGCTATCCGGCACGTGCGCTTCGGCCCCATGTGGAACAAGGTGCAGGACCCTGAGACGATCCTGCAAGATCTCAAGCAGGACACGCTGCCCGCCGTCTCATGGCTCATCCCGCCGGAGGGCGAGGCGAACGAGCACCCCGGCTCGGGCACCAACGTGTGCGAAGGCGAGAACTGGACGGTCGATTACCTCAACGCGATCCAGCGAAGCGACGCGTGGCCCAACACCGCCGTGGTCATCGTGTGGGATGACTTCGGCGGCTTCTACGACCACGTGCCGCCGCCGCGATACGACGTGATGGGCCTCGGCCCGCGCACCCCCGCGCTGATCATCTCGCCTTACACGCGCGCGGGCGACAACCCCGAGGGTGGCGCGGTCGACGACAACGTCTACGAGTTCTCGTCGGTGCTCAAGTTCATCGAAGAGTTGAACGGCTTGAAGCCGATGACCGACCGCGATGAGCGGGCCGACCCCCTCACCGGCGCTTTCGACTTCACGCAAGAACCCCGCCTCGACCCGTTGATCCTCGAGCCGCGTGACTGCCCCAGCTCGTGAAGCCGGCGCAGGCGCGCGCTGCTCTGCTCGCGCTCGTCACACCGCTGCTGCTGGCTGCGACCGATCCTTCGGGTGACGTCGGCCGCTGTCCCCGCGTGCCCGGCACCGTCGGTGAGGGCGCGCCCGATCTGGTCGAGGCGACCGGCGAGATCGTTGAGCTCGGCACGTCGGCGCGGTTCACCCTGCGGTTCGCGGAGCCCCTGGTCGTGCCCGATGAGGAGGGTACCCCGTTCCGCGTCGACATCTTCCTGCTCGACCCGGCCGTGCCGGCGATCGACGCCGGGCTATACCGAGGGATCAACCGCTTGTTGCGCTACGACGCGGTAGCCCGGCCGATCACGACGATCCTGCTCCTGCCCGAAGCCGGCCAGAGCCGCTTCATCGCGCCTACGATCGAGGACCGAACGCTCGTGATGCAGGTGCCCGGTCGCACGCTCTCTGCCGACGAGGACGAGACCGGAACCTCGCCGGGCTTGGAGCGACTCCGATGGGGCGTCATCGTGCGCGACGAGCGGGCGTGCGACCTGCTGGGCAACGGGCGGCCGACCGAGCGATTGGTCGAAGGCGTCGAGACGCCCCCAGCGTCTGTCGACGATGGCGTGATCGTCATGCAGCCTGATCGCCGGGTCCTCGTTGCGGGCATCGCGGGGCTGGCGATCCTGCTCGCGGTCGGCGCCTATCTGTTGCGACGGCGAGCGCGCAACCCGAGGTAGTCGGGGTCGGAAGCGAGCAGTCCCGCCGTCGCCGAGCGGCAAGCCGGCCGACTCAGACCGACGCGGGCTGATCCTCGCTCGGGGTCACGAGGTCTGTGGCGGCCGGTTCGATCGGCGCGATCGGCTCGACCCAATGAGCGTCGGGAAGCCCGTTCGCCACCTGGTCCCGCCACCACTGCTGACCGGCCTCGGGCAGCGTGTAGATCGGGTCGAAGTACACGTACTCGCGGGTGAGCGCTTCGGGGTCGTCGAACTCGATGCCCGTGCGGTAGTTCTTCGTCCACGAAGAGATGCCCTTCTCGTGGTCGTAGCTCTTCAACATGTGCACCCAACGCTTTCCCACGAACGGCACGTCGCAGATCACGCGGGGAGTGGCGAATCCGGGCATGAATCCGAGCAGCTGGTACTGCAGCTCCTGCGCCTCGCCGACCGACGTGCGCCAGTGCTCGGCGTTCGGGATCATGTCGCACATGTAGAAGTAGTAGGGCATGATCTTCGCGCGATCCAGGAGCATGAAGCACAGCTCCAGCAGGTCGCCCGGTGAGGTGTTCACGCCCCGCAGCAACACTCCCTGGTTCCGCACGTCGCGGAAGCCCGAGTCGAGCACCATGCGAGCAGCGTCGCCGACGAGCGGTGTCACCTGCTGCGCACAGTTCACGTGGGTGTGCAGCGCGATGTCGACCCCACGCTCCACGGCGCGCGAGCCCATGCGCGCGAAGGCAGCCTTCACGTCTTCCTGCAGGAAGTGCTGGGGGATACCCATGAGTCCTTTGGTCGCGAGCCTGATGTCGCGGATGTTCTCGATGTCGAGGAGCTTCATGACGAAGTCTTCGAGGCGCTTGGCGGGCACGTTCGCCATGTCGCCCCCCGACACGACGACGTCGCGCACCTGCGGCGTGCGGCGCAGGTAGTCGAGCATCAGGTCCCAGCGTTCGCCCTGCTTGATCTCGAACTTGTACTTCAGCACCTGCGGCGTGTCGTTGCCGACCAAGTCCATACGCGTGCAGTGGCCGCAGTACTGCGGGCAAGTCGGGATCAGTTCGGCGAGCACCTTGGTCGGGTAACGGTGGGTGAGCCCTTCGACCGCCCACATGTCGGCCTCGTGCAGTGAGTCGCGCGACGCCATGGGGTGCGATGCCCACTCGCTCTCACGGTCGCTCATCGCCGGCGCCATGTAGCGACGCACGCGATCGTTGCCGAGGTCGTCGACTTCCATCGTGTTGATCATCTGCGGCGGGATCAGCATCGACATGGTCGCGCGCTCTTCCTGGTCGCGCCTGATGTCCTCGAGGAGCTCATCGGTCAGGAAGTCGCCGAGCGCCTCCTTGAACTCCTTGAGGTTCTTGACCGAATGCGCTCGCTGCCACTGCGCGGAGTGCCATTGATCCTTGGTGACATCACGGTACGCCGGAAGTCGCTTCCAGTCCGGCTCGACGTACTCGCGCTGCACGGGGTAGTGGAACGGCTGATCCTCGGCGACGTGCGCATGCGGCTCCCGATGAGCCGGGCGCATCTCGGATCGGCTCGCCGGCTCGTTGTCGACGCTCATCGTGGCCACCTCCTGCGCGTGCTCAGGCCGGCAGTTCTGCTCGTGTAATCAGGGCAGACCTAAGACCGGCGTTTCTCCGTCGCAGCATGATGGTAACCGAAGGAGGTCCGGTACAGCAGTTCGGAAACCGAACGATATCCGGCAAAACCCCTACGGGCCGACGGCGGGCTCAGCGGCGACGGCCGCCGCCGCGATTGTCGTCGCGACGAGGGCGGCGGTCGACGTGAACTTCGGCTATCGGCTTCGGAAGCCGTGCCTTCATGGGCGCATGGCCGGTGCGCTCGAAGACGACCATCACGTGGTCGGCGCGCCGCTGACGATCGAGCTCTCGCCATCCGTTGGCCAGCAGGTGCTTCTGACGTTCCGTGGCGGTCTTGCGGAGCCTGTCGGTGCCCGGCACCTTCACGTACAGGCGCTCGTGCAGGATCTCTCGGTAGTCGGCCATGTCGGCACAGGGTAACAGGCGTCAAGCATCGCCCGGCCTGCGTCGATAGGTGAAGAGACATGCAAGGTCCTACGGCTCGGGGTGAAGCCGTGCTGGGCGCTGTCGCGCTCTCGTCGGAGCGGTTGCTTCGAGAAGAAGGCGACACCGCGAGCAGGCTGCGAGAGGTGCTGGCGCACCTCGGCGCCGCCGCGGAAGTGGACCGTGCGTACCTGTTCCAGAACGTGCGCGATCCGCAGGGACGGCTGTGGATGGATCTGCAAGCCGAGTGGAACGCTCCGGGCATCCGTCAGATCTTCGATGACCCCGACGACCACCTGCATCCTTACGCGCCTGCATTCGCCCGGTTCATCGACCTGTTCTGGCGAGGGGAGGTGCTGGCCGAACTGGTCCGTGAGGCACCGGAGCCAGAGCGGGCCATGCTGCAGTCCGAGGGTGTGCGCTCGATCCTCATAGTACCGGTGTTCGTGCGCAACGAGTGGTGGGGATACGTCGGCTTCGACGATTGCACCAACGAACGCGTCTGGAGCGAACTGACGATCGACGCCCTTCGAACGATCGCGGGCCATCTCGGAGCGTTCTTCGACGGCCAGCTCGCCGAACGGACGCAGGAGCTGGAAAGCGACAAGTATCGATCGATGATAGAGAACGGCCCTGCGGTCAGCTACATCGACGAGACCGACGAGACCGCCTCGACGATCTTCATCAGTCCGCAGATCGAAGCGATGACAGGCTACACGCCGCAGGAATGGATCGAGAACGGCGACCTGTGGCCGACGCTGGTGCACCCGGACGACCTCGCCCGCGCTCTCGCCGAGAACGAGCGTCACAACGAGACCGGTGAGCCGTTCGGCATGGAGTACCGCATGCTCCACCGGGACGGGCATGTCGTGTGGGTGCATGACGAGGCGACGATGGTGCGCGACGAGAGCGGACAGCCACGCTTCTCCCACGGAGTGATGATGGACATCTCCGAGCGCAAGCGGGGGGAAGAGAACGTGGCCTTCCTCGCCTACCACGACGAGCTCACGGGTCTTCCCAGCAGGTCGATGTTCGACGAGCTGCTCGAGCTGTCGATCTCTCGCGCCCGCCGCCACGATGCCGCGGTCGCCGTGATCGCGGTTGATATCGACGATCTCCGGCTGGTGAACGACTCGCTCGGCCATGCGGCCGGCGACGAGATCTTGAAAGTGGTCGCCGACCGGCTCCGCGAAGCATCACGTGAGACGGATCTGGTCGCCCGGCGGGGGGGCGATCAGTTCTTGCTGTTGATCGCCGACCTGCAGCGTGACGCCGCCGGCGAGACGGAGACCGCCGTCGTTCGAGCCGAAGCGGCGGCCCAACGGGTGGCCGATGCCATGCTCGCGCCCATCTCGGTCGCTGACACCGAGCTCTACGTGTCGGTCAGCATGGGTATCAGCCTGTTCCCGCAGGACGCTCAGGATGCCAACGATCTGCAGCGCAATGCGGATGCCGCCATGCACGATTCGAAGAAGACGGGCCCCGCTGGGTACGTGGTGTCGTCTCGAGGGGCTTTCGACTCGAGCGCGAAACTGCAGTTCATCACGCGCCTGCGCAAGGCTGTTGACAGCCAGCGCTGGGCGCTGCACTACCAGCCCGTCGTGGAGCTCGGGACCGGGCGGATGGTCGGCGTCGAGGCGCTGATCCGATGGATCGAACCCGACGGCACCATGGTTCCTCCGGGCGACTTCATCCCGCTGGCAGAAGAGCTGGGTCTCATCGAGCTGATCGGTGATTGGGTCGTGCGCGAGCTCGTCTACCAGTCGCAGGCATGGCATGAGCTCGACATCGGCCTCGAGATCGGGTTCAACCTGTCGCCACGCCAGTTCTGGCAGCCCGATCTCGCCGAGCGCATCCTGAGCCGGATCATCGACGGCGGCATCGAGCCGGCGAACGTGCTCGTCGAGATCACCGAGACCTCGGCGATGATGGACCCCGACCGAGCCCAAGAGATCCTCTGGGAGCTGCATCGCGGCGGCCTGAAGATCGCGATCGACGACTTCGGCACCGGGTACTCGTCGCTGTCGAGGCTCCGCGAGATGCCGGTAGATGTGTTGAAGATCGACCGGTCGTTCGTGAGCAACGTGGAGTCCGATGAACAGTCCGCCAGCATCGTCGGGGCGTTCCTCGAGCTCGCCCGGGGGCTCGGCATGACGACCCTTGCCGAGGGGATCGAAAGGCCGGAGGAGCTCGGCTTCCTGCGTGATCGCGGATGCATGCTGGGGCAGGGATTCCTGTTCTCGAAGCCCGTGCCGCCGGAGGAGATCATCGCCTACGCCTTCGGCGGCGTGCCGGGGGCGGTCGGCGCAGATCGCGGTTGACCGGCTCGGGGCTAGGCCATCTTGTCGCGCACGCGAGCCACGATCGACGCCGCGTCGATGCCTGCCCACGCCCGCATCTCGTCGGCGGTGCCCGACCCAGGCATGTCGCGCACGCCGAGCTTCACGACCCTGCCCGAGAGCCGACCGGTCTCGGCGAGTGAATCGAGCACGGCGTCGCCGAGGCCACCTTCGACGCGGTGGTCTTCGACGACGAGCATGAGGCCGGAGCGCTCGAAGTTCTGTCGCAACGTCGACGCGTCGATCGGCTTCACGCTGTAGGCGTCGATCACGCCGACCGAGATGCCGTCGGCAGCGAGCGTGTCCGCGGCGCCGAGGCATTCGCGGACGGTCACGCCGGCGCCCACCAGCACCGCGACGTCGGAATCGCTGCCTCGCAGGGTCTTGGAGCCTCCGATCGGGAACTCCTCGTCAGATGGATAGAGGGCCGGCGTCGCCTCCCTCGTGGTGCGCACGTAAGAGATGCCCGGCAGGTCGCACATCGTGGTGACGAGCTTCACGGTTGCGGTGCCGTCAGCGGGGTAGAGCACGGTCGAGGAGTGCAGCGCCCGGAACATGGCAAGATCCTCTACGGCCATCTGCGAGGGACCGTCTTCGCCGATCGACACGCCGGCATGAGATCCGCACAGACGCAGATCTGCGCGGCTGATCGCGGCCATGCGCACCTGATCGTAGGCGCGGGTCCAGAACGCGCCGAACGTTGCGGCGAACGCCGTCTTGCCGAGCGCCTGCAATCCCGTCTGCGCACCGACGACCGCCTGCTCGGCGATGTACATCTGCACGAACCGTTCGGGCGCGAGGGCCTCGACATCCTCCGTGTGTGTCGAATTGCCGACCTCGCCATCGAGCACGACCAGGTCGGGGCGATGACCGGCGAGCCAGGCGAGGGTCTCGCCGAACGCCTTGCGCGTCGCGATCGCTTCGGTGTATCGGGGCGCCGGCTCGGCATGCAGCTCACCCAACACGAGGGGCTTGAACTCCGGCGGGGAGGACGGCGTGACCGTAAGCGAGCGGATGCCGCCGAGCTCTTCGATCGCTTGAGCCGCCTGCTCCTGCGACATCGTCTTGCCGTGCCACCCGTCATGGTTCGAAGCGAACGAGACGCCGTGACCCTTCTCGGTCCGTGCAACGATGAACGCCGGGCCCTCGACGGCGATCGCTTCGGAATAGGCGTCGTCGATCGCCGCCACATCGTGCCCGTCGACCTCGATCGCGTGCCAGGCATAGGCTCGGGCGCGCTGCGCGAACAGATCGCTGTTCCACTCGTGCATCGTGGGTCCCCGCTGTCCGAGCCGGTTCATGTCGAGGATCGCCACCAGGTCGTCGAGCCCATGGAACGACGCCGCTTCCATCGCTTCCCATACCGAACCTTCGGCCGCTTCGGAATCACCCATCAACACGAAGACCCTGCCGCCGCTGCCGTCGAGGCGCATCGCGAGCGCCATGCCTAGACCGACCGCCAGCCCCTGGCCCAAAGAGCCGGTCGCCACGTCGATCCACGGCAGCTCGGGAACCGGTACCGGATGGCCCTGGATCGGTGACCCGAACCGTCGAAGGCTCAGCAGTTGCTCATCGGAGATGGCGCCGATGGCCTTCAGGGTCGCGTATAGCGCGGGCGCGGCGTGCCCTTTCGACAACACGAAGCGGTCGTTCGCGAGCGACCGCGGATCCGCAACGTCGGTCCGCAGATGGGTCGCGTACAGCACCGACAGCAGATGGGCGCATGAAAGAGACGAGGTGGGGTGCCCCGATCCCGCTTCGGTCGTGCACCGGATGCTGTCGACGCCGATCTGCGCGGCCAGGTCGTTCCAGAGTTGGATGCGGTCGTCCATCGTCTCCTCTCGGGTGCGGTGAGTCCCGTGACCGCAGCCTACCCGGCTGCGGTAGCGTGAAACGACCATGGAAGCACCGCGTGACGGGCGTGCGTTCGGCCTGCGCGTCGCCGGCGGCGACGGCGCCCGCGAACGGCCGGTGCTCCTCGGGCTCGCAGGTGACAGCGCCTCTGGCAAGAGCACGTTGTCACGCGGCGTCGAGTACGTGCTCGGCGCCGAGCGGGTTGGCCGCGTCTGTACCGATGACTACCACCGGTTCGACAGAGCCGAGCGCGCCCGTCTCGCGGTCACGCCGCTCGCGCCCGATGCGAACCGCATGGACCTGATGGCCGAGCATCTGCGCGCCCTGTCGGCCGGGAGATCTGTGACCAAGCCCACCTACAGCCACGTCACGGGAACCTTCGGTGACGAGGAATCGGTCGGCCCTGGCGAGATCATGATCGTCGAAGGCTTGCTGCCTCTCGCGGATCCAGGTGCGCGAGATGCGATCGACGTTGCCGTCTTCCTCGAGCCCGATGAGATGCTCCGCCGCCGCTGGAAGCTGGAGCGAGACGTGTTCGAACGCGGCTACTCGGCGCAGCAAGTCGTCGATGAGATCCGTCGCAGAGAGGCCGATTCCGCGGCCTACGTGCGCCCGCAGCGCGGGTTCGCCGACATCATCGTGTCGTTCCGGCGGCGACCCGGCGCAAGCGACGACGAGCAGCTCTCGGCGCGCCTCATCGTCGGACCGACACTTCCGTACCAGGGATTGCGTGAGCTGGTCGGGTCGTTACGCGGTGAGGGGATCCCGCCGATCCGCTGGTCGACGCTGACCGGCGGCCCCGGACCCATGAGCGTGCTCGACATCGACGGCGACTGTCCTCCCGCGCTCGGCGCCGAGATCGAAGACGTGCTCTGGTCCTCGTTGCACCCCGACGACCGGCTCATGCGAGAACGCATCGGCATGGTGCGCACGCCCGGACGCGGGGAGCGGCGCAGCGAAGCCCTGGCCCTCACCCAGCTGCTGATCGTCGCGCACCTCATCGGGGCTCTCGACGGCGCTTTCGACCTGTGACGGAACGGTTACCCTTGCTGGCCGATGACCTCGCTGCCCTCGCTGCCCTCGTTCCGTGACCTCGGGGTTTCCGATGCCGTCGTCGACACGCTCGCCGCGCGTGGCATCGGCTTACCGTTCCCGATCCAGGTCATGGTGATCGAGGACGCCACGGCGGGCCGTGACACCCTGGCAAGATCGAAGACCGGATCCGGCAAGACCCTCGGGTTCGCGATCCCGATCGTCGACCAGCTCGACCCCGATGACCGCCGGCGGCCTGCGGCGCTGGTGCTGGTGCCGACCCGCGAGCTCGCGACGCAGGTGCGCGGCGAGTTCGTCGATATCGCGAAGGCCAGGGGGCTCACCGTCAAGGCGGTCTACGGCGGCACCAGCGTGAGCGAGCAGTCCAAGGGTGTCAGCGACGTGCACATCTTGATCGCCACCCCGGGGCGCCTCGACGATCTCGCTCAGCGCAAGATGGTCCGACTCGACGGTGTGCGCATCTTCGTGCTCGATGAGGCCGACCGCATGCTCGATATGGGGTTCCAACCGCAGGTTGACCGCATCGTGCGGCGCCTGCCGAAGGACCGCCAGACGATGTTCTTCTCCGCCACGCTCGACGGCGCCGTGGGCCGGATCGCCGAGGTGTATACGCGCGACCCTGTTCGCCACGAGGTCGAGTTCGAAGGCAAGACGGTCGAGGAGGCCGACCATCGCTTCGTGCCGGTCGAGCCCCACGAGAAGCTCACCAAGCTGATCGAGCTCGCCCGGGCCGAAGAGCCCGACGGTCTCATGCTCGTGTTCGTGAACACGAAGCGGGCCGTCGATTCGCTCGCTCGCCAGCTGCGAGCAGAGGGCGTGCCCACCGTGGCGATGCACGGCGACATGACGCAGCAGGCGCGTGAGAAGGCGCTGAGCCGGTTCGAGGAGAAGCACGTGGGAGTGCTGATCGCGACCGACGTGGCCGCCAGAGGGCTCGACCTCGACGACATCACCCTGGTCGTGAACTACGATCCTCCGCAGGACGACAAGGGGTACGTGCACCGCGTCGGTCGCACCGCCAGAGCGGGGCGTACCGGCACGAGCGTGACCTTCGTGACTCCCCAGCAGCTGGGTGATGTGAGCCGAATGGCCGCGCGCCTCGATCTGCACGAGGAGTTCGAACAGGAGGGGATGAAGGTCGCACCCCCTCGTACCGTCTTCAGTGGCAGCGTGCGCGGGCGTCGCTCGGGCCTGCGCGGCCCGAAACGCCGCCGATAACAGTGAGCGAGCGGGCTGTGGCCTAACCCACGTCGCCGTCCAGCATCTGCAGCGATGCGCGTCGATGCAAGACGAGGATGTCGGAAGCCGGCACCGGCCGCGAGAAGAAGTACCCCTGACCCAGCGGACAGCCCCGATCGGCGAGGAACCGCCACTCGCCTTCGGTCTCGATGCCCTCGGCCAGCGGCGTCATGCCCAGGTTGTCGGCGAGCGAGATCATGGCCGACACCATGCTGGCCGCATCGCGATCGAGGTCGACCTCGCGCACGAACGACCGATCGATCTTCAAGATGTCGACCGGCATGTGCCTGAGCCGGGCGAGCGAAGAGTATCCGGTGCCGAAGTCGTCGATGGCGATCTTCAACCCTCGCTCGTGCATCTCACCGAGCAGCTCGATCGTGCGGTCGGGGTCGGTCATGGCCGTCGATTCCGTGATCTCGACCGTGACCCGCTTGGGGTCCATGCCGGCGATCACGATCGGCGCCACCATCTTGGCGACGAGCTCCGGCTGCCAGAGCTGGCGCGGGGAGAGATTGAATCCCACCTCGAGCTCGAGGCCCTCGGCGCGCCATTGGGCATCTTGGCGGCAGATCTCCTCAACCACCCAGTCGCCGATCGCTTCGATCAGTCCCATCTCCTCGGCGAGCGGGATGAACTCACCCGGCTGCACGAGACCTCCGTTGGGCTCGGGCCAGCGGATCAGGGCTTCGACGCCGAACATGCGACCGGACCCGAGCTCGATCAGCGGCTGGTAGTGCAGCATCCATTGCTTCTGTTCCACCGCCTTGCGCAGGCGCGTTGACATCGAGAGCCGGGTCATGGCGTTGCCCGGTTCCGTCGAGTGCATGACGCATCCGCCAGGTCCGATCTTCTTCGACTGGAACATCGCCGATTCGGCGTTCGTGAGCAGCGTCGTCGCATCATCGGCGTCACTGGGGAAGACACTGATGCCCTGGCTCGCGGTGAGATACAGCTCGGTGCCGGCGATCTGGAAGGCTTGACGCATCGCCTCCTGGATGCGCGTGGCGACCGCCTCCGCCGTGATCGATCCGCCGTCTTGCCCACCGGGCACGGGTGAGGCCGTGTCGAGGTCGGCGAGCAGCACCAGGAACTCGTCGCCACCCGGACGTGCCACGAGGTCGGTGTCCCTCGTGGCTTCGCGGAGCCGGTCGGCCAGCGATCGGATGAGCTCGTCCCCCTTCTCATGACCCAGTGAGTCGTTCACGAGCTTGAAGTCGTCGAGGTCCACCGAGATCACCGCGACCCCGTCACCGTTGCGCCGAGCGCGCGAGAGCGAGCGCTCGAGCAGGTCGTCGAACATCGTACGGTTCGCCATGCCGGTCAGCTTGTCGTGGTAGGCGAGGTAGGCGATCTGCTCCTCGGCAGCCTTGCGCTCGGTGATGTCGAGCATCACGCCCTGGATCAGTGCTGGCTCGCCGTCGGCGTTGGACAGCACGATCGCGGAGTCGCGGAACCACAGCACCCGGCCGTCTCGCGCGACTAGGCGATATTCGTATGCGAACGGCTGGCCGATCTCGCGACCGCGAAGGTATGTCTCGATCGCTGAGGCTCGGTCGTCGGGGTGCAGCATGCGTGCCCACAGATCGGGATCCCCGACGTACTCATCCGCCGTGCAGCCCAGCAGGGGCAGGATCTGCGGGCTCACGTAGGTCGTGGTCATCAGCTCATCCGCGATGTCCACGTAGACGATGGCCGGGATCTGTTCCACGAGTGCCCCGTACTTCGAGCGCACCTCGTGGAGCTGGCCGCGGGTCGCAGTCTCGTCTGTCACATCGAGCATCAGGCCGAGCCAGTACATCGGCGTGCCGTGCTCGTCGCGGAGCAACACGCCATCTTCCTTGATCCAGATCTCTTGGCCGTCGCGGTGGATCGCCCGGTACTCGATGAGGAAGGGCTCGCCGGTCTCGGCGGCGCGCTCGGTCGCCGAAACGACACGCTCGCGATCGTCGGGATGCACGCGGTCGACCCAGGCGTGAGGGTGGGCGAGCCACTCTTCCCGAGTGACGCCGAGCAGTGCGTCGATGCCGGGGCTGACGTCGAACACGGGCGCATCGGCGCCGAGGCCTTCGAGGTAGATCACGGCGGGGAGCTCGTCGATGATGCCCCGGTAGCGCACTTCGAGGTCGCGCAGCTGGGCCTGGAGGTCCGCGACGCCGCCGTCGACACCTGGGGCCATCTGCTGCACGGCGGGGAAGAAGCCCTGATGGGCGGTCGTCGCTTCGGGGGTCGCCTGTGTGGTCTGGTCGTCGAAGCTCATGCTGCCGGCCTGTTCCATGCACGTCGATCGCCGGACGCATCGCCCGACCTTGTCTACATCGGCGCACGATCGGGCCAGCTTGAACGCTGGAGTACGAGGATCGAAGGGGTGCCGCCAAGCGGGTTCCCCGTCTCGCCAGTCGGATCCCCGCTCTTAGCAGCCGGTCTCGTCGGGAAGCAGGGGGCGGAATGCGATCGCGTACCGACGGCCCTCGCTCGTCCACGGTGTGAGCTGGTTCGCCATCTGCACGACGGGCAGGAGTTGCTCGGTCCATTCGGCGCCGGTCACCGCGATGCATCGGAGCCCGGCCCCCGCCTTCTCGCCGATGCCATCGAGGGGCGTCGCGAGCGGCCATCCCATGTCGGACTGGGGCGGATCGGGCTGACCTCGATACTCGGACACGAGCGCGCGAGCCCCGGTCGGATCGTACGGAGCCGCATCGGACACCGAGCTCTCGGGGAGCCATGTCTCGAGTGATCGGAGCTGCTCGACGAGACGCAGGAGCTTCTTCCGGGCCTCGAACTCATCGTCGGGCATGCCGGGCATCTGGGCGCTCAGCTCGCTCAGGGCGTAGATGCGCACCGTGCGATCGATGTCGCCGAAGCGCGCGGTGAACACCGTGTCCGCAGCGTCGGCGATGCCCACCGAGCCCATGTCGGTGAGGTCGCCCACGTCGTCGAGGTTCGCGTCGAGGGCCGCCTCGAGGATCGCCTGGAGGCCGGCTTGGTCGATCTTCGAAATCTCGATCGAGGGAAGCGCGGGGCCGGGGTAGATCTCGATCTGCGGGCCCGGGCGCACGACCGTGCCGTCGCCGTAGAGCGAGAACGAAGGAAGGTTCGTGAGCTGGAACTCAGGGGGGGTGTAGCCGCCCTCGTATCCCCATCGCAGCAACAGATCGCTCGGTTCCCCGGAGTGGGATATGCCTTGCGAGGTCGAACCGCCGCCAGCCGTGGGGGCGTCGGCGCACGCGGACAGCATGAGAGCCACGAGGGCGAGGGGAGCGATCGGTCGCAGGTTCACGGTGGTCCTTTCCGGGTCGGCTGCGTGGGCCCGTACGACGTCCCGGCGATGCAGATGGGTTCCCGGGCCAGGGTAACCTCCGGGGGTGAGCGGAACGATGCGGGCCCTGCGGAAGACGGCGCGTGGCCCCGGCGCCGAGCTCGTCGAGATCCCGATCCCTGTGCCCGGCGACGACGAGGTGCTGGTCCGGGTGCACGGCGCCTCGATCTGCGGCACCGACCTGCACATGCTCGAATGGAACGAATGGGCCGACAGGCGCATCGGCCCGGTGCCGATGACGTTCGGTCACGAGATGGCCGGAACGGTGCACGCGGTGGGCGACGAAGTGCACCACCTGCAGCCCGGCACGTTCGTCGCGGCCGAGACGCACATCGCCTGCGGCCGCTGTTCCACCTGTCAGACGGGTCGCGCGCACATCTGCGAGAACCTACGCATCCTCGGCGTCGACACAGAGGGCGCTTTCGCCGAGTTCGTGGTGCTGCCCGCCCAGAACGCCTGGGTCGTGGGCGAGGGTATCGACCCCGACGTGGCGTCGATCATGGAGCCGTTCGGCAATGCCGTACATGCGGCGTTCGGCACGGGGGGCGGCGAGGACATCGCCACCAACGTGGTCGCCGTGATCGGGTGCGGCCCGATCGGCATGTTCGCCGTCGGTGTCGTCCGCTCGCTCGGCGCGTTCAAAGTGATCGCGATCGAACCGAACGACTACCGGCGTCAGAAGGCCCGGGAGATGGGCGCCGACGTGCTGATCGATCCCACCGAGGTCGATCCGGTCGCCGCCGTGCTCGAGCAGACGAAGGGTGTGGGCGCCGAGGTCGTGCTCGAGATGAGCGGGAACGCGAAGGCGATCGATCAGGGCACTCGCATGCTCGCCCGCGGTGGGCGCATGTCACTGTTGGGACTTCCCGACGCTTCGGTCGCGCTCGACCTGAACGACCAGGTGATCTTCAAGGAAGCTCGCCTGCAGGGCATCACCGGACGGGAGATGTTCCGAACGTGGCAGCAGACGACGACGCTGCTCTCGACGGGGCGTGTCGACGTCTCGCCTGTGATCACGCATCGGTTCAGCTTCGATCATTGGCAGGAAGCCTTCGAGACCACGGCCTCAGGCCGCTCCGGCAAGGTGATCCTCGTGCTGAACGGCACGGGCGCATGATGGTGCCGAACGGCACGGGTGTGAGCGACGGATCATGACTGACGCGCTCGGGTTCTTGAAGGACGAACTGGCGGCGCTCGAACGAGATGGGCTGCTGCTGCATCCGCGAACCCTCGAAGGCCCGCAGGGGGCTCGAGCCCGCTACGACGGGCGCGACGTGATCAACCTGGCATCGAACAACTACTTGGGGCTCGCCAACCATCCCCGCCTGAACGAGGCGGCGAGCCGGGCCGCGACCGAGCTCGGCTCGGGGTCGGGGGCCGTTCGCACGATCGCCGGCCAGATGACGATGCACCGTGAGCTCGAATCTCGTTTCGCGGCCTTCAAGCACACGGACGCCGCGCTCATGTTCCAGTCGGGGTTCACCTCGAACTCAGGCACGGTCGCCGCGATCCTCACGAAGGACGACGTCATCGTCTCCGATCGGCTCAACCACGCTTCGATCATCGACGGCGCCCGTCTGTCGCGCGCCGGGGTCGCGGTGTTCGACCATCGAGACGCCGATCACGCAGATCGTCTGCTCGCCGAGACCGCGCAGCCAGGCCGCCGCCAACTGCTCATCACCGACGGCGTGTTCTCGATGGACGGTGACATCGCGCCTCTGCCCGACCTCGTCGATGTCGCCGAGCGGCACGGCGCCATCATGATGGTCGACGACGCGCACGCCACCGGTGTGCTCGGTGCGGGCGGCGCCGGCACGGTCGAACACTTCGGGCTGCGGGGCCGGGTCGACATCCAGGTGGGCACGTTGTCGAAGGCGATCGGCGTGATCGGAGGGTTCATCGCCGGCTCCTCGCACCTGATCGAGTGGCTGCAGAACCGAGGGCGCCCCTATCTGTTCTCGACGAGCGCCCCACCGCCTGTGGTCGCAGCATGTTCTGCCGCGCTCGACGTGATCGCAGACGAGCCAGATCGGCTCGAGCGCCTGTGGTCGAACACAGCGTTGCTCAAGGATGGGTTGGTCGGGCTCGGGTTCGATACAGGCGCGAGCCAGACCCCGATCACCCCGGTGATAACGGGTGACGAGGAACGCACGCAGGTGTTCGCGCGCCGCCTGTTCGAGAATGGGGTGTTCTGTCCAGCGATCGTGTTCCCGACGGTCGGCAAGGGCATGGCGCGCGTCCGCACGATCGTCACCGCCGATCACACCGAGGACGATCTGCGCGAGGCGCTCGAGGTGTTCGCAAGGGTGGGTTCGGAGCTCGGGCTGCGCTGACCGCGCGGCGCTGCTCGCCCGCACTGCAGCATGTCGCCCTGGCGCGGGATCAGGCGCGGGCGATGGCGCGCGCTTCGATGCCGGCCAGCAGCAGGTCGAGTCCGAACTCGAACTGTTCGTCGGGGTCGCACTCGGCCAGATGGGGCAGGGCAGCGATGATGCACGGCAATCGGTCGGCCGGAAGGAACTGGGCGAAGGCCTCATCGGGGATCTTCGCGTGCACGGCGTTGAGGTCGAGCGCCTTCCCGTTGCGCATCGTGCCGGCTGAGAACATCGCACCGACCTCCATCATCACCACGCCCATGATGTAGCCCCCGATCACATTGAAGACCTGCACGCCTTCGCGCGCGTCGATGCCTGCGCGTCCGATCGCGCGGAGCGCGAATTCCATGGGCATCAGGGATTCGAGGTCGGTCATGGGGCGCTGACGGTCGGCCCAGAGCGCGATCACATTCGGATGATCGCGGAGAACGCGGCGCCATTCCCGCGCCCCGTCACGAGCGACCTCGATCCACGGACGGTCCTCGGGCGGGTAACGGAAGTCGCGCATCACGAGAGCGCAGACGCCGTCGAGCAGATCTTCCTTGTCACGGACGTGGTGGTAGAGCGACATCGCCTCGACGCCGACCTCGCGAGCCACCCGGCGCATCGTCACGGCGTCGAGGCCTTCGGCATCCATGATGTGAAGAGCGGCATCGACCACGCGTTCACGTGTGAGACGCTCCTTGACCGGCGCCTCGACGACGGCGGCGTCGGACTTCCGCTTGCGGGTTCGTGCCGGCATCCGCGTCGTTCTCCGAACGTTCACTGGAACGGGCTAAGATCGGACTTGACAAACTTACAGTGTATACCTATGCTCCCGTACGTTGTAAGCATACATCGTACGTCAAGCTGTCGGAGGGAAGCACAGCCGGCATCGACCGACGAAGGGGAACGCGGGGATGCGTATGAATCCCGAATCGCTTGCGAAGGCGAGCAGCCGTCATCCGTACAGGACCGTTGGTATCTGGGTGGCTCTGCTGATCGCCGGGATCGTCTCGGCCGCCACGCTGCTAGGCCCGGCGTTGACGACCGATTTCGACTTCACCAACTTGCCCGAGGCCAAGCGCGCGCAGCAGCTTCTCGAGGAGCGGAAGCTGACCGAGGACGTGATCACGGAAACGTTCGTGGTCGCGGGCGAACCCGGCGCGATCGACCACCCTGCGTTCACCGACCAGGTGAACGGGTTCATCACCGAGCTTCAAGGGCTCGGACCCGACGCGTTCTCCGGACTGCCTGGGGCCTTCCCTCTGACCGAGGAGCAGGCGGCCGACCCACAGGTCGCGGCGCTCGGTCCGATCCCATCCGAGGACGGGTCCGCCGTATTGTTCACGGGCGTCTACGCCGGTGACATCGACGACGCGACCCCGCACTTCGAGGACGTCGATACGGCTCGCGAGGCGGCGTCGACCGACGGGGTCGAGGCCTACATGCTGGGCGCGGTGAGCTCGTCCGAAGACTTCAAGGTCATCTCCGAAGAGGACCTTGCCTTCGGGGAAAGCATCGGCATCACCGCCGCCATCATCGTGTTGTTGATCGTGTTCGGCGCGATCGTGGCCGGCTTGCTCCCGCTGCTGATGACCGTCTTGTTCACGCTTCCCATCACCCTGGGCATCGTGGGTTTGCTGGGCACGCTGTGGGACTTCAGCTTCTTCACGCCGAACCTGATCACGATGATGGGCATCGCGGTCGGCGTGGACTACGCGTTGTTCATCGTGTCCCGCTATCGTGAAGAGCGCCACAATGGTCGCGAGAAGGACGATGCGATCCGCGCATCGGGCGCCACGGCATCGCGCGCGGTGTTCTTCAGCGGGTTGACAGTGGTGGTCGCGCTCGCCGGCATGCTGCTGGTGCCGACCACGATCTTCCGGAGCCTCGCTGGCGGCGCGATCGTCGTCGTGCTGGTCTCGGTGATCTCGTCGATGACGTTGTTACCAGGGGTGCTTTCGTTGCTCGGCGACCGCGTCAATTGGCCCTACCTGTCCCGTATCCCCACGATCGCGGTGTTCGTCGCGATGCTCGTGGGCGGTGTCGTGGTGGGTGGGGCGCTCGCCGCTGCGGGAGCCGTTGCGGTGGCGCCGATCGGCGGTCTCGTGGGCTTCATCGCCGCAGGCATCCTCGTCAATCGCATGGTGAAGCGGGGAGCGTTCAGTCGCTACTCGCGACCGGAAGGCTCGAGCCTCAGTACCGAGGGTGGGTTCTGGGATCGCGTCACCCGGGTCGTCATGCGGCGCCCGGTTCTGTGGCTCGCGGTCGGAGGCTCCCTCATGATCGCGCTCTCGCTGCCGCATTGGTTCCAGGGTCACCCTGACGGCGAGGGCCGCGGGATCAAGACCGGGCTCGCGGGCATCAGCACGCTTCCCGACGGCATCCAGAGCAAGGAAGCCTTCGACATCATCGTGGAGCGGTTCCCGGAGACAGGCGCCCAGGCCTCTGTCGACATCGTCGTCCAGGCAGAAGGCGTCGGTACCGCCGGTCCGGAGCCCGGTGCTCCCGGCGAGCTCACAGCTGAGTACGCGACGGCCGTGCAGAGCCTGGAGTCAGCGATCGCCGCCGACGGCACTCTCGGCACACCGTCTGAGCCGTTGGTCAGTCAGGACGGCTCGCTCGCCCTGATCGAGATCCCGCTGGCGGGCGCTGCCACCGACTCCCAGGGTGAGGTCGCGGTCGCGGCCATCTCGAAACTGCGTGAGACCTATGTGCCCGAGGCGTTCGACCCCACCTCGGCGACCGTGCTGGTCGGAGGCGACACGGCGTTCGTGAAGGACTTCTTCGACATCTCCGACACGTACACGCCGCTGATCATCTTGGTGGTCCTGGGGTTGTCGTTCCTTCTGCTCACGGTCGTGTTCCGCTCGATCGTGGTGCCGATCAAGGCGATCATCATGAACCTCCTTTCGGTTGGCGCCGCATACGGGCTCATCGTGCTGGTGTTCCAGAAGGGCGGACCCGCGTTGGGTGAGTCGATCGCGAGCCTGTTCGGGTTCCAACAGGTCGATGCGATCGAGTCCTGGCTTCCGCTGTTCCTGTTCTCGATCCTGTTCGGCCTGTCGATGGATTACCACGTGTTCTTGCTCACGCGCATCCGGGAGCAGTACGACAAGACCCACGACAACGCCGGAGCGGTCGCCTACGGGCTGCGCACGACGGGCGGCATCATCACCGGCGCCGCGATCATCATGGTCGCGGTGTTCGCCGGCTTCGCAGCGGGACGCCTGACGTCGCTCGAGCAGATGGGCTTCGGCCTCGCCGTGGCGGTGTTCCTCGACGCGACGGTCGTGCGCTCGATCCTGGTGCCCTCGACGATGCGATTGCTCGGCGACCGCAACTGGTACCTGCCGGGCTGGCTGCAGTGGCTGCCCAAGATCGACGTCGAAGGACACTCGACAGAGGAAGCCACCGTCGTAGTGCCCGACACGCCGGCCGAGCTGGTGGAGGCGGACGCGAATGAGTAGTCATGACCCAGCGCCCCGGCCTCGCCGAGCAGCTCTCCTCGCAAGGGCCCCGCTCGCGTGAGCCGGGAGTGCGAGGCGGTCAGGGCCGCACTCGGCGCCGTGGGCGCGTGGACGTTCGCGTTCGACTCACGCTCGGTGGCGCAGATCGGTCTCGACGCTCGTGAGCTCGAGTCGCTCGGCTACACGGCGCTCTGGGTGCCCGAAGGATCGAGCTCCCGCGATGTGTTCGCGCACCTGTCGGTGCTCGCGAACGCCACCACGACCATCACGGTGTGCTCGGGTATCGCGAACATCACGGCTCGTGCGCCCGAAGTGATGGCGGCCGGGGCACGCACGCTCGCCGACGCGCACGGCGAGCGGGTCGTGCTGGGCATGGGGGTCGGCCACGAGTACTCCACAGAGGCGAGAGGGTTCTCGTGGGACCGACCGCTCACGCGCATGGGTGTCTACCTCGATCGCATGGACGAGGCACCCTGGCACGCCCCGGAACCTCCGGCCGGGGTACGACGCCTGCTCGCGGCGCTCGGTGACGGCATGCTGCGCCTTTCGGCCGAACGGGCCCTCGGCGCGCACACCTACTTCGTGCCCGTCGAGCACACCGCGCATGCCCGCGAGGTGCTCGGCGAAGGACCCGTGCTCGCCGTGGAGCTGACCGCGGTGCTCGAGGCAGACCCGACCCGCGCGCGGTCGTTCGCGCGAGGGTGGACCGCTGGTTACCTCGAGCTGCCCAACTACGCCAAGAACCTCACGCGCATGGGATACGGCGATGGGGAGCTCACCGGCGGCGGCAGCGATCGACTCGTCGACGCGACGGTCGCGTGGGGAGACGAGCATGCGATCGCGGCTCGTGTGCGCGAGCATCTCGATGCGGGCGCCGACCACGTCTGCGTGCAGTTCGTGAACGGCGACGACGCAGATGTGTGCATGGCCGCGTACCGAGCTTTGACGCCGCACATCGCCGGTTCCTGACGGCCCGTCAGCGGATGCGCGCGGAAGGGTGGGGTCCTGTTGCGCCGGATGGGTCGGATCCTGCTGCATCGGATGGGTTCACCGAGCATGCTCTTTGTCCGAGCAGACGACCGAGCGCCTCGCGCCGGCGCGCGACGGCGGCGTAGACGCGCTCGGTCGTGCCGGGCGCCGCTTCGGCGAGCATCGCGATCGGTGCGCCGCCCGGCAGCTTCCGCAGAACGCGTGGCACGGCCGCTCCAGCCGACCACACGCGTCCGTCGAGCTCGACCAGGTGCCACGAGGCCGCTCGTCGCTCATGGGGAACGGCGTGCAGCAACCGGGTCGCCTCAGGGCCCTGCGATGGCTCGAACCATAGGGTGCTGCGGCGATCCAAGGCCCGGAGCCGGTCGGCGGACCACCGGCAGAATCCGCAGTCCTCGTCGTAGAGCACGGTCGCTCGGCGCATGTGTCTGCAAGGGTAACCGTGACGATCTGCACCACGCTCGGTGGGGTATGGATCGCGCGGGGGCCGCGACCTGAGTGCCCCCTGAGTCAGGCGGTGAGGATCGGGACGCCTGGGAGGATGGTGCGATGTCCGAGTCGACCCCCGCGACGACCGGTGGACCCCGCTCTAACGATGCCGATGAGCGGCCGAGCGGCACGGCGTTCGCCGTCGCCGACGGGCTCGCGCTGCTCGTATTCGTCGCCGTCGGCCTGCGGTCGCACCGTCTCGGCGCGATCGGCGAGATCGCCGCGCGCAACGCCGTTCCAGTGGCCGTGACGTGGAGCCTGGTGAGCGTCGTCGTCGCGACGTACCGGCGCCGCGACGTTGCCTCGCTCGTGACCACGTGGGCGATCGCGGTTCCGGTGGCGCTGCTCGTTCGCACCTGGTGGGTCGGCTCTCCTCAGGGCGGCCGCATCGCTGTGTTCCTCGTGGTGGGCCTGGTGTTCACGGCGCTGTTCCTGTTGGGCGGGCGCGGCGTGGTTTGGGCGGTCACCCGGTCGTGCCCTGTCTGGCATGACCGATCGTGACGGGCCGGGTGCCGGCGCCCGGAGCGGCGCGCAGCTTCTGGCTACAGGAAGCGCTCTCGCACGAGCCGCGCGACCCGTGCCCGCCACTCACCGCGAACGTCGTCGCCGACGTCTGCATCGTGGGCGGTGGCTTCGCGGGGCTCTGGACCGCGATCGAGCTGTCCGCGAGGGACCCGACTCTCCGCATCGCTCTGATCGAGCAGGACATCTGTGGTGGTGGGGCGAGCGGGCGCAACGGTGGGTTCTTCTCGTCGTCGTGGTGGGACGCGCCCGCCGTCTGCTCGCTCTTCGGCGACGACGAGGGCATGCGCTACCTGCGCGCGATCGCCGGCACCGTGAGCGAGGTCGGTGCGTGGCTCGACGCTCACGACGTCGATGCGTGGTTCCACCATGAAGGCGTGCTCCGCGTTGCGACCGGCGCGTGGCAGGTGGGAGCGCAAGGCGGCACGATGGACGCCGAGTTCCTGACCGAGCGCGGCGAGGGCGACCGGCTGCGCGAGATCGGGCTCGGCGAGGCGCGCGCGATCGCGGATTCTCCACGGTTCGTCTCGGCCACGTTCATGCCCGACAGCGCCGTAGTGCAACCGGCGCGGCTCGCGCGGGGTCTGCGGCGGGTCGCGATGCAACGCGGCGTGCGGATCTTCGAACGAACGGCGATGACGGGACTCGAGGCATCCCGGCCGGCCGTCGTGCGGACCCCTCACGGCGCCGTGAAAGCGGCCCAGGTGGTGCTCACCACGGGCGCCTGGGCCGCGGGATGGCCCGGGTTCCGCCGGAGCTTCGGTGTGATCGTCGACCAGGTCGTTGCGACCGAGCCGATCCCGGAGCTGCTTCGAGAGATCGGGTGGACGTCGCAGGTCGGCATCGGCGACGGTCGCGAGCTCCTCTTCTACCTGCGCCCCACCGACGAGGGGCGCATCGTGATCGGAGGCGGCGCGCTGGGTGTGGTGTTCGGCGGGCGGGCCGATGGGCGCGCGGTCACCTACGACCGCCGTGTCGCCGAGGCCGCCGCGCGAGGGCTCACCTGGATGTTCCCGCAGCTCGAGGGTGTGCGATTCACGCATGCGTGGGGAGGGCCCATCGATCAAACGGCGAGGTTCCTGCCCTTCTTCCGCACGCTCGAACCGGGCAACGTGCACGCGGGGCTGGGTTTCTCGGGGCACGGCCTGTCGCAGACGATGGTCGGTGGTCGCATCCTCGCCTCACTCGTGCAGGGCCTCGATGACGAGTGGACGTCGATGCCCGTCGTGGGCCTCGAGGCCAGAACGCCACCGGAACCGTTGCGCTACCCGGCGGTGTGGCTGTCGTCGCGCGCGCTCGAGCTGGGTGATCGCCGGGAAGAAGCAGGTCGCGCACGCGGCGCGTTGCTCGACGTCGTCGGGAACGCACCCGTCGCCTACCGCGGGTGGCTCACCCGCAGAGTCGGCCGGCGCGCCGGCTGATCAGTAGCGGTCGTCGCGTGGGGGCAGGTGTTCGGGCTCGCGCGAGGCCTCGTTCACGCGGTAGCGGGCTACGCGCTGCTGGGCGATCTGGCGGTCGTAGTCGGCGTGGATCTGGCGAGCCTTCCGTTTGAATGCCCACCACGCGAACATGCCGAGCACGGTGACGGCGAGCACGGTCGTGATCACCAGGAACGCGACCGCCTTCAGCACGGCGCCCAGCACGCCGAACACGGCGGCGAGCAGCAGCAGGATCACCACGAACACGAACATCGCGTCTCTAGCCTACGGCGGTCCTCACGAAGCGTTCGATGCGCCGGGCGAGCGCCTCGGGGTGTTGCAGCGGGAGGTCGTGGATGCCGTCCATCCACTCGATCGTGGCTGGTCGATCGCGGGTCAGCTCACTCACGCGACCGACCGCCTGCCGCATGCGTTCGCGTCGCGCAGGGTCGGTCGCGTCTCGCGCGACGATCGCGAGCGTCGGCACGCGTACGCGGCGCCAGAGCTCGTTCGGGTCCTGCTCCCAGATCGCGCGAAGGATGCGGAAGTGGTTGGAGCGGGCGAGCCGTGGCGTGATCGTGCCGTTGTCACGGACCCGCATCACTGAGAGCACCTGCGCCTCGATATCGGGGGTCACCTCGACCGCATCGGCCAGGAAGGTGCGCATCAGCCCTCGGAACTCGTCGAGAGGCATGCCGGTTAGATGCGGCGGGGCGAGAAGCTGCTTGGTCGTGGGCCAGTCCATCTCATCGCGCAGGCCATGCACGCCGCCGTCCACGAGCACCGCCCCGGCGATCGACCGCGGGTGAAGGGCCGCGAGCTCCAACGTGACCATCGCGCCCCAGGAATGTCCGGCGACGATGGGGCGACCGAGCCCGGTCGCGCGCACGACGGCGAGGGCGTCTGCCACGACACGGTCGAACCCGTAGCCACGGTTCGGCTTGGCGCTCACGCCGTGTCCGCGGGCGTCGTACGTCACAACCCTTAAGCGCCGGGTGAGCCGGGGAAGCATCTGGTCCCAGATGTTGCCGGAAGAGGCGAGGCCGTGGAGCAGCAGCAGGCTGGGAGCGCCGGGCTCGGCGTCGAACACGCGGGCCGAGAGCTTCACACCGCCGTCTGCGGTGACCATCGTGCGGGTCTCCTCGGGCATACTGCGCAGCATGGTAAACGCCTTCCGATCTCCGCTCGCCCCCGACGCGAACGCCGGGAAGACTGCGATCGTGACGGGAGGCGGTACCGGCATCGGCCGTGCGACGGCGCTCGAGCTCGCTCGCACGGGCGCCCGCGTCGCGATCTGTGGCCGGCGCGCGGAGCCGATCGAGGCCGTCGCCGCCGAGCTCGAGGAAGGTGAGTACGAGGCGCTCGCCCTCACGTGCGACGTGCGTGAGCCCGAACAGGTCGCCTCGTTCCTCGATGCCGTTGACGGCCGGTTCGGTGGTGTCGACGTGTTGGTGAATAACGCCGGCGGACAGTTCGCCGCGGCCGCAGAGGACATCTCGCTCAAGGGGCTGCGAGCCGTGCATCGCTTGAACGTCGATGCGGTGTGGCACCTGACGCATCAGGTGGCCACGCGGTGGATGATCCCGCGTCGCACGGGGTCGATCTTCTTCCTCGGGTTCAGTCCGCGGCGCGGCATCCCGATGATGGCGCACTCGTCGATGGCTCGCTCGGCACTCGAGACGATGGCGGCCGCGTTGTCGAACGAGTGGTCGCGCTTCGGGGTGCGCGCCGTCTGTATCGCAGCAGGTCTGATCGAGACCGAAGGGCTGCAGCAGTACGGGAGTGATGCGATCGTGGCCGAGTACGCCGCTCAGGTGCCGATGCGTCGCGCAGGGTTGCCCGAGGAGGTTGCCGCCACGATCGCGTTCCTTGCCTCGGCGGGCGGCGCGTATATCACGGGCTCGACCGTGCTGGTCGACGGCGGCGCCGACGCATGGGGCCAGGGCATGGCGCCCCCAGAGCTCGAGCTCCAGCCACCACCGCCTGCTCGCGGCAACTAGGCAAGGACCTCCGTAGTGGGCCCTGCGATCACCTACGGAGGTCCTTGCTCAGTTGCGTCGACGAAAGCGAACCGGTTCCTTGCGGCTCCCATGCCGCTTCATGCAAGATAGCGTGATGGATCCTCGGCGCGACACCCCTGGGATCGACCGGCGGGCGTTCCTTCGGCGGCTGGCCGCCGCCAGCGTCACCGCCGGCGTCACGCTGCCCTCCTCCTCCGCCCTGCTCGCTGCCTGCGACCGAGCACCGGCCGCCAAGCCCACGTCGGTTCCGGTCCTGTCGAGCCCTGCCGGACCCACTTTCGAGAGCGGCATGCCGATCGAGAAGCGAGCGGTGCTCAAGGTCTACGAGTGGCGCGACTACCTGTCGAGGGGAACCCTCTCCTCGTTCGAGCGGTCGTTCCCCGAGGGCGACGTACGCGTCGAGGTCGAGAGCTTCGCGCACATGGACGAGGCGGTCGCCAGGTTGCAGGACCCGGCCACGCAGTTCGACGTATTCTTCCCGACCATCGACGCGCTGGCGGGCCTGATCGACGCCGGGCTGCTGCGCACGCTCGATCACGGCCAGCTTCCGAACGTGCGCAATCTGTGGCCGTGGTTCCGAGAGGGCGACGGCCCGTTCTACGACCCGGGCCAGCGCTACTCGTTGCCGTACACGGTGTACGTGAGCGGCGTCGCGTGGCGAGACGACATGGTCGAGGCCGCCGATGCGCCCGACGCGGCCAGCGATCCGTGGAGCGTGTTCTGGAACCCCGACTACCGCGGGCGCGTGGGCATGTACGACGGCTTCCTCGAGGCGATGTCGCTTGCGCTGCTCCGTGATGGGGTCACCGATGTGCGCGCGGCTACCGACGACCAGCTCGCCGCCGCCGCCGCCGCGCTCATCGACGCGATATCGATCACCGACGTCCGCTTCACGAACGACGGCGTTGAGGAAGGTCTGCCCGAGGGCGAGTTCGCCGCCCACCAGGCGTGGTCGGGCGACGTGCTGTCTGCGCCCGGGTACGCGGCCGCAGAGGGCGACTTCGACCTCGGGAAGCAGCTCCGGTTCTGGTCGCCGCCCGGCCCGGAGAAGATCGTCGGCTGCGACCTCATGGCGGTCTGCGAGCGAGGACGCCATCCCGACCTCGCGCACGCCTTCCTGAACCACCTGCTCGACACACGGGTCGGCGTCGACAACTTCTGCTGGAACGGATACCAGCCGCCACTCGAAGGCGTGACTCCCGAGGCGTTCGCCGCGCCCGACTCACCGTGGCACATGGAGGTACCGCCGAACCTGCTCGGCACGCTTCTCGACAACGAGTCGTTCGCCGATGCGCAGATGCTGGTCGGGTTCGGCCCGAGCGAGCGTGCCCGCTGGCTCGACTACTGGAAGCGGGTCACCCCTGCCACCTGATCGGGTGAACCCACCCGATCAGGCAACCAGGTCAGGTCGTCGTCGTAAGCCTCGAACACCGCCCGGAACTCGCCCGACGTCGCGTCGACGACCTGCACGAGAACGTTCTGCGGCGTGCATCCGTCGTCCTCACCGGTTCGGGCGGGTGAAACGAAGTCGCCCTTGGCGGTGAAGTAGCAGAGATCGTGGGTGAAGTAGACCCACGACGGCCCCCAATCGGCGCTATCGGTTGGGCTCTCGACCTCGGCCAGCGTCACCGAGACGTCGCCGCCCCGGCCCGCACCCGGAAGATCACGCCATGCCGCCGCCGGATCGATCTCGGTCTCGAAGCCATCGACCGGCACCAGGTCGTACCCGAACGTGCCGGGGATCTCCTGCCGCTCCGATTGGTGCAACGGCTCATAGCGGCTCGGCTCGCCCTTGCCGCACGCCATGGAGACGACCGCAAGGAGCGTGAGAAAAGCGGTTGTGCATCGCACACAGCGAGCGTACCCTGGTGACTGGCTGAACCGACAGACAGCCGCCAAGGGGTTCTCAACGACGGGCGGGCGGCGTAGCGTGCATGTGTCCGAGAAGCGCCCGCACGCCCGGAGGGATAGGGGGAGACATGTACGGAACCGTCGCGCGCACCCGGGTCAAGCTGGAGAACCGGGAGCAGCTCAGGAAGGTCACCGCGGCCCAGGGCTACGACGAGGTGCCCGGGTTCGTCAACTCGTACTTATTGTTCGAGAGCGACAGCGAGGCGACGTGGATCTTCGCCATCTTCGCCGATCGTGCGGCGTACGAACGCAACGCGAACGATCCGGCCCAGCACGAGCGATACCTCGAATACCGCGCGCTCCTCGAAGACGAGCCCGAGTGGCACGACGGGGAGATCGAACAAGACACGTAGGCGTCGAGGAAAGCGTCGATCTCAATCGAGACGACCGCTCGCGCTCGGGCGAGGCGCCAGCAGTCCGGCGCCGATGATGCCGAAGGTCGCGATCACGATCACGGCCATCGCGGCGCGCAGGTCGATCGTCTGTGCGACGTAGCCGAGCAACGGCGGGCTCCAGATAAAGCCCGTGTATCCCACGGTCGTTACCGCGGCGATCGCGCTCGTCGGGTCCTCGTCGATGTCTTCGGTGAGGCTGAAGCCTGCCGGGGCCGCCGCGCTGATCATGAAGCCGAGGATCAGGTAAGCCAGGCCCACCACGACGAGGTTGCTCGTGAGCGTCGCGAGGAGTCCTCCAGTGAGCGAGCCCACGCCCGCAACGATGATCGTGATGCGAGGACCGAGCCCGAACAGCACCCTTCCTGCGAACAGGCGCCCGAGGAAGATCGCGCCCGAGAAGGCGATGAACGCCATGGCTGCTACGCCCGCCGACGCACCGAGCTCCTCACGCAGGTACAGACCTGACCACGTGTCCATCGAGCCTTCGACGAGGAACGCGAACAGGACCACGAGGGCGGGCACCCATAGCGCCGGGGTGCGGAACAGCGCCGAGATCGAGAAGACGGTCTGCGCGCCCCCGGGATCGCGTTCAGCCGGTGCGGTGCGCGCGTTCCATGCCGCGGTGACGACGAGCGCGAGGCCGGCGAACGCCAGCCCCCAGCGGAAGTCCACGTCGGACGCGAGCAACAGGCCCGCCACCGCCGCACCGGTCACGCCGCCCAGGGCGTATGAAGCGTGCAGCCACTGCAGCACCGGGCGATGGGTCGCTACCTCGACCCGCTGCGCCGCCACGTTGAGGTACACGTCGATCAGGCCGTTGCCGGCGCCGACGAGCAGGAACCCGAGAGCGACAAGGGCTGTGGGCTGGTAGGCGATGACGAGCGAGCCGACCGCGAGAAAGATCAATGAGGCCGGCACGGTGACGGTGAGCGGCTGGCGTTGTAGCCGTGGGGCGACGAGCAGCATGACCGCGATGGCCGCCGCGGAGAGCAGCGTGTACAACCCGCCAAGTCGGCTAACAGAGAGATCGTGGAACCGTTGGAAATCGTAGATCACGATCACCCACACTCCCCAGTACTGACCGAACGCCAGGTAGCCGGCCAGCAGGGGCAGGGTCGCCCGCCGGGCCGCCGACGCATCGAGCGAGCCGTCGAGCTCGAGCTTCGGGGTGCCTGCGGGCCGGGCGAGCTCGTCCATCGGGGCATGATGCCACGCCGATCGCTCGGACCCCTCGAACCTGGCGGGGCTGCCTGGCTATCGCTTCACTCTTGAGCCCTACGAGCGCTGCTTGACCGTTCATGGCCCGACTGGACTAGACTCAGCGACCATGGCAGGCGGAGAGGTTCAACTCGTCGATCTCGTCAAGCGGTTCGGAGACTTCACGGCGGTCGCCGGCATCAACCTGGACATGCCCTCGGGCGAGTTCTTCTCGCTGCTCGGGCCGTCGGGCTGCGGCAAGACGACGTCTCTACGCATGATCGCCGGGTTCGAGCGCCCGAGTGAAGGTCAGATCCTGCTCGATGGGGTCGACATGGCGCAGACACCCCCGCACAAGCGCAACGTGAACACCGTGTTCCAGAACTACGCGCTGTTCCCGCACCTTACTGTCGAGGAGAACGTCGCGTTCGGGCTGAAGTACAAGAACGTGTCGAAGCAGGAGATGCGCGAGCAGGTCGGGCGGTCCCTCGAGCTCGTGGCGCTCACCGGGTTCGGATCGAGGCGCCCTACGCAGCTCTCGGGTGGCCAGCAACAGCGCGTCGCACTCGCGCGCGCCCTGATCCTCAACCCCGCCGTGCTCTTGCTCGACGAGCCGCTCGGCGCCCTCGACGCGAAGCTCCGCAAACGCCTGCAGATCGAGCTGAAGGCCCTACAGGAAGAGGTCGGCATCACGTTCATCTACGTGACGCACGACCAGGAAGAGGCGCTCACGATGTCGGACCGTATCGCGGTCATGTCGCAGGGACGCGTCGAGCAGGTGGGCCCGCCCAAGGAGATCTACGAAGAGCCCGCCACTGCGTACGTGGCCGACTTCCTCGGCGTGTCGAACCTGATGGACGCGACCGCTCTGGGCCAGACCGCGAACGGGTGCTCCGTGTCGATCGGCGAGTTCTCGTTCACCGCGGGACAAGGTGATGAGGACACCCGCGGTTCGGCGAAGGTGACGATCCGCCCAGAGCGCGTGAGCCTCGAGGCGCAGGGCACGACCGGTGAGAACCGGGTTCCTGCCATGGTCGAGCGCGTCGTCTACGTCGGGTCCGTGCTGCAGGTGATCGTGAACCTCGCGCCCGGACAGCGCATCCAGGCGTGGTTGCAGAACGAGGGCGGCGCGATGCCGTACGAGTCGGGCGCTCCGGTCACGGTGCACCTTCCCGTCGAGGCGCTCCGCGTGCTGCCCGAGGCAGGAACGGCAGTGATGGAGAGCGGCGAGCTCGATGACGAGCCGTAGCTCCTATAGCTGCGCGAAGCTCCCCACGTCGGCGCCTTGCTGTCCCTTGGAATAGCGGCGGTACAGCAGGTATCCGACCACGATCACCAACATCGTTGCGAACAGCATGACGGTGGCGGCGGCGTTCACGGCAGGGGTCGGTGACGCCCTCGCCGCCGAATAGATCTTGACCGAGAGCGGTTCGCTGGAAGCCGCACCGGACAGGAAGCGCACGATCACGAAGTCGTCGACCGAGTCGGCGAAGACGACAGCGATGCTCGCGAGGATCGCCGGTGACAGCAGCGGCAGCAGCACCCGGCGGATCGACTGCGACGGCTTCGCGCCGAGGTCCATCGCGGCCTCCTCGTACTCGGGCCCGATCGATAACAGCCGCGCGCGAACGATCACGAGCGGATACGACATCTGGAACGTGACGAGCCCAAGGATCTGCACGTTCGTTCCGAGGTTGAACACGTTGTTCAGCAGTTGCGTGAACATGAGGAACAGGGAGACGCCCAGGATCATCTCGGGGAGCACGAACGACAGCAGCATCAGGAAGTTCGCCGAGCGCGCGGGACGCCCGTGCCAGCGGTCGATGCCGATCGCGAACGCGGTGCCCAGGGGCACGGCGAGTACCACGGTCGACAGCGCCAATCTGAACGTCTGGAACATCGCCCGGCGCAGATCAGGGTCGCGGAACAACGAGTCGAACTCGTCGCCGGTCCACCAGCGCAGCGAGAAACCCTGCCACGTGCTGCGAGACCGTCCCGCGTTGAACGAGAAGATGACCGCGATCAGCACCGGGAGCAACGACCACAACAAGTAGCCGATCGTGATGCCCTGCAGGAAGTAGGGCTTGCGCCAGGGATCACGGAAGAAGCTCTGCCGAATACGTGCTCGCGGCACAGCGGCCGTGCGATCGGTGGCGACGATCTCGCTCACGCTCGCTCCGCGGCGCGCTTGGTCTCTCGCAGGTAGTAGAGCATCGGCACGACGACGATCACCATGAGCACGATCGTGAGCGAACCGGCTTCCGGGCCCTGGCCGGCGCCGAACACGGTGAGGCTGATCAGGTTGCCGAGCATCGATGTCTGTGTGCTGCCCAGCAGGTCGTTCGTGTAGTAGTCGCCGAACATCGGCAGCGACACGATCACCATGCCGGCGAGGATCGCCGGCTTCGACAGCGGAAGCGTCACGCGCCTGAAGGTCTGCGCTGGGCTCGCGCCCAGGTCGCGTCCGGCTTCGAGCAGGTTCTGGTTGATGCGGTCGAGCGATCCGAACAAGGGCAGGATCATGAACGGGATGTAGCCGTAGACGAGCCCGAGGATGACTGTGACGGGCTTGCCTGCGAGCCAGTTCACAGGTTCGGCGAAGATGCTCCAGATGTCGCTGATGTAGCCGTCGGGCGTGAGCAGCGACTGCCATGCGTAGATGCGCATCAGATAGCTGATCCAGAACGGTGACACGAGGAGCACGAGGATCAAAACCCGATACTTCCCGGCGTATCGGGCCGCGTAATACGCGACCGCATAGCCGAGCACTAGGCAGATCACGCTGGCGAAGGATACGAACACGAACGTGCGGATCAGTGGCTGCAGGTAGATCGTGTCGTTCGCGTAGAATTTCTGCAGCGTGGTGTCGAACGTGGCGAAGCTCCAGTACCACGGTTGGTACACGGGAAGGGGCGTACGGAACAGCGGCTCGACGTAGCCGAAGGCGACCGAGAGCACCGTGTAGAACGGCAGCAGGAACAGCACCGCCAACCAGAGGATGCCCGGCAGGGTGAACGAGGGCCAGTACCAACGAGGGAACCAGGCGCCTCCGCGCCCAGCCGCCTCGTCGGCCCTGTTCCTCCTGCGGCCCTTGGACTCCGCGGTCGTCTCTGCGCTCGCCATCTAGCCGCCGGCCTGGATCGCGCTCCAGGCGTCGAGCCAGAGTGTGTCGACCTCTGGGCTGAGCTGGGTCTGGACCAGAGCGGTGGCGAACATCTCCTCGGTGACAACCGCACGATCCAGCGCCGGCGGCACCACGTTGTCGTCGATCAGGGTTTGCGGCTCGATCGAGGTGAACGGCGGTTGATAGCCGTTCCAGTCGGCGAAGTTCACGTATCCCCACTTCTCGTCGAGGAAGAAGTTGAGGAACTCGTGGGCGAGGCGAGGGCTCTTCGAGGTCGTCGGGATCGTGATGGTGTCGTTGCCGATGAGCCCCGGCTCGTCTTCGGGATACCAGAAGCCGAGCACGTCCTCGCTGGTTCCCTTGGGCAGGTACCACTTCGCACCCACGATGTCGCCCGACCACGCCTGCGACACGGTGAACTCGCCTTCGGGAAGCTTCGCGTAGGTGCCGTTGATGCGGAGCTGCCCGTCGAGGTCGTTCACGATCTCGAGGATCGCGTCCTTCGCGGCGGTGATCTCGACGGGATCGCTGGAGTTCGGGTCGGTGCCTCCATTGCGGATCATCGCCATGCCGAGCGCGTCGCGGTACGAGTCGTAGTAGGCGATCTCACCCGCGTACTCCGGGTTCCAGAGCATCTCGTAGCCTTGCGCGGCCGCATCGGCATCATCGATGCGGTCACGCCTATATGCCACACCTGTGGTGTAGATCACGTACGGCACGGTGTAGCGCGCACCCAGGTCGTAGAACGGGCCCGGGTCCGAGAAGCTCGGCCACACGTTGGCCTTGAGGTTCGGGATGAGCTCGTGGTTGAGGGGCTGGATCAGGGGTCCGCTCTCGTTGCCCTGCACGAGCCGCGAGATGTAGTCGGTGGTGGGGAAGAAGACGTCTGGCTGCACCTGGCCCGAGTTGAGCTTCTGGATGCCCTCTTCCATGTTATTGAAGGTGGTCCACTCGACCGTGACGCCGTACTCGTCCTCGAAGGCCTGCAGGACCTTCTTGTACATGTAGGCGTCCCAGTTGTAGACCTGCAGGGTCGCGCCCTCTTCGATCGGCGTGCCGGTCGCGATCGCTTCGCCGTTCAGCGGAAGCTCGACCGGGTTGTCGGGACGGGCGAGCGGGATCTCGCCGGTGCCGGTGCCGCTGCCATCGCCACCGGATGAGGTACCCGGCTTGTCACATGCAGCGAGGACCGCCGCCAACGAAGGAGCGACGATCGCGCCGCCGGCCGCCCTGGTCAGGAACTGCCGTCGCGACCAGTGTCGAGACGAGTCGTTGCCCATCGGGTGCCTGCCTGCCATGCGAACCCCTCCTCGCTCCGCGCCCAGCGAGAGCTGAGCGGGCTCAACTTCAATGGCGCTGAGTACCATAGGTGCACCGTGCTATGCAAGTGTCACCCATGTGCACCGCCAGTCGATAGTCCGTTCGGACCCCGACACTGATGCATACGCAGCGCCGGGCGATCGTGGTTGGCGCCGGGTTGGCGGGACTGTCGGCGGCCCGCTCGTTGGCCGACCAGGGCGTCAACGTCGCGGTGCTCGAAACTCGCGAGCGCGTGGGTGGCAGGGTCTGGTCGGTCACCCTCACGAACGGGGCCATCGTCGAGCTCGGCGCCGAGTGGATCATGGCCGATGACACGGCACTGCGGGAAACGGCCTCGAGGTTCGGGGTCGAACTCGTCGACACCGGAGCCTCGTACGGTCGCCGCGAGCCATGGGGAGTCGGAGCGGCGTCGCTCGATGTACAGGATGGATTCGTCGAGTCGGCGAACTTCGCGCTCGCTCGGCTGACGGCCGGCGAGGTCTCGACCATGAGCGTGGGGGCCTTCCTGGCGTCGGTCGACGGCGATGAAGCAGCGCGCGCGATCGTGATGAGACGGCTCGCCGGCACGTGTGCGCGGGACCTGTATGAGGTTGCGCTCACGTCGTTCAACGGCGACCGGCCGTTCTCGGCTCACGGCGCTCGTTACTTCCGGGCGGGTACGGGCAACCAGACGCTCGCGCTCGAGCTTGCGTCTTCGCTGCCCGACGTGCGCACCGGCCAGGCCGTCGATGTGATCGAGCACGACGAGCGGGGGGTCACGGTGCGTGTGGGTCCGCACGCCGAGCGCGCCGATGCGGTGGTGGTCGCGGCGCCGGCGCCGATCGTGTCGCGACTCTCGTTCACCCCCGCGCTGCCCGGTGATCTCGCCTCGGCGCTCGCGGAGCTGCCGATGGGCGTGGCGTCGAAGTTCGCCGTCGCAACGAAGGAACGACCCGTTGCGCGATCTCGCCAGGCTTCAGACCGGTCGATGTGGTGTTGGACCGCGAAGGGCGCCGACGACAGGGCGAGGAAGTGCGTCGCGTCGTTCGCGGGCTCGCCGGCGGCCCACGATTCGCTCGGCCTTCACCGCGGCGAGCCCACAACTTGGCTCGAGGCCGTGCGCGCGATGAACCCGGATCTCACCTTCGTCGATGAGCCCGTGCTCTACACCTGGGCCGACGACCCGTACACGCTCGGGGCCTACTCGAGCTGGGACGCGGCGTCGTGGTCCCGACGTGAAGTGTTCGCTCGACCCGTCGGTCGCATCGCGTTCGCTGGAGAGCACACCGCCGGCGATCGCCACGGCACGATGGAGGGTGCCCTTCGTTCGGGAAAGCGAGCGGCGGAACATGTCGTCGCCCTGCTCGGCGCTGACTGATCGGCTCGAACGCCGCCGACGGCTTGGGTCCTGCAGTTGCTAGCATCGCGCCCACCCACCGCGTCGACACGACGACTGAGGACACGACGACAGAGAGAAGAGGGATATCCGTGAGCGATCCAACCGCCTACACCGACGCCGTGCTGCTCATCGACGACATCGGGCCCGTGCGGCGCCTGACGATGAACCGACCGGATGCTCTCAACGCCCTGAACGGAGAGCTGCTCGAGGCGATGTCCGAGGCGGTCCGTGATGCGGGGCGTGACGACTCGGTCAGCGTCGTGATCGTGCGCGGCGCCGGGCGCGCGTTCTGCGCGGGCTACGACCTGAACGAAGACGCCGAGGGCGGCGAGCACGACGCCCGCTACTGGCACGAGGAGCTTGCGCTGTCGACCGAGCGCATGCTCGAGCTCACCGACTGTCCCAAACCAACGATCGCCCAAGTGCACTCGTACTGCCTGGCCGGCGGCACAGACCTGATGCTCGCGTGCGACCTCGCTGTGGTGGCCGACGACGCGAAGTTCGGCTACGTCGATATCCGCTTCGGCTCGGGCGTCGTGTCGATGTTCCTGCCGTGGGTGGTGGGGGTGCGCCAGGCCAAGGAGATGCTCTTCACCGGGGAGGACCGCGTGAGTGCCGACGAGGCCTTGCGCATCGGCATGGTGAACCGCGTCGTGGCGCCCGGCGACCTCGACGACGCGACGCTCGCGCTCGCGAACGAGATCGCGAAGAACGAGCCGTTCGTGATCCAGACGACGAAGCGCGCGGTGAACAGGGCGTGGGACGTCGCCGGCTTCCGCGCCGCGATGGCGTCGAACACCGAGCTCGACGTGTTGATCGAGACGACGAACCTTCCGGCTCGCGACGAGTTCCGTCGCATCACGCAGGAGCAAGGCCTCAAGGCCGCGATCGCATGGCGCGACGCGCGCTTCCGCGACGAGCAGGCGTGAGCCGACGGCCGCACGCTTCGCGGCCGCGCGCGCCGCGGCCCCGTTACGACCTCAGGCCGCTGCTCGCGCCACGCTCTATCGCGGTTGTGGGGGCGTCGGAGTCACCGGACTCCTGGGCGCCCGAGATCGAGCGGTCGCTGCGCCACATCGGCTACGACGGCGATCTGTATCCGATCAATCCGAAGTACGACGTTGTGTGGGGCCGACCCTGCCTGCACGCGATCGGTGAGCTGCCGGCCGGCGTCGATCTCGTCGTGTTCGTGGTGCCGGCGCGGGTCGTAGTGCGCATGATCGATGACTGCGCCGCGCGCGGCGTCAAGAGCATCATGGTGGTGTCGTCGGGCTTCGCCGAAGCCGGCGTCGAAGGCGTCGCGCTGCAGGAGGAGCTGCAACGGGCGGCGCAGCGCACCGGCATCCCGGTGCTCGGCCCCAACGTCGAGGGTTTCGTCAACTACGTGGAGCGCGTCGCACCCTACGGCACGACTCCGCCGCCTGAACCGCTCGCCGGCAACATCAGCGTGATCAGCCAGAGCGGAACCGTGGCCTGGGCCATGAACCAGCAGGCGTCGGATCGCGGGGTGGGCTTGCGAATCATCCTTGGGGTCGGCAACGAGGCCGTGCTCGGCCTCGGCGACATGTTCGAGTGGGCGGCCGATGACGCGAAGACCAAGGTGGTCACGAGCTACATCGAGACGATGCGCGACGTCGAGGGCATCGGTCGGGGACTCGACGCGCTGCGTCGCGCAGGCAAGCCCGTGCTCATCTGCGCGCCCGAGGGTCGGAGTGAGGCCGCCCGCCGTTCGATCGTGGCGCACACGGGCGCGCTCGCCGGCAACACGACTCTGCGCGACGCGTGGCTGCGGGCGCGCGCGGTGATCCTCGTCGAGGACCCCGTCACCATGTTCGAGGCGGCGGTGCTGCTCTCGAACGTGAGGAAGCTCCGCACGACCGGCGTCGCCGCGGCTCTGCAGTCGGGCGGCGCCTGCACGCTGTTCGCGGAGGCGGCAGGCGCCGCCGGCCTCGATCTACCAGAGCTCTCGCTCGTGACGAAACGCAGGCTGAAGAAGGTGCTGCCGCATTTCGCCTCTCAGAACAACCCGCTAGACGTGACTGGCCAGGCGGCCGTCGAGACCGAGATGTACGAGGGCGCGCTCGAGGCGCTCGCGAACGACTCCGCGGTGGGATTGATCGCGTTCGACGCGGTCCCGCCGCGACTCGACGGCGAAACGCCCTGGGCCGACCCGGTGCTGAAGAAGGTCAAGCAGTTGCGGGGCGCGACCGGGGTGGCGTTCGCGAGCGTCGCGATGGGTCCGCTCGCGTACATCCCGGCCGCCAAATCGTTCACGAGCAGGCACACACTGCCGTTCTTGCAGGGACATCGCGCATCGGCGGGCGCGATCAAAGCGCTCGTCGAGTTCCAGAGCTCGAAGCGGCGAGCCACTGCCGACCTGCCGCCGCATCCGAACCGCGCGAAGGCGCTACGCGTTTTGAAGGGCCACGAGGGACCGATCGACGAGGAGACGGGCGCGAAGATCCTCGGGTTGTACGGCGTCGCTCGGCCGAAAGAACGAACCGTCGCGTCCCCGGCACAAGCTGCGGCGTTCGCACGAACGATCGGATTCCCGGTGGTCGTGAAAGCGCAGGCGCCCGAGATCCCGCACAAGGCCAAGCTCGGCGGGGTGCGGCTCGGCCTGCGGAACGCGATCGATGTCGAGGTGGCCGCGGCCGAGGTGCTCGAGGCGGCGAGGCGCGCAGGCGCGAGGGCGCCCAAGGTGCTCGTGCAGCAGATGGTGCACGGCGCCGAGGTGCTCGTCGGCGCGGTCGTCGACGACCGCTTCGGGCCGATGATCACCGTTCGTCCGGGGGGCGTGCTCGCCGAGGAAGGTGACGCGGTCTTCATGCCGTGTCCACTGACCCCTGCGCAGGCGCGCAGCTACGTCGCTGACCACGCCGAGGCCTGTGGACTCAGCGCGGAGTCGCACGACCTACGCGCCATGGCGAAGGCGGTTGAGGCGATCTCGCGCATCACTCACGACCTGCGGGGGCGTCTCACTTCGTTCGAGGCGAACCCGCTCCTCGTGAGCGAGCACGATGCCGTGGCGGTCGACGCCCTCGCGGAAGTCCGCTCCGAGTGATCTTCGGCCTCGCGGCCGCCCTCGGCTGGGGCCTCGCCGACTTCACCGGCGCGGTCGGGGGCCGGCGCATGGGCAGCCTTCCCACGGTGGCGGTCGCGCAGTTGTTCAGCGCGGCAGTGATGACGGCGTTCATGGTCGCGGGCGGGCACAGCCCCGGCGTGATCGCGCCCTATGCGGGGTTCGTCGTGTTGAACGGGCTGGCGTCGGGCGGGGCGTATCTCTCGCACTACCGGGCGCTGCAGCTCGGCCCGGTCGCGGTCGTATCGCCGATCGGCGCGACCTACGCCGTGGTCGGCGTGACGCTGGCGGTCGTGTTCCTCGGTGAGCGTCCCGGCCCGGCGGCGATCGTCGGCGGCGTGCTCACCGTGGTCGGCGTGATGCTCACGTCGACCGATCTCGCGAGGCTGCGAGCAGGCACGCACACCAGGGCGCCCGGTCTTCCGTGGGCCATCGTCTCGTCGGTGCTGTTCGGCGTCGGCGGGTTCCTGCTCGGCTACTTCGCGCAGGAAGTCGGATGGGTTCCCGGGCTCTGGGCATCGCGATGCGCGCAGCTCGCGATGTTCGCGGCGCTCTCGGTCGTCCGCCGGCGAGAGTTCGATCGGCTCGGGTGGAACCTCGCCCTCGTCTGGGCGCTCGCGTCGGGTGCGTCGGACCTGCTCGGCGTCGTGACCTACTCGATCGGCGCCTCGCAGGGCCTCGTCTCGATCGTGCTGATCGCCTCCGCGGTGTTCCCGCTGATCGCCGTCTCGCTCTCGATCGCCTTCCTGCACGAGCGGCCGGTGGCGAACCAGTACGTGGGCATAGCTTTGGTCGTGACGGGGCTGGCCGCGCTCGGCGTCGGGTGAGCGCGGCGTACCCGCGATCGACGCGGAGTGAACACCTGCGCACCCTGGGTTGTCGGCTGCGCAACCCTTGACTTGCGCACTTCCGCGCGCGGGCCGACTATCTGGCGTCCGGACGGTGGGCCCGCCGAGGCCCGACCGAGGAGGGGGTGTCGCGCCTTGGCCGAGATTCCGAACGCTACGGTCTCGTGTCGCAACGTATGGAAGGTCTACGGACCCAAGGCCGATCGCATCGTGGGTACGCCCGATGCAGACTTGCCGCGTCAGGAGCTGCTCGCCAAGACAGGGTGCGTGGTCGCCGTGCGCGACGTGTCGTTCGACGTCTCCCAGGGCGAGGTCTTCGTGGTGATGGGCCTGTCGGGCTCCGGCAAGTCCACGCTCGTTCGCATGCTGAATCGGATCCATGACCCGACCGCCGGCGAGGTGCTCGTCGACGGGCAGGACGTGATGCAGATGAACGACGAAGAGCTGCGCCGAGTGCGCCGGACAAAGATCAGCATGGTGTTCCAGCACTTCGGACTGCTGCCGCATCGGCGCATCGTGGACAACGTTGCATTCGGTCTCGAGATCCAAGGGATGGACAAGGACGATCGCCTGGCGAAGGCGATCGAAGTGCTCGACGTGGTGGGTCTCGCGGGTTGGGGAGATCGGTTCCCCGACGAGCTCTCGGGCGGCATGCAGCAGCGAGTCGGTCTCGCCCGAGCGCTGGCCACCGACCCCGAGGTCATGCTGTTCGACGAGCCTTTCAGCGCACTCGACCCCTTGATCCGGCGGGACATGCAGAACGAGGTCCGCCGCCTGCAGAACGAGATGAAGAAGACGATGATCTTCATCACGCACGACTTGGCTGAGGCGCTGAAGCTGGGCGATCGCATCGCGATAATGAAAGACGGAGTGTTCGTCCAGGTGGGTACTCCCGAGGAGGTCGTGGCCCATCCGGCGAACGACTACGTGGCGGATTTCACGAAGGATGTGCCGCGAGCGCATGTGCTGACTGCTCGGGCGATCATGCGCCCTGTCAACGGGCACGGATCGGCCGACGGTCCTGTGGTCGGGCCTGCGACGGTCGTGCAGGAACTGATCCCGATGGTGGCCGACGCCGATCGCACGATCCGAGTTGTGGACGGCGACGATCTTCTGGGGTTGGTGGATCGCAGCGCCGTGATGGCCGCGCTGGTCGAGGACCGCTGAGATGGCCGTCGCACCGCCTCGTTGGCGGGTCGTGGCCGATGGCGCTGCGACGCTGCCATTGGCACCGACGCAGCCGCCCAACGCATGGCCCAGGCGCATCGGCTGGGTCGCGCTCGCTGTCGTCGTCGCGGCGATCGGCCTGCTGTGGCTCTCACCCGGCTTTCCTGAGGGGTGGGTGGTGGATGTCACCGCCTGGTTCGACGCCTTCCGTGACTGGGCGATCCAGAACCGAAAGACGAGCCCCTTGTTCACCTACTTCCTGAGCCCGATCGAGGAGACCGTCGACACGCTCGTCGACGCGACCGTCACTGCGCTCGAGAGACTCACTTGGCTCGGGCTGGTGGCCGGCGCCGCCGCGATCGCCGGTGTGCTTGCCGGCTGGAAGATGGCCGCGCTCACGGCCGCCGGCGTGCTCTCTTTCGGGTTGCTCGGCGCGTGGGATGCCAGCCTCGAGACCCTCGCGCTCGTGGTCGTCTCAGTCGCGATCGCGGTGGGCATCGGGGTGCCACTCGGCATCTGGGCGGGACGCAGGCCGAAGGTCGAGCGGGTGCTACGTCCCATCCTCGACGCGATGCAGACGATCCCTGCCTATGCCTATCTGCTGCCTGCGGTGCTGTTGTTCGGCATCGGGAACCCACCGGCGCTGATGGCCACTCTTGCATTCGCCCTGCCGCCGGCGATCCGCCTCACCGCACTGGGCATCCGGGGCGTGCCGGCAAGTTCGCTCGAGGTCGCCACTTCATTCGGGTCGACCGAACGTCAACGGCTCCGGCTCGTGCAGGTTCCGCTTGCAAAGCCCTCGATCATGCTGGGTGTGAACCAAACGATCATGATGGCGCTCGGCATCGTCGTCATCGCCGCGTTCGTCGGCGCCGGGGGACTTGGGCAGACCGTGCTCGATGGTTTGCAGCAGTTGAACGTGGGCGCGGCCCTCAATGGAGGCATCGCGATCGTGGTGATGGCGATCGTGCTCGACCGAGTATCGACAGCGTGGAGTCAGCGCGACCGGCGCACGACGAAGCCCGCACGCATCGCGGGCCGATCGCTCACTCGACGTCAACTCGCGATGGGGGCTCTGCTCATCACGATCGTTGCGGTCGTGATCGGTCGCGAGGTGCTGCGTCAGCAGTCGTTCCCCGAGGGGTGGGAATCCTCGGTGGCCACGCCAGCCAATGCGATCGTGGACTGGTCGCAAGAACATCTCGGGAGCACCACGAGTGCGATCAGCGACTTCGTGCTCGTCCGCCTTCTCGACCCTCTCGAATCACTGTTCGTAGGGGTGCCATGGTGGATGATGGCCGGAGCGTTCGCGTTGATCGGGTGGCGGGTCTCGGGAAGGAGGCTGGCGATCGGGTCCTTCGCCTGCATCGCCGCCCTCGGGGTGCTCGGCATGTGGGATCTGTCGATGGGAACGCTTGCGCAAGTGCTCGTGGCGGTGGTGATCACGCTGTCGTTCGCGATCCCGCTCGGCATCATCGCCGCCCGCAGCAACACGTTCGAGCGCATCTCGAAACCTATCCTCGACGCGATGCAGACGATGCCAGCCTTCGTCTACTTGGTGCCTGTGCTGTTCCTCGTCGAGCCAGGGCGGGTACCGGCGATCATCGCGTCGTTCATCTATGCGCTCCCGGTGAGCATCCGCCTGACGAATCTCGGGATCCGACAGGTGCCGGAGGAGATCGTCGAGGCTGGTCGATCGTTCGGGTCGACCTCCGGCCAGCTATTGCGCAAGGTGCAGTTGCCGCTGGCTCGGCCCACGATCCTGCTCGGGGTGAATCAGACGATCATGATGACCCTGTCGGTCGTCATCATCGCCGGGCTGATCGGCGCGGCGGGGCTCGGGCAGGAGGTCGTGTTCGCCCTCGGCAAGCAGCAGATCGGTCGCGGGATCGTCGCTGGCGTATGCATCCTGCTCCTTGCGGTCGCTCTTGACCGTATAACTCAAGCGATGGGGTCGGCGCCGCGCTCGATGCGGGGTCCCGTAGGCATGGGGCTCGGCTGGTGGTACCGCGTGTGTGCGATCACGAAGACGGTCGAAGACAACCAAGGGAAGGAGAAGGGATGAGGAAGCGCAAGTTCGCGTTCGCGGCGGCGATGCTCGCGGTCACTACGCTCGTGCTCGCTGCATGCAGCGACGTCGAGGAGGGTGGCGCGACCACCGACACAGGGGGTGGCGGCACCAACGCCGCCGCGCAGTGCGCCGGTGACCCGATCACGATCGCGGTCAACCCATGGGTCGGCGCCGAGGCAAACGCCGCCGTCGCGCAGGCCGTGATGCAGAACGAGATGGGTTGTACGGTCGAGCTCCAGGAGATCAACGAGTCGGGGCAATTCCCGGCGATGGCCTCCGGCGATGTCGACGCGACCCTCGAAGTGTGGCCTTCCGGCCACCTGAAGGACCGTAGGGACTACATCGAGAAAGCAGGCGACGTCGTCGACGGCGGCGAGCTGGGGATCACCGGCAACATCGGCTGGTTCATGCCGTCCTATCTAGTCGAGGAGAACCCGGACCTCGCGACATGGGAAGGCTTCAAGGAGAACGCCGACGCCTTCGCGACCGCGGAGACCGGTGACAAGGGCCGCTTCCTCGGGGCTGACACGACGTACTCGATCTTCGACGAGGCGATCATCGCGAGCCTCGGCCTCGATCTCGAGGTGGTCTACAGCGGCTCCGAGGCCGCGTCGCTCGCGGCGCTCGACAAGGCGTACAACTCGCAGGAGCCCATCCTGATGTATTGGTGGACCCCGCAATGGGCCAACGCCAAGTACGACCTGGTAGAGGTCGAGCTGCCCGCGTACAACGAGGAGTGCGGGGCCATCGCCGCCGAGGACCCCGACGCCGCGGCCGGCTACAACTGCGACTACGCCGAGGACGTGCTCTACAAGGCGTTCAGCGCTGGGCTCGAGACCAAGGACCCCGCGGCGTTCGAGTTCTTCTCGGCCTTCACCTGGACCGAGGAAGACCAGAACGCGGTTGCCCTCTCCATCCAAGAGGGGACCGACCCCGCCGAGGCTGCCCAGGCGTGGATCGACGAGAACGCAGATGTAGTGGAGGGGTGGCTGCCCGCGGCCTCCTGACAACCGAGGCTTTCACGACGATCGATGGGGGGCGGCCCGGCGGGTCGCCCCCATCGTTCCCGAAGGACGGCATCTCTCTCATGACGGTCGAGATCGATGGAGGCTCGCTCACGTCGGACGACCTCGTGCGCGTGGCTCGCGCCGGCGCGACCGTCACGCTCGCTCCGGCGGCAGCGGCACGCATGTCCAAGGGGCGCGCCGTGGTCGAGGCGGCGCTCTCCCGGGGTGACGAGGTTTACGGCCTCACGACCGGGGTCGGCGAGCGCAAGTCCGTGCGCCTCGACCCTGCGGAGATCGACTCCTACAATCGTCTGCTGATCCTGAATCACCGGGTCGGGCAGCAGCCCTTCGCGGAAGCCGACGTCGTGCGCGCCACGATGCTCCGGCTCGCCAACGGGCTCGCCGCCGGCACCGTCGGCGTAAGGCCGGAGCTCGCGCACCTCGTGGTCGACGCACTGAACTCGCGTAGCACGCCGGCCGTGCGCGCTCGTGGGTCGATCGGGCAGGCCGACCTCGCACCGATGGCCGACCTCGCCTATGGGCTGCTCGAGGCTTCCGCCTTCCGCCTGGGCGCGGGGGAGGGGCTCGCGCTGATCGACAACAATGCGTTCTCGTCCGGCATGGGGACGCTCGCGGCCTGGGATTGCGGGCGACTGCTCGACACGCTCGACGTGGCAGGCGCACTGAGTTTCGAGGCCTTCTCTGCGAACCTGTCGATCCTCGACGTCTCGGTGGCCGAGAGCCGGCCATTCCCGGGGGTCAAGGCCACCATCGAGCGGCTTCGTTCATTGCTGGAAGGAAGCGATCTCTGGAGCCCGGGCCCGCCACGCAACCTGCAGGATCCGCTCAGCTTCCGCACGATGCCCCAGGTCCATGGCACCGCCCGCGACATCTTCGACTTCGTGATGACACAGCTCGAGCTGGAGCTCAACGCTTCCCAAGGCAATCCCGTCGTCGACCCGGACAGGGACACGATCCGGGGGGCCGGCAACTTCGACGCCTTCGCGCTGGCGGTGGCGCTCGACCAACTGCGCGTCGTGTTGGCCACGGTGCTCACGAGCGCCGCGGAGCGTTGCCTCAAGCTGGTGCACGCCCCGTTCTCGGGGCTTCCCCACGGCTTGGCGGCGCGTGACGGACTCGCCGAGGACGCGTTCAACATGTTCGGGGTCTCGGTGCAGGCTTTCGCCGCCGAGGCCCGTGCGCTGGCGGCTCCCGTGTCGTACGACGTGGTCAGCACGACGCAGGCCGCGGGCATCGAGGACCGAGCCACGATGGCGCCGCTCGCCGCGAGCCGGCTCGCCGAGATGGTCTCGATCGCCCACGGGATCGTTGCGGTTGAGCTCTGTGTCGCGGCGCAGGGGGTCGATCTGAGACCGGGGCGTCGGCTGGGCGCCGGTGCCGATCGCGTGCGAGACCTAGTGCGAAACGTCGTGGCCGCGCTCGGCGAGGGCGAAGCTGCTCCACAGGATCTCGAGCCGCTCGTCGACCTTGTGCGGAACGGGGCGTTCAGCTCGATCGCCGAGGGCGCTTGAGGCTCAGGCGCCGGTGAGCACGTCGTAGGGCTCGAACTCCAGCCGGTCGACGTCGGCCTGCTTGGTGAGTCGATGGAACTCGAGCGCGTACCGCTCGTACATCTGCTCGACGAGTGTGATGGCCTCGATGTGCCGAGGTCCCCGCGATGCCGTCCGCGCGTGTTCACGTGAATCCCAGATGCAGAAGGACAGGCACTCACGGGCGCTGGTGAGGGGGCCTCGGTAGTAGTGGACGAGCCCGCGAGCCTGTGCGGCTTCCTCGGCCGCACGGAGGTCGTACTCCTCGAGAAGCCGCTCATCGGCGCCTTCACGCTGGGTCGATCGGAAGGCGACCAGGTACCACTCACCGGCCTCAACCCGTGGTGCGCAGCTCGTCCACGTGAATGCGTCGGGCAGCGGCAGGCTCGCGTAATCGCCCGTTGTCGGCGCCAGGTCCTCGAAGGTGCCGGTCGCGATCTCCATGTCTCGTCAGAGTATCGGCTCTTCGTTCGAGTTCCTATAGTTCAAGAGAATGGATTATCATATAGTGATAAGGAGTTGGAGACGGCAGAAGATAGACCGAGAGGGTGACCGAGGCGTCCTCGAGGGGTGAGAGAGTGCCCTCCCCTTCAGTGGGAACGATCAGGGGGTGACTGCGTCGAGCTCTGCCGTCAGCGATCGCGCGGCGCGATGCAGCGCACCCGTGGCTCGATCCCGCCACGCTGAGCCGCACCTGGCGTACGGGCCCCACAGGGCAAGGGCGCCGACGATGCCGTCGCCGCGGAACACGGGCACCGCGATCGAGACAGAACCGTCGATGAGCTCGCCCTCACTGAACGCGATGCCGCTTTCCCTGATCTCATCGAGCCCCTTGCGCAGCGGCGTTTCGGACGGGGTCGTGGGAGTGATCGCTTCCAGCCCCTGAGCGATGACCTCCTCGACGACCTCGGGTGGCGCGAACGACAGCAGCACTCTGGAGCCCGCTCCCGCGTGCAGGGGATAGGTCCCCCCCGGTTCCAGAGCGACCCGGATGCCGTCGCGGGATTCGTGTTGATGGAGGCACATGGCCGTCAGGCCCACTCGCCGCATCACCACCGCTGTCTCGCCCTGGCTCTCGACGAGCATGCTGAGAACGGGTTCCGAGAGGCGGATCAACAGATCGCTCGTCACGTGTGAGCCCGAGCCGATGACGAGCTTCGGGCCGAGCCGGTACCGACCGTCGTGCCGGTCGACGAAGCCGAACTCGGTCAGCGTTCGCAGGTAGCGGTACGCCGTCGACTGGGGCATGTCGAGCAACATCGCGAGATCGTCCGCCCTGATCGCCCCGCGGTCGGCGATGACGAGCAGCAGCCGGAGGCCACGAGCGAACGACGTATCCTCCGCCGCTTCCTCGGGCGGATGATCGCGAGCCGTGGACATGCCCACATTCTCTCCGACCGCGCGAGTCCCGGCCACCGGATCGGGCCGTGGCCGGAGCGATCCTCGTTTCCGTGGGTTGCCGATATCGCAACGCGCCCGTTGTTCCTGCAACAGAGCCTGCGTACCGTTCCTTCGTACGGCCACCGCGATGGCCATGACGATGGCCATGACGAGGAAGCGACGGGGATCGAAGCATGCGCGATCGGGCCCAGACGGTGATCATCGGCGCCGGCATCGTCGGCAGCTCCGCCGCCTTCCATCTGACCGAGCTCGGTGTGACCGATGTGCTCGTGCTCGACCAGGGTCCGTTGTTCGAGACGGGCGGCTCGACCAGCCATGCGCCCGGCATCATCTTCCAGACGAATGGGTCGCGCACGATGTGCCGCATCGCGCAGGACTCGGTGGCGCTGTACGACTCCCTCGACCTCGACGGTGAGCGATGTTGGTACGGCGCAGGAAGCCTCGAGGTCACGACGACCACCGAGCGCATGCAGGAGCTGAAGCGCCGCCAGGGATTCGCACGTTCCTACGGCATCGAGGGCACGGAGCTGCTGACACCGGCCGAGGCGGCCGCGTGCTCGCCGTTGCTCGACCCTTCGACCATCCTCGGCGCGTATTGGGTGCCGAGCGACGGGGCTGCGAAAGGCGTGAAGGTCGTAGAGGCGCTCGCCCGCAAGGCCCAGGCAGTGGGCGTCGAGTTCGAGGGCGGGGTGGCGGTCACCGGCTTCGACATCCGCGACGGACGCGTGCACGGCGTGGAGACCGACCGGGGAAGGGTGGAGTGCGAGCGGGTGCTGCTGTGCGCCGGGATCTGGGGGCCGACGGTGGGCGCGCTTGCCGGCGTGCCGATCCCGCTCGTGGCGGTGCAGCACCAGCTCGTGTGGACAGACCCGATCCCCGAGCTGTCGGGACTCGACGGCGACGTCTGGCTGCGACAGCCCGTCGTGCGCCACCAGGACATGTCGCTGTACTTCCGCCAGCGAGACGACCACTTCGGCGTCGGCAACTACCGGCACGAGCCGATCGTCACGCCCCAGTCGGCGATCCGCGCGACGGCCGAGAAGCCGGCCAAGAAGCCAGCCAAGAAGCCGGGAAGCGCCATGCAACCGTCGCTCATGCCTTTCACGCCCGACGACTTCGACCTCTGCGAGGCAGAAACCGCGCGTATGTTCCCGGCGCTTGCGGGGCGCATGCGGCCGAGCGATCCCGCACGCACCCTGAACGGCATGTTCTCTTTCACGTCCGATGCCGGGTCGATCGTCGGTGAGAGCGCGGCTGTCCGCGGGTTCTGGGTCTGCGAGGCGGTGTGGGTAACCCACGCCGGCGGCATGGCACGCCAGGCCGTCGAATGGATGGTTGACGGCGCACCGAGCTACGACCTTGCCGAAGCCGACGCGAATCGCTTCTACCCGTTCCAGACGTCGGCGCCCTACGTCCTCGAACGCGGGAAGCAGCAGTACCGCGAGGTCTACGACATCATCCATCCACTGCAGCAGCCGGCGAAGCCACGGGGGCTGAAGCTCACGCCGTTCTTCGAGCGCCATCGCGAGCTGGGCGCCGAGTTCTTCCAGGGGGCGGGGTGGGAGCGGCCTCAGTGGTTCGCCGCCAACCGCGAGCTCGTGAGTGGCGTGACCCACGAGTGGGCTCGTCGAACCGGGTGGGCCGCGCGCGGATGGTCACCAGAAGTCGGCGCCGAGCATCTGGCAACCCGCGATCGCGCGGCGCTGTTCGACATCACCCCGTTCGCGAAGTTCGACGTGACGGGCCCCGACGCGCTCGCCTACCTCGAGCGGGTGTTCGCGAACCGCATCGATCGCCCCGTGGGCTCGATCGTGTACACCGCCGCGCTGACCCAACGCGGCGGCATGAGGCTCGATCTCACCGTGACTCGGAAGGACGAGAACCGCTTCCGTGTGGTGACGGGTGGTGGCTCGGGGCACCACGACGAGGCGTTCCTGCGCCGGCAGATCCGCGACGGGGAACGGGTGCAGATCAACGTGCGCACGGGGTCGCTGTTCGCGCTCGGGCTCTGGGGCCCGAAGGCGCGAGATGTGCTGCAGGCCGTCACCGACATCGACGTCTCGAACGACGCGTTCCCGTACATGACCGCGCGGTACCTAAGCATCGGCGAGGTTACCCCCGTGTGGGCACAGCGCATCAGCTACGCCGGCGAGCTCGGCTGGGAGCTGTACGGGCAGATCGCCATGGGCCAGCGCGCCTGGGACGTGCTGTGGGAAGCCGGCCGCGAGCACGGCCTGATCGCGGCGGGCGCCGGTGCGTTCGATTCGCTTCGGCTCGAGAAGGGCTACCGCCTCTGGGCCCAGGACATCGACACCGAGCATGACCCGCTCGCTGCGGGTTTGGGCTTCGCGGTGCGCTGGGACAAGGAGTTCACGGGCAAGCAGGCCCTGGAGGCGATCCGCGAACGAGGCGGCCCGTCGTCGTGCCTCTCGTGCATGACGCTCGACGACGACCAGGCGGTCGTCATGGGCAAGGAACCGGTGTGGCACGACGGCCGAGTGGTTTCGTACGTGACGAGCGCGAACTACGGCTACTCGATCGGACGCGGCATCGTGTACGGCTACTTGCCGCCCGAGCTGGCGCACGAGGGCACGGCGGTCGAGGTCGAGTACTTCGGCGGTCGGTTCGCGGCCACGGTGACGAACGATCCGCTCTGGGACCCAAAGGGCGAGCGCCAGAAGACCTGAAATGCCAGAAGATCTGGACAGATCTGAACAGAAGGTGTGGGGGGAGGCGACATGGCCGACGAAGAAGAGCTCGATCTCACCACGCTTCCCGACGACGAGCTCGTGAAGCAGATGCACGACGATCTCTACGACGGGCTCGCCGACGAGATCTTCGAGGGCACCAACATCCTGTTGGAACGCGGGTGGGGCGCCGACAAGGTGCTGAACGATGCGCTCGTCGAGGGCATGCGCATCGTGGGCATCGACTTCCGCGACGGCATCTTGTTCGTGCCCGAGGTGTTGCTCGCGGCCAACGCGATGAAGGCGGGCATGGCGATCCTGCGCCCGCTGCTCGCTGAGACCGGCGCCGAGCGCATGGGCACCGTGGTGATCGGCACCGTGAAGGGCGACATCCACGACATCGGCAAGAACCTCGTCGCGATGATGCTCGAGGGCGCCGGCTTCGACGTGATCGACCTCGGCATCAACAACCCGGTCGAGAAGTACTTGGCCGCGCTCGAGGAGCATCAGCCCGAGATCCTCGGAATGAGCGCGCTGCTCACGACCACGATGCCCTACATGAAGGTCGTGATCGACGAGCTCGAGGCCAAGGGGCTCCGTGACAAGTACATCGTGCTGGTCGGCGGTGCGCCGCTGAACGAGGAGTTCGGCAAGGCGGTCGGGGCCGACGCCTACTGCCGTGATGCCGCGGTCGCCACCGAGACCGCGCAGGCGTTGGTGCTGGCCAAGCGCGCTGCGGCGGCGTCGTGATGCTCCAGGAAGGTGCCGACCATGGCTGAGCTGACGGTGATCAGGTGGCGGGACGTCCCGATGCAAGTGCTCGCGCGCGGCGCGGGAGGCGAGAGCGCGCGGGCGCTGCTTCCAGATCGGTTCCAGGAAGCGGTCGACGCCGCAGCCATGGTCGCCGGCCTGATCGGGTCCGATGACTACACGGAGCAGATGCGCATGGACTCCCGGGAGTGCGGTGACGACTTGCAGCACGAGGTCGACACCGAGACCGTGACGATCCTCTCGGAGTGGGATGAGCAGGTGCTGCGCGAGACGATCCGCTCGGGCGGCGTCAGGGGCGGCGACCCGATCGCAGGCGGCGGCGGGCGGTAGATCTATGGCTGACACCGTCGTGAGCTCGGCGACCCGCGAGGTCGTGATCGGCACGGGCCGTCCGTTCGTGATCATCGGTGAGCGCATCAACCCCACTGGGCGCAAGAAGCTCGCCGAGGAGATGAAGGCCGGTGACTTCACGACCGTGATCGCCGACACGCAGGCCCAAGTTGCCGCCGGGGCGCACATGCTCGACGTGAACGCCGGCATCCCGCTCGCCGACGAGCCGACGATCCTCGCCGAGACGGTGAAGCTCGTGCAGTCGCTCACCGACGTGCCGCTCTCGATCGATTCCTCGATCGTCGCCGCGTTGGAGGCCGGCCTCGCCGTGTATCAGGGCAAGCCACTCGTGAACTCCGTGACTGGCGAAGACGATCGCATCGAGACCGTGCTGCCGCTCGTCGCGAAGCACGGCGCGGCGGTCGTCGCGATCACCAACGACGAGACCGGCATCAGCGAGGACCCCGACGTGCGGTTCGCGGTGGCCGAGAAGATCGTGCGCGCGGCCGCCGACCACGGTATCGCCCCGCACGACATCGTCGTCGATCCGCTCGTGATGCCCGTGGGCGCCATGGGCACGGCCGGCCGGCAGGTCTTCGCCCTCGTGCGGCGACTGCACGACGAGCTCGGTGTCAACACGACGTGCGGCGCCTCCAACGTCTCGTTCGGGTTGCCGAACCGCAACGGGCTGAACGGCGCTTTCCTCGCGATGGCGATCGCCAACGGCATGACGAGCGCGATCACCAGTCCGCTGCACGAGGAGGTGCGACAGGCCGTGATGGCCGCCGACGTGCTGATGGGCGCCGACGCGCACGCGGCCTCCTGGATCCGACGCTACGGCGAGGGGCGGAGCCAGGGCGACGCCGCCACGGGGGGCAGGCGCGGAGGCCGCGCCGGGCGTCGGACGAGCGTCGAGCCGAGCGAGGGCGCAGCCTCGCCGGCCGAGCCGCCGGCCGAGCCGCCGGCCGAGGCGGCGCCAGAAACGTGACCGAAGCCGAAGGCTCGCTCGTCGTCTTCACGCCTTCCGGCAAGCGGGGCCGCGTCACCACGGACACCAACCTGCTCGAGGCCGCCCGCTCGCTCGGCGTCGACCTCGACTCGGTCTGCGGCGGGCGCGGCATCTGCGGCCGGTGTCAGATCGTCGTGGCCGAAGGCAAGTTCGCGAAGCACGCCATCACTTCGAGCGCCGATCACCTCACGCCGTTCAGCGAGCCGGAGACCCGCTTCCGCGAACGGAGCGGTCTCGCCGCCGACCGCCGGCTGGGTTGTCACGCCCGCGTGTGCGGTGACCTCGTGGTCGATGTGCCGCCCGAGAGCCAGCTGCATCGTCAGGTCATCCGCAAGGATGCCGACGCGCACCCGATCGAGGTCGACCCGGTGCTGCGACTGCATTACGTGGAAGTCCGCGAGCCCGATCTCGCCGATCCGAGCGGCGATCTACAGCGGGTCGCCGAGGCGCTCGAACGCGACTGGTCGCTCACGGGGCTCGCCGCCGACCCGCAAGTGCTCCCGTCTCTGCAGCGCACGCTGCGCACCGGCGACTGGAAGGTCACGGTCGCCGTGCACGACGGCGCCGCGATCACCGCGGTGTGGGCCGGCTTCCACGATTCGGCGCTCGGGGTGGCCTTCGACGTGGGGTCGACGACGGTGGCCGGGCACCTGTGCGACCTGCACACCGGCGAGGTGCTCGCGAGCGCCGGCGCGATGAATCCGCAGATCCGGTTCGGCGAGGACCTGATGAGCCGCGTCAGCTACGTGATGATGCATCCGGGTTCCGAGGCCGAGCTCACCGCTGCGATCCGAACTTGCGTGAACGTGCTCATCACCGATGTATGCGAGCAGGCCGGCGTCGAGCCGAACGATGTGCTCGAGCTCACCGTCGTCGGCAACCCGATCATGCACCACCTGTTCCTGGGACTCGATCCGACCGAACTCGGCGGCGCGCCGTTCGCCCTCGTGACCGACGAGGCCGTGCATCGCACTGCCCGCGAGCTCGACCTGACCGCGACGAACGCCGGCGCGAGGGTCTACGTGCTTCCTTGCATCGCGGGGCACGTCGGTGCCGACACCGCCGGTGTGATCTTGAGCGAAGCACCGCATGAACAGGACACGGTGAACCTGATCGTCGATGTCGGCACGAACGCCGAGATCGTGCTCGGCAACCGCGACCGGCTGCTGGCTGCTTCCAGCCCGACGGGCCCGGCGTTCGAGGGCGCCCAGATCTCGTGCGGACAGCGCGCGGCGCCGGGTGCGATCGAGCGCGTGCGCATCGATCGGGACACGTTGGAGCCGAGGTTCCGGGTGATCGGCGACGAGAGATGGAGCGACGAGCCGGACTTCGACGCGATGACGGTCACTGGGGTCGCGGGCAGCGGCATCATCGAGGCGATCGCGGAGCTGTTCCTGGCCGGCGTGATCACGGCCGACGGGGTCATCGACGGCGCGCTCGCCTCCCGGAGCCCCCGTGTCGTCGCAGACGAGCGCACGTTCTCATACGTCTTGCACGAAGCGCCCGGCACTCCGAGGCTCGTGATCACCCAGAACGACGTTCGCCAGATCCAGCTCGCGAAAGGCGCCCTCTACGCGGGGTGTCGTCTCTTGATGGATGCCCTCGGCATCGAGACCGTCGACCGCATCAGGCTCGCCGGTGCATTCGGCGCGCACATCGACTCGGTGCACGCGATGGTGCTAGGGCTCGTGCCCGACTGCGATCCCAAGCACGTGACGAGCGCCGGGAACGCCGCCGGCACCGGCGCCCGGATCGCCCTGTTGAACCGAGCCGCTCGCGACGAGATCGAAGCGGTCGTGCGCCGCGTCGAGAAGCTCGAGACCGCCGTGGAGCCTCGGTTCCAAGAACACTTCGTGGGGGCGATGGGCATCCCTCACGCCACCGACGCGTTCCCGCGCCTCGCTAAGGTCGTGGATCTGCCGGCGCCACGCGCGCCAGAGGCCGGTGACCGTGTGCGACGCCGCCGGCGCACCACCCAACCCGAGAGGAGCAGCACATGAGCGACGAGTCAGCCACGCAGGATGCGCCCCGGCGACGTCGCACCGGTGGCCGGGAAGGACGTGCCGCCGCGCGCCTCGCCACCGTTGCCGAGAAGGTTCCGTTCATCACACGGGAGCTGACCCCGTTCGAGGTGTTGAGCGAGGAAGGTCTTGCGACGATCGAGCACAACGCCGACACGATCCTCGAACAGGTCGGCATCGACTTCCGCGAGGCACCTGATGCCCTGGAGCTGCTGAAGGGAGCGGGGTGCGACATCGATGGCGAGCGTGCGCGGTTCCCCCGCGGACTGGCGCGCCAGCTCGTGCAGGCCACCGCGCCGCGTGAGTTCGACCAGGTTGCAAGGAACCCCGCCAACAACGTGCACATCGGGGGCGCCGCCACCGTGCTCGCGCCGGCGTACGGTTCGCCGTTCGTGAGGGACCTCGACGGAGGACGGCGCTACGGCACGATCGAAGACTTCCGCAACTTCGTGAAGCTCGCGTACTCGACCCCCTACCTGCACCATTCGGGTGGCACGGTGTGCGAGCCGGTCGACCTGCCGGTCAACAAGCGGCATTACGACATGGTCTACGCGCACATGCGCTACTCCGACAAGGCATTCATGGGTTCGGTCACGCATCCGCAGCGCGCGCAGGACACGGTCGAGATGGCGCGCATCCTGTTCGGCGCCGACGCGCTCGAGGCGCAGCCGCACGTGCTGAGCCTGATCAACGCGAACTCGCCGCTCGTGTGGGACACGATCATGCTCGGCGCCGCGAAGGCCTATGCCGAGGCGAACCAGGCGGTGATCATGACGCCGTTCATCTTGGCGGGGGCGATGAGTCCCGCGACGGCGGCGGGCGCGGCGACCCAGACGCTCGCTGAGGCGCTTGCGGGCATGGCGTACGTGCAGTTGGTGCGCCCCGGCGCTCCTGTCGTCTTCGGCTCGTTCGCCTCGTCGATGTCGATGCAGTCGGGAGCGCCGACGTTCGGAACGCCGGAGCCGGCCCTCGTGCTCTACGCGCTCGCTGCGTGCGCACGGCGGCTCGGTGTGCCGTTCCGAAGCGGGGGCTCGCTCACCGCGTCGAAGGTCGCCGACGCGCAGGCGGCGTACGAGTCGGCGAACACGCTGCAGCCGACCATGCTCGCCGGCGTGAACTTCGTGCTGCACGCCGCGGGCTGGCTCGAGGGCGGTCTCGCGATGGGCTACGAGAAGTTCGTGCTCGACCTCGACCAATGCGGACAGATGCACGCGTTCGCCAAAGGCATGGACCTCTCGCCCAACGGCCAGGCGCTCGACGCGATCATCGAGAACGGTCCCGGTCAGCACTTCCTCGGCACAGCGCACACGCTCGCGAACTTCGAGACCGCCTTCTACCGATCCGAGATCGCCGACAACAACTCGTTCGAACAATGGGAGATCGAAGGCTCGCTCGACGCAGCGATGCGCGCCAACGCCGTGTGGAAGCGGATGCTCGCCGAGTACGAGACGCCGCGTATCGACGAGGCCAAGGACGAGGAGCTCCGAGAGTGGATCGAGAAGAAGAAGGCGAGCTTCCCGGACTCGAACGTCTGACCCGGGGTCCGGCTTCGGTTCACGATCAGGCAGGCCGATACGCCATCATGATGCGCGGCCGCGGCAAGGAAGGCGGAACGAGGTGGCGTTGAGGATCGGCAAACGGCGAACGTCGGTGCTCCCCGAGGAACAGCGCGTCGCGTTGCGCGCGCTCCTTGAGCGGCCGAAGTTCGAGCTGATCCCGTTGAAGAACGCACGGGAGGCGGCAGAAGCGCTGCCGGTGGGCGCGATGGTCACGGTCACGGCCTCGCCGAGCCACGGCATCGAGTCGACTATCGAGCTCGCTGAGCAGATGGTTGCGGCCGGTCACGATGCGGTGCCGCACCTATCCGCGCACATGATCCGCGACCGGGCGCACCTGGGCGAGCTGCTCGATCGGTGCCGGGGGGCCGGCTTGCGTGAAGCGTTCGTGGTGGGAGGTGATGCCAAGGAACCGGGAGAGTTCCACGACGGACTCACCCTGCTTCGTGCGATGCACGAGCTCGGCCACCCGTTCGAGACGGTCGGAGCGCCAGGCTACCCCGAGGGTCACCCCGGCATCAGCCGTGAGCGTCTGCTCGAGGTGCTGCTCGACAAGCAGGCCTACGTGTCGTACATGGCCACGCAGATGTGCTTCGATCCCGATGCGATCGTCGGCTGGATAGCCGAGATGCGCCGTCAGGGCGTGACGCTCGCCGTGCACCTGGGAACGCCCGGGGTCGCCGACATGGCGAAGCTCATCACTATCAGCGCGCGCATCGGCATCGCCGACAGCGCCCGCTACCTCAAGAAGAACAAGCGCATGGTTGGACACTTGCTCACCCCCGGGAAGTTCGGGCCAGACGCTCTACTCGAAGGAGTGGCGCCGGCGCTCGCCGACCCGAGCGCGAAGATCGAAGCGGTGCACCTGTTCACGTTCAACCAGGTGAGTGCGACCGTCGAGTGGCAGCAGCGGATGCTCGCCGCGCTCGACGAAGCGTCGGAATGAGTCGGGCCTTGGCGTCTCCGAGGGGTTCGGTGTCTGGCGGACATCTGCGTGGCCCATTTTCGAGTTTGGGCGTGACGGGCACACCTTCTCCATGGCGGAGATCCCGTTGGTGCTCGGGCTCTGTTTCGTGGCGCCGGCCAGGGTCGCCGCCGCGCAGCTCGCCGCCGCCGCGCTGATCGTGATCGGCGGCAGCACTCCTTGGGGCTTGACCCAGACGCGGCCGTGCAGAGGTCACTGCCCTGGAACCTCGGGTCACGTTCTCGGCGTGTGCACGCCTATCCTCCATGGCAGACTGCGCTTCCGGTCAACGTGAACGGGGGTCATTCCGTGGAGCAGCGATACGACATCGTCGTGATGGGGGACGGGCACGGTCTCTCGTCGCGCCGCGTGTTAGGCGATCTGAACAAGGGACCTCACTAGCCGTGGCGATGCACGTTCCATGCGGCCACTGCGGCCGGCGGCCGTTCACGGAGTTCTCGTTCGGCGGTGAGTGGCGAGAGATCGACGCCCCCGACGCCGAGTCGGACTTCGTACGCGTCTACCTGCCCGAGAACCCGGAAGGCCCGCAGCGCGAACGATGGTTCCACGCCATGGGTTGCCGCACCTGGACGACCGTGTTGCGCGACACGCGCACGAACCAGATCGAGCGCGACACGCGCACGAACGAGATCGGCTGACCAGATGGGCTCGCTCGAGTTCGAGGGTCGGGGGGTGCCGTTCAAGTCCGGCGACACGGTCGCGTCGGCGCTGTACCGAGACGGATTGCGCACGTTCTCGCGCTCGCTGAAGTACCACCGGCGCCGTGGCCTCTACTGCGGCACCGGCGACTGCCCGAATTGCCTGATGACGGTCGACGGGTTGCCCGCGATGCGCACCTGCACCACGCGATGCGACGAGGGTATGCGCGTCGAGCGTGCAGGCGGATGGCCGAACGCCGACCTCGATCTGTTGCACGTCACCGACTCGCTGCACCGTGTGATGCCGGTTGGCTTCTACTACAAGACCTTTATCAAGCCCCGGTTCGCGTGGTCGGTCGCTGAGCGCGTGATCCGGCGTGCGACCGGGCTCGGAAGGCTGCCCCCAACCACGGCCGCGGCGAGAGAGATCGTCCGTCACGAGCACGTCGACGTTGTGGTGATCGGGGCGGGCATCGCTGGCTTGGAAGCTGCGCGCGACGCTGCGGCGGGCGGTTCGGTGCTCGTGTGCGACGAGGGCCGGATCGGCCACGCCGTCGCGCCCGGGCCGACGCTCGATCGGCTCCAGGCGCTCGAAGCCGAAGTACGCGCACTCGATGCGGTGACCGTGCTCGAGACCCATACCGCGCTCGGTGTGTACGAGGGCTTGCACGTGCCCCTCGCCGGGGACGGAGATCTCGTGCACGTGCATCCGTCGCGGGTGATCGTGGCGACCGGAGCCACCGAAGCGCACGCTGTGTTCCCCGGCAACGACCTGCCGGGAGTGATGCTCGGGCGGGCGGCGGCCGCGCTCGCGGGAGTGCACGGCGTGCGCCCCGGCAGGCGGGCCGTCGTTGCCGTGCGCACCGAGGAGGGCCTGCAACACCTCCAGACTGTGCTCGACTCCGGGGTCGAAGTGATAGCCACGGCCGTATCAGGGGCGATGGCGGACCGGCTTCCCGACGCGGGCTTGGGAGAGGTCGTGGTCGACGGCGAGGTGCATGAGGCGCGCGGCGGCTCATCGCTGCGCTCGGTCGTGCTGCGCCGAGACGGCCGGGCCAAGCGGTTCGACTGCGACCTGCTCGTGCTCTCCCTCGGCCTCTCGCCGCGCGACGGGCTCGCGCGCATGGCCCTGCCCGGCGAGGCCGTGACCGTTGTGGGCGATGCGGCGGCTGAGCCGCCGGCCGAGGCGTGCGGCCATGACGGCATCGTGTGCTTGTGCGAGGACGTCTCGACGCACGACCTCGAACAGGCCTGGGACGAGGGCTTCCGCAACTCCGAGATCTTGAAGCGATACACGACGACGACGATGGGCCCGTGCCAGGGCGCGATGTGCGGTCGGGCGCTGTCGTGTTTCGCGGTGTCGCGCGGCGACGTCGGGCATCGAGCCGACGCCCCGCAGGCTCCTCGCACAACCGCCAGGCCGCCGACGAGACCGGTCACGCTTGAGTCGCTCGCCGCCGGGGTGCACGAGATCGTCGACAAGCGGACGTCACTGCACGAGTTGCACGTGGCCGCCGGTGCGAAGCTCGATCGTTCGGGGGGATGGCTGCGACCGTTCAACTACGGCGACTGGCGCGAGGAATACCTGGCCGTGCGCGAGCGAGTGAGCCTCATGGACGTGGGCACGCTCGGCAAATTCACGCTGGGCGGCGCCGACGCCGACGCGAGTGAGCTCATCGATCGTCTGTTCCCGTGCCGCGTCGCCGACCTCGCGCCGGGGCGCACGCGCTACGTGCTGAGCCTCGACGAGGCCGGCTACGTGATGGACGACGGACTCCTCGTCCGCGTTGGTGAGCACGAGTGGTACCTCACCTCGACGTCGGGCGGGGCCGGCCGCACCGACGCCCGTCTGCGCAACTTCATCGACCGCTTCGACCTTGACGTGCACGTGCTCGACCGCACGGCGCAGTGGGGCGCGATCAACGTCGCGGGCCCGTACTCCCGCGACTTGCTCGAGCGGCTCACCGACGACCCGATCGACGCCGAGGCCATGCCCTTCCCGGGGTTCACCGACGCGACGGTGGCCGGCGTGGCGTGCCGCGTGATCCGCACGGGGTTCGTGGGGGAGCTCGCGTTCGAGCTGCACCACCCGCGCTCGCGCGGGCCGGAGCTCTGGCAGGCGCTCGTCGAAGCCGGCCGCGAGTGGCACCTCGTGCCGCACGGCCTTGACGCGCTCGAGCTGCTGCGGCTCGAGAAGGGGCACGTCTATCTCGGGCAGGACACGATGCCCGACGACACACCGGCGAAGCTTGACATGTCGTGGGCGGTCGACATGAGCAAGCCATGGTTCGTCGGCAAGATGGCCCTCGAACGCATGGCCACGCTTGGGTTGGCGCGTCGACACGTGGGCCTCGAGCTCACCGGCGGGCCGGCTGACACCGCCGAGCTGCGGGGCGAGCCGTTGCTGGTCGGCGGCGACGTCGTCGGTCGGGTTACATCGGCAGAGCACTCGATCGCGCTCGGCCGTGCGATCGGGCTCGGATGGATCCGCTCGGTCGACGACGGCTTCCCCGAAGAGCTCGTGACCGGATCGGGGGCGGTCGCAACCGTCGTGCCGACACCCTTCTACGATCCGGGAGGAGGCAGGATGCGTGGCTGAGCTGCGCCCGACCTCGTCGCCCGTCGTCGTCGTCGTGCTCGCGTCGAGCGAGGCATGCGATCGAATCGTCGCGCCCGAAGGCGCGATCGCCATGCGCATCGCGCCCCGCGAGATGCTCCTCGTCGGTTCGGCCGACGCCGGCGCCGAAGTCTTGCGCGGCGCCCTCGACGAGCCGAGCGCTATCGTCGACGACGTTACCGACGGGTGGGCCATGTTCCAGCTCACCGGTGACGACGCTCGAGAGGCTTTCGCGCGCGTGTGCGAGCTCGAGCTTCCCGATGGCGGATGGGTGCAGGGCGAGGTTGCTCGCGCGGGCGCCAAGGTGATCGTGGAACCAGGCGGTCTCACGATCCTCGTTCCGGCGATGCTCGGTGCTCACGTCGAGGAGCGGATCCGTGCCGACGCCGCGGAGCTGCTCGCGCCATGACGGGTCTGTTCAAGCACCGGGAGTTCCTGTCCCAGCGCGACCTCAAAGCGCGCTACGACGTCGTGATCGTCGGCGGCGGCGTCAACGGGCTCTCGCTCGCCTTCCACCTCGCCGAGTACCACGGCATACGCGATGTGGCGGTGCTCGAGCGTTCCTACATCGGAAGCGGCGGAAGCGGCCGCAACACGCAGGTCCTGCGCGCCACCTACAACACGACCGAGACGGTGCCGCTGTACGCGACGAGCCTCGGCATGTACCGGACCCTCAGCCAGGAGCTCGACTACAACGTGCTGTTCAGCACGCAGGGCAACCTCGATCTCTGCCACTCGATCGACACGTTGCAGGTGGAGCGCGAGAAGGTGCTGATCCATCGTCAGTACGGCGTGGACACCGAGATGCTCACGCCCCAGCAGGTGCTCGAGGTGTGCCCGCTCGTCGATCTCACGGCCGGAGGCGAGCTTCCGGTCATCGGCGCGAGCTATCACCCTCCGGGCGCGTTCGCGCGCCACGACTCGGTGGTGTGGGGCTACGCGAGCGCCGCGGACCGCCGGGGGGTCGAGATCCATCAGGGCGTCGAGGTCGTGGGTGTCGATGTCGTCGACGGTGAGTGCCGCGGCGTCGCGACGACCCGTGGGCCGGTGGCCGCAGGCCGGGTCGTGAGCGCAGTGGCCGGATGGTCGAGCGTGCTCGCGCGCCTGGCGGGGGTGAGGCTTCCGATCGAGACGATGGCGCTGCAGGCGTTCGTGACCGAGGCGTACACGCCGGTGCTGTGGGGTCTGGTCTCGTCGATGGATCTCTACGTGTACACGCAACAAACCGCGCGCGGCGAGCTCGTGGTCGGGGCGGAGACGCTTCCCTACAACACCTACTCGACGCGCTCGACGTTCGAGTTCGCAGCGGAAGCCGCGAAGCGCACGATCCAGTTGTTGCCGTTCATGGCGAAGGCCCGGCTGATGCGTCAATGGACCGGCCTCTGCGACATGACCCCCGACTCGTCGCCGCTGTTGGGGGAATCAGAAGTGCGGAACTTCTTCCTGATGTCGGGCATGGGCACGTGGGGGTTCAAGGGAGCGCCGATCTTCGGAAGAACGATGGCCGAGATGCTCGCGACAGGCAGGGTCGATCCGCTGATCGCGCCGTTCGCTCCGGACCGGTTCCGCAACGATCGCATGGTGCCCGACGCCGCGAGCGCCGGCACCCACCGCTAGTCCAGTCCAGACTAGATGGTCGCGAGCACGCGGTCGATCAGGTAGTTCGCGAACGACGGACGTACGAGCACCCTCGTCGTGTGGGTGCGCTCGAGCAGGATGACCTGGGTTCTCGCGAAGAGCGTCTGTGCGCACATGCCCGCGCGCCACGAGGCCGGGTACAGGTCGATGGGACAGCCACTCGCGAGCAGCTCGTGACGATCCGGGCCACCCAGCTCGATCGCGACCCGGTTCGCGCTGACCTCGATCACTGAGCGGTGCAGGCTCGCTTCTTGATCCTTGGCGAGCGCGGTCTCGAGCTCCTCCACGATCTCGGGGCCGGTGTGCGGAGGGCCGAGCACCAGCCACTCATCTGGGCCGAGCCAGAGCACGGCGCGTGGCCCGGCTTCCGATGCGGTGTTGGGCTCGAGGGGAAGCGGGTACGGTGTGCGGCCGGCCAGCGAGGGGTCGAGTCGAAGCGAGACCTGTGCGAGGAACGGCATGTGCTCGAGGGTGACGCGACCGGCAGTGCGCTGGCTCGCCCGCGCGAGCTCGGCTGCGCTTGAGGCGAGCGGATCGCGCGCGTAGGACTCAGCCGTCACGGCGCGCTCCATCTTGATCGTAGAAGACGGGTGCGGTTACCTCGGCTTCGATAGGACCGTCGAGCGTAGGGGCTACGACGTGTCCACCGATGCGCTCGCGCCCAGCCGTGACCATGGCGAGCGCGAAGGTGCGACCGAGCTCCGGGCTCCGGTAGCTCGACGTGACGTGGCCGAGCATCGGCACGGGCGGCGCGGTGTCGGCGTGCTCGGGCGAGACCACCTGGGAGCCCTCGGGCAACCATCGGTCGGGGTCGACCGGCAACAAACCGACGAGCTGCTTGCGGTCGGGCCGCACCGTGTCAGGCCGGCGGAGCGAGCGCTTGCCGATGAAGTCGGAATCGTCCTTGCGCACTATCCACGACATGCCGAGGTCGTGCGGCGTAACGGTGCCGTCGGTGTCCTGCCCGACGATCACGAAGCCCTTCTCCGCGCGCAACACGTGCATCGACTCGGTTCCGTACGGCGTGAGTCCGAGGGGCGCGCCGGCGGCGAGCACGGCTTCCCACATCGCGGTTCCGTGATGGCCTGCGACGTTGATCTCGTAGGCGAGCTCACCGCTGAAGCTCACACGCGCGACTCGGGCCGGCATGCTCGCGACCTCACCCTCGCGCCACGTCATGAATGGGAACGCCGCCGCGTCGAGTCCGATGTCGGTGCCGGCCGCGGTGAGCACCTCGCGCGCCTTCGGTCCGTTGACGGCGATCGTCGCCCACTGCTCGGTCACGCTCGTCGCGTACACCCGCAGATCGGGCCACTCCGTCTGCAGCCATTCCTCCACGTGGTCCATAACTTTGGCGGCCCCGCCGGTCGTGGTCGTGATCAGGAAGCGGTCCTCGGCCAGGCGCATCGCGACGCCGTCGTCGAAGACCATGCCGTCGAGACCGAGCATGAGGCCGTAGCGGATCGAGCCCACCGCGAGCGTCGACATGCGGTTCGTGTAGAGCCGGTCGAGGAACGTCGCCGCGTCGGGGCCGACCAGCTCGATCTTGCCGAGCGTGGAAGCGTCCATCACCCCGGCCGCGCGGCGCACGGCGAGGCACTCTCGCTCGACCGCGCTGTGCAGCGGCTCGACACCTTCCGGGAAGTACCAGGGGCGCTTCCACTGGCCGACGTTCTCGAAGACGGCTCCCCGTTCGACGTGCAGATCGTGCATCGGGGTCGTGCGGATCGGATCGAGCAGCACCGGTCCGCGGTCGACGCCGGCGAGCACCGAGTAGGGGACCGGCGTGTACGGGGGCCGGCTGTTCGTGGGGCCCTGTGCCCCGGGCCCCTCGCCCCACGCCTGGTTCACGATGGCCGTGGTGAGTGCGCCGCTCGTGCGGCCTTGGTCGATCGCGGTGCCGATGTACGTCGCGCGCTTCACGTGCTCCGTCGAGCGGAGCTCGTGGCCGACCGCGTCGAGCACGTCGGCGACGGTCGAGTCGCGCTGCAGATCGACGAAGTGCTCCGAGAGGTCGTCCGCGGGCGTGTACCAATAGGGAACGCTCGACGGCACCTCACCGGCCGCCGCGCCGACGACCGTGAGCCATGACGGGCCGCGGCCACCGGAAGGGCCGCCGGGCCGGGCGTTCGGGGCGTCAGGCACGAAGCAGGTGCGGTCGTCGTCCCATCGCAGACCGCCGCCGATGCCTCGCCAGAGCTGCGCTGTCGGGTTCCAGCCCCCGGAGACGAGCACCAGATCAGCATCGAAGGTCTCGGTCGCACCGCCGGGCCCCGCGATCGTGACCGAACGGACACCCTGATCACCGTCGGCGGCCACCACGGCGCACGCAGTGCGCACATCGATGCCGACGGCTCGAGCGGCGTCGGTAGCTTTGCCGCCTTCCCCCGGGTCGACGATCGTGGCGATCTCGAGTCCCTTGGCTGTGAGCGCCGTCGCCGCCTCGTGCCCGGCGTGGTTCGTGCTGAACACGACGGCGCGCTCGCCCGCCAGCACGCCGAAGCGATCGGCGAATAGGAGCGCGGCCGAGGCGAGCATCACGCCGGGCAGGTCGTTGCGGGCGAACGCGATCGGGCGCTCATGCGCGCCGCTCGCGAGCACGACTCGCCCCGCACGCACATGGTGCACACGCTCGATCGGAGTCGACCGTTCGTACACCACGATGTATCCGTCGTCGTAGACGCCGAGCGCGGTGGCGTCGGTGAGCACCGTGACCTCCGAAGCCGATGCGAGGGCGCCGCTGGTCGTCGCGATCCACCCCAGCGCCGGCTCGCCGTCGACCTCGTCACCGCTCGTGGCTGTGCCGCCCGTCCACGACCGCTCGTCGACGAGCATCACGCGGTCTCCCGCCTGTGCGGCTTCGAACGCAGCTCGCAGCCCCGCCACGCCGGCCCCGATCACGAGCGTCTCGACGTGCGCGTGCCGATGCCGTGCGGCAGGCGCGCCCGTGTCACCGGGGGGCAGACGCCCAACGCCAGGCCGGGGCATCGCGACCAACCCGTCGACGAGCGGCACCCCCGTCGCCGGCACGATCGGCCGGAACACGGGCGCCGACAGCTCGACGAACGCGTTCGGTTCCTCGACGCCGGCCGCGAACACGCCGCGTGGCCGGCTTCGCAGAGGCGAGCGGGCGACCACATGGACGCCGTTCGCGATCAGCGCGCTCGCAAGCGTGTCGCCCGCGAAGCCCTCGCACGATCGGCCGTCGAACGTGAAGGCGAGCGGGCGCGACCGGTCGATGCCGTGCCCGGCCGGCGCGGCGAGCCGCCGCCCCGTCACCGAGCCGAGCCTTCCGGGGGCGGTTCCTCGCCCACCCGGTAGGAGGCGCCGATCTCATTGGTCGCCGTGTTCCGTGTGAGGTTGAACCAGCGGCGGCAGCCGGCAGTGTGCATCCATCGTTCGGACCACCATCCGCGCGGGTTGTCGCGCATGAACAGGTAGTCGGCCCACTCCTCGTCGGAGAGCGACTCGGGGTCCGAAGGGTAGGCGATGTGGGCTTGGCCACCGTAGCGGAACTCGATCTCATCGCGTGGTCCGCACCACGGGCAGGGGATCAAGAGCATGCGGTCACCGCCGTCCTTCGTCGAACGACGCGACCAGGAGCTTCGGGGCGGTCATGCGCCAAGCCTCGACGATCAGCTCGCGCACCTCGCCGCTGTCGACCTTCGACAGCACAGCCCCAACCCAACCGCTCGGGCCGACATAGGCGGCGCGAACCACGCATCGGCGTCCATCGCGATGAGAGCCCGCTGCTCGTCGTGTACCGACTTGATCCACGCCCGCCGCTCGTGCTCGCTGAATGTCATGAACATCTTGTCCCGCACGCGGAACGTCGCCGTCTCCCAGGTCTCGCGCTCTTCCGCCTCAGGAAGCGAGAGGGCGAACGCGCGCACGGTCGACGCTCGGATGCCCACGCCCGCATCCTCAGTGCGCGACGGCGGCCGCGCCGTGCTCGTCGATGAGGGCGCCGGTCGTGAAGCGGGCGAGCGAGAATGGCCTCGCGAGGGGACCCGGCTCACCGTTCGCGATCGTCTCGGCGTAAATCCAACCGGAGCCCGGCGTTCCCTTGAACCCGCCGGTGCCCCATCCGCAATTGATGAACAACCCATCGATCGGAGTCCGGTCGACGATCGGTGAGGCGTCGGGGCAGACATCGACGATGCCGCCCCACGTTCGGAGCACCGAGGCGTGGGCGAACATCGGGAACAGCTCGAGCGCCGCAGCCATCTGGTGCTCGATCACGTGGAACGATCCGCGCTGGCCGTAGCCGATGTAGGCGTCGATGCCGGCGCCCATGACGAGCTCGCCCTTGTCGGCCTGCGACACGTACACGTGCACTGCGTTCGACATGACCACGCAGTCGAGCACCGGCTCGTACAGGGCGCTCACGAGCGCCTGCAACGGATGCGACTGCACCGGGAGCCGCAACCCGACCATCGACGCGAGCACACTCGTGTGCCCGGCGGCGGCGAGCGCGACCTTCCCGGCGCGGATCGTGCCGCGCGAGGTCTCGACGCCTTCCACTCGGCCGCCGGCGCCCCGCACGAACCCCGTTACCTCGGCGTGTTCGACGATGTCGACGCCGAGGCGGTCGGCGCCGCGCGCATACCCCCACGCCACCTTGTCGTGGCGGGCGACGCCGCCGCGACGCTGCAACGTTCCCCCGAGCACCGGGTAGCGCACGTCGGGCGAGGTATTCACGACGGGCGCGAACGCTTTCACACCGTCGGCGTCGAGCCATTCCGCGTCGACGCTGTTCAGCCGGTTCGCCTCGACCCGTCGCATGCTCGACCGAACGTCGCCGAGGTCGTGCGCCAGGTTCAGCACGCCGCGCTGGCTGAACTGCATGTCGAAGCCGAGCGTCTCCTCGAGCGCTTCCCAGAGCTTCAGGGAATGCTCGTAGATCTCGGCCGACTCGTCCCATAGGTAGTTCGACCGGATGATCGTGGTGTTCCGCGCCATGTTGCCGCCGCCGAGCCAGCCCTTCTCGACCACGCAGACGTCGGTGATGCCGTGGTGTGCGGCCAGGTAGTAGGCGGTGGCCAGCCCGTGACCCCCTGCGCCGACGATGACGACGTCGTAGGCCGGCTTCGGTTCCGCGGTACGCCAATAGCGCTCAGCCATCGCGGCCAAGGGTAGGGGTTTTGACAGGTATGTCGCCCGGGCGTAGCGTCGCACACGGTTGCGCACGAGATCGGAGCGTTGCGGCATGCGAGACGACAAAGAGAGCAGCGGGAACCTCCAGTCGGTGCGCCGGGCGATCCGCGCGCTCGAGCTGATCAGTGAGCACGGCGAACTCGGCGTGACTGAGCTCGGCCGCAAGCTCGAGGTGCACAAGGCGACCGCTTCACGGCTGATGACGACGCTCGCCGAACGCGGGTTCGTTGAGCGCGATCCGATCTCGGAGAAGTTCCGGCTCGGGTTCGGATTGATCTCGCTCGCCGGTGCGGCCGTCGGCGGCAACGATCTCGTGCGCGCGGCGCGCCCGATCCTCGACGATCTCGCGGAGCGCACACGCGAGACGGTGAACCTCGGCGTGCTCTCGGGGGAGTCGGTCGTCTACGTCGATCAAGTCACCGGGACGTGTTCGATCGTGAGCGTGAGCTGGGTCGGACAGCGCACGCCGTTGCACTGCACCTCGAACGGCAAGGTGCTGCTGGCGTTCGCCACCGAGGCCGAGCGCGATCGTCTGCTGCGGGGGCCGCTTCCACGGCTCACCCCACGCACCATCACCGACGTGCGGAAGCTTCGCACGCAGCTCTCGGAGATCCGAACCCGCGGCTACGCCCAGACGCTGGAAGAGCTCGAGAAGGGATTGAACGCCGTGGCAGCGCCCGTGCGCGGCATGAGCGGCGACCTCGTCGCTGCGCTCAGCGTGTCGGGGCCGGCCTTCCGCATGCGAGCGGTGGACCTTCCTCGTTTCGGAAGGTTCGCGGCTGACTCGGCGCTCGCCATATCGAGGCGGCTCGGCTACGTCGACCGGGGTGTGCGGGCGGTATGAGCGCGTCGCCGATCGCGTGGGACGCTCAGCGCGCCGAGATTCCGACCTTGCTCGACGCGATCGGCCGGACCCCGCTGGTGCGTTTGCAACGTGTAGCGCCTCCCGGCGTGGAGGTGTTCGCCAAGGTGGAGTGGTACGGCCCGACGGGATCGGTGAAGGACCGCATCTACGCCGCGATGCTCGCAAGAGCCGAGGAGCGCGGAGACCTCAAGCCCGGCATGACGATCATCGAGTGCACGACCGGCAACGCCGGGATCGCGTGCTCGGCGGTCGCGGCGATCAAGGGCTACCGGTGCACGATCGTGATGCCCGAGGGCATGAGCAACGAGCGCAAGACGATGATCAGGGCCTACGGCGCTGACCTCGTGCTCACGCCCGGCGCCGGCACCGATATCGACCTGGCGCTCGCGAAGATGCGCGAGATCGTGGCCGCCGACCCCGACAGGTATTTCTTCCCGGGGGAGTTCGAGAACCCCGACAACCCCGAGGCGCAGCTCGCGAGCGGCGAGGAGATCTGGGAGCAGACCGGTGGTCGCGTCGACGCGGTCGTCGGCGCCCAGGGCACGGGCGGATGGATCAGCGGGGTCGCACACGCGCTCAAGGCTCGCAACCCGTCGGTGCTCGCCTTCGCGGTCGAGCCGGCCGAATGTCCGCTGATCACCGATCACACCTGGGGCACCCACGGCGTGCCCGGCATCGCCGATGGCATCGTGCCGGCGAACCTCGATCTCGCCGCGATGGACGGCATCGTCACAGTCTCCACCGAGGAAGCGCTCGTGACCGCGCGGCGTCTCGCGCGCGAGGAAGGACTCTTGTGCGGCCCCTCGTCGGGCATCAACGTGGCGGCCGTGCACAAGGTGATCGATCATCATCCGGAGCTACACCGCGTCGTGACCGCGATCTGCGATACCGGACAGCGTTACCTGTCGGGTGAGCTCTACGGCGAGAAGCTCGAGGTCGAAGAACCCGAGCGCGACCACACGCTCGACCCCGACACCGTCACGGCGATCGAGGCACATCGCGACCGCCTCGAGTTCATCTCGTAGCGATCTCGCTAGAGCGGGTCAGCCTGGAACGTGTCGCAGTCCTTGGGGTCGCCTGAGTCGAAGCCGATCTGGAACCATCTCGCGCGCTGCTCAGACGAGCCGTGGGTCCAGCTCTCGGGGTCGATGCGCCCCGTGGTCGTCTCCTGGATGCGGTCGTCGCCGACCGACTCGGCCGCGGCAAGGCCTTCCTGCAGGTCGCCCGGCGAGAGCTCCTCATCTGCGAAGGCAGCGTGGCCCCAGACTCCGGCGAGGCAGTCGGCCTGCAGCTCGAGTCGAACCGACATGTCGTTGGCGCGACCGGGATCCTCCTGGGAGATGCGTTGCACCTCGGCGTTGATGCCGAGCAGGTTCTGCACGTGGTGGCCGTACTCGTGTGCGATCACGTACGCCTGCGCGAAGTCGCCGGGCGCCCCGAAGCGGGTGCGCAACTCACGGAAGAACGAGAGGTCCAGATATACCTTGCTGTCCGCCGGGCAATAGAACGGGCCGGTCGCGCTGGTGCCGGGTCCGCAAGCAGTCTGCTTCTGAACCTCGAAGACTGCAAGATTTGCCTCTTCATAGCGCCGACCGGATTCGGCGAAGATATCGGTCCACGTCGCGTTCACGTCGTCGACCACCGCGTTCACGAATCCGAAGAGCTTGTCGTCGGGGTCGAGCGGGGTCGTGGTGTCGCCCTCGCCCCCGGCCGGTGCTTGGTCGAGACCCGAGAAGACATCGCCGCCCAGCACGTCTCCGAGGCCGCCGCCGTCGCCACCGAAGATCTGTGGGCCCACGCAGACCGCAAGCACGATCAACAGCACGATGAGGCCGATGCCCCCGCCTGTGCCTATCGGGATCGGGAACCCACCTCTGCCGTTGCCTCCCCCCAAGCTCGGGAAGCTCATGCCGCCGCCGGTGGAACCCGTGCCTCGATAGTCCTCTACGTTCGCGCTTCGTCTGCGTTTCAGTTTCATATCGCCATCGTGTCTTCCCAGGACCGTCGCACTCGAACCCTCTGCCCGGCACCGGTTCCCTCGTCGCGTCGCCTCGAGATAGGGTTCGCGCCATGACCCAGCCGTGGGAGATGACCGCCACCCGTGCGTTCGATGCGATGCGAGCCCGCGACCTCTCGCCCATCGAGCTCCTCGACAGCGTCGAGCAACGTGCGGACGAGGTCGAGCCGGTCGTGAACGCGTTCACGGAGCGTCGCCGCGACGATGCTCGAGCGTCAGCGCAAGCCAGTGCCGACCGGTACGCGCGAGGTCAGCGGATCCGGCCCCTCGAAGGCCTGCCCGTCGCGATGAAGGAAGAGGTGCCGGTCGTCGGATGGCGCATGCGATACGGATCGCTCGCGATCGACGAGGTCGCGACCGAGACCGCGCCGATCGCCGAGCGCATCATCAAGGCCGGGGCGGTCGTGCACGCTCGCACCACGACCCCGGAGTTCAGCTGCGTGGGCTACACGCACTCGAAGCTGTGGGGCGTCACCCGCAACCCGTGGAACCCGACGGTCGCCGTGGGCGGGTCCAGCGGTGGCTCGGGCGCGTCGCTCGCGAGCGGAACGTCACTGCTCGCGAGCGGATCAGACATCGGGGGGTCGATCCGCATCCCCGCGTCGATCAACGGGGTCGTGGGGTTCAAGCCACCCCACGGCCGGGTGCCGACCGGTCCGCCGTTCAACCTCGACCGGTACTGCCACGACGGTCCTCTCGCTCGCACGGTCGGCGACTGCGCTCTCTTCGAGAACGCGCTCGCCGGCCCGCACCCGGCCGACGTGACGTCGCTGCGGCCGAAAGTGCGCATCCCCACCGAGCTCAAGGGCATCGAGGGTTGGCGCATCGGTCTCTCCGTCGACCTCGGGTGCTGGCAGGTCGACCCCGAGGTCGAAGCGAACACGCGCGCGGCGGCCGCAGCTCTCGAGGGCGCCGGCGCGATCGTCGAGGAAGTCGCGATCCCCTGGGAGTTCGAGCATGTGCTCGCGACAGCCCGTCGGCACTTCGCGGCCATCTTCGGCGCCGAGATCGCCGGCGCGGCCGATGAATTCGGTGACCAGGTCAACGACTACGTGATCGCGTGGGCCGAGGAAGCGCGCGCATTCCTGGCTGAGCCGCGCGGGTTCCTCACGGGCCTCGAGGGCGAGCAAGCCATGTGGAAACCGGTCGGGAAGCTGCTGCAGCGCTACCGGGCGATCGTGTGTCCGACCTGGGCGGTCACCGGCATCCCCGCCGGCGACAGCTACCTCGGCACGATGTTCGAGGGCGGCGGCCCGAACGACCGGCAGTTCACCGCGTACATGACGACGCCGTTCAACGTGCTGTCGCCGTGCCCGGTGCTCGCGGTGCCGAGCGGTGTAGCTTCCAACGGTGTGCCGACCGGCGTGCAGATCGTTGCGCGCACGTTCGACGACGTGAGCGCGTTCCGTATCGGAGCGGCACTCGAGCGGGTGCGGCCATGGGCCGGGGTGGCTCGCGAAGTGCCGGTGTTCCCATGACAGACGTCGAAGCACGACTGCAGGCGCTCGCCGACCGCGACGCTGCGGAGTGGCCTCAGTCGCCGGCTCGGTTGCTGCACGTATCGGCGCCGGGACTCGACGTTGACGTCGAGGTGGCGACGGGCGCCGCAGACCGTGCCACCGGCGAGCCACTCGCGCCCGGATCGCGCTTCCGCATCGCGAGCGTCACGAAACCGTTCGTTTCGGCGAGCGCGCTGCGGCTCGTGGAACACGGGCTGCTCGCGCTCGACGCGTCTCTCGACTCACTGCTCCCGAGTGACTACCGCGACGTGCTGCGCGCGGGTGACTACGACACAGGCAAGATCACGCTACGACACCTTCTCACCCACACGAGTGGCATCTACGACTTCGCGGCCTCGGCATACGACGCGTCGATCACCGATGGGTTCGACCAGGCGATCGCGGCCGATCCGTCGCACCGGTGGACCCGACTCGAGCAAGTCCGATTCGCGGTCGGTCACGGGAAGCCGTATGGCGCGCCAGGTGAGGTTTACGGCTACTCCGATACGAACGCATGCCTGGTCGGAGAGCTGCTCGAGCAGGCGACCGGGCTCGGCATGGGCGAGGCGATCGCGGGGCTCGTGGGGTTCGGCCGGCTCGGTCTGCGTCAGACCTATCTCGAGTCGATCGACCCCGAGCCGGCCGACGCGCCGCAGTGGTCACATCAGTACGAGCGCGACGTAGACATCGCGACGATCGACCCAAGCGTCGACCTATGGGGCGGCGGCGGCCTCGTCTCGACCTGCCGAGACCTCGCTCGGTTCTTCCGGTCGCTGCTTCGAGGCGCGGTGTTCGATCGCTCCGAGACGCTTGCGACGATGACGACGCGGCTCGGCGGCGTGCCGCGAACGCCGGAGATGACGAGCGACGACGACCCGGGTGACCACGCGATGTACTTGTTCCATGCCGACATCGCCGGCGAGGAATGGTGGGGTCACGACGGCTGGTGGGGCACCACCGCCTACACGTGTCCCCGACTCGACATCACGGTGGTGGCCGGCCATCAACAGGCCTACATGCCCAAGGGATTCGACCGCATGGCAGTGATCGAACAGGCCATGTCCCTCGCGATCGGGGGCCGAAGCGGTCCGGGTGGATGACAGGCCTCTCGAAGCTGCGATCTTCGCGGGGCGACTAGGCAGGGACCTCCGTACTTCCACCTCGGTGCCACTAAGGAGGTCCTTGCCAAGTCGCTGGGACGAGAAGGGTCCCGACCCTCAGTTCACGGCCGTCGTCCAGCCTGGCCTAGACTTCCGCGCCATGACGACCTACCCGCTTTCGGACGAGGACCGCGCGATCCAGGAGCGCACACGACACTTCGTGGACGAGGACTTGATCCCCTGGGAAGAGCGCGCTGAGGCCAACCAGGGTCAGATCCCCGACGATGTGCGCAACCAGCATCACGACAAGGCGATCGAGCTGGGTCTCTTCGCGATGAACATGCCCACGGAGCTCGGCGGCACGGGTTTGACCACCTTGCAGCAGGTGCTCGTGAGCGAGCAGATCGGCCGCGTCACGAACGCGCTCGGCTGGTGCGTGCACACCCCGCCTGCATGGGCGCCCGCGGTTGTGAGCGAGCAGCAGATGAACACCTGGATTTTGCCGTCGATCCGCGGCGAGCTGCACGAGTGCTACGCGATCACCGAGGCAGGCGCCGGCAGCGACGTCGATGCGATCGAGGCCACCGCCCGCCGCGACGGTGACGAGTACGTGTTGAGCGGCGAGAAGATGCACGTGACTTCGTACAACAACGCCAGCTACTGCTTCTTCCAGGCGAAGATCGTCGGCGGGACCAACGAGGGCGCGCACGCGATGTTCTTCGTCGACAAGACCACGCAGGGCGTGCGGCTCGTGCGTGAGCCGGCTTACACCCACACATACCCCGACACGCACGCCGTGGTCGCGTTCGACGATGTGCGGGTTCCGGCCGCCAATCTCGTGGGGAAGGAAGGCGACGGCATGTCGTTCACCTACGAGTGGTTCCGCTACGAGCGGTTGATGATCGCCGCTCGCTGCTGCGGCGCCTCCGAGCGCTTGATCGACGAGGCCACGGTGTTCGCGCAAGAGCGGGTGCAGTTCGGGCGGCCCATCATCGAGAACCAGGCGATCTCGCACATGCTCGCCGACTCACTCACCGAGCTCTGGGCCGCGAGGCTCATGACGTACCGCCTCGCCGAGAACATCGACGCCGGTGTCGATGTGAAGATCCAGCACGGGCAATGCTCGATGGCCAAGTTGTACGCGAGCGAGATGGCCGGCCGCGTGGCCGACCGCGCCGTGCAGATCTTCGGCGGCCGGGGGTACATGCGGGAGAACGTGGCCGAGCGCTTCTGGCGAGAGCTGCGCGTCGACCGAATCTGGGAAGGCACGAGCGAGGTGCAGCGCAACATCATCGCCGACCAGCTGCAGAAGCGAGGAGCGCAGTCGCTCGTTGGCTGACCATCATGGATCGACTTAGCTAACCCCGCTGAGCACGGCTGCGTCGTCGCGCGCCCAGGTCAGCACGACCTCGTCGCCCTCGCTCACCGCCGAGGAACGGTCGTCGCTCAGGCGGTGCACGATCAGCCGCTTTCCGATCGCGGTGTCGACGTAGAACTGCGTCAACGTGCCGAGGTACACGACCTGGCGCACCGTGCCCGAAAGGCGTGAGCCGCTGTTCGTCGTGGGTTCGCCGACGATCAGCTCCACCCGCTCCGGGCGAACCGCCACGAGAAGCGACGACCCTATGCCAGCATCGATGCCCGCGGGCCCGACCGGCACCACGATCCGATCGCGGTCGCTTACCTTCATCACGAGATCCTCGCCTGCGACCTCGTCGACGCGCACGTCCATCGCGTTCAGCACGCCCACGAAGTCGGCCACGAACGGCGTCGCGGGCTGCTCGTAGACCTCGCGAGGGGCCCCGAGCTGCTCGATCACGCCCTGGTTCATGACGGCGATCCGGTCGCTCATCGACAGCGCCTCGTCCTGGTCGTGGGTGACGTAGACGAACGTGGTGTTGAGCTCGTGCTGGATGCGCTTGAGCTCGAGCTGCATCGCCTTGCGCAGCTTCACGTCGAGGGCGCCGAGCGGCTCGTCGAGCAACAGGGCCGCCGGCTGGTTCACGAGCGCGCGGGCGAGCGCGACACGCTGCTGCTGCCCACCCGAGAGCTGGTTGGGCTTGCGCGCCTGCATACCCGCGAGCCCGACGATCTCGAGCATCTCGCCCACGATCTTCTGCCGGTCGCCCTTGGGCACCTTCTTGAGCTTCAGCCCGTACTCGATGTTCTTCTCTACGTCCATGTGCGGGAACAGCGCGTACTGCTGGAAGCACATGTTCACCTCGCGCTTGTTCGGCGGTACCCCGACCACGTCGGTGCCTCGGAGCAGGATCGTGCCGTCGTCGGGCTCCTCGAACCCCGCGATCATGCGCATCGTCGTCGTCTTGCCGCAGCCCGACGGCCCGAGCAGCGTGATGAATTCGCCCTCGGCGATGTCGAGCGAGATGCCGTCGACGGCGTGCACGTCACCGAACGACTTGCGGACCCTATCGATGCTGATCGCCACCCCCGTCTCGGTCATGCCGTTGCCACCTCTTCCTCTTGCGCGGTCGTGGCAGCCTCGAGCCGCCGGTCGGTCACACGCCGCAGCAGTTCGGCAGTGATCACGACGACCGCCGATACCAGCAGGATCACGACGGCCACCGCGATCACCTGGGGAAGCTGGCGAGGCAGTCGCAGTTGCGAGTACAGGTACACGGGGAACGTGACCTCTTTGCCCGCGATGAACGACGCGATGACGATCTCGTCGAACGAGATCACGAAGCTCAGCAGGAAAGCCGAGAAGATCGCCGGCGCCATAAGCGGGAAGGTGATCTGCCGGAACGTCGTGAGCCACCCGGCGCCGAGGTCACGCGAGGCTTCCTCGAGCGCTGCGGGGATGCGTTCGAGCCGAGGCGCGAGGGTGAGGATCGCAAACGGAAGCGCGATGACGATGTGACCGATGGAAATCGTGATCGGTGAGAATGGTATGCCGATCGCGTTGAACAGGATCAGCAGGGCGATGCCCAAGACCACGAGTGGGATCACGAGAGGAGCGAGCATCATCCCCGAGACCAGGCCCTTGCCGACGAAGCGACGCCGCACCAGCGCGATCGATGCCGGGATCGCCAGCACTGTCGTCGCGACGGCAGTGATGCTCGCGACCTCGAGGCTGGTGCGCAACGAGGACAGGATGGCGGGATTGTCAAGGAATGTGCGGTACCACCGCAGGGTGAAGCCTTCCCAGGGGAAGGAGACGAACTCGCGATCGTTGAACGAGAAGATCAGCAGGATCGCGAGCGGCGCGTACAAGAACACGACCAGCAGCCAGAACGTTCCCCACAGCCACCGCCTGCCGTTGTTCGAGACGGCGACGTTCACTCAGCCACGCTCCGAACGTTGAGGAACCGTCCGAAGACAGCGAGCAGCACCGCGACCGCGAAGATCAGGAACATGGCCATCGCTGAGCCGAACTGCCAGTCGAGCCCGGCCGTGAACGCACTGGTGATCGCGCTTCCGAACATGAATCCGTCGGGTCCGCCCACGAGCTGCGGGGTCACGTACTCGCCGATCGTCGGGATGAACACGAAGATGAACCCTGCGGCCACGCCCGGCAACGAGAGCGGGAGCGTGACGGTCCAGAAGGTACGCAAGCGGCTCGCGCCCAAGTCGCTCGATGCTTCCAGCATGTGATGGTCGAGACTTTCGAGCGACACGAAGATCGGCAGAGCCACGAACGGTACCCAGACGTACGACAGCACCAAGTAGATGGCGAACGTGCTGTTGTACATCCAATCGAGTTGCTGCTCGGGCCCCAAGACGTCGATCGATCGAAGGAACGACTGGAAGACACCTTGCGGGTTGAGGATCACCCGCCAGGCGAGCACGCGCAACAGGTAGCTCGTGAGGAACGGCACGATGATCACGAGCAGCAGGGTGTACTTGCGTGTACCCGCGATGAGTGCGAGCAGGTAGGCGACCGGGTAGGCGAGCAACACCGCTGTGATCGACACGCCGAGAGACATGCGCACCGACTTCCAGAACAGGCCGAGGTACGTGTCGCTCGCGAGGAAGAACTGCCAGTGCTCGAGCGAGAGGTAGTCGTCGAGGCGCAACAGGGTGAGGGCGCCGACGCTGTAGAGACCTACCATCACGACCGGCGCCACGAAGAAGACGATCAGCCAGATCATGGGCGTGGCGAGCAGGCCCGAAGTCGCTCGCCAGCTCCCACGCTTGCGTCGCCGAGGCGGCGCCTCGATGTCGACCCGAGCCTCGGGCGGCGCGTCGGTTGTGGTGTCGGTGGCCATGGCCGGGTCGAGGCGTCCGGCTAGCTCGGGGCGGCCTTGACCTCGTCCCAGGCTCGGTTGTACTCGGCGCGTTGCGGCTGGTACGCATCGAAGATGCCGCTCGAGAGTGACCCCTCGATGTCGTCGAGCCCGAAGACGTCGACCACGTCGGGGTCGATCTGCGAGAGATCGAGGTCGACGTTGGCGTGGCCGTAGCCCCACGTGGTCACGAGCCGCTGCGCGACCTCGACGTCGGCCCAGGCATCGGCGTAGGCGTGCGCGTGGTGGTAGTTCTCGGTCTCCGAGCGCAGGACCAAGCCCTCCGCCCAGGTGAAGACGCCCTCCTTCGGTTTGATGTACTGCACCGGCACGTCTTCCTTCAGCACGACGTAGGTGTCGGGCCACGAGTAGGCGGCCCACACGTTGCCCTGGCTGACGTCGTCCCACATCTGCGTGTAGTCCACCCAGATCGAGTGCAGGTTCTTCTTCTTCTCGATCGCGTACTCCTTGGCCGCTTTCAGATCCTCGGGGGTGGCATCGAGCGGATCGGACTCCAAGCCCAGGGTCACATGCGCCATCGAGAGGATCCACGGTGTGTCGAACCACGCGATATGACCCTCGAGCGCGTCGTCGAACAGGTAGCTGTAGGAGTTGATAGACGGGTCGACCTCGTCGGTGCGGATGATCACGCCCGAATAGCCCCAGTCGAGCACGATCTCGTACTGCTCGCCGTTGAGCTGCCCTGTCTCCTGCAGCATCGGGTTCAGCTTCGAGAAGTTCGGGATCAACGATGTGTCCCACGGCTGGATCGCACCGAGGTCGACGTAGTCCTGGATGTAGCCGATCTCGGGGTGCGTCATGTCCCAGTAGTAGCCGCCGGCTGTCTTCGCGATCACGCCCTCGGTGTTGGTGAGGAAGGTGAAGTCCGGCTCCGGGAACCCCTCCTTCGCGTAGTCGCGCCAGAGCCATTTCGCCTCGTATCCGGCCCACTCGTGGATCCTGAGCTCGCCGGTCTCCTGCGTGATCGGCGGGATCGCCGCCGAGCTCGATCCTCCCGGATCGGCGGATTGCACGTCCTTTCGACAGGCTGCGAGCACACCCATGCCGCCAACGGCCGCCATCGACTGCAAGAACCTGCGACGTGTCTGCTCGTTCCTGAGCACCGAATCGAACTGCCCCATGACGACCCCCTGGATGTTCCGGCCCGCGGGTGTGGGCCGCGCTTGTGCGGATGATGGGCCTTTCGCGCGGCATGCGCAACCGAGGTGCAACCGAGACTTCAACGTCCGGGTATGGGCGGGCTCGGTACCATGTTCGAGAGGGAGTTGATAGAGATGGAACGCCTGAGTCACTGGATCGGCGGCAAGCTCGTGATTGGCGAAAGCGGGCGCACCGGCCCGGTCTACAACCCAGCTACGGGCGAGCACACCCACGAGGTCGACTTCGCGAGCGTCGAGGAGGTCGACCAAGCGATCGGAACCGCCCGCGAGGCGTTCGGGGCGTGGCGGCGCACGTCGCTCTCCAAACGCGCCGACATCATGTTCCGTATCCGCGAGACGATCCATGAGCATCGCGCCGACATCGGTCGCATCATCACCGAGCAGCACGGCAAGGTGCTGTCTGACGCCATGGGCGAGGTCGCACGCGGTCTCGAGAACGTCGAGTTCGCGACCGGCGTGCCGCACCTGCTGAAGGGCGGTTTCACCGAGCAAGCGTCGACCGGCGTCGACGTGTTCTCGATCCGTCAGCCCCTCGGCGTGGTCGCCGGCATCACGCCATTCAACTTCCCGGCGATGGTGCCCATGTGGATGTTCGCCAACGCGATCGCCTGCGGCAACACGTTCATCCTTAAGCCCAGCGAGAAGGATCCCGGCGCCTCGTTGTACATCGCCGAGCTGCTGAAGGAGGCGGGCCTGCCCGACGGCGTCTTCAACGTCGTGCAGGGCGACAAGGTCGTGGTCGACCGTCTGCTCGAGCACCCCGAGGTGAAGGCCGTGTCTTTCGTCGGGTCCACCCCGGTCGCGCGTTACATCTACTCGACCGGCACAGCCAACGGGAAGCGTGTACAGGCCCTCGGCGGCGCGAAGAACCACATGGTGGTGCTGCCCGACGCCGACATCGACATGGCCGCCGACGCGGCGGTGAGCGCCGCGTACGGCTCGGCCGGCGAGCGCTGCATGGCGATCAGCGTGGCGGTGGCCGTGGGCGATGCCGGCGACCGGCTCGTCGAGGCCATCAAGGAACGACTGCCTGACGTGAAGATCGGCAGCGGCCTCGAGCCTGAGTCGGAGATGGGCCCGCTCGTCACGCGCGAGCACCGCGACAAGGTGGCGGGCTACCTCGATTCCGCTGCGGAGCAGGGCGCCACGATCGTCGAGGACGGCCGCGAGCACGGCTTGTACCGCGAGAGCGACGGGTTCTTCCTCGGCGTCTCGCTGATCGACCACGTCACGACCGACATGGATGCCTACAAGGACGAGATCTTCGGCCCGGTGCTCGAGGTGATGCGCGTCGACACCTACGACGAGGCGCTCGCGCTCGTGAACGACAACCCCTACGGCAACGGCACGGCGATCTTCACTCGCGACGGGGGCGCTGCGCGCGCGTTCCAGTTCGACGCACAGGCTGGCATGGTGGGTGTGAACGTGCCGATCCCGGTGCCGGTCGGCTACTACTCGTTCGGCGGCTGGAAGGACTCGCTGTTCGGCGACAACCACATGTACGGCCCCGAGGGAATCAACTTCTATACCAAGGGCAAGGTCGTCACCGAGCGCTGGCCGGACCCGGGTACTTCGAGCGTCGATCTCGGATTCCCGCGTACGCGCTGACAGTCAGACTCCTCCGACCGTCTCCAAGCCGTACCGGTCGATATCCGCTTCCAGGTTGAGGGAGCGGAGCTGCGACTTTGCCGCCTCGGTTTCGTCGTCTTGGAGCTCGGCGGGCACGATCCAGCACACCTCGAACTCGAGGCCGTCGGGGGTCCTTCGCATACAGCGCTTTCGTGGTGCCGTGGTCGGTGGCGCCGGTCAGCGCCCCCGCATCGGTGAGCCGTTGCCGGATCTCGCTGAGGTCGGCGAGCGTCTGCACCTCCCAGGCGATGTGGTACAGCCCCACGGTCGCTCGCCCGGCCGTCGAGTCGCCGGCCGCCTCGCCGATGCTGAAGATGCCGAGGTCGTGGTCGTTGGTCGAATCCGGCGCCTGCAGGAACTTCGCGCCCGGCATCTCATTGACCACCCTGAAGCCCAACACATCGCGATAGAACGCGAACGTCTTCTCCGCGTCTCGGACGTACAGCACCGCGTGGTTCATGCGTTTGATCGCCATCTTGAGTCCACCTTCCCCTGGTCGGATCTCGTCGGATCCTCTTCGCCTGACCGATCGGCAGCTCCAGGTCGTATCGTCGCGGCAATGGATCTTGGCATGTCGACCGAAGGAGGAGCCGTTCGATGACCACCGACCGTGATGAGCTGCTGCGACGCGAAGCCGAAGCATGGGCCGCGTTCCTCGATGCTGCTGATCGGGTGCCGACCGATCTACGGATGGTGCCCGAGGTCGTGCCGGGGTGGTCGGTCGTCGATCTCGCGTTCCACAACGGCAAGTGGGCCGAGCTCGCCGGCTCGCATCTCGAGGAGATGGCCGCCGGAACGTTCGTCGGCGAGGAGCAGCCCGACGAGGTCTGGCAGGCGATGAACGACGCATTTGCCGAGGAGTCCAAAGCGCTCTCGTGGGAGCAAGCCGTTGCCATCGCTGAGGCCGCGCGCATGAAGGCGCGCTCCGCACTCGAGGCGCTGACCGAGGTGGACGACGCGGCCGCGACGTGGTTCACCGACGAGACCTTCGACCACTATCCGGAGCACACCGAGGAGATCGCGAGGTTCGCCGAGGGCCGCGCGTAGGGCGCGCGTAGGGGCGCGCCGCGCCTACGGGTCGAGGCGCATGAACCAGATGTGCGGTCCGCCGTCCGGCGCGTCGTCCTCATGCGCGATGTGGAAGCCGAACCGCTCGTAGTACGGCCCGTTCCGGGGCTTGCCGGTCTCGAGGAACGCCGGCACGCCATCGGTCACCGCTCGCTCGAGCCCCCATCGCACCAACGCGGAGCCGATGCCCTGCGATCGGTGAGTTCGTTCGACCGCGATGGCATCGAGGAACCAGTGCGGTTCGTCGGGAAGCTGCTCCTCGATCCGATCCCACATGACGCCGTATCGCGCGCCGTGGTCGTCGGTGAGCGTCGTGAGCTATAGGCCCAAGTGAACATCGATCGCACCCGGTCTTCGATGTCGTCGACGCCCTCAGGCAGTGGCCACCGGATGATCGGGTCGTCGACGAACGCGCGCCAGCACGCCGGCGAGTGCGGGCATGCGTTGGTGGTCCGCATGAGTGATCTCGAAGTTGCCCTCAGTCATCGGCTCGGTGGCTCGCCGGCGCGGCCGAGGTCGGTATAGCGGAACGTGCCTTTCGCGATCCGCAGGCCGACGAACGAGTCGACCTCGATAACGCCGGGGACCGCTCGAACCTCGTCCTGCATCACACGCAGCAGATCGTCGCCGTCCTGCGCCACGATCTCGACGAGCACGTCGTAGTGCCCCGTGCACTCGATCACGTACACGGCCTCGGGGATACGGCACAGGCCGTCGATCGCCTTGCGTACCTCACTCCCGCCGAGGCGCACGCCGAGGTAGGCGAAGAGCAGGCCGAGCTCGTGCGGCTTCACGTCGGTCACGAACCGGATCGCGTCGATGCGTTGCAGGCGCGCGACCCGAGCGCGGATCGTAGCCTCGGCCACACCCAGCTCTCCCGCGACCGAGGTGAACGGGCGACGGCCGTCTTCCGCGAGGGTGTCGATGATGCGAAGGTCGAGGTCGTCGAAGCGCGGCGTCGGCATGGTGATGCGATTCTCGCACATGGTTATCGCCTGGGGTGCGATTTCCGCATGGAAGCCCGCGGTTCTGAGCTATCTGTGGTGCTCTTGGCACGTTATGCTTGACGGTATCCGCGTCACTGACCGCGTTCCATTTGGAGGTCCACCCGTCATGGCCAAGACCGAGCAGGAGATCAAGATCCGCAACGACGAGGTCGAGTGGGAGCCTCGCCCGACGCTCGGCAGCGACGACTACTCGAGCCCCGAGGTGTGGGAGCAAGAGCGCGAGCGCATCTGGTTCGGCGAGTGGATCTGCGCCGGTCGCGCCGAAGAGATTCCGAACACCGGCGACCACATCGTTCGCGATATCGCGGGCGAGTCGATCTTCATCGTCCGAAATGACGCCGGCGAGCTGCGGGGGTTCTACAACGTCTGCGCTCACCGCGGCACGAAGTTCCTCGACGACACCGAGGGCACTCAGAACGTGCGCAAGGCGTTCGTCTGCCCGTACCACGCGTGGGCGTACGACCTCAACGGGCAGCTGATCGGCTCGCCCAATGTGCGGGAAGACGAACACTTCGATCGCTCGGACCACCCGCTCTACGACATCGCTGTCGACACCTACGCCGGGTTCCTGTTCGTGAACATGACGACGGGCGGACCTAGGGAGACGTTGCTCGAATCGTTGAACGACGGCGCCGAGACCATCACGGCGTTCGAGCGCTTCAAGATGCATGAGCTCCGCATCGGCGTGCGTCTCACCTACGAGGTGAAGGCGAACTGGAAGATCATCGTCGAGAACTACAACGAGTGCTTGCACTGTCCGCAGGTGCACCCCGATCTGGTGCAGGTGATCCCGCTCTTCCGGTTCGGCGAGGTATGGGACGAGGAGATCCCCGACGACGGCAACCGCATGATGGCGGGGGCGACGTCGTTCACGAAGACCGGGCAGAGCGAGCTGCCGAGGTTCCCCGATCTCGAGCCCGATGACCACGAGATGTACTACGGCACGTACCAGTTCCCGAACCTGCTGCTGAACCTACACCCGGACTGTGCGATGTATTACATCGGTTACCCCAAGGGTCCGAACCACACCACGGTCGTGAGCGAGTTCATGTTCCGCCCCGAGACGATCGCCGACCCCGAGCTGTTCAGGCCCGAGGCCACGGTCGAGTTCTGGGATCAGATCTCGAAGCAGGACTGGGAAATCTGCGAGCGCGCGCAGACGGGCGTGTCATCTCGGGCATTCACCCGAGGCGTCTATCCGCGTCAGGACCGGTTCCTCTACTGGTTCAATGAGGAATGGCGCCGTGCGATGGGCCGCCAGGTACTGGGCTGAGCGAGTCGTGTCAGTTGCGGCGGCCTATGCCGAGGAACATGCCGGCGGCGAGCGCGGTCAGCACGGCCGCGGCGACCAATAGCGGCGTCGCCGAGCTGCCGACCGCGAGCTCCGACGAGAGGCGGGCGCCCAGCCTGTCGTAGACCTGGCTGAGCTCGCCGGCGCTTGCGGCCGTCGAGAGCGCGCCGCCAGAATCGGTCGCGATCGACTGCAGGAGCGTGGTGTCGCCGCCTTCCTTGTCTGTATCGCCCACGATCGCCACCGTGAACACGGGCACGGCCATCTCGCGGGCGCGGGCCGCGGCGTCGTCGGGGGCCACGACGCTGCCGGTGTCTGCGCCGTCGGACAGCAGCACGACGGCTGCGGGCAGGTCGGCATCGGTCGTGCGCTCGGCCGCGACCATGTCGAGCGCCTCGGCGAGCCCGTCGCCTATCACCGTGCCGTGGCTCGCCGTGAGGCCATCGATCGTGTCGGCGGCGGCCGCGCGATCCTCACCCGGTTGCACCGCCGTGGCGGCCGCGCCGGCGAACGTGACGACGCCCACCCGGAAGCCTGCCGGCACTTCCGCGAGGAACGACGTGGCGGCAGCCTTGGCCGCGGTGAACCGATCGGGTACCACGTCGGTTGCGAGCATCGAGTCGGAGACGTCGATCGCCAGAACGACGGTGGCGGTCGCCTCACCTCTGTCGAGGCGGACCTGGGCGAACAGCAACATGAGGCACGTCGAGGCGCCGAAGAGCAGCACGTAGGGAGCCGTCTTGCGTATCGCGCCAGCGAGATCGACCGACATCGCGGCGTTTCCGTAACGTCGGCGGAGTAGCTGGCGACGCACGACGTTCCGAGCGAGCGCGACGGCCGCGACTCCGGCCCACAGGGCCAGCCACGCCGTGAACAGCAACTCGATCCTCATGCACGGTGCATCGGTCTGCGAAGTGCAGTCCTCAAGCGATCGGACGGCGCGCCGCGGGGCCGAGTACGAGCGGCGTATCCTTCGGCGCATGACGATCCCGGAGCACCTCGCCAACCGCGACCTCGACGCTTCGGTGGTGGTGGCGGCGTCTGACCTTCCCGAACGAGCACGCGTTGTCATCGTGGGGGGCGGCATCATCGGCGCGTCGATCGCCTACCACCTCACCCGTGAGGGCGAATCCGACGTGGTGCTGCTGGAGCGCGGTCGCCTCACGAACGGCACGACCTGGCACGCCGCGGGCCTCGTGTCGCAGGTGCGTGGCACGCATGCGCTCACGGCGCTCTCGCGCATCAACGCGGAGACCTACGAGCGGCTGCCCGTGGAGACCGGCGTCGAGACCGGCCTGCGCCGCAACGGCGCTCTCACGGTCGCGCGCACCGAGGCGCGCATGCAGGAAAGCCTCTACGGGGTTGCGATGGCGCGCGATGCAGGCATCGACGTCGAGGTGCTCGAAGCCGCGCAGGTGAAGGATCTCTGGCCCTCGGCGGTCGTCGATGACCTCGTGGGGGCGGTGCTGTTCCCGACCGACGGCACGGTGAACCCAGGCGACGCCGCGCTTGCATTCGCCAAGGGGGCGGCGGACCGAGGAGCTCGGTACGTGCCCGAGACCGAGGTGACGGGGTTCCTGTTCGACGCCGCTGGGCGCGTCACGGGGCTCGACACGTCGCGGGGCTCGATCGAGGCCGAGACGGTCGTGCTCGCCGCAGGCCTGTGGACGAGCGAGCTCGCGCGCAAGGCGGGCGCGAGCGTGGCGCTCTACCCGGCCGAGCACGTCTGGGTCATGACCGAGGAAGCTCAGGGCGCACGAGAGGACGCGCCCTTCCTACGAGACCTGGACGCGTACCTGTACATCAGGCACTACCGCGGCCGCTACCTGATCGGCGCGTTCGAGCCGAACGGCAGGCCGAAGCGCCCCGGTGAGATCTCGACCGACGGGTTCGCCGAATTCGGTCCGGACTGGGATCACTTCGCCCCGGTGCTACAGGGCGCTCGCGAGCGTGTACCCGAGATCGAGACGATCGGCTTCTCGCACTACCTGCGCGCGCCTGAGAGCTTCACACCCGACTCGAACTTCCAGCTGGGGTTTGTGCCGGAGGTGCCGGGATTGTTCGTGGCCGCTGGGTTCAACTCGCAGGGGATCATCTTCGGGCCGGGCGCGGGCATGGCCGCGGCGCAGTGGATCGTCGCCGGCCACCCGACGATGGATCTCGTCGAGGTCGACGTGGCGCGCATGGGCCGCTGGGCGAACCAGCGCGCCTGGTTGCACGAGCGCACCGTCGAGTCGCTCGGCGGCCTGTACGAGATGCACTGGCCCTCGAAGCAACCGCGGACGGCTCGCGGGGTGCGTCGGGCCCCGCTGTACGGGGCGTTGCGGGAGAGCGGCGCCGCGTTCGGCCAGGCTGCCGGGTGGGAACGGGCGAACTGGTTCGAGCCGGGGGTCGTCGAGCCGCCGGTCGAGTACTCCTTCGAGTCGCCGTCGTGGTTCCCGGCCGTGCGCGACGAGGTGCGCGCGACCCGAGAGGGCGTCGCGTTGTACGACCTGTCGACCTACTCGAAGTTCTTGGTGCAGGGGCCGGGCGCGCTTGAGGGATTGCAACGTCTCGCAACGTCGGACATCGACGTGCCGACCGGCCGCATCGCGTACACGCTGCTCTGCAACGAGCGCGGCGGCATAGAGATGGACCCGACCGTGACGCGCCTCGGCGAAGACCGATTCCTCGTGCTCGCGCCGACGCTCGCGCAGCGTCACACGGAGATGCTGCTGCGCGCCGGGCTCCCCGCCGACGCCACGGTCACCGACGTCACGAGTGGATGGGCGACCTTGCACCTGGCGGGCCCGTCTTCGCGTGAGCTGCTGGCTCGGCTGACAGACGAGGACCTCTCGAACGACGCGTGGCCGTTCTTGACGGCGCGTGAGATCGACGCCGCGCGCGCTCGCGCATGGGCGTTCCGCGTGTCGTTCACGGGCGAGCTCGGCTGGGAGCTGAGCGTGCCAACCGAGTTCGCGGCCGACCTGTACGAGCGCATCGTGGAAGCGGGTGTCTCGCTCGGGCTGCGGCAAGCGGGCGCGTTCGCGTTCGACGCGGCGAGGGTAGAGCGCGGGTTCCGGTCATGGGGTCACGACATCGGACCGGTCGACGACCCCTTCGCGGCCGGGCTCGGCTTTGCGGTCTCGCGGAAGAAGGCTACTGACTTCGTCGGTCGCTCGGAGCTCGAGGCGCTGCGAGATGGGCCGCGTGAGCGGCGGTTGGTCTCGCTGCACGCGCCCGACGCCGTGCTGTGGCACGGAGAATCGGTAGTGCGCGGCGAAGAGCGCATGGGCCACGTGACGAGCGCCGGCATCGCTCCGACGCTCGGTGGATCGGCGGGGCTGGCATGGATCCATGGGGAGCCAGAGGGCGATGGCTGGGGGGTCGAGATCCGAGGCGAGGTCGTGCCGGCCGTCGTGCAGGCCGACCCGTTCTACGACCCGCGCGGGAAGCGCTTGCGCGGATAGCGCCGGAGCAGCTCGCTCATCGAGCGATATCGACAACGGTATCGAACGGCGTCCTGGCTCGCTCGACCCTGATCTGATACCGCTTTCGGTATCACGGGGCATGAACCAGCTCGCACAAGCAACGAAGCGAGCGTCAAGATGCATGCATGCTCATGAATTGGACCTTCCTGGGCGCGCCGGCGGACTCGGTCCTCAGGGGTGATGGCGCCGAGCGCTCGCCCGACCCGGTTGCGAGAGTTCGGTCTGCCGTCGCGCCTCGGCGGTGTTGACGCGGGGAACCTGCCCGTACGTGTACGTGGGAACGACCGCGACCCCGTCACCGGCATTATCGACAGCTATCAGGTGATCGCGAACGCCTTGGTCGTACGTGAGGCCGTAAGGGAGCGCGTCGTGGCCGGTGAGCGAGTCTTCCTCGCCGGAGGGTGCTGCGCGAATGGCGAGGGATCACCGTGGCCGTTCGTGCGGGTCATCGTGCATGTCGCGATGTGGAACTCGAAAAGCTGTTGATCGTCGAGCTCGGCCGGAGTCAGGCTCAGCGGGCATCGGATGTACGCGTGGCCCTCCGTCACGCCTGACCGTCGCGAGGAACGCGAGCCCGACGCCGAACTCGTAGAGCAGCTCCCGGCCCGCCTCCGCGAGGTCGGAGCGCACCGATCGGAGTTTCTTCCACGTGGCGGTCGGTTGGCGAGCGTCAGCGGGCGAGGGGTCGCATCCATTACGGCACGGCTGCATCGATCACGCCACGGGTAGGCATGCCTTCGCGAGCGCCGCCGACGCCGACCGAGATCGCGGCAGCCGTGACCGCGCGGCGGAGCGCCTCGGCGAGGGTGAGCCCCTCGAGCACTCCGGCTGCGAGCACGCCGTTCAGGGTGTCGCCGGCACCGGTGGCGTCGATCGCCCGTGTCTTCGGGGCCAGCACCTTCGTCTCGCCGTCGGGACCGATCGCCAGCGCGCCTTTGTCACCGAGGGTGACCACGACAGACAGTCCCGGGTAACCGGCGGTCAGGCGTTTCGCGCCGCCGCGTGGTTCCTCGGCTTGAGCGGCGAGGATGGCGAGCTCGCCTGCGTTCGGCGTCACCACGGCAGTGAACGGAAGCAGGTCGTGAGCCTCGGCGCGTGCGGGCGCGGGGTTGAGCACGAACGGCAGGCCTCGATCGTGGCTCCATCGGGCGGCGGCCTCGACCGCGTCGAGCGGCACCTCGAGGCTCGCGAGCACGGCGCCCACCGATGGCCCGATCGCATCGAGCGCCTCGATGACCACCGCCGGAGTCAGGCTCGCATTCGCTCCCGGCACCACCGTGATCTGGTTCTCAGCGCGAGCGTCGACCGTGATCAGAGCGACACCGGTGGCAGCGGAGCGGTCGATGAGCAGGTGCGTGACGTCGACCCCCTCGAGCTCGAGTAGCTCTCGCGCTGGTTCGCCGTACGCATCGGCGCCGACCGCTCCGATCATCGCGACTCGGCCGTTCGTGCCGAGCGCGCGCGCCGCAGCGACGGCCTGGTTCCCACCCTTGCCGCCTTGATGCTGGGAGAACTTGCCACCCACCACCGTCTCGCCGGCCGCGGGAAGCCGCGCTCCGCGCACGACGAGGTCCACGTTGATCGCGCCGATCACGGCGAGCGTGTCGCCGGCCGCTCTGCTCACGCGGGCGCTTCCACCAACGACCCGAGCCGATCCGAGAATCGCGAGAGGAATCCGGCCACGTCGACGTCGAGCGCGACGCGCGCGTTCTCCTCGGGTTCCCAGCCGACGGGCCACGGGCTGTGACGCACGCCGCGCAGGTCGGCGACGGTCATGCCGCGCGTCCAAAGGCCGTCGGTCTCGACCTCGACCCTCGTGGTCTGGAACGTGCCGAGCGACTCGTCGATCGCCAGCGCCAGAGCCAACGGGTCGTGCATCGCCGCGCCGCCGGTCACGCCGGTTCGCTCGTAGAACTCGATGTAGTACGGCACGGCCGTCCGCAGGAAGCGCGCGACCGGTGAGTCGGTCATGCCTTCGCAGATCGCGTCGAGTGCGGCGCGCGAGAGCTGCACGCGGTCGGTCACGTCGAGGCCTGCACAGAGCGGAAGCCGCGCTGGCTCGCGCCCCGAGAACCCCCGGAACACGGCCTGGGCCGCGTCGGGGTCGACCCAGATGTTCGCCTCGGCGGCCGGCGTCGCGTTACCGCCCCGCGCGAACGAACCACCCATGATCGCGAACCCGCCGAGAAGGTCCGGCAGACGCGGCTCCTCGGCGAGCGCGAGCGCCACGTTGGTCAGAGGTCCGGTCGCAACGAGCAGCACCTCGCCGGGACGATCGCGTGCGGTCTCGACCAGAAGCTGCGCCGCTGCTCGCGACGAAGGCTCGCGCGACGGAGTTGGCAGCTGGGCGTTGCCCAGTCCGCGCTCGCCGTGGACTACTGGGAACGGCTCATGGTCGCGCACGATCGGCCGGGCAGCTCCGCGCGCGACCTCGACGTCGCCGAGCCCGACGAGCTCCAACACCGCGAGCGTGTTCTCGGTCGCGTGATCGACGGTGACGTTGCCCATCACGCTGGTCGCGGCGATCAGCTCGACCTCGGGGGACGCGGCCGCGTAGAGAAGCGCGAGCGCGTCATCGACCCCGGTGTCGACATCGAGGATCAGTGGCCGAGGCGTCATGGTCGAAGAGTACCGGCAGCCAGCCTCGCCGCCGATTGAAAGCCGCCGGAGAGGTAATCGCCGACGAGCTCTAACTGGAGGCTCACGCCAACGAGGCCTGGTAGGTCGACCTAGGACGACGCCGCGGGTTCCAGTTCGAAGCCGATCAGGTTCGCGGAGACTTCCTGGCACATGCGCTGCATGTGTTCGGGGCCGACCTGCGCGTCGTTCATGAGCACTTGGATCGCGAGGCCGTCGATCAGCGCGCCGAGCTTCATGCCGATCTCGTCTGCGTCCTCACCGTCGTCGAACTCGCCGGTGGAGCGCCCGTGCCGCACGATGTCGGCGATCGACTGACGCCAGCGGCGCTCGAGCACCTCGCGTTCCTTCGCGAGCGCCGGGTCACGCAGGGCGCGTACCCAGATCTCGACCCACAGCGCCCATTCCTCGAGACGCTCGAAGTCGGGTAGGAGCCCGGGCACCGACAGGTCGATCAGTCGAGAGAGCTGATCGCGGGCAGAGTCTAGCCGGCGCAGGTCGCGCGCCTGCGCGAGGTAGTACTTGTCGTTGGCGTAGGTCAGCGCCTCGACGAGCAGCCGGTCCTTCGACTCGAAGTAGTAAAGGATCAGCCCGGGGGAGACGCCGCACTGCTCGGCGATATCCTGGATGCGGGTCTCGGCGAGCCCGCGATCGGTGATGACGCGCGCGGCAGCCTCCAGGATCTCCTGGTGGCGGTCCCTGCCGTTCTTCTGTCGTACGCGAGCCAAGTGAGCCTCCGTCGGCCTGAACGCCGTACAGCCGAAGGCCGCGGGCGCTCGTTCCTTGTATGAGCGTTCAGGCCACTGTACCGGCATGACCTGCGAAGTCAAAACTCGCGAAGGCCGTACCCGAGTTGACTGGTGATTCAAACTCAGGCCATACTGCCCGGGTTCAGGCACGCTCACTGGCCAAGAAGAGGCCAGAGAAGAAAAGGAAAGGACGAACAGGGCCATGGCTTCGAACACCTACGACGCGATCGTCATCGGCGGCGGTCACAACGGACTTACGAGCGGCGCTTACTTCGCTCGCCACGGCGCTCGCACGGTGGTGCTCGAGGGCCGCAACAAGACCGGCGGCGCCGCCGACACGAGCGCGCCGTTCGCCGACCACCCGGAGATCAGCGTCACGACCTACAGCTACGTGATGTCGCTGATGCCGCCGACGATCATCCGTGAGCTGAACCTGAAGCGCCACGGCTACGACGTCACCCCGTTCGGCCCGTACTTCCAGGCCTTCCCCGACGGTCGCGCGATCACCGTGTACGCCGACGACGCGAAGAAGAGCTACGACTCGATCGCGCAGTTCTCGAAGAAGGACGCTGACACGCTTCCGAAGTGGGAAGCCTGGATGAAGGGCGTCAGCGACGTGCTCGGTCCCCTGCTGCTCAGCGTGCCGCCGCACGTGGGCTCGACGAAGCTCGGCGATCTGATCCCGCAGATGCAGACCGCGTGGAACATGCGCAAGCTCGGCCAGCGCGGTGTGGCCGATGTGACGCGCCTGTTCTCGATGAGCGTGACCGACCTCCTAAACGACTGGTTCGAGTCCGATGCGATCAAGGCGATGCTCTCGGTCAACGGCGTGATCGGCACATGGGCCGGCCCCGACGAGCCCGGCACCGCCTACGTGATGCTGCATCACTCGATCGGCGATGTCGGCGACGGCCACCTCGGAAGCTGGGGCTTCCAGCAGGGCGGCATGGGCGCGGTGAGCGATTCGATCCGCGGTAGCGCGGAGTCGTTCGGCTGTGAGATCCGTACCGAGGCCAAGGTCACGAAGATCCTGACCCGTGGCGGCCGAGCTGTGGGCGTCGCGCTCGACAACGGCGACGAGCTTCGCGCCCCCGTGGTCGTGAGCTGCGTGCATCCAAAGATCGGCTTCCTCGACCTGCTCGATCGCAACGAGCTTCCCGCGGATTTCGTCTGGGACATCGAACGCTGGAAGACCCGCTCGGGCACCGTGAAGATCAACGTCGCGATCAGTGAGCTCCCCGACTTCACCTCGATACCGGGCACCGATCAGCAAGACCACCACACCGGCGCGGTCGAGCTGTGCCTCTCGCCGCAGTATGCGGAGCGGGCGTTCCAGGATGCGCACATCGAACGCAAGCCGGCGACCGCGCCATTCGTCGACGGCACGATCCCGACGACCCTCGACCGAAAGCTTGCGCCCGAGGGCGTGCACGTGTTCTCGATGTTCACGCAGTGGGTGCCCGAGGACTTCGTGGACGAGCCGCATCGCGAGGAGCTCGACGCATACGCGCAGCGCATCTTCGACGGCTACAACGACCTTGCGCCGAACTTCAAGAGCTCGATCATCGACTACCAGGTGATCGGCCCCTACGACATGGAGCAGGATCTCGGCCTGATCGGCGGGAACATCTTCCACGGGGAGCTAAGCGTCGATCAGCTGTTCCACATGCGGCCCGCGCCCGGGTACGCCGACTTCCGCACGCCGATCAAGGGTCTGTACCACGGCTCGTGCGCCACGCACGGCGGTGGCGGCGTGAACGGCATCCCCGGCTGGCAGGCGTACAAGGCGGCCGTGAAGGACAAGGCCCTCCCCAAGAGATAGGTGGCCGTCTCTGCCGATCGCTCCGCGATGAGGCCGAGCCTCGAGCCGATGCTCGAGGCTCGGTCCGTTGCGGTCGTGGGCGCCTCGGTGAAGGAAGGCTCGCTCGGCCGGGCGATGATCGAGGAGCTGCAGCGCGGCGGCTACGAGGGCTCGATCTATCCGGTGAACCCGGGCTACGACGAGGTGCTGGGGCTCGCGTGCTACCCGTCGGTCGCGGAGACGCCCGGCGACGGTGTGGACTTGGCGATCTTGGGAGTGGCGAACCGGCGCATCGAGCAGGCTGGGCGCGATGCCGTCGCCGCGGGCGCGCGATCGCTTGTGACGTTCTCGTCGCTCTACGAGGATCCGGTCTCGGGCGTCGCGCCGTTGCCCGAGCGGGTCGCCGCGATCGCGCGCGACGCGGGCGTGCCCTTGTGCGGCGGCAACGGAATGGGTTTCTGCCACGAGACGTTCAAGCTGCGCGCGACCGGGTTCCCGACGCCCGATCATATGCGGCATGGTCCGGTGACCTTCATCTCGCACTCGGGATCCGCCTTCGCGGCGCTCGCCTTCAACGACCGAGGCATCGGATTCAACCTGCTGGTCTCGAGCGGGCACGAACTCGGGGCCACGATGGACGACTACATGGCGTATGCCCTCGAGCGTGAGGAAACGCGCGTGCTCGCGGTCCTGCTGGAGACCGTTCGCGATCCGCGGGGGTTCCGGGCGCAGCTCGCGCGAGCGCTCGACCTCGACGTGCCGGTGATCGCCCTCAAGGTCGGGCGCACCGAAGGATCGAAGGCGATGGTGACCGCGCACTCGGGCGCGCTCGCCGGAGAGCACGGTGCATACGAGGCGCTGTTCGACGATTGCGGTGTGCACGAGGTGCTCACGCTCGAGGAGATGGCCGACGCGATGGAGCTGTTCTCGTCACCGAGGCGAGTGGGCGGCACCGCACGGGGCATCGCGAGCGTGCACGACTCCGGAGGCGAGCGCGCCCTCTTCGTCGACCGGGCGCACGACCTGGGCGTGCCGCTCGCGGCGGTGACGACCGAGACCTTGTCGAAGATCGCCGACACGCTCGACCCCGGACTCGAGGCGGCGAACCCGCTCGACGCGTGGGGTACGGGCATCGACGCCGATCGCATCTTCCGGGAATCCTTCCTCGCGTTGCACGACGATCCCGACACGGCCGTCATGGCCTTCGTGGTCGACCTCACGCGCCAGGGCGAGCCCTACGACGAGGGCTACCTGCAGATCGCGCGCGATGTGTGGAGCGCGACCACGAAGCCGTTCTGTGTGCTCTCGAACCTCGCGAGTGCGATCGCGATCGACGAAGCCGCCCAGCTCCGCGACCGCGGGATCCCGGTGCTCGAGGGCACATCGTCAGGACTCGTCGCGCTGCGGGCGCTGATCGCTCACCGAGACGTGGGAGTTCGCACCGAGAACGTGCCTTTCGTTGCAGCGCCAGACAACGTGCGCGCGCGCTGGCGCGATCGGCTCTCGAAAGGCGACGAGATCGGCGAGCTCGAAGGTCTCGCGTTGCTCGCCGACTACGGTGTTCCGGTTGTCGAGGCGCGCACGGCCTCGAGCGTCGGCGAGGCGGTTGCGGCGGCCACCGCGATCGGGTTCCCGGTCGTGCTTAAGACCGCGGCCGCCGGGGTGCAGCACAAGTCCGATGTCGGCGGCGTGCGGCTCGGGCTTGCCGACGCCGATGCCGTGCGACAGGCCTACGACGAGGTGACCTCGAGCCTCGGTTCACAGGTCGCCGTCGGCGCGATGGCGCCCGACGGTGTGGAAGTCGCGCTCGGCCTCGTGAACGACCCGACCTTCGGCCCACTGGTGCTGGTGGCCGCCGGCGGGGTGCTCGTCGAACTCTTGCACGATCGCGCGCTCGCGTTCCCGCCGCTCGATGAAGCCCGTGCGCGGCGACTGGTCGACCGTCTGCAGATGCGGCCGCTGCTCGACGGCGTGCGCGGCGCCCCGGCTGCCGATGTCGACTCGCTCGTACATGGCGTTTCGCGGCTCTCGGTGCTCGCCGCCGACCTCGGCGATCTCATCGCTGCGCTCGACGTGAACCCGGTGATCGTCTCGCACGAGGGCTGCGTTGCGGTCGACGCGTTGGTGATCCCCCGTCGAAGTTGAGCGGCCTACCGATCACGCGAAGCGGATCAAGACTTTCCCGGACTTCCCCGATGCGGCCAGCCGGTCGAATGCGTCGTGCACCTCATCGACTTCGAACACGGAGTCGATCGATGGCTCGACACGACCGTCGGCCAGCATCGGGACCACCTCGTCGGCGAACCTCGAAACGGCGCGAGCCTTCTCGGCGATGGACCGTGCCCGTAGCACCGTGCCCCGCACGGTCGCACGTCGAACCATGAGCTGCAGCAGGTCCAATTCGGCTCTCGTGCCGGAAGCCACGCTGACCACGACGATGCGCCCTCGGATCGCCAGCATCGCCAGGTCACCGGGAAGGTTCGACGACCCGACGAGCTCGAGCACGAGATCGACGCCTCGCCCGGCGGTAAGCTCCATGACTGCGGTTCCCACATCGGGCGAGTGGATCGGCTCTGCGCCGAGTGCCCGAACGGTCTCGGCAGCATCATCGCTCCTGACGACTCCGATGGCGCGGGCACCGAGAACACGAGCGATCTGCACCGCTGCGGTGCCGACGGCTCCTGAGGCTCCCTGCACGAGGACGGTCTCGTCACCGCGAAGCTCCCCCTGGGTCCTAAGGGCGTCGTGCGCGGTGATGAAGACCTCCGGAACTGCTGCGGCTTCCTCGTCTGACAACCGGTCGGGAACGCGTGTGACGCACCGTTCGTGAACCGCAACCCGGGTGGCCAGGCCGCCACCGGCGACCAGTCCGAAGACGCGGTCACCGGTCGACCATTCCGAGACGTCGCGGCCGATCGCCGTCACCGTGCCTGATACTTCGAGGCCAGCGACATCGGGAACGACGCCGAGCGGCGGAGGGTAGCGTCCCGCCCGCTGTTGTAGGTCGGCAGGGTTCAAGCCGGCCAGGGCGACATCGACGAGCACCTCGGTAGATGCGGGCTGAACGTCGGTGCGCTCCTCGATGCGCACGACCTCGTTCCCGCCGGTGCTCGCGAACGCCACCACCATCATGGTCTGGCGACGAAACGGTGAAGGCATCGCATGGGCCGAGGGTAGCCGACGACGCTGCGCCTGGAGGTTTGGCGCTCGTCGATGACGGGAACGCATCTGCTCGCTGGCGCGCACGGGGCGCGTCGTTCGATGGGGAGGGATCTCATATGGTTGGCATGCTGGCGTTCCTCGCGCAGGCGGGGGAGAACAACAACGGGGATGGCGTCGATGTCACGTCGATCCTGGGCTACATCGTGGTAGGCGCGATCGTGGGGGTGCTCGCGAGGTTCTTGGTCCCGGGCGACGACCCGATGGGCATCATCGGCACGATCCTGTTGGGCATCGTGGGCGCTGTGATCGGTGGGTGGCTCGCCGGTGAGGTCTTCAAAGACACGAGCGGCGTCGACTGGATCGCATCGATCGTCGTCGCCGTGATCCTGGTAATCGGCTACCGTGCGATCGCGGGGAACCGTGGCCGCGTGAACAGCTGACCTACCGATACGTCGCACCATCACCGTGAACGGGCCGGGGGTTCGCCCCCGGCCCGGTGCGCGTTCGCGATCCGCGGGCGCAGTAGCCTGCGGTTCGTGACCTCTGACACCGCTGGCACCCCCGAGACCTCTGGGACCTCCGGCACCGAGCTGTGCTTCCTGCCGGCGACCCAGCTGGCTGGCCTCCTGCGATCGGGGGAGCTCTCGGCTCGCGAGTCATGGCCGCACACCTCGCACGCGTCGAAGCGACAGACCCGACGGTGAGCGCCATCGTGACTCTCGTCGCCGATCGCGCAACCGAAGCGGCCGAGCGAGCCGACGACTCGCTCGCTCGCGGCGACGCGGTCGGCCCGCTGCACGGCCTGCCCATCGCGCACAAGGATCTGGTCGCCACCGCCGGCATCCGCACGACGGGTGGCTCGCCCATCTTCACCGACACGGTGCCCGTCGCCGACGACTGCTGGTCAAGCGCGCACGAGCCGCCGGTGCCATCGTGATCGGCAAGACGAACACCTGAGTTCGGGTTCGTAGACGTTCAACCCGATCTTCGGGCGGACCTTGAACCCGTACGACCTGACGAAAACCTGTGGCGGCTCTTCGGGCGTGGCGACGACCTCGGCGTGTTGCGACTCGCGCACGCGTTCGAGCAGGCAACGAGGGTCGGCGAACGACGCCCGTAGACTCCGGTTCCATGCCCTTGTCGTTCAACGAGATCCGATGAAGCACGCCGTGGACCTCGAGCGGCTCCGTCTGGGTCGGCTCGAGCGCTTGCAGGGGGCGATGCACGACCACGACGTCGAGGTGCTCCTGCTCGCGAACGAGCCGAACGTGCGATACGCGGCCGGCGCCACCGCGATGCCGGTCTACGCCATGAGCACCTTCGCGCGATGTGCGGTCGTGCCGCAGCAGGGCACGCCGATCCTGTTCGAGCATGCGAACTCGGTGCACCGATCGAAGCTGCGAGCCCCCGACGTCCGCCCGATGCACGCGTGGGAGTTCTACGACGACCCGGCCTCGCAGGCGGCGATCTGGGCCGACGAAACGCTCGCCGCCGTGCGCGAGCTCGGCGCGAGCGGTGAGCACATCGCCGTCGACCGCCTCGGCACACCGGCGTTCCTCGCGCTCGTCGAACGAGAAGTGCGACTGCTCGACTCGGCGCCTGTCACCCAGCAGGCGCGGCTGGTGAAGACTTCCGAGGAGATCGAGCTTTTCGACCTCAACGCCGCCTTGATCATGGAGATGCTCACAGAGTTCGAGGCCGCGATCGCGCCCGGCGTCACAGAACGTGAGCTGCTCGGCGTGCTCTCCGACGTGATGGTCCGCGGCGGCGGCGAGTATCTGGCGACGACCACGGTGTGTTCCGGTCCGAACACGAATCCGTGGCGGGCCGAGACGACCGACCGGCGTCTCGAGGAACGTGATCTCGTCTTCGTCGACACCGACACAGTGGGTCTCGAGGGATGCTTCTTCTGTGTGTCGCGAACGTTCCCGGTGGGCGAGGGTGAGCCGACCGCCGAGCAGCGTGCGTTGTATCGCGAGTCGTTCGAGTGGCTCGCTGAGATGAAGGCCCTGGTGCGCCCGGGCATCACGTGCGGTGAGCTCGCGACGAAAGCGCCGCCGTTCCCGGCCCGATTCGCGGCGCAGCGTTACGAATGCTTCTTCCACGGCATCGGGCTCGAAGAGGAGAACCCGAGCCTGTGCCACCCCGATGACGTGCAGCCCAATCCCGACACCGTGCTCGAAGAGGGTGCCGCGCTCGTGGTCGAGCTGTACGCCGGCGAGGTCGGCGCGCGAGACGGCCTGAAGCTCGGCGACGAGCTGCTCGTCACCGCCGACGGGCACCGGGTGTTCGCGCCCTACCCGTTCTCCAAGCGGCTGCTCGGCTGAGCCGGGCGGGGGCAACGAGCCGCGCTCGGCGGTCGAATCGAGTCGTGACCAACGGTCACGCGAGCCGTGGGGCAGAGGGATCGATGCATGGCGAGCGAGCCCGAAGGGTAGGGCGATGGTGACCGACGAGAGGGTGACGCATGAACGCATCGAACGCATCGGTAGACGGCGAACCGGCGGCAACCGCGGCACCGACGCTCCGCGGGGACTCCCCGGCCCCTGACGGCGACGGGCCCATCCGTCTGCTCGATGGACCGCGGCACGTGACCCACGAGGATCGGAGCGAGCTTCCCGGACATCACGAGGCGACGTTCGCCACCACAGACGGTGAGCGGCTCGATCGGTATCTGACCGACAAGGGAAGGGCCGAGCTCCTGCGTTTGGTCGACGCGGGACAGCACGCATTCACGCGCGAGGAGTTGGAATGGCTCACAACCGAGCCCACCATCGAGGCCCTGATGGTGAGCATGGCCGGAGAAGGGGCCGAAGGAGGCTGAGGGCAACGAGATGTGATCGAGGTCGCTAGTAGCATCACTGACACCGAAAGCGATCGAGGCGATGAGGGAGGACACCATGGACGAGACCACGAGCGGCGAGCTGCGCGATGAGGACATGAAGACCGAGATGCCGGGGGCAACCGGATCGACGGAGACAGGCCCCCGCGACGCCGATGGTACCGACGCCGATGGCACCGACGGCGACGCGACGGACGGCACGGACGCCGACGGCACGGACGCCGATGGCACCGACGGTGATGCGACCGACACCACCGACGGAGATGGCACCGACGCCGACGGGACCGACACGCCCAACTCGTGACGGTCGCGACGCTCGCTCCCGAGCAAGCCGAGATGGGAGCGCTCGCCCGGTGTGCCGGTGACGTCGGCCGTTTCCTGGCCGATGACTGGGCACGCCGGGCGAGCATCCAGCGGGGCGTTGGGCCCGGTGGGTTCGCCGACCTGCTCACGCTCGACGAGGTCGACCGATTCCTGACGACGACCGCGCTCCGCACGCCCTTCTTCCGCCTTGTGCAGGCAGGCGAGCGCATCCCCGAGTCGGCGTACACGCGATCGGGCCGTGCAGGCTCGCGCGACGTCCCCGGTATCGCCGACGCTCATGCCGTCGCCTCGTTGTTCGAGCGCGGCGCCACGATCGTGCTGCAGGGATTGCACCGATGGTCCGAGCCGGTGACGAGGTTCAACCGCAGCCTCGAGCTCGAGTTGGGTCATGCCTGCCAAGTGAACGCGTACATCACCCCGGCCGGCGCGCAGGGACTCGAGCTGCATCACGACCCGCACGACGTGTTCGTCTTGCAGGCGTTCGGGCGCAAACGATGGGAAGTGCACGCGGCCCCGACCGAACACGATCGCCCGCCCCTCGACGTCGAGGTGGCGCCAGGCGACACGATCTACATGCCGGCGGGAACCCCGCATGCGGCTTCGGCGCAGAAGACGGTCTCTGGTCATCTCACCGTGGGCGTGCACGTGACGAGGTGGCGCGGCGTGCTCACCAGCGCCTGGACGTCCTCGGTCGACGACCCTTCACTCGACGATCCACTGCCCGCCGGGTGGTTGCGCGATCGGTCCGGGCTCGCTGGCGAGCTTTCGCGCCGCGTGCGGGCGGCGACCGAACGCATGCTCGTGGCCGACGCCGGCGAGATCGTCGCCGATCGGGCCGACCGGTTCCTGTCGGTGCGGGCCCAGATCGCGCGCGGCTCGATCGCCGAACGCGCACAGGCGGCCGAAGTCGATGACGCCACCGTGCTCACGCGCCGCCAGGGTTCCTTCTGCGAGATCCGTTGCCGCAACGAGGCGCTCGTCGTGCTGCTCGGCGATCGACGGCTCCGCCTGCCGGCCTGGCTCGAGCCCGCGATGCGGCGCGTCGCCGCGCGCGATTCATTCCGCGTCGGTGAGCTCGACGATCTCGTTCCGGATGCCGCGAGCCGCGTGGTGTTGGCACGGCGGCTCATGCGCGAAGGCTTGCTGACGGCGACGGCGCCGGACCCCAACGATGGCTCCGACCGTCGGTGACCGGGTTCGGCGATCGCTGTTCGCGCCGGAGCGAAGCAGCCGACGAACCGCTCGCTGGCACGGCTTCCACGATCAGGCGATGGTTGCTGCTCGAGCATGCGGGCCCGTGGGGGCGCGACGGTCTCCTCGACGCGCGACTGCCCGATGGGCTCGGTCTCGCCCTGCGTGACCTCGGGCGGCGTAGTCGCAGCCGCGTGCTCCTGATCCGCCGCCCGGCGCGTGCTGAGGGCAGCGGCACGGCGTGCTTCGCCATCGACACGGCCGAGGCTTGGATCGGTGCCCGAACGCTCGAGCGCCTCGACGATGTCGTTCAGCTCGACCCGGGCGATCGTTCGGCGTTCCCGCACGCGGTGCGTGAACCGGTGGCCGTGGTGTGCACGCACGGTCGCCGAGACGTCTGCTGCGCCGAGCGCGGTCGTCGGCTCGCCGCCGCAGCCGCCCTCGAGCACTCCACATCGGTGTGGGAGAGCACCCATGTGGGCGGCGACCGTTTCGCCGGCAACCTGGTCGCGTTCCCGCACGGACTCGTCTTCGGCCGCGTGGAGCCCGAACGCGGGGCGGAAGTCGTGGCCGCCTACGCGCAGGGGCGCATCGTGCTCGACCGGTATCGCGGTCGCACGAGCCACCCGATGCCCGCGCAGGCCGCGGACGTGGCGCTCCGCATGCGCTCGGGTCTCGACCGCATCGACGACGTGCGGCTGCTTGCGGTGGAGCGCGCCGGCGATGTTGCGACCGTGCGACTGGCGCTCCCCGCCGCTGACGCCCTCGTGAGGGTCGTGCGCAACGAGCTGTCGCCGATGCGGCTCACCTGCGCCTCCGGTTCCGAGGAGGCCGCCGCAACCTGGACCGCCGAGTCGATCGAGCTCGACGCGCGGGAGTCACCATCTCAGCGCGGTACGTCCTCCTCGCCCTGACCCGGCGCGGGAGTGGCCTGCTCGAGCGCGTCTGCCTCGGGGACCGGCTCGGTCGTCTCGTCGTCTTGTTGGTCGCTCACGCGTTCCTCCTTGGTCGTGGCCCGTCGGGGTCGCGGTTGCGCGCCCGATCCGCGGGGTATCCCCGCAGCATCATCCGATGAGCATAGGAGGGAATATCATGCCCATGCGATCGATCATGCGCACACTCATCGCAGCCGTGCTCGTCGCTGGAACGCTCGCGGCGTGCACCGAGAAGCAGCAACGAGAGATCGTCGACGACACCGCGGAGGTTGCCGCCCGAAACGCGGCCGCCGCAGCCGGAACGGCAGCGTTCGAGGGCGAAGGCCTCGAGGTCTCCGACGTGCTGGAGTGCACGGCGAACTCAACCGGCGGCGCCGAGAAGATCAACGTTACCTGCACCGGCACGAGCGACGATGGACGAGAGCTTGCCCTCGAAGGCACGGTGACTGGCCGTGAGCAGGACATCAACGTCGACGCGATCCGCGGCTCCTTCGTCGGCACGGTCGACGGCGAAGAGGTTTTCGCTGAGGATTGTCTCGGCGACGCGTGCTAGCGGAAGGATCCTCAGTGACCTGAGTCATCGATCGCGACCTCCTTCTACGATGCGACAGATGACGACAGACGAAGAGAGAGGTCGCATCGTCGAGCTGCTGCGCGCGGCCCCCCTGATCGACGGACACAACGACCTGCTGTGGGCCTTGCGCGAGGCCATGCAGGCCGATCCCCCGGAGACTCTCGACCCCGCCGAGCCATGCCCGACGCTGCAGACCGACTTCCCACGGCTGGAAGCAGGCGGGCTCGGCGGGCAGTTCTGGTCGGTGTACGTGCCGTCGGACCTGCCCGAGCACGAGGCCGTGACGCGAACCTTCGAGCAGGTCGAGAGGCTCTACGAGCTGACGGCTCGCCACCCCGATCGTCTCGAGCTCGCGCGAACCGCCGACGACGTCGAGCGGGTCGCCGCGAGCGGCAAGGTCGCGTCGATGGTCGGCGTCGAGGGCGGACACTGCATCGCGAGCTCGCTCGGCGTGTTGCGAGCGCTCGCCCGAGCGGGGGCGGGCTACATGACGCTCACGCACAACGACGACACGCCTTGGGCAGATTCGGCGACCGGGGAACACCCGCATGGCGGGCTCACGACGTTCGGGGAAGAGGTCGTGCGCGAGATCAACCGGCTCGGTGTGCTCGTCGACCTCAGCCACGTGTCGGACGACACCATGCGCCAAGCGATCGACGTGAGCGAGGCGCCGGTGCTCTTCAGCCACTCGTCGGCCCGCGCGATCGCCGACGTCAGCCGCAACGTGCCCGACGACGTGCTCGAGAGCGTCGGTCGCGCAGCGGGGGTCGTCATGGTGACGTTCGTGCCGGAGTTCCTGACATCAGAGGGCGCGTCCGTGAACCGCGAGGGGTGGGAAGTAGCTCGTCGCCTGAGGGCCGAGCATGCCGACGAGCCCGCACGGGTGTCCGCAGCCGTGGATGCGTGGTTCGACGAGCACGACGTCGCGGCGACAGTTTCAGACGTCGCCGACCATATCGACCATGTTCGCGACATCGCGGGTGTCGACGCGATCGGGGTTGGCGGCGACTTCGACGGCGTCGGCACGATGCCGGCAGGGCTTACCGACGTCGCGGGTTACCCGGCGTTGTTCGCCGAGCTTGTGGCGCGCGGCTACACCGACGACGAGCTCATGAAGATCGCAGGGCGCAATGTGCTGCGGCTCATGCGAGCTGCCGAACGCGTGGCCGCGACGTACGCTTGAAGCCGTGGGCCCGCTGCAGGTCGATGACGTCGCGCCCGAGGTACCCGGGATCGCGTTCGGCGACGGACCGCGCGGGCTGTTCTTCTACAAGGTGACGTGTCCGACCTGTCAGATCGCCGCGCCGACGATGCAGCACTTCGAGCGAGCCTTCCCCGGCTGCGTCGTCGGTATCGGGCAGGACCCGGCGCCGAAGCTCGAGCGGTTCGCCCAGACCTACTCGATGGGCATCGCCTCGATCGAGGATGCTCCTCCTTACGCGATCTCCGACGCCTACGTGATCGAGTCGGTGCCTACGCTGTTCCTGGTGAGCGATGACGGACGCGTGATCGAGTCGGTGGGTGCTTGGGACCGCGACGGGTTCAATCGAGTGGCGGCCACGCTTGCCCAGCTCACCGGCGCCGAGCCGGTGCTCGTGTCGACCGCCGGTGACGGACGTCCGCCCTTCAAGCCGGGATGAGGCTCCCGCAATATGCGTTCGGTCTGAGCGCCCGAGGCGAACGATGAGATCGACCGGGCGGTACGTGCTCGCAGCCGCGCTCGTGTTCGCCGGCATCGCACACTTCGCGGAGCTCGACTCGTTCCTGCTGCTAGTGCCTTCGTGGGTGCCATGGCCTGCGGGGGTGGTGCGGGTCACCGGCGTGATGGAGGTGGCGTTCGGGGTGGCGCTCGTTGTCACGCCCGGGGGAGACCTGCGCCGAACGGCCGGGTGGGCGCTCGCCGGCTTCCTGGTGGTGGTCTTCGTGGGCAACGTGTCGCAGGCGGTCTCAGGCACCGACGCGTTCGGGCTCGACACCGACACGGAGCGCTGGGGGCGGCTCGCTTTCCAGCCGCTGTTGATCGCCTGGGCGCTCTGGTCGACCGACGCCTGGCCTGCTTGACCGATGCCGCATCAGCAGTCGACGACGCTGCGCAGAGCTTCGCAGACCTCGTGGCGACGGGCGGGGCCTAATGCTTCGGCCCCACCGAGTCACGGCGACCTGGGCTGGGATACCCATACTCTGGTCCTCCGGCTTCCATCGAAGCGGAGGCTGCACACGTGCGGTGATACTCGTCACGCTCGGCGCCGGGTCTAGACTTGGCCCGCGATGTCCGAGCCCCGTCGACGAGCGAACCTGGCGCCAGCCGTAGGAGGTGCCGGCCCGATCATGTTGATCGGGGGCGCCGAGGACAAGCTGCGCGGCCGGCAGATCCTGAAGCGGTTCGTGCGCTTCGCGGGGGGCAAGGAGGCCCGCGTCGCCGTTATCGCGACCGCGTCGGAGATCAGTGAGCAGGCGCTCCAGCTCTACGAGGCGCTGTTCCTCGAGCTCGGCGTCGCGAGCGTCACCGGACTGCGCCCGCGAGAACGATCGGAAGCAGACCGCCCCGATGCCGCCGCCGAGCTGAGCGACGCGACTGGCGCTTTCCTCACAGGAGGCAACCAGCTGCGGCTTACGTCGATCGTGGCAGGCACGCGGCTGCACCAGGGCCTGCATCTCGCGCAGGACCGAGGGGCCGTCATCGCCGGCACGTCGGCGGGGGCGAGCGCGCTCGCCTCGCACATGATGGCGTTCGGACAAACCGGCGCCTCGCCGCGTCACGGCAACGTGCAGACCGCCGCGGGACTCGGCTTCGTCGAAGGCACGATCGTCGACCAGCACTTCGAACAGCGCACGCGGCTCGGGCGCCTACTGAGTTCCGTCGCTCAGTCGCCGTCATTGATCGGCCTCGGCCTCGACGAGGACACCTGCGCGATCGTGCACCCGGACCGCTCGATGGAGGTGATCGGCCGCGGCTCCGTCACCATCGTCGACGGGTCGCACATGGAAACCGATGCCTACCGGCTTCGGGGACGCCGCCCCATGATGGTCTCCGGCGCGCAGCTGCACTCGATCCCATCGGGATACCGGTTCGATCTGCGGGCACGGGCACTGATCCATCCGGAAGGTTCCCGCACCGAGGAGCGCGAGGCCTCGGAGTGACGACCAGCCAAAGGGCCGGCAAGAAGCCCGCGAAGCCAGAACCTTCTAGCAAGGATCCCGCGAAGCGCAGGAAAGCCTCTCCGAAGGCCCTGCCGTCTTCCCAGGCCCCGCCCGCCCGGCCCGACCTGCGCATCGTGCAGACGCAGGTCTTCCGCGGGCCCAACTACTTCTCGTACGACCCGGCGATCAGGCTCGTGGTCGACCTCGGCTCCCTCGAGCAGTGGCCATCGAACACGATCGAGGGCTTCAACGACACGCTGCTCGAGCTGCTGCCGGGTGTCGGTGAGCATTCCTGCTCACGCGGGCATGTCGGCGGGTTCCGTGAGCGGCTCGAGGAAGGCACGTGGGCCGGCCACGTGGCCGAGCACATCGCGATCGAGCTGCAGCGCGAGTCGGGCGCGCAGGTCTACCGCGGCAAGACACGCAGCACCGGGCGACCCGGCGAGTACAACGTGACGTACGGGTACTGGGAAGAGCAGGTCGGCCTCGCCGCCGGCGGTCTCGCGGTGCGGCTCGTCAACCACCTCGTGAAGCGAGAGCGAGGTTTCGAGTTCCCGCTCGAGCTCGAACGCCTGATCTTGCTCGCCGAGCGGCGCGCCTTCGGTCCCTCGACCCAGGCACTCGTCGACGAGGCCGAGACCCGAGACATCCCGGTCATCCGCCTCAACGACCAGAGCTTCGTGCAGCTCGGCCAAGGCAAGTATCAGCAGCGCATCAGGGCCACGATGACCTCGCTCACCTCGGCGCTCGCGGTCGACGTCGCGGGCGACAAGCAGCTCACCCGGCAGCTGCTCGAGTCGGCCGGGCTTCCGGTGCCCATGGGAAGCGTGGTGCGCGCTGCCGACGACGCCGCCTTGGCCGCCAAGCGCATCGGATTCCCCGTGGTGGTGAAACCGCTCGACGGCAACCATGGCCGCGGCGTCGCCCTCGACCTCACGACCGTGCGTGCGGTGCGCGGCGCCTTCGGGCGCGCGTTGAAGCAGAGCCGCGGGGGACGGGTCGTGGTCGAGGGCATGGTGAGCGGGCGCGACTACCGGCTGCTCGTGATCGGCGGGACCATGGTGGCGGTGGCTGAGCGCGTGCCCGCCCACATCGTCGGCGACGGCACGCTCACGGTGCGCCAACTCGTCGACATCGCGAACGCCGATCCGCGGCGCGGCATCGGCCACGAGAAGGTGCTTACGCGCATCCGCATCGACGAGGTCGCAGAGGTGCTCGTGCGCTCGCAGGGCCTCACCCTCGACGACGTGCCAGAGCCCGATGTCATGGTGCTGCTCGCGGCGACCGGCAACATGTCGACCGGCGGGAGCTCGATCGACCGCACGTGGGAAGCCCATGAGGACAACGTCGACATCGCCGAGGAAGCCGCGCGCGTCGTCGGCCTCGACGTGGCCGGCATCGACTTCATCGCGCCCGACATCACGGTGCCCGTTCGTGAGACGGGTGGCGCGATCGTCGAGGTGAACGCGGCGCCCGGCTTCCGCATGCACACCCACCCCACCGAGGGTGAGCCTCAGTACGTGGCGCGGCCGGTGATCGACATGCTCTTCCCCGCGGGATCGCCCTCGCGCATCCCGATCGTGGCGGTGACCGGCTCGAACGGCAAGACGACGACGGTACGCATGATCGCGCACGTCATGAAGAACATGGGCCGCAAGGTCGGGCTCACCTCGACCGACGGCATCTACATCGACGGACGGCTCACGAAGCGCGTCGACGCCAGCGGTCCGCGCTCAGCGCTGACCGTGTTGCAGAACCCCCGCGTCGACTTCGCGGTGTTCGAGGTGGCGCGCGGCGGTATCTTGCGCGAGGGTCTCGGGTACGGACGCAACGACGTCGCGGTCGTGCTCAACGTGACGGGTGACCACCTCGGCCTGCGCGACATCGACACGATCGAACAGCTCGCCGCGGTCAAGCGTGTGATCGTCGAGGCGGTGCCGCGCGATGGCTACGCCGTGCTCAACGCCGACGACGACCTCGTGCTCGAGATGCGCAAGCACTGCCCCGGCAACGTGATCCTGTTCACCATGCACGAGGACCACGAGCTGATCGAGCGCTGGGTGCGCCGGGGGCGCAAGGCCGTAGTGCTCATGCGCGATCAGAAGGGCGAGCAGATCGTGCTGCGTGATGGCCACCGCTCGATGCCGGTCGGTTACACGCACCAGTTCCCGGCGACATTCGACGGCCGCGCGCGCATGAACGTGCAGAACCTCCTCGCAGCCGTCGCGGCGACGCACGTTTCGGGCGCGCATCTGCACGACATCCGTCATGGCCTTCGCACCTTCACGACCGACTTCTTCCAGGCGCCGGGGCGCCTCAACCTCGTCGACCTCAAGGGCGTCACCGTGCTGCTCGACTACGCGCACAACGCCGCAGGTCTGCAGACGGTGGGTGACTTCGTCGAGCGCATGACGGCGAGCTCTCCGGTCGAGCACCCCGGCGCGCCGTCGTGGTCGGCGAACCTGCGCGTCGCGGTGGTGGCCACGGCGGGCGATCGCCGCGACGAGGACATGCGTGAGCTGGGCCGGGTCGCCGCCCGCTACTTCGACGAGGTGATCGTTCGCGAGGATGTGCACACGCGCGGACGTGAGCGCGGTGCGACCGGGTCGCTCGTGATGGAAGGTCTCGACGAGGCACGCGCGCAGGGAGCCAGGGTCGGCCACGCTGAGATCGTCACCGACGAGCTGGAAGCCTGCCGCTCCGCGCTCGACCGCAGCCGCCCCGGCGACCTGGTCGTGCTCTGCGTCGACGAGGCCGCCGAGGTCTGGGACGAGCTCGAGGCCCGCCGATCGGCGGCACGTCCGCTCGCGCTCGAGCAACCCAGCGGCCGCTGAGACCACGGCAGAGGGGTCAAGTGCGCCGCCGGGCGCGGCCAGGTTCCGACCGCCGGGCTCGGCGGACGAGCGCCCGCACCATCGCCGGATCGGCCCGTCGCGCACCCAGCTCGTGATCGAGCCACTCGAACATCTCCGGGCGTTGCGCGAGCGCGGTGATCGCCAGCACGTCGCGCGGGCCTGAGCGTTCCAGCATGAAGCGAAGCGCAGACACCTCGTCGCCCATCGCCGCCACGTCGGTGGCGCCGCCGTCGATCGCGCCCGCGCGGAGCCGGCCCACGAGGTCCTCGGGGTCGCGCCCGCGCAGGTAGCGATGCAGCTCGGCGACGATCACGTGATCGGCGCCGCGCGCAGCACGGTAGCCGAGCCCGTGCAACAGCTCGTCGTCTCGGTCGCCCGCGGTGCCGAACGCGAGCCACGTCTCGGCGGTCGGAGTGCACAGACCTCTGGCGATCTCGGTCAGCCCGTCGATGCCGGCCTCGTTGTGTGCGTAGTCGAGCACCACGACGCGCTCGCCGAGCACGTAGACGTTCGCGCGGCCCGGGTTCGCATCGGCATCGGGCATGAAGGAACGCAACCCCTTCACGATCGCCTTCCGCGCAAGCCCGATCGCGAGCGCCGCGGCAGTTGCAGACATCGCGTTGTGAACGTGTTGGGATGCGATCCCCGCGAGCGTCATCGGTACCTGCTCCAGATCGATTAGCTTCCGCGAGCTTCCACGCCCGAGCTCGGCAAGGCTCCGATCGAGCACGGTGAGGGCCCTGCCTCCGTCGGCGAGCGCTTCCCGCAATGCGGGGTGCCGAGCGTCGAGCGAGCACATGAATGGGCTACCTCCCGCGCGCCGATTCATCGCGAGCACCCGCGGGTCGTCGGCGTTCAGCACGTGCCAACCATCGGCCCTCGTGATCGTCGTGATCGCGGCCTTGACCTCGGCGAGCTGGTCGAGCGTGTCGACGCCGTGCAGTCCCAGGTGGTCGGCCGAGACGTTCGTCACGACCGAGACATCGTTGTGGGTCGTGCCGATGCCGCGCAGCAGGATGCCGCCGCGAGCCGTCTCGAGGATCGCGACGTCGACGCCCGGCTGCGCGAGCGCCATCTGCGCTCCGGCGAAGCCTGAGTAGTCGCCGGCCTCGACCAACACCCCGTCGTGGAAGACGCCGTCGGTCGAGGAGTAGGCGACGCTGCGGCCTGCGGTGCGCACGATATGGGCGAGCAGTCGCACGGTCGTGGTCTTGCCGTTCGTGCCGGTGACGGCGATCACGCGGATCGTGGGGTCGGTCACGGTCGGCCCCGGCCCCGGGTCGGTGGCCTCGATGCGCTTGGCCGCCTCTGAGGCCAGGCTCGCGAGCGACCGCCGGGTGCCCAGCAGATCGCGCATCACGGCGGCGACCTGACCAGCGAGCGCCTCGGCCGCGTCGCGTCGCCGCCACGGGAACGCGACCACGATCGCGTCGTCGCCGGGCCCGGTGCGCGCCCTCGCCGCCAGTCGCACGTGTGCTGCTCGGGCAACCGTGCGTGTCACGTGGGTGGCAACGCGAGCCGTGAACCGCCGCCGCTGCTCGCTCGCTCGCTCGCCCGGCCGAGGCCTGCCGGGCAGGGCGATGTCGGCCGCCATGCGCTCGAGGCGTGGCTCGGTCGCACGCAGCCACCCGGGCACGGCGAGCGTGAGCTTCACCGCGGGCCGCGGGAAGTACAGGTTCGGCCCATCGAGCACTCGGAGCTCTACGATCTCGACGAGGTCAGGCATGACCGGGCCAGCGTAGCGGCGAGGCGGCCCGACCCGCTGCGCCGCGCGATCGAAACGATCCACAACACCGGATGAGGACACGGGCGGCCTGTGTGGCATGGTAAAAAGGACACTCGGCACTCAAGGGCGACAGCGGAAGGAGCGATCATGGCCAGCAAGGACAAGGGTGGCGCCAAGGGGTCGAAGACGGCGGCCAGCAAGACGTTGAAGGAGAAGCGCGCGGCGAAGAAGGCGAAGGGATCCAAGTAGGGCAAAGCAAGCAGCGCCGAACCTCCACACCCGCCGCCGTGCACGGTGGGGGTTTCGCGGGCCGGGTGAGCGGATACCCTCGGTCCACGATGTCCGCACCCGCTCGAACTGACCCGTCTCACCGGATCTGGTCCTCGCTCCGCGTGGCGATGCTCGCGCCTATCTCCTGGCGTGTGCCTCCGCGCCACTACGGACCGTGGGAGCAGTTCGTCTCGCTGCTCACCGAGGGCCTGGTCGAGCGCGGCGTCGATGTCACGTTGTTCGCGACGGCCGACTCGATCACCTCCTCGAGCCTCGTCGGCACTGCGCCGACCGGCTACTCCGAGGACGAGACCCTCGACGCAAAGGTCTGGGAAGGCCTGCACATCTCGACGCTCTTCGAGCGTGCGGACGAGTTCGACCTGATCCACAACAACTTCGACTTCCTTCCGCTCACGTACAGCGGGCTCGTCGAGACCCCTGTCGTCACCACGATCCACGGGTTCTCGTCAGATCGCATCGTGCCGGTGTTCGAGCGCTACTCCCACCGGAGTCACTACGTCGCGATCAGCGAGGCAGACCGCCACCCGAGCCTCGATTACGCGGCGACGATCCACCACGGCATCGACATCGCCCAGTTCCCGCTCTGCGAAGCGCCCGAGGATGCCCTGCTGTTCTTCGGGCGCATCCACCCCGACAAAGGCGTCGAGGAAGCGATCGAGGTGGCCGCGCGCGCCGGCATGCCGCTCACGATCGCCGGCATCGTGCAGGACGCCGCTTACTTCGCCGAACGCATCGAACCTCACATCGACGGGGAGCGCGTCACCTATGTGGGTTCGGTCGGCCCGGGCGATCGCGCGGCACTGCTGGGGAGCGCGGTAGCGGTGCTGCACCTGATCAACTTCGAGGAACCGTTCGGATTCAGCGTCGTGGAGTCGATGGCGTGTGGCACGCCGGTCGTCGCGAACCGTCGCGGCTCCATGCCCGAGCTCGTGCGCCACGGCGAGAACGGTTTTCTGGTCGATTCCCTCGACGAGGCGGTCCTCGCGGTCGGCGAGGCACGCGACCTCGACCGGGCCGCGGTCCGGGCGTCGGTCCGGCGCCGGTTCGACGTGTCGCGAATGGTCGAGGAGTACCTCACGCTGTACCGGCGCATCGTCGACCCGAACCGGACGTTGACCCCCGTCCGCCGTGCGAGCTGACGCCACGAGCGAGGCGTTCCGGCTCGGCGTCAACTACTGGCCCGCCCGTACCGCCATGCGATGGTGGGGGAGGTTCGACCGCGATGAGGTTGTTCACGACTTCGCGCGCATCGCCGCGAGCGGCATGGACTGTGTGCGTGTGTTCCTGCTGTGGGAAGACTTCCAGCCCGAACCCGACCGGGTAGACCACGCTGCGCTCGACCGGCTGATCGAGGTGGCCGACGCGGCCGCCGGTGCTGGGCTGGCGCTCATGCCCACCCTGTTCGCCGGCCACATGAGCGGGGTGAACTGGATCCCCGGCTGGGCGCTCGGCGGCGCCGAGCGCGATGACCGGTTCAGGGTGGCAAGCGGGGGCCAGGTCGCCGACCGTGGGCTCCGCAACTGGTACGTCGACGTCGAACTCGCGCAGGCGCAGGCGACGCTTGCGGGCGAGGCCGCGACCGCGCTCGCGGGTCACGAGGCGCTCTGGGCATGGGACCTCGGCAACGAGAGCTCGAACTGCGTCGTGCCGCCCGACCGCGAGCACGGCCGGCGGTGGCTGGGGCAGATGACCTCGGCGATCCGAGCCGCCGACGCATCGGCGTCCATCACGATCGGGCTCCACATGGAGGATCTGGAGCAGGACCGCAGCATCGGGCCGAGAGAGGCCGCGCACGTGTGCGACTTCCTCACGATGCACGGATACCCGATCTACGCGGCTTGGGCCGGCGGCGCATCGGACGAGCATCTCGTGCCGTTCTTGGCCCGAATGACGCGCTGGCTCGGCGGTGGGGCCGAGGTGTTCTTCTCCGAGTTCGGCCTGCCGACATCGCCGCCCGGCGAGCGCGCCGAAGGCGAGACCGGCGCCGCGATGCTGGTCACCGAAGCCGAGGCCGCCCGGTACACGGCCCTGGTGCTCGAGGGGCTGCGTCTGGGCCGATGTTCGGGCGCGATGGTGTGGTGCTACGCGGACTATGCGCGAGAGATGTGGCCAGTACCTCCGCTGGACGAAGCCACGCACGAGCGGTCCTTCGGGCTGTGGCGCTCGGATGGGTCGGCGAAGCCTGCCGTGTCGGAGGTCGCGGCCTTCGCGGGCAGACCTCGGCTCGACGACACGCTCGGGAGCAAGGCCGGCGGCGCAGCCGAGTTCATCGACATCGATCCGCGGACCTACTGGCTCGATCCGGCGCCCGAGCTCGCGCGTTTGTACCGGCGCTATCGGGAGATGGGTTCTTCCAGCACGTGATCGGCGCAGAACCGATGCCGCGCCCCGTCGTTGTAGACCGAGCCGATCGACGGCCTGCCGCAGGCCTCGCCGATCGCCGCCGAGGAGGGACCGACGCCTTGAGCAGGCTCGCGATCTCGGATCATCTGTTGCAGGGAGAGCGCGACGTCGACGTGCTGGCAGGCGAGCATCAGGTCGGTCATGGGTGCAGTGTGCGCCGTGTCATGCTCGCGGGGAATCGGCTGTTGGCCGCACGTTGCTCGGCACCGGTCTCGATCTCGAGCCGCGCGGGGGAGGCCGTCTGCGTGTTTTCAGGCAGGGGCCAGCGTGCGGAGCTTGTAATAGGCGCGTTCCACCATGAACCTGGAATCGGCCGACGACGGATCGGCGACCGCCGCGCGCAGCCAGCCTTTGACCTCGTCGACCTCGACCGACTCGGCGTTCAGGCGGCTCGGGCGCGTGAACCGCTTTCCTCGCACCATGGAACCGAGTAGCTTCGCGGCGTCACCGAGCTGATCTTGTTCGACCAGCCGGAGCGCCTCTGCGATCTTGTCGACGTCGATGGTTCGTACCTCCGTTCGGCTTGCGAGCTTGCCCGTTGCCGCCCTGGTGCTGTGGAGCCTTCGAGAGTCCAGCCTGCACGAACTCCGCGTTGAGGTCGAGTGTCTTCGCGATGCGACCGACCTCCATGCGCTGATCGGGAGTGACGAATGTCACGCCCTCGCCCCCCCGGCCGGCGCGAGCGGTGCGTCCGACACGGTGAACGTACGCCTTCTCGTCGGCGGGCGCATCGAAGTTGATGACGTGGGTGATGTCGTCGAGGTCGAGGCCACGCGCAGCGACGTCGGTCGCGACCAGCACGTCGTTCGCGCCGCTTGCGAACCGGCCGAGCGCCCGCTCGCGTTGGGGCTGCGACATGCCCCCGTGCAGCTCACCTGCGCTGAAGCCTTCCTTGCGCAGGTTGCGCGCGAGCCGGTCGGCGCCGCGCTGGGTGCGAACGAAGATGAGCGTGAGACCGCGGTCGCCGGCGAGCTCGCGCACGAGGGCTCTCGTCTTCTGTGGGTGTTCGACGGCGATGAAGCGATGGGTCGCGTGGTCGATGTTGGGCCCCGCTTCGCCGCTCTCGTGCAGCACGGCGTCGCGCGTGAACCGCTTCGCGAGGCGTCCGACCTCGCCGTCGAGCGTGGCCGAGAACATCATCGTCTGACGGTCGGGCCGAAGCATCTCGAGGATGCGCGTCACGTCGGGCAGGAAGCCCATATCCAACATGCGGTCGGCCTCGTCGAGTACGCAAGCGCGCACGCGATCGAGACGCAGGATCTTCCGAGCGACCAGATCGAGCAGTCGTCCGGGGGTCGCGATCACGATGTCGGAATGCCGCGCTCGCTTGGCCTGCGGGCCTATGCCCACACCCCCGTACACGGCCGCGACCTGCAGGTGCTTCACGTCGGCGATCGCTCGGAACTCCTCGGTGACCTGGCTCGCGAGCTCGCGAGTCGGTGCGAGGATCAGACCGGTCGGGCTCCTGTCGCTCGGGTGTAGGCGCTCCACCAGTGGCACGGCGAAGGCGAGCGTCTTGCCCGAGCCTGTGCGCGAGCGCGCGAGCACATCACGGCCCGCGAGCGCGTCGGGCAGCACGAGCGATTGGATCGCGAAGGGCCGCTCGAACCCGCGCATGCGCAGCACCTGAGCGATGGGCTCCGAGACGCCGAGCTCTCGGAAGGTCGGTTGGTCGGTTGCGTGTTCGATCGTTCTCGCGGTTGCAGCGTCGGTCCTCACGGTTCGGTGTGTCCTCTCCTGGTCGTTCGTTCGGTGCGCGTCGAGGGCAGGCGCCTCTGCGCAGGGAAACGCCCAGGAAGGGCGAAGCGTGCGAAGGATCGCGAGACATCGTCGCGCGCGCGTCTCATTCGAGATCGGCGCGTTCCACATCAGGATACTCGATGCAGCGACCCGTTCGGTGGACTTGCGCTCACCGAACGTCTGGCGTCACCATGACCTTTCCAGGATGGGGGAGGCACGGCATGCGCACGACGAAAGTGATCGCGCTCGTCACGGTGGTGGCCGCGGTGGCTGCGAGCTTCGCAGTGGGGCTCGCCTCAGGCTCGAAGCGGGGAGGCGACGACACCACCACGCTGCCTGGATTCTCGCGTGTGGTGAGTCTCAGCCACATCAACGCGCCGACGCAGACGCCGCTGTTCCCGGGCGATCCAGCGTTCAGGTTCACCACGGTCGCAACCGTGGCCGACGACGGCTTCTACATGCAGTACGTACGCGAGGGTGAGCACACCGGCACGCACTACAGCGCGCCGTGCCACTTCCGCGAGGGGAAGCCGTGCGCCGAGGATCTCGACGCCGCCGACTTCGTGTTGCCGGCGGTCGTCGTCGACGTGCGCGATCAGGTGGCCGCCGATGGCGAGTACGAGGTGACAAAGGCGGATCTGCAGGCGTGGGAGACCACGTACGGTCAGATGCCCGCAAGCGCGGCCGTGTTGCTGTGGACCGGATGCGGGCGCTTCTGGGGCCCCGACATCGCGCGGGACGAGCCGACGTACTACAACTGCGGACAGTCGGGCGCGAGGTTCAGCCAGCCTGGGTTCTCGAAGTTCGCGGTCCGGTGGCTGATCGACACAGGCGTGCTCGCCAAGCGCGGCGCGCTCGGCACCGACACGTTCGGCCCCGACCCCTCGAGCGATGCCCTGTTCATCGAATCGTGGCTCACGCTCAACCGGCACCGGTTCACGCTGGAGAACCTCACGAACCTCGGCGAGATGCCGGCCACGGGAGGTTGGATCGTGATCGGCGGCCCGCGCAACGGTCACGGCTCAGGCGCGGCCAGCACCGTCTTCGGCCTCGTGCCGTAGGCCGTCGGCGCGGCGGCGCCGGCGGATGCGCCGGCGGCCTCAGGCGTCTATGGCGTCGCGCTCGATCGGGCACGACATGCAGCGAGGGCCGCCGCGTCCGCGCCCGAGCTCCTCGCCTTCGATCGTGATGACCTCGATGCCGCCGTCGCGGAGCTTCTGGTTCGTGTCGACGTTCCGCTCGTATGCCACGACCACGCCCGGTGCGATCGCGAGCACGTTGTTCCCGTCGTCCCACTGTTCCCGTTCGGCTTGGAAGCGGTCGCCCCCCGTGTCGAACTGCCGGATCGCCGGCACGTCGAGCGCGCGGGCGATGGCTGCGAATAGGTCGTCTTCCTCCTCGATCGATAGGCCGCGTGGTCCGGGCGTCACGACATAAGTCGTCATCGCGTCGCGCACGTCAGGGAAGATCGTGAACGCGTCGACGTCGAGCATCGTGAGCACGGTGTCGAGGTGCATGCTGGAGCGTTGCTCGGGGATCTCGACCGCGATCACCCGGGTCGCGGCGCCCGCCGAGAACAGGCGCGTCGCCAAGATCTCGACGGCGGCCGGATCGCTCCGCTCACCCATGCCGATCAGCACCGCGCCGTTGCCGATCACCAGGGTGTCGCCGCCTTCCAGGAACATGGGGGCGTGGGTATCGTCGCTCCAGACCTCGAAGTCGGCGCCGGTGAACAGCGGGTGGTGGCGGTAGACGGCCGACAGGTGCAGTGATTCCCTGATGCGCGCGGGCATCGCCATAGTGCTGATCGACACGCCGTCGTAGATCCAGGCCGAGGTGTCACGCATGAACAAGGTGTTGGGCAACGGCGTCGCCACGAACCCCCGGCCCATGCGCCGCACGATGCTGTCGCTCGTGAAGGGCAGCTCCTCGAACGTCACACCGGCGATCAGATGCTCGGCGAGCTCGGCCGAGCCGAGGGCCATGAGCCACTCGCGCACCTCGGGTCCGAGGGTCGGGCCGAGCAGCGCCGGATCGAGGCTCTGCACCAGCTCAGCCCGCACATCGGGTTGCCCGAGCACGTCGGCCAGTAGATCCTCGAGGTAGACGATCTCGACGTCGCGCGCCGCGAGCGCTGCAGCGAAGGCGTCGTGCTCTTGCTGGGCGCGCCCGACCCAGAGCACACCGTCGAACAGCAGCTCGCGCGCGGTGGTGGGTGTGAGGCGCTTCAGCTCGAGGCCTGGTCGATGCAACATCACCCGCCGAAGCGTGCCGACTTCCGAGCCGACGAAGCATCGACCGGTTCCTTGTGAGCCTGCCGCCGTCACGTCAGCCCCGCGATGGGTGCGCGACCCCATAGAAGAACTCCGAGCCGGTCGTACGGATGTCTGCGTTCCAGCCGATCGTTTCGAGCGAAGCCGTGAGCTCCTCGGGCCGGTAGAAGATCTTCACGATCGTGTACTCACGGCCGTCGGCGAGACGGCGCCGGTGCGCGAAGTCCGGCCCGTCATCGACGGATTCGCCGGTGGTCGAACGCCGGTGCTCGGCACCGTCGATGTCGTCGCAGAAGAAGACACGGCCTTCGGGAGCGAGCCATCCTGCGAGCCGGCGCCAGAACTCCTCGAACCGCGCGGGCGGGATGTGTGAGATGAGGAAGGCGAACACGATCAGGTCGAACCGCACGCCCTCGGGCGGCGACCACGTGAAGAGATCGCCGTGCACGTACTCGACGGCTGGGTCGGCCACCCGCTCACGGTTGATGGCGAGCACCGGCTCGGCGGAATCGATGGCGATCAGCCGGCCGGCACGAGGGGCGAGGTGTCGCGTGAACAGCCCGGTGCCGCACGCCAGCTCGAGCACGACCCCCGAGACGTCGAGGTCGTCGAGCGCGGCTTCCAGCTGGGCCGTCTCTTCGAACCACCGCACGTTGCCTTCGGGGCCGAGGTCGTAGACGCCGCGCCGGAACCAGATGTCGTCGTACTCAGGAGCCCGGTCTTCGTAGTACCGGCTCTGGTCCTGCAGTATCTGCTCGACCTCTCGCTCCATGCGCTCGCAGGATTCTACGCGGTGCGTCTGCGCGGCTACCGTGCATAGGTGAGAGACGCCCCCTTGTTGCGAGGAAGCCTGCCCGTTCGGCTCGTTGCGCTCTTCGCGGGCTTGCTGCTGTTCGCCGTCGCGATCGTCTCGATGTTGGAGTCGCAGCTCGGCCTGCCCCCGTGGGACGTGTTGCACATGGGCATCGCCGAGCACACGCCGCTGACGCTCGGCAGGGCCGGCGTCGTCGTAGGTCTCGTGATCGTTGCCGCCACCTGGCTGGCCGGCACCGCGCCCGGGTTCGGCACGATCGCGAATGCTGTGGTGATCGGAGTCATGATCGACGTGCTCAGCTCGATCGATGCCGTCGCTCAGCTCTCCCAGAGCCCACTGTTCGTGCGCATCGGACTCGTGGCGCTGGGGGTGTGGCTTTTCGGGGTCGGCTCGGCCCTGTACATCGGCGCCGGCATGGGGGCGGGCCCGCGCGACTCCCTCATGCTGACGCTCACGAGACGCACCGGGTGGCGCATCGGTGTCGTCCGCGGTTCGATCGAGGTGACCGTGCTGCTCGTCGGCCTGGTCCTGGGTGGCGCGGCGGGCGTTGGCACGCTGGCTCTCGCCCTGCTGGTCGGTCCGTCGCTCGAACTCTCGTTCTGGCTGCTGTTGCGGCTCGGCCTCGCCGACCCCCGGGCTCGCGCGCCCGATTTCGGACCGCTCGACGTGGGGTAGCGAGCGAAGTGGCCACTGTCTTGCAGGCTGGCTCGCAGGCGACATAGCGTGGTCGGGTGCCTGCCTGTGCCCGTCAGATCGCGCTCGTCGTCGGGGTCGCCCTCGTGGCGTTCGGCGCGGGAGCGTGGCTGGTCGACGATCCTGCGGAGCCCAGCCACGAGCGGCCGCGAGCGGGTCGCCCGTGCCCAGCCCGGTCTCGACCGAGGAGCCGATCGAGATCCCGCCCGAGATGGAGCCGTACGACTATCGGCCCGCGCCGCCGCGAGAGCCTTCCCGGTCGACGGGTTCTACATGCGCGCGTTCACGATCGAGGAGATGGGCGGCCATTCGCTCGGCATGCCGCTCCTCTGTCTTCGGTGCGCTCTAGCTTGTCGAGGCAGGCATCGGCGGCGTCGTCGGCGCGTCGACGGTCGTCGTGGTCCGTGGGCTCCGTCTCGACGAGACTACGAGCACGCCGAGGCCTGCGATCGCTGTGATGGTCCACACGATGCCGCCGAGCACCGGCACGAGCCCCAGCAGTCGCACGATGCCCCATCCGGCGAGGAAAGCAACGTAGCGCGACCTCGGAGCCTTCGCGACCAGGCGACCGAGCGCGTGCGCGCCGGAAACGTAGCCGACCGTGTAGAGCAGCGCGAGGGCGAGCAAGAGGAACAGCCCGAGCGGGATGCCCACGACCGTCGCGAGCAGAATCACCGCCACGATCGGCAGCAAGAAGAAGTAGGCCAGGCCGGCGATGATCGATGCGCCCTTGCGCTCCAAGGCCGCATAGGAGATCGCGTCGTCGAGCCTCGGGGCGAGCAGCAGCAGGATCAACCCCAGCGCCAGCGTCGATAGCGAGTAGGCCAGCCACCACGCGAACCGGCTTGCGAATCCAACGTCGGTCATGTCGACATCGGTGCTGATGGATCGCTGCTCTCCCCCGATCGTCGCGCTTTCCTCGACCGTTGCCCCGCCCTGCGAGACGAGGTTGCCGCCGATCTCGGCGCCCGAGCGAACCACTACGTCGCCGTTGAAGACCACGACGTCCTTTCGCACGACGCCCGTGATATCGACGTTTCCGTTGAAGACGACCAGCGCTTCTCTCACCGTGCCGTCGACGATCGCGGGGCCGTCGAAGATCACCGCTGCCCCGACGGTCTCGCCCTCGGCAACGAGCATCCGGCCATGCAGCACGATCTGGTCGTCGTCGTCGGCCGCATCACCGGCCGTTTGTGCCGACGCAGCACCCCCGAGCGCGACCGCGACGAGCAGCGCTCCACCGGCGACCATCGATCGACGGACGGTTCCGGTTTTCATCGTTCCCCCCTGGTCGACCCCTCGACCCCTCGACCCCTCGACTGTGCGACAGCTCGGCTCGCGAGGTCAAGGGCCGCTGGCGGATGCTCAGAACAAGAAGCCGAACCAGGGGGAAGGGTCGGAAGCGAACATCGCGTCGGCCCGCGCGAGCGCACGCGGTTCCAGTTCGCGCACCTGCTGCGCTCGCGCCAGCTGTCGGAACGATGATCCGCCCAGGTACGCGGCGCCGAGGGCCCGCACGCTGCACGAGAGCACGGGTTCCGCGTCCGTCCGCGCGCAGGTTCTCTCCCCCGACTCGACGACGAGCTCGTACCGGCCCGATGTCTGGGGCCGGAAGGCATCGTCGATCTCGACAACGAGCCGTCCGTCGGCGGAGTATCGGCGCCCGGCGAGCGACGCCGAGATGTCGATCAGGCGCACCCACAAGCCGTCGGAAACTCTGAAGTTCATCCGGCGAGGTTCGCCGGCGAGCCACTGGAGCTCCTCGTCCGCCGGCCGGTCCCAAGCCTTCACCGTGGCGATCAGGTCCACATCGAACACGAACCGCCAGAGCGCCGCCGTGGCTTGGGGGGTCGACGCGATCAGGTGCTGCAGCTTCAGCTCGTTCCGCGGCACGCTGTGAACCCACTCGTGCTTGACCTTGTAGACCGCGTAGCCGTCGGGGATCTCGTCGTCGCCCTCGTGCACGGCGAAGAACAACGGCTCGTCCTCGTCGCGCTTGGGCTCGTGGAAGAGCACCGTCCACCATCTCTCGTCGACCGCGATCATGCCCGGTCGGGTGGCGGCGACCCGGTCGTAGACGGGCCGCATCAGAGGAAGCGCCTGCTCGCGCGGCAGAGCCCGGACGCGACCGCCCGTGTCGGTGCCAGCGACGAAACTCGAGCGTTCGGCGCCACCTCGAGCTCGGTGCAGAACGAGGCCGTGCCGAAGCCGAAGCGGCCGTAGATCGGCGCCTCCGAGGCCCACAAGTAGGCCAGCGGCTCCTGGCGCTCCGCGGCCTGGTCGAGCAGGGTGCCCATGAGCCGGGTGTTGACGCCCCGCCGGCGGTGCGACGCCAGCACTCCCACCGCCGTGATGCCGGGCGCGCGCAGCGTACGTGACCCCGGCACCGTGAGCTCGGTTGAGCAGGCGCCGGCGGTACCGACTATGTCGTCGCCGTCGAGCGCCACGAAATAGCGGTCGGGCTCGGCGATCAGGCGTTCCTGCTCGAGATCCTCCTCGTTCCACCGGCCGTGGAAGGCCCGCTCCAAGACCTGCAAGAAACGTGCGAGCTCGTCGGGCTCGATCGATCGGATCGTCAGGTCTTGCACGCGCGCATCTTCCCACCCGGAGGTTCGACCATCGCGGCCCGGCTCAGTCGAACAGGTCGAGGCCGCCGGATCCGAACCCGCCCGTGTCGTCCTGCTTCAGCGCGGTGTCGACGTCGGCCGCCGCTGCGACCATCAGGAACCGTAGGTCCGGCGAGGCGATCCGACCAGCGGTGTCACCCTAACGCGGTCGGTGGGCTGAACTAGCGCCAGGTGAACCCGGGGGGCTTGGGTCGGCAGAGCTGTTTGGTTCGCTGCCGCAGCGCAGTGAGCTCCTCCCGATGAGCCGGGTCCGACGCCAAGTTCTCGAGTTCCCACGGATCTCGGGCGAGGTCGTAGAGCTCTTCCTCGCCGGTGGCGTAGTGCACGAACAAGTGCTCACGCGTGCGAACGGCGCAGTAGGTCGGAGGGTCGGGCAGCCCGCGGTCCGTTCGGTATTCCACGTGTTCGATCAGCAGGTCCTCGCGCACGTCGGTCGCCCTGCCACCGAGGATGGGGAGCAGCGATCGCCCCTCGACCCCTGGCGCTCCCGAGCCGGCCAACGCGGCGATCGTGGGCGCGATGTCGACGTTGGTCGCCAACGCATCGGTGCGCCCGCCGTCGGTGAATGGGTCGTACCGCACCACGAGTGGCACCCGGATCGATTCCTCGTAGGGGGTGAGCTTGTAGTTCCAGCCGTGCTCGCCGATCGCGATCCCGTTGTCGGAGGTGAACACGATCAGCGTGTCGTCGAGCCGTCCGGTCTCCCGCAAGGCCCGCACGACGAGGGTCACCATCTCATCGACCGACCGCAGGGCCGCGACCTGCTCCGCCCACGCCCGACGGGCATCGGCCACGCGCTCGGGGCCGACGCGCCTCAGCGCCTGGATGTAGACGGGCTTGTCCGACACGTCGAGCTCGGGAAGATTCGGACCGGGCTGCCACTCGACGGTCGTGCCGGGCGCCGTGCCCGGCGGGGGGGTGCGAGGCGAGTGCGGGGCGAACGTCGACAGCATCATGAACAGAGGGTCGTCGCCGGGCGTCGTTCGGATGAAGCGATCCGCGTATCGAGCGAGCACGTCGGTCGAGTAGGAACGATCGTCAGAGCCGTAAGGGCGGGCACGGCCGTCGACCAGCAGGTCGTAGTCGTAGTAGAGATCACCCGCATTGCGGAACGCCGCCCATCGATCCCACCCGGGCGGCACGTACGCGGTCGGCCACGATCCGTTGAAATACTTGCCGATGAACGCCGTCTCGTATCCGGCGTCGTCGAGCCAGGTTGCGACGGTCGATCGGTCATCGAATGCCTTCAGCCCGTTCGCGCCCTCGTTCGTGTACACCCCCGTGGAATGCGAGTGGGTGCCGGTGAGGATCGTCGAACGCGACGGACAGCACAGCGGATTGGTGACGAACGCGTTGTCGAAAGTCAACCCTCGGTCGGCGAGAAGCCTCTGCACTCCGGGCATCTGCGACAGCGTGTCCCACCGTTGATCGTCGGTGACGATCAACACGATGTCGGGCCGCGCGCGCCGGCCGGGGCCGGCGTCGGCCAGGATCGCGTGCGCCCCGAAGCTCGCCGGCGCCAGCGCGGCGATCGACAGGAACCAGATCGTGACCCGCTTGCCCATGTCCGCTTCGACCCATCTCGCTGAGGAACTGCATCGTCGGACGAACGGACCCGCGCCGCATCGGTCGAAGGGGCGACGAACCCGTCCTTTCGACGGGTGCCAGAGTGTCTAGCCCGGTTGCACACCTCTTCAGAACCGCATCACGCTCGGGCAGGCCTACGCTGGTGGAGATGGACGACTACCCCGAGTGCCCGTGCCACGGGTATCGCGAGTGCCCGATGTGCCACGACGTCAGACCGTGCGGCCACTTCGGGAAGAGCCGCTGGTGTCCGCCGTGCCAACGCCTGCGGAAGCAGCGGATCACCACGGGTCCGAGACGGCGGGCGCCGATGCCCGCCGGGCGAACCTGCGCGGGCGAGGGGTGCAGCACTCGACTCAGCGTGTACAACTTCGACGACCTTTGCTCGGTCTGCGCGTAGGCCACCACGGGTCGGTTGGGTCAACCCGCGATCGCGGTGGCGAGCACAAAGGGGTGTACGTGGCCGCTGCCGGTTTGGCGGAGGGCGCGCGCGACCACGGTGAGGGTCCACTTCGAGTCGGCCAGGTCATCGACGAGCAAGACGGGGCCGTCGGGCACGACGCCCGCGGTGGGGCCGGCCAGCACCTCGAACGCGTCCCAGACGTTACGCACCTGTTGGGCGCTGTTCTGCATCGCCGCCTGTGGCTGGTTCTCCGCGATCTTGCGCACCACCTCGTGCAACGGCAGCCCGAGCGCCTCGGCGAGTCGGCGCGCGAAGTCCGGCACCAGGTCGGGATGCGTCATCGACGGCACACACGTCACCCAGGTGGGCGCGGGGTCTGGCCTCCATCGGCCGACGATCAGCGAGGCGCTCGCGGTCACGAGATCGTCGGCGAAGTGCTCGTCCTCGCTGCGCCCCGACGCCACGAGGCGCCCCCAGCCGCCGTCGCCCGCCACCGAGAGCGCGCGGCCGATGAGCGGGCGCTCGTCCTCGGCGATGCGTCCCTTGGGCAACCCGAACGCGGCGAGCCCCGAGGGCCACTGCTTCCGCGGTTCCACGAAGAGGTCGAACCCTCGCAGGTGCTCACGGGCGGCGGCGAGCAGCTCTGGCGGGGCTTCCACCCTCAGGGGCGAGGCCGTGCAGCGCATACACCGGCCGCAGGGCTCGGCACCCGAGTCATCGAGCTCATGGCGTAGGAACTCCATCAGGCAACCGTCGTGTCGGGCGTATCGGCGCATCGCCTCCTGCTCGTGCCGGCGCAGCGCTGTGATGTGCTCGACCCGTTCGGTCGGGTAGGTCCACGCGTCTGCGGTGCGCACGTACCCACCGCGCTCGCGCGCGACGGCGCCTTCGACCTCGAGCACCTTCAGCATCGACTCGAGCCGGTTCCGGCGCACGTTCACGGCAGCCATCAGGTCGTTCAGAGACATCGGACCCTGCGAACCCGCGTCGCCGAGCAGCCCCACGATGCGCTCGGCCTGCTCCTGCGGAGGGAACGCCGTCTCGATGAAGTAGTCCTGGATCTCGCGATCCTCGATGCCGCAGAGGAGCACCGCCGGCGCGTGCTCGAGCGCGCGGCCGGCTCGTCCGACCTGCTGGTAGTAGGCGATCGGCGACCCGGGGCTCTGGTAGTGGATCACGAAGCCCAGGTCCGGCTTGTCGAACCCCATGCCGAGCGCGCTCGTCGCGACGAGCACCTTCAGCTCGTTCGCGAGCAGGGCTTGCTCGAGCCGGATGCGGTCGTCGTTGTCGGTGGCGCCGCTATAGGCCTCGGCCTCGATGCCCTGGCGGCGCAGGAACGCGGCGACGCGTTCCCCGTCAGCGATCGTCAGCACGTAGACGATGCCCGAGCCAGCGAGCCTCGGCACTTCGTCGGCGAGCCACGCCATGCGCTCGGCCTGGCTCGGAACGTCGGCCACGGCGAGGGCCAGGCTCTCCCGATCGAGCGTGCCGCGGAACGTGACCAGCCCGTCGCCGAGCTGATCGGTGATGTCGGCGATCACCCGGTCGTTCGCGGTGGCGGTCGTGCAGAGCACCGGCGCACCTTGTGGCAACGCCTCGAGCACGCGCACGATCCGCCGGTAGTCCGGGCGGAAGTCGTGCCCCCAGTCGCTGATGCAGTGCGCCTCGTCAACCACCAGCAGGCCGACCGTGCGCGCGATGACGCTCAGCATCTGATCGCGGAAGCGCTCGTTCGCGAATCGCTCGGGCGAGACGAGCAGCAGGTCGATCTCGTCGTTCGTGAGCCGCTCCGCGATCGGTTCGAACTCCTCGGGGTTCGTCGAGTTGATCGTCTCGGCCCGCACGCCGATGCGCCCGGCCATCTCGATCTGGTTGCGCATCAGCGCGAGCAGGGGAGACACGAGCAGGGTCGGCCCGGCGCCCTGCTCCCGTAGCAGCTTCGTCGCGATGAAATAGACGGCGGATTTTCCCCACCCGGTGCGCTGCACGAGCAGCACGCGGCCCCGTTCGCGGGCGACCGCCTCGATCGCCTCGAGCTGCCCAGGCCGGAAGGACGCGCCGTGCCCGAGCATGTGGTGCAGGTGGTCGAGCGCGGAGGGGACAGTCACCCATGCACCGTAGTGCGCCGGTTCTGATGCCGTCAGTGAGCCTGGGTGCCCGAGGTGCGGTAGACGAGCGCTGCGGCGCGGAGCGTTTCCACCAGCTCTTCGAGCGGCGCGTCCTTGTCCAGCAGGTTGGCCGCACCCATGAACTCGGCCGTCCACTTGGTCTCGCGTTCAGAGAACGCGGTGAGGATCACCACTTGGGTCTGAGGGTCGTGGGCCTTGATCAGCACGGTGGCTTCCATGCCGTCGACATCAGGCATGCGCAGGTCCATCAGCACCACTTCGGGATGCAATCCGGCCGCCTTCGCGCCGGCTTCGGCGCCGTTGCGGGCATCCCCGATGACTTCGAAGCCGAACGCCGGAAGGCTGTCACGCAGCACCATCGTGGTGCGCTCGTCGTCGTCGGCGATGAGCAGGCGGATCGGGTCGTCGAGCAGGCCCTCCTCCGACGATGCGCGCCTGTCTACGTGCTCAGGAAGCAGTTCGGACTTCATGGCAACACCCACGCTCCTCGTCCAGGAACCCGCGGTTCCTGGTGTTAGTGCGGTCGGCAGACCAGGTGGGTTCCTTGAGGCCCTGGGCTGCTCGGCGAGCTCAGTCGAGCAAGGCGTCGAAGGCCCTCATCGTGTCGGTCAATCGTTCCGCCAGGGTCTTCGCGAGCCATCGGTGCAGCGCCGCGGCCAGCTCCGGCTCATCGGCCTCCAACCGCGAGGTGTGGCTGCGGTCTGCGCTCGGTGACGGGGCCGGCACGACGGTCGGGGTCGTGCACTTCTCACCCGAAGCGCGCACGCGGTGGCACCGTCACCCGACTGGGCAGTTCCTGTATGCGATCAGCGGCCGGGGTCGCGTGCGTACGCGAGGCGAGGCGGGCCTCGTGTTGGAACCCGGAGACATGATCCACGTGGGTCCGGACGAGTGGCACTTCCACGGGGGGTCGCGCGCAGCGCCGATGGTGCACGTGGCGGTAACCGGTGGGTCGGTGGAATGGGGCGAACCCGTGACCGACGAGGAGTTCGACGACGGGTTCGCGTCGTTCGACGCGCGTTGACCACCGAGGCAAAGGGAGACGTTCGGCCGATGTCCTGGTCCACCAGATGCCCTACCTTCAGGGTGTATGCAGACGCCCACTACTTCTCAGCAAGCCATGCCTGTCCGCCCTGTCGACCCGCGTCGAGTCCACTGCACGATGTGCGAGCACACGGAGTTCGTTCACGCCGACTTCGACGCTCGCCGGTGCCTCTACTCCGAGTGCGTTTGCAGCGGATTCATACTGGGCGCCGTCGCGTAGACCTGCGACTGCCTATCCTTGGGCATGTCCACATCGGTGCTCGTCCTCGGGGCCGGCTTCGGCGGCCTGGAATTGTCCACGCGGCTTTCGGAGAAGCTCGGCGACCAGGTCGACATCACCCTGATCGACCGCGCCGATGCCTTCGTGTTCGGCTACTCGAAGCTGGACGTGATGTTCGGCGCGAAGATGCCCGACGCCGTCCGACTCCGTTACGCCGACATCACCACGCCTCACGTCCTGTTCCGCCAGGAGACCATCATTTCGATCGACCCCGCGGCGCGCCGGGTCGTGACCGACCTCGACGCGTACGAGGCCGACGTGTTGGTGGTGGCGCTCGGGGCAGACTATGACCTCGCCGCCACGCCTGGCCTTGCCGAGGCCGGCAACGAGTTTTACTCGGTCGCCGGTGCCGAGGCCGTGCGCGAGGTGCTCCCGTCCTTCCGGTCGGGCTCGGCCATCGTCGGCGTCTGCGGAGCACCTTTCAAGTGCCCACCGGCGCCGAGCGAGGCCGCGATGCTTCTGGACGAGTACCTGCGGGAGCGAGGCGTTCGCGACGACGTGAGGATCCAGGTCGTGATGCCGTTCGGTACGCCGGTTCCCCCGTCACCCGACACCTCCCAGGCGATCCTCGCGAAGTTCGCCGAGCGTGGCATCGACTTCGTGCCCGACCACAAGGTCGCGGCACTCGACCCGGCCACCCGTGAGGCCGTGCTCGACGACGGCACGCGCCTTGCCTTCGACCTGTTCCTCGGTATCCCGGTGCATCGGGCGCCGGCGGCGGTCGAAGCTTCGGGCATGACCCAGGACGGGTGGATCCCGGTGGAGAAGACAACGCTCGCCACCCGCTTCCCCGGCGTCTACGCGGTGGGCGACGTGACGAGTGTGGGCACCCCGAAGGCAGGTGTGTTCGCGGAGCGCTCGGCCCGCGCGGTGGCCGACCAGCTGATCGCACGCATCCGCGGCGAGGCCGAGCCCCCGGGCTACGACGGCACCGGCGCGTGCTGGATCGAGTTCGGCGATCACGACGTCGCCCGCGTCGACGTGGACTTCTTCTCGACGCCGGGGCACCCGACCGGCACGTTCACCGCGCCGTCGGCGGCGATGGCCGCCGAGAAGGCCGAATTCGGTTCCAGCCGGCGCGTGCGCTGGTTCGGCAAATGAGCTTTCCAGGTGTTGCCTCAGCGCGAGGTCTGCGGCACCATGTCGGGTACGAGAGGAAGGAGGTGGTCCAACTTGCATGAACAGCTCGAGACCCTCGAGGTGACTGGCTGCTGAGCCGTCCCTCGCGGGCAGGGGTCACCTCCCTGCCCGCTTGCCGGGTGACCGGCAGAATCTCAACCAGCTCACCGACCTCGCGAGCTCCGGCTGGTCACCGGACGAAAGCCTCGTCAGAGGCCGAAGTGCTCGAGAGGCGATAGGCAACCGAACAGGCCGGGCCCACGAAGGGGCCCGGCTTGTTCGTGTTCTTGCCATCGGCACGCACGTCCCGCTATGTGCGCTCCGTTTCGGCCAGGAGCCTCCTGAGCACGGGGAGCACGAGCCGATCCTTCTCGCGGTCGGCGGCTTCCTTGGAGCGGATCACGTCGGCGAGTGACGCAACATCGACCTCGACTCCCAGGATCACCAGGTGCACCGCGTCTCGTGTGATATCCAGGTAGCCGGCCGTGCCGCTCGGCTCGAACGTGATGTCGAGGCGGCCGAAGTCGGTGACGAGGTTCCACACGCCGACCGATGCGAGCGACGTCGCATCATGGTCGAACACCAGGCCCTCGGGCTCCGACGACGTCCAGACCCGAGCGTGCAGCTCGGTCAGCGCCGTCGAGAGCCGTTCCAGGTTCGCTGCCTGAGGATCCGGCACCACGTCGACATCGGTCGTGACGTAGGGGGAACCGTGGATCACGCCGGCGAACCCTCCGATCAGCACGTGGCGCACTCCGTGGCGGGCGAGAACCTCGAGCAAGAGCTCGGGGCGGAACTCAGGCTCGGGCATCGGTCATCGCCCGGCGTCCGGCCTCGGCGAACCGCAGCGCAGCCTGGTGGCGACGGACCCGCGTGTCGGGGTCAACCGCCAGGTTCGTCGACGCGACTGACCAGTCCGCGTCGTCAGCGGGAAGCAGCCGTGGCAGCAGATCGAACCCGCACACCCGCACCGCCTGAACCACCCGCTCGTACGAAGGCTCCGTGCCGCCTGTTTCGAGCCTCGCGATCGCGGACTGCGTGGTACCGAGCCGGGCGGCGAGCTCGCGTTGGGTGAGCCGCGCGCGCCTACGAGCTTCTCGGATCAGGTCGCCTCCTCGCATGCAGAATAGTATAGCGGAAACGCTATGTGTGTGGGTGAGCTCACGTCGGTGGCGGGATCCGCCCGGTCCCCGGCAGGACTTGACACCGATATTGGTGTCGATCGGGCTCGGGCAACGACGAACGCCTTCCTGACACCGATAGTGGTGTCATCCGCGACTTGTCCGAGGGCGGGAAGTCCCCCTCACTTGCGTGGTCGAAGAGTGAGAAGTCGTACAGCCGGGTGTGCGTGCGCCACGTTCCCGTCGCCGCATCGTCTTTAACGGCGTCGACCACGACGTTGATCGAGATCCAGCGTTGCTGGGTTCGACCGACCTTGGCCCGTCGCCACGAGCTGGAGATCCCTTGCGACGAGATCGATGGCCTCCCTAGGGCTCCTGACGTACAAGCTCCGCGAGGGCGGCCAGGCCCATCTCGTCTGGCCCGTACTCGATGCGTCCGTCGTTCAGCCGCTCGAGGAACTCATCGCCGGTGATGCCGAGCACTTTGCGCGACTCCCGGTCGAGTTTCCGCCGGACGCCCTGCACGGTCTTCACTTCGATGATGGGCATCCTTGCGGAGCGACTGACCGATCGGCTGCCGTTTCGAGTTGCCATCGCCCTACCTCCAGCGAGGAGCCTACGTTCCAGGTACGACATGGTATCGGCACGGGCGCCGCCCGGAACAGAACGCTGGCGCTTGGGTGGGTGCCGAGCGGCGTCGTGCTACGGCCAGAGTCGCTGATCCGAGGTGCGATCAACGGTGCGTCACGCGGCGATGTGCGGCCGACAACGCGAGCGCCGTTCAACAGCTAGGGCACCGGAAGCGCCACGCGACGTAAAGACGATCGCCTGCCCACCGACCGCCCTCATCACACGCCGGTCACCTCGCCTCAGCCTCCGAGCGACAGGCTCCCGCCGTAGGAACCGATCGCCGTTAGCGCCGCTTCGCTCGCAGGGCCGTGTCCGGTCACGGCGGTGACGAACTCCTCGCCTTCGAGCTCGAGCAGCTCGCACTCGGTGCGCGCGACCGCGCCGGCCTGCCGTGCCACGTCGCGCAGCAAGGCGATCTCGCCGAACGAGCCCCCTGGCCCGAGCAGGTTCACGCGCTGGCCGTCGATGAGGATGTCGACCTGACCGTCGGCGACCACGTAGAAGCGTTCGCCGATGTCGCCTTGCTCGAAGATGGTCTGCCTCGCCGGCACGCGCAGCGGGCGGAGGCGGGCGGCGAGCCCCTCGAGCACCGGCGCGGGCAGCGGCGCGAAGAACGAGATGCCACGCAGCAAGGCCAGCTCACGTTCGTGCAGGGTGGCCGTCGCGTCGATCGCGACGAGCTTGCGCCACGACAGCGCCATGACGACCGGTAGGAAGCACCCGATCGCGATCAGGGTCGTACGATCGCCGAGCCAGTCGACCAACGACGGAGTGATCGCGGCGCCGAACGCCACGCTCAGCAGGAACACCGTCTCGAGCACGCCGAACACCCTCGCCAGCACATCGTCGGAGACGCTCCGTTGCAGCAAGGTGAGGCCGGAGACGTCGACGAGTGTGTTCCCGATGCCCATCGCCGCGAGCGACACCACGGCGACGGCGGGATGCGGCCAGATGCCGATCGCGATCAGCGGCAGCCCCCAGAGCAGGTTCCCGACGCCGAAGTCGGTCGCGAGCCGCGCCCGGCCGACGAGGAGCCCGGCGGCGAGGGCGCCGATGATACCCCCGACCCCGAAGGAGGCCGCGATTACGCCGACCCAGGCGTCGCCCTTGCCGAGCAGTTCGATCGCGATCACGACCTGCAGCACCACGAGGCAGCCCGCGATCAGCGTCTGCGCGCTGAACAAGCCAACGAGCAGGCGCGGACGTGGTTCCACGAGGACCGTTCGGAACCCGCCGGTCGCCTGCTTCCAGAACGACGGCGCCGTCGCCTCCTCGGCCGCGATCAGCTCCTCCTCGCGGCGCTCCTCCTGCTCGTCGACCTGCAGCCGTGAGATCAGGAAGGCCGACCAGGCGAAGGTCACGGCCGCGAGCACGAAGACCTCGCCCACGCCGCTCACCGCGAGCACGACTGCTCCGATCGCGGGCCCCACGAACATGCCGAAGCTCTCGACCGAGCTCGCGACGACGTTCGAGGCCGTCAGCTCCTCGGGGGTCGACACGAGCGTCGGTGTGATGGCGGCTTGCGCGGGGCGGAAGGCGGTCGACATCACGACCCCGATCGCGGCGAGCACGTAGACGACGATCGGGCTCGCGTCGGCGAACACCGCGCTCGCCGCGAGCACGATCACCACGACCCGGCCGAGATCGGAGGCCACCATGACGAGACGACGCGAGTGACGATCGCCGAGCACACCCATGAACGGCGCCGCGATCGCGGCGGGGATCCACCGCAGGAGCGCGACGAGACCGACCGCCTGGGCGCCGCCCCGGTCGTAGGCGTAGACCGCGAGCGCGATGCCGTAGCCCCACGTGCCGAGGTTCGAGCCCGCCCACGCGAGCTGGAGCCTGCGCAGGTTCGGATTGCGGAAGACCGAGCGCAGAGCTTCGATCGACCCCAGCGGAGCCTCGGTCGCCTCGGAGACGTCGCTCATGCCGCGCGGAGTGTTACATGTCGCATGCCGAGCGACATCCGGGAGCACGAACGCCCGGGCGACCAGTACGGGCGGACAACCCCAGACGGAGAGGACGAAGACGACGAGGGTGACGATGGAGACTTGGAATGACTCATCGCCACAAGGCGTCGACGGGCACGACGAAGATGCGATCGTCCTGCCGGTAAGACAGCTCACCGGTGTAGAGGCACACGCCTCCTAGGAACGCGTCGCCCAACCGGGAGCGCAGCTTTCTGAGCGCGCCGAGGTCGCTGCCGGTGACCCGCGCGCCGGCCTTGACCTCCACGGCCGCCACCTTCCCGTCGTCTCGCTCGATGACCAGATCGACTTCGTCGCCGTCCCTCGTGCGCCAGTGGCCGAACTCCGCGACTCCCTCGACCCACCCGATCTGCTTGAGCATCTCTCCCGCGACGAACGTCTCGAGGAGGTGACCGAACTCCGTCTGAGCTTGTGCGCTCCGAGCCGCGAGCTTGGACTCGGTGAGCCTCAAGAGGCGCGCAGCCAGGCCTGAGTCCACCACGTGCACCTTGGGAGCGGCCCCGACCCTCGACCCCAACGTCGTGCCCCACGCCGGCAAGCGCCGGATCAGGAACACCGCTTCGAGGAGCCTCGTGTAGTTCTCTGCCGTGGACGGATCCATCTGGACCTTGGAGGCCGCGCGCTGGATATTCAGCGTTTGACCGGTCTGGCTCGCCAGCTGCGTGAGCAAACGAGGGAGGAGCCGGCGCTGTCGGATCTTGCTCAGCTCCACGACGTCGCGCTCGATGACCTGTCGTACGTAGTCGTCGAACCATCGCGCTCGGCCGCTCGGAGATCGACTCAGTGCGATGGGGTAGCCTCCGGCGATCGCTCGCGCAACGTAGGCATCCCTGCTGGTGTGGGACTGCGGGCCCACGAGCGTCTCGGGGCTCTCGATGAGCTTGACGACGAAGCTCTCCTCGCGCTGCGCGATCTCCCCCTGGGACAACGTGAGGACATCCACGGTGTGCGCCCGCCCGGTGAGTCGCCTGGCGGCGTCAGGGAGCGAGGCGTAGTTGGTCGATCCGGTGATCACGAATCGCCCCGGCCGAAGGTCGCGATTGAGCTCCGCCTTGATGGCGTCGAGCATCTCTGGCACGTGCTGGATCTCGTCGATCAGCACCGGAGAGGGGCCCCCAGCGAAGCGGCCGGGGTCCGCTGCCACGGCACCACGTGTCGCGAGGTCGTCGAGGTCGATGACCGTCGCGCCGGCGACCCCCCCGAGCCGCCTCAGCAGGGTCGACTTCCCGACGGCGCGCGGGCCCTGGAGGATCACGACCGACTCCTCGGCTATGAGTCCCTCGATGACCCGCTCCAGCCGTCGCGGGACAAGTCCCTTGAGCTGCGGCTCCATGCCCGAACCCTATCATGGATTCCGAAACTGGAGGGCCTCTAGTTCCGTAACTGGAGGCCGACGAGCTCCGAGATCGGAGGGCATCACCCGGGGTCGTTACGCAACGCAACCTCTCCACTGGACGAACAAGCGGGTGACCGGGACGAAGGCGGGCCGTCCGCCCGAAGGACGATTGCGCCTTGGATGATGCCGAACGGCGCGCCCTACGGCCAGAGCCGCTGGAGCGCTTCGCGGAAGCCTGGGTTCGGGTGCGCACCGGGGAGCGTCTGCGCCACGCGATCGAGTGCGTCGAGGCCGCTGATGTCCAGGTGCTGCGCGAGGTAGCCCGCGGCCACGGTGGGTGTGCGGCTCTCGGTGGCGACACAGTGCAGGAACACGGTCTTCCCCTTCGATCGCGCATCAGCGATGGCCGAGACGGTGTCGGTGAGCACGAAGTCGAGGTTGGGATTCTGGGGATGCGGTGCGTTCGGCGGCGATCGCCTGCTGATGACCACACTGCAGTCGCTGGCGGCGGAGATGGCGGGGATCCATCGACTCGCGGGGCTGGGCTTCGAGTGGGGCGTGAGCGATGGCAACTGACGCCGACGGGGAACCTTGGTCAGGTCGATCCGCGGGCAGCATCCGGTGACCAACACTTAGGCGTTATGCGAGGAGCCGAAGCTGCCTGGAGCCGGGTGAGCCTTCGTTCTCCAACGTCGTCAGCGCGATGAGAACCTCTGCCGGTGAACGGTGGTCGACGGGTACCGCGCCACGGCCGATCAGCTCACTGTTCCCAGGGGCGATCTCCTCGGGGAAGTCCGGTACGAGGAGTTTCTTGCCAGCCTTGAGGCAGAGCTCGCCCTGCGCGAAGGAACCGCCCCGGAGCCCCGACGCCACGACCACGACTGCGTCGGAGAGAGCGGCGATCGTCGTGTTGCGTTCCATCGCCCGGTGCGGGGTCCATGTTTCTCGGGGCGCGAACCCGCTGACGTAGAGCACGCTGCCCTCAGAAGCGGAGCGCATGGTGGCTCGAGGCTTCAGCTGGTCGATGCCTTCAGCGAGGACGGCGGTGATTGTACCGCCTGCCATGAGAGCGCCTGCGTGGCTGGCCTCGTCGATGCCTGCGGCGTGTCCGGATACGACATTCAGCCCCTGTTTCGCGAGATGGGCCGCGAGCTCAGCCGCGTACTCCAGCGCCTGGGTGGGGGCGGCCCTCGCTCCGGCGATCGCGACGCCCGGCGCCGACAACAACTCGATGTTGCCGTGGACGTAGAGCACGACAGGCAGCGGCAGTGGAGCCCGGAGGCGCCACCGAGGGTACGCCTCGTCGTCGGCGCTGAGGATCCTCGCTCCCGTCACCGACTCCGCTACATGGGGTGGCTGGGACAGGGCAGCCTTCGCTTCCTCGATATGGCGTTCACTCACTCCGCTTTCGCGGAGCTCGGCCTCGTCGGCACCCAGCAGCTCCCCGGCGCCCTTCCGCTGCTGCTCGAGCCTGTGAGCGACCTCCGCGAGACGTTTCGGCCCCATGCCGCGGACGCTCCGAAGCGACGCCCAAGCGACAAGGTCTCGATCCATGGCCACCACGCTAGTTCCTCATCGTCCGACCAGGCCGGGCGGGTCCTCGTCTCGCGCCACGAACGGTTTGAGGTGGGCAGCCCCGGCCGCTTCGATCTTGTCGCCCTGTGTGCGACACCGATAGTGGTGTCGATCGGGCTCGGGCAACGACGAACGCCGTCCTGACACCGATAGTGGTGTCATCCGCGGGCGGATAGCTAGATCTTGGCGCCGGGGCTCGCCCATCCGACGAGGAAGTCCATGACCTCGAGCACGACGTCTTCGTCGGAATCGCGTTGCTGGACGCGCAGCGTCTCTCTGACCTCTTCGAGGAGGGCCAGCAGTTGAGGGCGGGTCCACCCGTCCGCGAGGAGCCGCTTCATCTCGCTCGACAGGGCGTCGAGAGGATGCTCGCTTGCGAGCGCTGACTCGATGTCACCGCGTGCCGGGGTCATCAGATCGGGCGTCATGGGTCGATTATGCGCCTCCATCGCCGTCTCGTGGAGACCAGCGCCTCCTCATAGCTCTCTATCGCCATCGCTCGACGCGGCTCGAGCAAGGCGTGGCCCTCGAGATCGGGGTCCCGTCGTACCTCCAGAGTATTCGGCAGGTGACGGTCACGAAGTCGGTAGACAGGATCCTTGCCGGTCCCTCCGAGCGTCGGCGGCCGTCGATGATCGGGAAGGAACCGTGGATCGCCAAGCACCGCTCGCGTCTGCACACCCACGTCGGCGGGACGCCCTCGATACCAGTCGAGGAAGCGGTCGCCGATGGCCGAGGGGTCGGTGGCGCCGGTCGCTGTGACTTCCGAGATGCAGATCGCCATCTGGGTGTCGTCGGTCCACTCACCGGGATCCCATCCGCCGAGGCCTCCGCCGATCATTTTCGGTTCGTCGGGCTCGGCTCCGCCGAACTCGTACCCGGCGCCGAGCGCGTCACCGGCCGCGAGCCCGAGTAGAGCCCCAGCGATGCGATCTGGCGGTGCCTTGTTGCTCGATGTCATCACATGGAACCTATCGCGGGCCTCCGACACGGCGATCAGCTGGTATGGCTCGCTATTCGGGTTGACACTGCAAGTTATTCATAGGAAAATCCTGTCATGGTGAGTGTGAGTAGCTCGATAGCCGCGAAGATCAAGGGGGCCCCTACCGGGACCTTCTTCGAGACGAGCGATCTCGCGACGCTCGGCCGCGCCGCCGCGGAAACCTCACTTTCCAGGATTGCAGACAGGGGTGACATCGTGCGTGTGCGGCGAGGCCTCTACTGGAAGGGCCCGAAGTCTCGCTTCGGGGCCGGCGCGCCGTCCCCGCTGGCCGTCGCCTTGAAGCTGTGTGCGGAACGAGGAGTCGGCCCGACCGGATGGAGCGCCGCCGCGGCCCTCGGTGTCACGACGCAGGTGCCGGCGACACCGGAGCTCGTGGTGGTGGGGCAGGTCCCAACAGGCATCCAGGGGATCCGGTTCAGGTCGCGCTCCAACCATCGAAGGATCGGGCTTCGCTACCTCGAGGTGGCGTTGCTCGAGTTGCTGCGGCCCCCGGACATCGGGGAGGTCTCCTTCGATGCGCTTCGGGGTCGCGTCGAGGCACTGGTCGACGACAAGCAGATCCGGTGGGATCGCGTGAGAAAGGCGGCCGAACGCGAGCCGGCGAGGGCCGGCGAGCGTCTGCGGCTCATCGCCCCGCCGGCGATGGGGGACACCGCGTAGTGGCTCGCCTCCGGGACTCCCGCGACGACTTCATCGCGCTCATCGCCGCGGCGAGCGAGGCGACGGGGTTCCCGCTGGAGTTCATCGAGAAGGACTACTGGGTCACTGAGATCCTCCGCGCCATGTCGTTTCCCGTGCGCGACGGTCATGTCGTATTCAAGGGCGGGACGAGTTTGTCGAAGGCCTATGGACTGATTCAGAGGTTCTCCGAAGACGTCGACATCCTGGTCGTTCCGAAGACCGATCTCGGCCAGAACAGGAGGAACGACCTGCTCAAGGAACTCAGCCGGAGGACGCAGGTGCATCTCCAGTTGGGGGACGCAGCCTGCGAAGTCGAAGCACGAGGCAGGGGTCAGCATCGATCCGTGAGGTTCATGCACGAGCTGGTGAACCTCCCGGTCGCCGTGCGTCGCGGCACCTTGCTGCAGCTGGGCATGCGTGGCGGCGATGAGCCCCACGAGACACTGGAGCTCGGTTCATACCTTGCGGACGAAGCTCGAGCGCAAGGAGCCGACGACGCCTTCGAGGAGTTCGCTCCTGTCGAGATCCGAGTCCTACGCCCCGAGCGCACGCTCGTGGAGAAGCTGTACGCGGCGCACGACTTCTGCACTGGCTTCCCGCGGTCCAGAGCCGTGCTGATCGCCGGGGTACGTCACTACTACGACATCGGGCATCTGTTGCTCGATGCAGGCGTCCTTTCAGCTCTCGGCAGCGAAGACTTCGATCTGGCCGCGCTGGTTGAAGGCGTGCGGGGGGTAAGCACGGGCTATGGTGGCGGAGCACCTCTGCCCAAGGGCGGTTTCGCCGCCAGTCCCGCGTTCGACACGTCTTCTGAGCCCTTCACGCAGCTGCGCCCTGCCTACGAACGCGTCGCCGATCTCGTCGTGGGAGCACTCATGCCGATCGATGACGTTGTGTCCCTTGTTCAGGAGCATCGGGCCTTGCTTGATCCCGGTCGGTGAGCCGCAGGTCCTTCATGCGCTCATCTCCTTGAAGCGGCACAGGGCGTTCACCAGCTCCATCTGCCGGGGGGTCTTGCACATCACGCGCAGAAGCTCCGGGCTCGCGACGACGACGGCCAGGCACCGAGCACGCGACGTCGCCACGTTCAACCGATGCAGGTCGAAGAGGAACTCCGTGCCGCGGGGGGCGTCCTCGACCGATGAGGAGGCCATCGAGTAGATGACCGCCGCGCCTTGCCGGCCCTGGAACTTGTCGACCGTGCCCACACGGACGGGCTCAACGCCGAGCCGGCGGAATGCCTGCTCGATCTCGCGGATCTGAGCGTTGTATGGCGTGACGACTAGGACGTCCTCGGCACTGATGGCTGACTCGCTACCGTCCTGCTTCCTCCACCGACGGGTGCGCAGCTCTGCCACCAGTGACGCGACAGCCTCGGCCTCCTCCGGCGAGTCGTTCGTGTTCCCCTCGTGCGGCACGGGCCAGAACCGCAAGCCCGTGCCAGAGAGCCCGCCCGCGCCGAGCACGGTTTGGTGCTCGAGCCCCTCGATGCCCTTCAGCCGTCCCTCGTAGAACACCTCTGACGTGAACGAGCAGACGTCCGGATGCATCCGGCGGGTTCGTTCGATGAAGAGACCCCGCTCCGGGGGCATCGTCGCGTGGTCGCCCAGGATGTGCCCGAGCGCGGACTCCCCGGCGCCGGGCGGGTGCGCTGCTTGGCTTGGCTGACCCAGCTGCCGCGGATCCCCCAGCAGCACGACGCTCTGCGCGGCGTGCGCGACCGCGAGAGCATTCGCGAGTGAAACCTGGCTGGCCTCATCCACGATCAGCACGTCGACGCTCTTGGCTGCGTCTTCATGGGCCCACAGCCAAGCGGTCCCACCCAGCACGTCGATCTCGTCTTCGGACAAGGCGGTCAAGGCGCCGGTGTTGTTCGCGTAGAGGTGCCCCTGTGCATCCGCAGCACCCGAGATCTGGCGCGGATCGCCGGAAGACTTCTGACCGATCCGAACCGTCGCCCCCGCGGCGATCGCCACACGGTTCACCTCCTCGAGCAGGTTGCAGATCACCGCATGAGAGGTCGCCGTGATCCCGACCTTCTTCCCGGCGGTCACAAGCTCGACGACCTGCCGAGCCCCGGTGTAGGTCTTGCCCGTACCCGGAGGCCCCTGGATCGGCAGCACGGAACGATCCAAGATCGTGGCGATACGGGCACCTGCGTCGGCGGCCGCCTCGCCCTCGAGACGGAGCGAGCCGGCCCCTGCCCGGGGCGTGCGCCGCAAGAGGAGGTCCAGAGCCGCGTCGCTCGGCCACTCGCCCGCACCGAGATCGCGGATGCGCTCGCCGAGCTCCCGCAGACGTGCCCGATGCTCCGGTGTCCTGAAGATCACGTGCTCGATGAGGGCCGAAGGGGTCAGGTCCTTCTTCTTCGCGCTCCTCTTCAGCACGACGGTGCCGTTGGCCTCGTCCACCTCGACGATCGGCCACGACTGGCCGTCACGGGTCTTCCCGGTGTCACCGGTGTCGAAGGGGTGCTCCTGCGGTGGGAAGGAGAACCGGACCAGGTCCGACTGCGCCTCGCGTCCCTCGACCCCTAGGAACGTGAGTCCCGCGAGGGCGTCGCGCTCTCGGAGCAGCTCGTCGTCTCCCAGCCGGAGCAGGTAGAACCATCGCCACCACCTCGGCTTGTCCTCGCGGCGATGCCATTCCAGGAGGTTGGCGATGAGCTCGCGGGCTCGCTCCTCATCGGTGCTCGGACCCTCAGTCGGTACACCCGCGAGCAGTGCCTCGCGCAGCTCACGGATCGCGGGATCGTCTCGGTCCTCCTCAGCGGCGGGCGGCTCAGGCCGAGGAACCTCGTGCCCCAGCTCAGCAGCGAGGTCCAGTCGGCGCGCCTCCAGCCAGTCCCGCAGCGCGAGCGTCGACCTGCAGTCGTCCTCGTTGTAGCCGGCGATCACTGTTTGTGTCTCGATGTCTTGCTCGGCATCGCCGTCATCGAGCGCGGCCTCGAACAGCACCATGCGCTCGTTCACGTCCGGGAGCGCCACGACCCGCTGGTAGCCGCAGTGTTCCTCGAGGCGCTTGATCGAATAGCTCTCCACCGACGCGCGCACGCCCTGGCGCACCACGCGGTACAGGTCCACGAAGACGCTTTGGCGGAAGAGGTCGTCGACCTCGTCCTCGTGTGTGGCGAACCGTCCCATCAACCGCCCCACGATCTCCTCGCGCGTCTCGTGCAGATCCGCGAGGTGCGTCACGTTCGTGGGCTCGTAGTGGTTGTAGTGATAGACGTGCAGGTTCGGTCGCTCGGCGCGCCGCTCCGCGATGAAGTCCACGAGCTGCTCGAACGCCTGCTTCTCGCCGACCCGATCGAACGACCAGAACTGGTGGTAGCGCGGCTGGCCTTGCTCGTCGAGGTCGGCCGTGTCGACGATGCCGAACAGGTACTGCAGACCGAACTCCTTGTCGTCCTCGGAGTAGAACCGGGCGCCCTCGATGTCGAAGAACAGGTCGCCTTCGGCGGGCTCGGGAAGCGCCAGGAGCCCACGGTTCGGGACGAGCACTCCCTCTTCCCGCTCGGGCGGCACGAGCGCCCACTCCGGCTTGCCGGTGCGCCGGCCCTTCAGCTGGATCGAAGCCTGCGCATGGCTGCGAACCAGGCTGTCGATGTTCATCCGATCCAGCTGGGGGAAGCGGGTCGAGCTCCGCGAAGGCCTCGAGCGTCATGATCCCCGCGTCCTTCAGAGCCTTCCGCTGCCGGGACGAGATGCCGGCGACCAGGGAGAGGTCGTCATCGTCGTGACGCTTCCGGTTGCAGACCACGCGCCACCGGCAGATCACGCAATGCTCGTTGGGTTCGGGGTAGGTCGGTGCGCCGGTCTCGTCGGTAGCGAGGAACTCGGTCAGGAGCCGGTAGACCTGCCGTTCGTACGCGCCGTAGGCAGCCACCCGGAACGGCTGCAGCTCTTCCTCGCCGCCCAGCGCCAGGTGCATCCACTCCGGCGCGAACCCTTGGACCGCTGTGAGGAGCCTGGTGTAGTAGGCGATCTGCAGAACCGCGTTGGCCTTGGCGCTGCGAGCGAGCTTCGCGTCCACGACCTCGTATCCGCGAGCACCCTCGCGAAGCAGGTCCGCGCGGATGAGGAAGTCCGCCCGCCCGTAGCGGTCGCCGTCGAGGAACACGGCCTGGTCGATCACATCCGCACCGCGGGCGATCGCGGCGCGAGTCTGTTCGGCGGAAGCCTCCGGGTGCTCCCAGTCGATGGGGATGGTCTCGATCGCCCACCCGCGCTCGAGGAACCGGTTCCGGACCGCCTTTTCGTGCTGATCTCCACGGGCGGCGAGGGCATTTCTCCCTACATCACGAAGGTGGGGGTGGGGCACGCGTCCGTGGGCTCGAGCGGTGTCGAGCCGGGTGAGGTGGCGACAGGCAAGGAAGTTGGAGAGGTCCGACGCCGTGATGCGCAGTTGATCGTTGAGGAGCTTCATCAGGATCTCATCATCGCCCGAAGAGGCATCGAGAGTCGGTGTCCAATAGTGAGCTTGTCGGTGCCGTCAGTGCGGTCGAGCGCGCCCGGTCGCCGCTTCCTGGCCGGAGCGATACAGTCCAACTCTCTGACGGGGGAAGAATCACATCAGTGTGATTCATGCGATAGTCTCGCTTGGAGTAGTCGAAGGAGGGAGACGCGTTGTCCGATCCTCGAGAATCCGTGGTGCGGCTCGTTCGCGAGAAGGCGTACGAGAGAAGAGATGTCCCCTTCCAACTTTCCTCGGGTGAGATGAGCCACGACTACTTCGACGGCAAGAGAGCTCTCTCGAACGCCGACGATCTGCGACTAGCGGCCCAGACCGTGATCGATCTGGCGAACGAACGCGGAGTTGATTTCGACTGCGTCGGTGGGTTGACCATGGGGGCCGACGCGCTCGCCCACGGCATCGCCTTGCTGTCCGGCACGTCGTGGTTCACCGTCCGCAAGGCCGCCAAGGAGCACGGGAAGCAGCAACTCATCGAAGGCGCGGACGTGGATGGAACCTCTGCCCTTCTCGTCGACGATGTCGTCACCACTGGCGGCTCCATCGAGCAAGCATTGGACGCGATCGTGCAAGCCGGCGCAACAGTGCGGTTGGCTGTCTGCTTGGTCGACCGGTCTGGGCGAGCGCACGAGCTTCTCTCCTCGCACGATGTCGAGTTCGCCCCTCTCTGCACCTGGGAGGATCTTGGCATCGCGCCAGTGGGCGATGGACGAGTCTTCGCTTAGGGCAGTCGCCCGAGAAGGCCTGGGATCTCAGCCCAAAGCTGAGGAGCTCGCCACTTGGTGCAAGGAATACGGAACGGCGGCCGCGGACTCCCGCTACTTCGTTCTGGCTGAGACGTTCGACGAGGTTTCCGGGCATTGGGAACAGGCGCTGCCGGTCGACGTGCTCGAAGAGATCAACCGGCTCCTGGCCGAGGACCTTCCTTCGATCCTTGATGCTGACGTCGAGGTCGGGACACACCTCGCCGTGCAACTTCAGTCGGGGATCCGAGAAGAACTCGTCAGATGGGCGGAGTGGAGACGAGCCGCTGCCGACGAGAAGACCCAGGGGCGTTCCGAGTGGGAGGCCTGGAGGGGCGGGCCCGAAACGGAAGGGTAGGTGGGCTCCTTGTCCCGAAACGACGACCGCACGTTCGATGAGCTCATCCGTCAGCTGACCGAGAGGGAACCCGCCACCCCGGTCGCCGTCAGCGGCGAGCTGGCGAGGCTCACGCTCCCGCGCAGAGAGCATGGGGGGATGCCGGAGGGCTGGTACATCATCAGGGTCGAGCTGCTCTCGGGGCACGGCGAAGAGTTCGCCCCGTCGCCTGGCCGTGACCTGCTGGTGTCCCCGCATCACACGTTCCGCTACGGGCGCACGACGCCCGAGGGCTGACGGGCGGCCCGGGGGGCTCTGGAGGTGGAGGCTCCGTGTCTGACCCTGGTCCCGCTCACTCCGAGTGCCGGCGGTTACACGAATATCGGTCATACGGGGGATAGCGCCACAACTCCTAAGTTGCGACTCTTACCGAAGTATGGTCAAAGTCGTAACTCAAGAAGGGAGAGAGATGACGGTCGACCGAGGACTCATCCGCGAACGGAACAAGATCGGGTACTCGCAGGAAGAGGTATCGCATGCCCTCGGCGTCAGCCGCGCCATGATCTCCTACTGGGAGTCGGGCACGCGGCGTCCCAACGACCGCCAGCTCGTCGCTCTGGCGAACCTTTTCGGCGTCGAGCCCGGTGAGCTACTCAGCGATGCCGCTGGGGATCCCGAAGGGGCCGATCTGGCCCAGATGATGTTCCGTGGCGAGACGATGGAACTGTCTGCTCCCGCCCGCCACGGGATCGAGCGGTTCGTTCGGTTCCTCGACGACTACGCAGAGCTCTCTGAGCTCGCGAAGATCCCCATCCGGGGGGCGATGCAGAGCCCCTTCGGTCTCACTGCCGGGTATGACAGCACCGAAGATGCCCGGCGGAAGGCCGAGGAGGTGCGAGCCCACCTACGATTGGGTCTCGGGCCGGTCGGGGACGTCGACATGGCCTGTGAACTGCTCGGCATCACCGTGTTCCGCGCAGACCTGGGGGACGATCTCGACTCGGCTCCGTCAGGCGCCTTCCTCAAGCATCCGCGAGTGGGCTTGTCGATCCTCGTCAACCTCCAGATGACTCCGGGGCGTCGTCGCTTCACCGTCGCTCATGAGGTGGGTCACGCCCTCTTCCATAGCGACCGGCATTCTTTCGTCGTGTCGCGCCGGACCGGGGACGGTGTGGAGAAGTTCGCGAACGCTTTCGCTGGCGAGTTCCTGATGCCTGTGGAGGGCCTCCGCCGCGCTATGGAAGAGCAGGGTTTCGGCCCACGGATCGAGGATGCGGCCGACGTGGTGCATCTGCAGCGATTCTTCCGCGTTTCCTACGCGAGCACGCTTGTCCGGCTGCGCCAGGCCCGATTCCTCACATCCGCACGGTACGACGAGTTCCGGCAGATCCGCCCAGTTCTCTTCGCAGCCGCGCTGGGCTACGAAACGGTCGACGAGGAGTACGAGCAAGACGTGGAGCATTGGCGGATCCGTCGCTTCCCTCCGAAGTTCGTGCGGATGATCCGCGTTGCGGTCGAAGGCGGTGTCATCTCATCGGGGACCGCTGCGGCGATCACCGGGCTGTCCATCGACGAGATCGAGGAGCTCGTTGCCCAGGACGGTCCCGCGGACCCGGAGACGCGAGCCGAGATCGAGGAGTTCGCAGGCATCCTTGATGGCTGATCCCGCCGTCGTCGACACAGTCGTCCTCAGGTACTTCCTCTTCGTCGAGCGGGCGGAGTTGCTCGCGGCCCTCCTGCAGCCCCCGATCTACGTCCCCAGGATCGTCTTCGATCCCGATGAGGGCGACGTGCCAGAGCTGGCGATGAGCGAGGTGACGCGGAGCATCCTCGTGCAGACACGTACGGCGCAAGATGAGACCCGTCCGAGTGACGCGAGGGGTGAAGCTTCGCTGAAGGCGGAACGGTTGACCCAGGTTCATGCCCTTTACGCGCGCGGGGACCTCATCGTGGCCGACCTCACCGACGAGGAGCTCCGCGTCTTCGCTCAGCTCACCGCCACCGCGGGTGCCCGCGCACTCGGGCTGAGGTTCCGCATCCACCCGGGGGAGGCAGCATGCGTAGCGGTCGGCCTCGCCCGGAACCATGTCGTCGTGACCGATGACGGCGACGCCCTGAAAGCACTCGAAGCGCTTCGACCTGGGCACCCCTACGAGCGATGCAGGAAGCTCCTGGGGTTCCGGGACACGGAGCCGCCATTCCCTGTGCCGTGAGGCTGTCGGTGTTCACTCGATCGAGCTGGGGGAGCAGGTCGAGGTCCGCGAAGGACTCGAGGGTCATGATCCCCGCTTCCTTCAGCGCCTTGCGCTGCCTCGACGAGATGCCGGCGACCAGGGAGAGGTCGTCATCGTCGTGACGCTTCCGGTTGCAGACCACGCGCCACCGGCAGATCACGCAATGCTCGTTGGGTTCGGGGTAGGTCGGTGCGCCGGTCTCGTCGGTAGCGAGGAACTCGGTCAGGAGCCGGTAGACCTGCCGTTCGTACGCGCCGTAGGCAGCCACCCGGAACGGCTGCAGCTCTTCCTCGCCGCCCAGCGCCAGGTGCATCCACTCCGGCGCGAACCCTTGGACCGCTGTGAGGAGCCTGGTGTAGTAGGCGATCTGCAGAACCGCGTTGGCCTTGGCGCTGCGAGCGAGCTTCGCGTCCACGACCTCGTATCCGCGAGCCCCCTCGCGAAGGAGGTCGGCGCGGATAAGGAAGTCGGCCCGTCCGTACCTGTCGCCGTCGAGGAACACGGCCTGGTCGATCACATCCGCGCCACGGGCGATCGCGGCGCGAGTCTGTTCGGCGGAAACTTCCGGGTGCCCCCAGTCGATAGGGATGGTCGCGATCGCCCACCCGCGCTCGAGGAACCGGTTCCGGACCGCTTCTTCGTTTTGGTCACCGCGTGCGACGAGGGCGTCCCTCCCTACGTCACGGAGGTGCGGGTGGGGGACACGCCCGTGGGCTCGAGCGGTATCGAGCCGCGTGAGGTGACGGCAGGCAAGGAAGTTGGACAGGTCCGACGCCGAGACGCGCAGTTCATCGATGAGGAGCTTCACGGGTCCCATCATCGTCCGAGGGGACATTGAGAGAAAGCGTGCAGGCTTGATTAAGGAGGGGCGTCGGCGCGGCGGGGTAGGATTTCCTCGTGCACAACCTCCCTCTGTTGGTGTGTGAGCGGTGACTGCCAGCCGCCCGCATGTCGTCATCGAGAACCCGGTCCTGAACTCGCCCTTCGCAGAGCCCAAGCGTCATTTCGTGTTCGACGAGGAAGGGATCACGAACCAGATCGCGGACTCCCGCCGGGTGTCGTCGTTCTTCATCCCGATCCCGCCGCCGAAGAAGCGTGGCAAGCAGCTCGCCCTACAGGAGTCATGGACCGCCGAGCGGGTTCGCGAGAACGACTTCATCAACCAGGTGCGCGGTGAGGTCACCGCGTGGCGCGTGGGCGGCTACACGGGTATCACCCCAACCACACGCGAACTCTTGGACTACTGGCAGGGCGAGGATCGCGAACGTCGACTCTTCTTCTGCCAGATCGAAGCCGCGGAGACCGCCATCTACCTCACGGAGGTCGCCCCGTCGGCCGGGCGTCAGTGGATCGCCAACACCCTTAAGACTGCGAACGCGAACCACAACCCCGGGCTCAGCCGCATCGCGATCAAGATGGCGACCGGCGCAGGCAAGACCGTCGTCATGGCCATGCTCATCGCGTGGCAGTCCCTGAACAAGCTCGCCAGCCCGCAGGACAAGCGGTTCGCCGACGCCTTCCTGCTCATCACGCCGGGCATCACGATCCGCGATCGGCTTCGGGTGTTGCTTCCCAACGACGTCCATAACTTCTACCGCGAGCTCGACATCGTCGCGCCGGACCAACTCACTCGGCTCGGTCAGGCGAAGATCGAGATCGTGAACTTCCACCAGCTCCAGCGGCGGGAGAAGCACGAGTTCAAAGGTGTCGCGGCGACGACCAAGAAGATCCTGTCGGACGACCCCGAGCGCTTCAAAGAGTCGCCTGGGGAGATGGTCCGCCGGGTGACCCGGTCCCTCGGCAACAAGAAGAACGTCATCGTCATCAACGACGAAGCCCATCACTGCTACCGGGGGAAGCCCCCGGAAGAAGGAGGCGAGCGGGAGGAGAAGGTCGCGACCGACGAGAGGCGAGAGGCCGAGCAGAACAAGGAAGCCGCTCGCATCTGGCTCACCGGCGTCGAGGCCATCAACGCCAAGCTCGGGGTGCGAGCCGTCTACGACCTGTCAGCGACCCCCTTCTTCCTGAGGGGTTCCGGTTATCCCGAGGGCACGCTCTTCCCATGGGTCGTCTCCGACTTCAGCCTCATCGATGCGATCGAGTCCGGGATCGTGAAGATCCCACGCGTGCCAGTGGCCGACGACCAGATGGTGGGCGCGATGCCCACCTTCCGGGACCTCTGGCTGCGCATCCGCACGCAGTTGCCGAAGAAGGGCCGAAGCGCCGGAGAGTCCACGGGTGATCCGATCCTTCCCAAGGAGCTGGAGGCCGCGCTGCTCAGTCTCTACGGCAACTACGAAAAGTCCTACAAGCTGTGGGAGGCGATGGATCCCGTCCAGCGAGGGACCCCGCCAGTCTTCATCGTCGTATGTAACAACACCACCGTCTCGAAGTTCGTCTACGACTGGATCGCCGGTTGGGAGAGGCAGCAGGCAGGCGGTGCGAAGGTTGTCGTGCCGGGCAAGCTCCCGGTCTTCTCGAACGAGGAGCACGGTGGCTGGACGCCGCGTCCCAACACGCTGCTCATCGACTCGGCGCAGATCGACTCCGGCGAAGGCATGAGCGATGAGTTCAAGAAGGTCGCCGCCGCCGAGATCGAGGAGTTCAAGAGCGAGTACCGGGCCCGGTTCCCCGGGCGCTCGGCCGACGACATCACGAACGAGGACCTGTTGCGCGAGGTCATGAACACCGTCGGCAAGAAGGACCGCCTGGGGGAAAACATCAAGTGCGTGGTGTCCGTGTCTATGCTCACAGAGGGCTGGGATGCGAACACCGTCACCCACATCCTGGGTGTCCGCGCCTTCGGTACGCAGCTGCTGTGTGAGCAAGTGGTGGGTCGCGGCCTCCGCCGCACCTCCTATGAGCCCGACGAGCACGGCATGTTCGAGCCCGAGTACGCGGAGGTCTACGGCGTCCCGTTCTCGTTCATCCCGACGGCGGGCACTTCGCCGACCCCGACGCCCCCGAAACTGGTCCACCGGATCAGGGCGATGGAAGACCGCGCGGCTTTGGAGATCTCCTTCCCGCGTGTGGTCGGGTATCGCTATCTGCTCCCGACCGAAAAGCTCACGCCGACGTTCAGCGATGACTCGTACTTGCCGCTCTCGAATCAGGAAGTGCCAACGGAGACCGAGGTGGCGGCGGTCGTCGGCGAGGTGCAGATGCTCAACCTCGACGGCCTCAAGGCCGTGCGACTCCAGACGGTTGCCTTCGAGATCGCGAAGGCGACGCTCGATGGGTTCCTCACGGACGATGAAGGCAACGAGCGTCCGTGGCTGTTCCCCCAGCTCGTGGGGATCACCCGCGACTGGCTCGACCGGTACCTGATCTGCAAGGGGAACGCGTTCCCGCAGATGCTGCTGATGGCACAACTCAAGTATCAAGCCGTGGAGAAGGTCTACTCGGCGATCGTGGTGGGCTCGCAGGGAGAGAAGCGGCTGATGCCGATCATGCGTCCCTACGATCCGATCGGCACCACCGCGCTCGTCGGCTTCGACTCGACCAAGCCGATCTACGAGACGGATCCGGACACGTGCCACCTGAACTACGTGGTGCAGGACAGCGACTGGGAGTCCAACCTGGCGCACACGCTGGAGCAGATGCCCGAGGTGATCGCGTACGTGAAGAATCAGGGACTCGGATTCCAGATCCCGTACGTGTTCCAGGGGAAGCAGGCTAACTACATCCCGGACTTCATCATCCGCTACGACGACGGAAGAGACGAACCTCTCAACTTGATCCTCGAGGTCAGCGGAGAGAACAAGAAGGACAAGCAGGCCAAGGTCGCGACCGCGCAGAACCAGTGGGTGCCCGCGATCAAAAACGCCGGCGTCTACGGCCGCTGGGCGTTCATCGAGATCAAAGATCCCTGGGACGCGAAGAACCTCATCCGCGTCACGTTCCCGAGCATGACGAAGGCGAGCAGCTAGGAGACTGGTGTCTTTCGCGGGTTTGAGTGCTCGCGATCGGGTCCAGGATGC
>JBBEAY010000018.1:0-6940 GCA_040882605.1 Actinomycetota bacterium
CATCTGAAGGCGGCTAACCCTCAGATCCGCAGAGCCCCTGTGTCATGTCCGAACCGTCACACCCCGCTCATTTCCGAAGACCCCCTTTTCGTCTACCGCAACGCGTTCAAGTACCTGCGGTACGGCCATGCCTCGGCCGAGACCGTGCTCATGTTCGTGTTGACGGCCTCGATCGTGTGGCTGCAGCACCCATCGATCGACCGGGTGCGCCGTGGCGGGCTCTGGGCAGGCTCAGGCCTCGGCGGCTGAGCTCAGCTCACGCGCGGCGCGTAGCCACTCGGGCTCGGCGACGCCGGGTGTCGTGACCACGAACCACCGGAAGCGTCCGAGTCCCGCTTGGTCGGCGAGCATCGCCGCCCGGCTCCGCCCTCCCCATGCGCGGACCGCGTCGGCGCCGCGACGGGTGTTCAACAGATCTTGCTGCCGCTCGAGCTCGGTGCGCAGCCACGTCTCGAATCCGAGCGCCGTGAGCGCCGCGTGTTGGGAGACGGTCGGGAATGCTTGCAGCCCCTCCGCGCGCGCGGCGTCTGCCAGGAAGCCGAAGTCGACGCCCGCGGTGATGTCGGTCTCGCCGGGCGCGGCGAGAAGATCCTCGACCACCCGATGCGCGGCGTATCCGTGCGCCGGGCCACCCGCACCCCCGTCGGTGCCATAATCGATGACGAGCAGCGCACGCGGTGGCGGGGCGGCGAGGGCCTTACAGACGAACGACGCGGCTCCCGTCGGGACGATTGCTTCGTCGCCTTCCTCGAGTCCGGGCGGCGGCCGCAGGTCGTTCACGACGGGTTCGAGCACTTCGACGAGGCGGCCTTCGCCCAGGCCAACGTGCACTTCGACGACGCCCTCGGGTGTCGCCCGCAGGCGCCTGAACGGAAGGTTGTCCGCGAGCTCGTGCGCGAGCACCACGACCGGTGACGACGTGGCCGGTATCGACTCGCGCACCTCGAGTCCGACGATGGTGGCGAGCGCCGCGCGCGCCCCCGAGCTCCGCTCGACCGCCGTGACTCGGAGCCCCAGGTCGGCGAGCTCGGGAAGCATCGCCCGCATCAGCGTGCCGTCACCGGCGCCGACTTCTACGAGCTCGGGCTCGACCGTCGCGACCGGCTCCTCGGCCCCCGATGCCATCGCTTCGAGCATGCCTCGGATCGCCTCCGCGACGAGCTGGGCGAAGACAGGGTGCATGTGCGGGCTCGTGACGAAGTCCCCGGCAGGTCCCATGCCGACCGGCGGATGATCGTAGTAGCCGCCGGGCGCGTACAGGGCGAGCTCCATGTATCGGTCGAACCGCATCGGACCGAGTCGCTCGATCTCCTCGGCGATGACCGACGCGATCACTCCCGAGAGCCGCTGCGGGTTCGTCGATGGTCGTTCCGGCGTCATCGAGCGGCAGGGTACCTGGGAGAATCCCGCCCCATGGGCGAGCAGATCCGCCACGCGGCTTCCGTGATCGCCGTGCGCGAAGGCGCCGACGGGGGCGGAAGGGATCCAGAGGTGCTCGTGGTCGAAAGAGGGGCGGCGAGTCGGTTCCTGCCGGGCTACGTCGTATTCCCGGGTGGGGCGGTCGATCACGGTGATGTGGAGCTCGCGAACCGGTGGTTCGGCGACGCCTTGGAAGCGGCCCGCGCCGCGGCGATCCGAGAGCTCGTCGAGGAAGCCGGCCTCGCCCTGACGAGAGAGGGTCTCGTCGACGCCGGCATGCCCGACTCCCTTGATCCGGTGCACGCCGCGCCACCGTCGACGCAACAGCTCCACGAGCTCGCGAGGTGGGTCGCTCCCGACGAGGTGCCGGTGCGATTCGACGCCCGCTACTTCGCGGTCCTCGCGCCCCGCGGGCTCGAGCCGGCGCCCGACGGCGCCGAAGCCGTCCTCGCGTGGTGGGCATCGCCACGCACGCTGCTCGCCGAGTGGCAGGTGGGCGCCCGCGCGCTCTACTGGCCCACGTACGCCACGATGCTCGAGCTCTCGGCGTGCGAAAGTGCCGACGCGATCGCCGCGCTCACGTTCGAGACCCGTGAGCCGACCGACGACGAGGTCGTGCGGCTTCCTCGGTCGGTCTTCTGGGAGGACTGAGTCGCATGTTGCACATCGTGCGTGTGCTCGCTCCCAATCCGAGCCCGTACACGCTCGAAGGTACGAACACGTGGATCGTTGGCGAAGCACCAACCGCGTCGGACGCACCGGGTATACCCAGCGCGACGGGCGCGCCAGTCGTCGTGATCGACCCTGGCCCTGACGACCCGGCGCACCTCGACGAGGTCGCCCAGGCGGCCGGTCCGCGCGTGGCCGCAGTGCTGGTCACGCACGACCACCCCGATCATGCGCCTGGAGCGGCGGCGTTCGCGGCCCGGGTCGAGGCCCCATTGCACGCCTTCCGGCTTGCCGGGGCCGAGCACCTGCGCGACGGACAGGAGGTGACGGCGGGCGGCTTGACCCTCACCGCCGTGCACACCCCGGGGCACACGAGCGACCACATCGCGTTCCATGTGGCTGCTCACGCCGCGCTGTTCACAGGCGACGCCGTGCTCGGTCGCGGAACGAGCTTCATCGACCCGCCCGACGGCGACCTGGCTCAGTACCTGCGCTCGCTCGCGCGCATGCGGGAGCTCGAACCCCGCACGATCTATCCGGGCCATGGTCCGGTGGTGCTGCGGGCCCGCGCGAAGCTGCAGGAGTACGTCGACCATCGTGCCGAGCGTGAGCAGCAGATCGTGGACGCGATATCTCGAGACTTCCGCACCATCGCCGACGTCGTCGCCGAGATCTACGCCGCGTACCCGCCCCAGGTGCATGAGCTGGCCGCCCGGTCGGTGCTCGCGCACCTGTTGAAGCTCTCTGCGGAAGGTCGCGCCGCCCACGAGGGCCACGGCGACGACGCTCGGTGGCGGGCCGTCGCCCCGCGTTCGTGTGAACGTTGCGGCAAGCCCACCAACGCGCGCGGACGCTACTGCCGATCGTGCAGCCTGATCCTCCTCCAAGAGGGAAGCGGCGCCTGAACGAGCTTGGGGCGGCGCACTACGATGCGGCCGCGACGCGGCACCTCGACGCGGCCATCAGCCACGAGCGAAGTCATCGCTCGTGTGACCGATTCCCGTGATGTGCCGCACAGCGCCGCCAGGTCGTCATGGCCGAGCCGAAGCGCGATCGCGAGACCGCCGGGCACCGGCTGACCGAAGCGCTCGGCGAGCACGTTGAGCCTGGCGATCAGCCTGGTGGGCACGTCGAACCATGCGAGATCCGCCGCGAACCGCGCGGCGCGTTCGGCTCGACGGGCCAGCAGCGGCACCTCCTCTTCCGGTAGCAGTTCGCGCAGGCGCCCAGGCCCGATCGCGCGGGTCGTGGCTTGGGCGGCGCGCGGGCTGCCGGCAGGCTCCGCGCCGATCGCGTCACCAGGACCGCCCACGCCGTCGCCCGGCCCGAGCACGTCGAGCACGAGTCGGCGACCGTCATGGCGCAGCACCTCGACCATGAACGCACCTCGTGAGACGACGCGCATCGGCGGGCACGGCTCCCCTTGCTGCACGACCGCGGTTCCAGGACGCACGACGAGCTCGAGTGGGTTCGGTTGCGGACTGCGAGGCAAGCGTTCCGCCACGGCTCCGACTCCTTCCGGGGGAGAAGTCGCCTTCCGGGGGAGCAGCACCGTACCCAGCGCCACCGACATCGGAGGCGCTCGATGTGTTCCTGGCCGTCGGTGCGTTGCACCCCCGCGACCGGATAGTCTTGCCGCGAGGTTCACACACGAAGCCGCCGGTCCACGCCTGGCAAGGAGGAACCCTCGTGGCCAAGCCGAAGCAGAAGCTCGAGCCCGTGCTCGCGGCCGTCCCGCTGTTCGAGGGACTGTCGAAGCGCCACCTGAAGAAGGTCGCCGAGATCGCCGAGATGGCGAACTTCATGCAGGGCGCCTCGATCGTGAAGGAAGGCGCCCCCGGCGACAGCTTCTACGTGGCGCTCGTCGGGGAGGCGAAGGTCACGGTGAAGGGCAGGACCGTGCATCGCATCTTGCCCGGGGATCATTTCGGTGAGATCTCGCTGCTCGACGGCGGTGAACGCACCGCCACCGTGAAGGCCGAGACCCCCATGACCTTGTTGATGATCCAGCGTAAGAACTTCTTGAAAGAGCTTGAGAAGGAGCCCGAGGTCGCGGTCTCACTGCTGGAGAGTCTGGCGCGCATGATCCGCCGGGTCGACCAGTCGCTGGCTCGCTGAGGCTCGAGACGCTTCCCCGATGAAGGTCGAGTTCTCCCGTTCTGCGCCTGCGCCGGCCGACGGGTCCGAAGTCGCGCCTGCGCCCTCGCACGTCGGTACCGCCACGTGGGTCGACGGCAAAGCCATGATCGACAGCGACGACGAAGAGGTCAGGCAAGTGCTCGAGCGGGCGTTCCGCAGCACCCCGGTGATGGTGACCGACGACGCCTCGTACCGCCGTCAGGGCACCCATGGTGAGGTGCTTGTGGCGCCCGGCAGCCTCGAGTGGTTCCGCGCAGTGGTCTTCAACCGCGCTCCGGCCGAGGCAGGGGTCGAAGCTCGGCTCGTGCCCGGAATCACCGAAGGCGGCTACGACCCCGCAGCCGGCTACAGACGGTTCGAAGAGTCGATCGAACGCCTCTCGTCTCCCGAGTAGTCTGTGTCAGGACGAGACATCCGTCGGAGGATCGCGCTTGGGAGGCTCGGGCAGTCCCCTCTCGCAAAGCCTCCTACTGCTCGTTCGAGGCGAGCCATGCCTGCCCTGCGTCGCAGAACGAGCGGAAGTCGCAGTGCGTGCACCACTGACCGGGCGTCGGGTCGAACTCTCCTTCGCCGATCGCGGTGAGTGAGGCTTCCACGCGTGAACGCACGGCGGCGGGGTCGTCCATGGGCTTGGAGACTTCCTCGCCACTCGCGAGATACAGGTAGGTGAGCGTCAGGTCGGCCGGGGTCTTGCCCCAGATCTCGACCGCTGCCAGACCGTACACGTCGAGCTGCAGTCCGAGGGTGGGGTCGTCTGAGGCCGGACGGCGGCCCGTCTTCCAGTCGACGATCTCCCAGGGGCCATCGGCATCGCCGAAGATCGCGTCGATGCGCCCCCCCACCGAGAACTCGCCGAGCCGAAGCAGGAAAGCGCGCTCGGCGTAGAGCGGCGCCGCTGAGGCGAACCGGCTCGCCAGGAACGAGTCGCGGAGTCGCTCGACGCGGCCCGGGTCACCCGCGAGCTCCTCGTCGGTGAGGTCCGGGCGGTCGCCGATCTCGAGGAGCTGGCCCTGGCCGCGGGCTCGGCGTTCGATCCAAGCGTGCACCTCGGTGCCGATGCGCGCCGCCGGCCCGCTGAACCGCGGCAACGGACGCACGCGCGACCAGTAGAACCGCTTCGGGCATTGCGTGTAGGTGATCAGGTCGCTCGCGCCGACCGCGCTCGGCGTGCGTTCGACGCTGGGGCCGCCCTCGACCGCCTCGCGATCGCGTAGATGCGCGGCGAGCTGGCGCCGGTCGGCGGCGAGGTGTTCGAACGTCGCGCGTTCATCGGGCCCGAGCGCCTCGACGAGCGTGGTCTGGACGGCACCGGCCTCGATCGCGGCCACGGCCGTGCGACGCCAACCGTCGGGGAACTGATCGCTGGCGTCATCGGGGCGAGCAGGCCCGGGCCAGTCGCGCACGAGCGACTCGCGGTATCCGAGCATCGGGTTCTGCTCCGCGGCCCCGTCGCCGTCTTCGCGGCGAACCTCGCCCGCCTCGATCGTCACGGCAGCCTCCCCGCTCGACGTTCCCCACTCGGCGAGCTCGGCGAAGAACTCGCTCGGGCCCTTGGCCTTCACGTTCTCGCCGTACCAATTCGAGGCGCTCACGTGCAGCGACCTGCGCGCGCGGGTGAGCGCGACGTACATCGTGCGGCGTTCCTCGATGACTTCCTGGGCCTGCAGGTCGCGCTTGAAGTGCGAGAGCACGCCGTCGAATGCCGGAAGGATGACCGCGTCGCCGCGCAGCTCGAAGTCGAGCGAGTAGCCACGCTCGGCCGGATTCTGCTGGATGCGCTTCGACGGCATCAGGCCCGCCGCGACCCCGGGCACGAAGACGTGATCGAACTCGAGCCCCTTGGCCTGGTGGATCGTCATGACCTTCACCGAGTCGGCGTCGCTCGGCTGCACCGGCGCCCACTCTTCCTTGTCGAGGGCTTCGACCGAGTCGATGTAGTCGAGGAACGCCCGCAGGGTGAGCTCGCCTTCGACCGGTTCGAACGCGTGCACCTGATCGAGGAAGGCGGCGAGGTTGCGCGAGCGCTGCGCGGCGGTCGCTCGATCGGCGTCGGCCTCAAGCTCGTCGACGATGCCGATGCGCCGGATCACCTCGCCGAGGAACTCGGGCACCGGTCGGCGCGCCTCGACGCGCAACGCTGCGAGCTCGGCGCGGAACTCTTCGAGTCGGCTGCGGCCCTCGTCGGAAAGCCCCTCGACCTCGCCGAGATGTTCGAGGGCCTCGGCGAACAAGAACGGCGTCTCCTCGTCGTCGCCGCCATCCTCACGCCAGGCGTAGTTCTTGCCCTTGGCCCATGAGGCCACGAGCGCGAGCTCCTTGAACCCGACGCGGTAGCGGGGGCCCATGAGGATGCGGGCGAGGGCCACGCTCGCCATCGCGTCGTTGGCCGCCCGCGCGTACGCCATGACTTCGACGACCTCGGGTGTGCGCAGCAGGCCGGCGAGCCCCACGATCTCTGCGGGGATCTCGCGTTCGGCGAACGTCTGCTGCAGCAAGAAGAACAGCCTCGAGGTGCGACATAGCACGACTATCTCGGACCAAGGTGAGCCTTCTCCAGTTGGCGCCACGCCTTCGGCTGCTTGAGCGCCCTCGTGCAGCGACACGACGCGGTCGGCGATCGCGCGGGCCTCGGTCAGCTCGTCACCGTGCGATGTGACGGTGACCTCGCCCTCGCCGTTGGGCCCGAACGGCACGAGCCGCTTGTCGGGGTCGG
>JBBEAY010000019.1:0-40116 GCA_040882605.1 Actinomycetota bacterium
TGCTCAGTTTTCGACCGGCGGAAACCGCTCAGGTTTCGACCGGCGTTGACACCCTCTGTTCCGGTGGCCGCGGAGTTCTCAATGGACGGCTTCTCCTTCCAGTACCCTCCGACCTGGGATCTCGCGGTCCTCGCCGAAGGGGCCAACGTCGCTCGTGGCTGTGGTGGTGGGTTCTGGGCTGTGAGCGCAACTATCACGGGAGAGGGGTACGTGTCTGTATCAAGGTGCCCCTCGACCTTCAAGTTTCCTCCTAAGGGCCAGTCACTCGAGCAGGCACTCCGGCAGGAGCTGGAAGCACGCAGGCGGTCGGACCTCACCTCGATCGTCGAGTTCCAAGGAGACGAGCTGGGCGGCATCCCTGGTATCGGCGGAACGGTCACCCTGGATCCCGAGGAGGCGAGCGCGTTCGGGATCGACGGGGGTGCCGATGGGCTCATCATGCGAGGTGCGGATGGCTCAGGCGCGATCGGGGGAAAGCCCGACATCTATGAGGTCGTGTGCCTTTGGACCCTCGATGGGCCTGGGCAGGTCGGACAGGGATGCGCGGAGATCATCTCCTCGTTCCAGTTCGACTGAGAGAAGCAGCGACGCCAGTATTCCTCCACCAATGGCGGTCTGACCCTCCCAACTTGCCCGCAAGGTGAATCCTAATTGGGCGCAGACTACTCAGCTGGAGGATCCCACCACGGCGCTACACTCCCTTGCATGACGGGATCCGTGCTCGAACGTGTACCCGGGCAGGAGCATGCGATGGCGTTCCTGCAGGGTGCGGCCAACCATCCGCATCACGCGTACGTGTTCGCCGGGCCCGAGGGAAGCGGAAAGTCGCTCGCCGCTCGCGCTTTCGCGGCCGCGCTGCTCTGTTCACACGGAGGGTGCGGCGAGTGTCGCAACTGCCGTCTCGCGCTCAAGGATCAGCACGCCAACGAGTTCCTGGTCGAGCCCGAGGGGCGCGACATCCACGTCGACACCGTGCGCGACGAGGTCTGTCACCCCGCGTCGCGCACCGCGCCCGAGCCGGGGCGCAAGGTCTTCGTGATCCGCGAAGCCGATCGGCTCTCGCCGGCCGCTGCCGACACCCTGCTCAAGGTGCTCGAGGAGCCGCCGGCCGATGCCGTCTTCCTGCTGATGTCGGCGCGCGCGCACGAGCTTCCCGACACCGTGCGCTCGCGATGCCACATGGTCACATTCACCGCCCTGTCGGAGTCATTCGTGGTCGAGGCGCTTACCGCAGAGGGGGTCGAGCCCACGAGAGCGCGGCTTGCCGCCCGCTTGACCGGTGGCAACTTGGGGCGCGCTCGCAGGCTCGCCACGAGCGACGACGGACTCGCGTTCAGGGATGCGGCCATCGAGGCGCTCGACCTGGCGGCGCGAGGGCCGACCGGCGCGCTCGCCGCAGCCGATGCCGTGCTCGTCTCTGCCACCGACTACAAGAAGGCCATGAAGTCGGAGCTCGACGAGGAGCGCGCGCCGTTCCTCGACGAGAAGGGACGTCCCGAGGAGATGTATCGAGGCGCGATCCGGCGTATCGAGATCCGTTTCAAGCGCAAGGAACGCCGGGCCGAGCGCGACTACGTCGACTGGGTGCTGCTCGGCGCTTCGGCACTGTTACGCGATCGCATCGCGTCGAGCGTCGGAGCTCCTCGCGACGAGCTCTTGAACCCCGACATCGCACCCGGGCTGGATTTCTCGGTCGTGAGCGCGGCTCGCGGACTCGGGGGCCTCGAAGCTGCGCGTTCAGAGCTCGCCGAGGATCTGAACCTCAACACCCGGCTGGTGCTCGAGCGTGCCTTCCTCTGTGTTGCTGAGGTAGCTGCGTAGATCTCGGCAAGGAACGCGCGAACGATACGGCGGCCTAGCGCCCGGGGGTCGCGCCCATCTCGGTGGCGAGGAACCCCACGAGCGTTCGGGCGGCAAGGTCTGCGCCGGCGCCCTCGTAGTGCGTGCCGTCGGGGCGGGCAGGCACCCCGGCGAGTGAGTCCTCGCACGGAGCGACGTCGCGAGCGCACACCACGTCGGTGATGGTGACGAACGAGGCCCGGCGCGCATGTCGTTCGGCGTACGTTCGCAGCATCGTGTTCCAGCGGGCGGTGACGTCGTCGTAGTTCGTCACCTGGAACCGAACCCATTCGTTGCAGCGCTCGTCGGTGCATCGGGTGTCGATGCTCGAACCGGGTGGCTCGGTCGCGACGAACACGACCTTCGCGCCTTCGGCGGCGAGCCTCGTGACCGCGAGGTGCAGCGCCTCTCGGCGTTCCCGCCAGAATCGAGGTGACCCTGACACGGCGAGCCGGCCGTCGCTCGTGATGAAAGAAGAGACCGACCAACGATCCCACCAGAGCACGAGATCGGGGTCCGTCGTGCCGATCAGCGAACCTTGCTCGTCGAGCAGGCCGTCGCCGCACTCTTCAGCCTCGCGGACCGGCACCCCGTCGAGGTAGGTCACGGTCTCGCCGGTCACCGGGCAGCTTCCGTGTGCGGCGGAGACGACCCGCCAGCCGCGTCGAGCCGCCTGCTCCTCGAGCTGTAACTCGAGGTGCTTCGGAACGGAGTCGCCGACGAGCATCACCACCGGCTCGCCCGCGGCAGGCGCAGGCACGATCGTCGCGGCCATCGAGATGCCGGCGACGATCACGAGCGAAGCCGGCGCCGCGGCGAGCACCCATGCGCGCCGGGATCGGACGCCGCTCGCATGCCGTGCGCCGACCCGCCTTCGGCGGAGCGGCTGCTCGACGAGCGTGAACGAGATCGCCGCCGAGCCGATCGTGAGCACGACGGCGGCGAGGGCTTTGAGCACCGGGAACGAGGGCGCCGGCGCTCGAACACCGAGCCATAGGATGACCGGCCAGTGCCACAGGTAGATGCCGTAGGAGATCGTGCCGATCCACGCGAGCGGCGCCCATGAGAGTCCGGCGCTCAGGGGCCCTGCATCGCCCCGCCACAACGCGGCGACCACAGCAAGCGTCATGACGCTGACGAACACGGCACCGCCTCTGTAGTAGATCGAGCCCTCGGGACGGATCAGCCACAGGGCGGCGATGAGCCCTGTCATGCCGACGCTCGCCAGACCGCCCGTCAAGACGGGGCCGTTCCGCCGCCGCTCGAGGGCGCCCCTCAGCCGAGGGGAGGCGACGACGACCGCGCCCAACGCTCCCAACAGCGGCTCGAACACGCGCGCATCGGTTCCCATGTAGGCGCGCTCGACCGCCGAGGGCTCCCATAAGATCGCGAGCGTGATCGCCGAGGCCAGTGTTCCGACGCCCGCGAGCACGCCGATCGCGAGACGCGGCCGGCGCCACCCTCCCAAAGCGCCGAGCGCGACTAGCGCCAGTGGCCAGGCGAGGTAGAACTGCTCCTCGATCGCGAGCGACCATGTGTGCTCGAGCGGCGACTCGATGCCGGTCGAGTTGAAGTAGCTGCTGGTCTCGATGAACCGCCAGTTCGCGACGTAGGCGGTCGTAGCGAGCAGGTCGCCGCGCATCGAGTCTCGTTCCGTCAGGCTCGCGGTCAGCCACGTGACGGCGGCGACGATCACCAGGAACACGACGAGTGCCGGAACGAGCCGCCGGATGCGGCGCGCCCAGAAGGCCGACAGAGAGATCCTTCCTGTGCGATCGATCTCGTCGAGCACGAGCGAGGTGATCAAGAACCCCGACAGCACGAAGAAGAGATGTCGACCCCGAGGAAGCCGGCCTCGAACCCGGGCACCCGCAGATGGAACAGCACGACGAGCGCGACGGCGACCGCGCGCAATCCATCGAGTGCGGGAACGTGTGTGGGGCGAGAGCTCATGGGGTGTGGTCGCTCAGGCGGGAGTGCCGCGAACCTGGAACTCGGCGATCCCGACCTCGCTCGGTGCTCCCGGCTCGCTGCTCCGCAGCACCAGCCGAACCTGGGTGACGTTGCGCCTTCCTCTGCCGAGGTCGAAGCGCACGAGCCGGTGTCGTGGCAACGACCCATCGTTGACGATGGCCTTGAACCACTCGCCGCCGCCCTGGCGGGTGAACAAGGTGAACTCGCGCAAGGCGTAGGTACGGTGCGGCAAGCACGGGGTCGGGTCGATCGCGATGCTGTCGAGGTCGACCGCCTGCGGCAGCCGCAGGGTGACCGATGCCGGCTGATCGTCGACCTGCTTCTTCGTCTGCCACGACGTCCTCTGGTCGCCATCGAGCGCGAGTTCGATCGGGCAGAGGTCGTCCACGTTGCCCCCGCTCACCACCCGGGTGATCGTCGCTCCTCCGTCTGGCTGGACCCAGTTGCGCACGGCCTCGAAGTCGAGCACGGAGGTCCCGGAGATCCGTACGTCTCGCGTCGCGTGCGGTAGGTATCCGCGTGCTGAGACGAAGACGTGGGGGTACCGATGATTCGGCACGTCGTCGATCGTGTACGTGCCGTCGGCCGCGGTGGTCGCGCTCAGCTCGACCGGGATGCCCGTCGCCGCTCCCGAGATCGAGACGACGGCGCCTTCGACCGGGTCGCCGGTGTCGGCGTCGATGATCGTCCCCTGCAAGCGCCCGCAGCCGACGCCCGGGCAGACGACGGGGAGCGAGAAGTCTTCGGTGATCCGGTTGCGGTCGGTCGTCTCGGCGAAGAACCCCATGCCGCGCCCGGCGAACACGTTCCAGATGTCGTCGCGGTTCGCACCGCCCGACACGATCGTGTCCGCCACGAGGATCGCGTTCCGCATGTCGAGGAACGAAGGGTTGGGCGGCGACAGCTCCATGGCTCTCGTGACGAGCTGTTGCGTGGGCGCGCTCCCCAGGGTGTCGCGCAGCTCCCACAGGGTCTGCAGCCAGATCTCCCCATCGGCATGCACCTCGCCGTAGCCCGCGATCGATCCGAGGTCGCCGTAGGTGAAGCCTCCGGGACCGACCCCCTCGACCGCCGGGCGCGGCTCCGGACAGTCAGCTGCGTCGCTGTCGACCCGGCAGTCCGCGTACTGGAACCGGATGCCGTCGCCCCCGGTGATGTACTCGCCGACCGGAAGGTCGACCCCCGGACCGTCGCCTGCGTACCCTTCGGCGTCGAGCAGGTCCAGCGCATACCAGTCGCTCCACGCCTCACCCATGGAGGCTGCTTGCCAGCTCCACAACGCCGGCTCGCCGTCGGGTGTCGTGACGAGACGATGCGACAGCCCGTGCGTGTACTCGTGGTAGACGATCATGGCATCGACACCGGCATCGCTCGACGGGAAGCCCGGACCGAACGGATACCTCGGCCCGTAATCCTCCTTGCGGAAGAGGAAGAGCCCGATGTAGGGAGACTGCCCGTCGGGCGTTGGGGCGATGAAGGCGTTGTTGACGAAGTCGGGGAACCCGTTCTCTCCATCGGCGCCCAGCATCGCCGCGGCGAGCACCGGGTCGCCGTCGAGCCCACCCTGGCCGTCGTCATTCACGAGCTGGAAGTTCCCCGCCGCCTCGGTGAACCCGATGGGGTTCGACTCGAGATGATCGTGGAAGTTGTTGAGCAGCCAGTACGTGTTCGCGGTGCTCGCTATCCGGTTGTCGAGCCAGCTGTACGGCATCTTCGAATCCCACGTGCAGTTCCAGTCCGGCGTGCAGTTCTGCTTCGGGCGAGCGTCCTCGAGCACCGCCGGCGAGACCCACGACAGCGCGCCGGCGTCGACCGCCGCGACCTCGTTCTGGGGAGGCGGGTCGTCGCTGAACGTGCCGTGGAAGTCGGTGAACACATGCGCGAAGTTGCCCGACAGCGCCGTCGCGTCGGCGACCGGGAAGGTCACGGGGGTCTGTACGCCTCCTCCGTTGGGGATCGTCTGGCTCGGGTAGTACGGCCAGGCGAGGCCCGAGCCGGTCTGGTCGGCGCCGACGATGGTGTTCCGGCGCCAGAGCACGCGCCCGCTCCGTCCGTCGACCACGGTGAGGTCGACCCTCTCCGGCGAGGCGAACACCCTGGTCTTCCACGCGAGGCGCTGGCCGCCGCCGGGGAGCGGGAAGACGATGCGCTCCGCGGAATCGATACCCGTATGGTTGACGCGCGCCGGCGCGCCGGCCGCTCTTCGAGCCGCGGCGAGCGCGTCGTCACGAGCGATCGTGAACCGGCCCGACGGCGCCGTGAGCCCCGGTGCGACCGGGCCGAAGAGAGCGGCGAGCGAGCCATCGGCCGTGATGGCTGCCTCGAGTCCAACCTGGAACGCGTCGAGCCCGGCCACCCGTTGGGTCCACGACAGATGGTGGGTACCGAGTACATCGACATAGTCCTGGCGGAAGGCGAGGGTCTCGAGATCATCCGCGGTCAGGCCGAGCGCGTCGAGGTGGCCACGCACGTAGGAGAGCGCGATCCGGCGTGGGGGTTCGGCCGACGGCCCGGTCAGCAGTCCGTCAAGACGCGCCACCATGCGCACGGTGCCGAACGAGCGGTCCATCTGCACGATCGCCTGCGATCCGAGCTCGCGAAGGAGGGAGCCGCGCGGCCCGAAACTCGTTGTCGCTCGTTGCGCCCGATCGCCCGCGGCACCCGGTGCCGGCGTGATCAGCCCGGCCGCGAGCGTCGCGCCGCACGCGATCGCCACGGCGATGCGTTTGCCTGGCTTCACCATGGTCCCCTCGCTCGTCGGTCCAGGTGCGCCGAACGGTAACACCTCGGTGGACCCGGAGCACCGATCGCCCCCGTGGGGACCTCCGACCGATAGTGGTGCTGGCATCACTGGCAACGGCATGTCACGGTGGGACGCTTTTCTGTGGAGGCGCATGACCACATGACCGTTCGAGTTCTCATCGTCGATGACCAGGCGCCGTTCCGCATGGCGGCCCGCATGGTCGTCGACGCCACCGACGGCTTCGACGTGGTCGGCGAGGCCGAGACCGGCGAGGATTCCGTGACGATGGCCGCCGACCTCAAACCCGACCTGGTGCTGATGGACGTGAACCTTCCGGGCATCAACGGTCTCGACGCGACCCGCCAGATCCTGGCGGCCGGCGAAGGCGCGGTCGTCGTGCTGTTGCTCTCGACCTACGAAGAAGAGGAGTACGCGCCTCGCGCAGCCGAGTGCGGCGCTGCGGCTTACATCCCGAAGGCGGTGTTCGGCCCTGACCGCCTCGAGGGCGCATGGGCCGCCGCGAGCAGCGGCTCGGCCACCGACCCGGTAGTCTGAATCAGACTACCGGAACGGCGCCGCGGACCACCGTACCGCTGCCGAGCTCGCTCTCGATCGTGAACGAACCACCGATCGCATCGATACGGTCGGCCATGCCCTGCAGACCCGTTCCCCGCTCGACCGCGGCCGGGTCGAACCCCGCCCCGTCGTCGATCACCGAGAACTCGAGCGAGCCGTTGCGCTGCGTCAGCGAGATCGTGGCTCGCGACGCGCCGGCGTACTTCGCGATGTTCTGCAGCGCCTCGAGGCACGAGAAGTAGACGGCCGCTTCGATGTCCTGCTTGAACCGTCCGACGCCATTGGACACAACGTCCACGGGCACGACCGACTTCCTCGCCTGCGCTTCGAGGGCCGAGCTGAGGCCCTGGTCGGCCAATAGCGGTGGGTAGATGCCGCGAGCCAGGTCGCGCAGGTCGTCGATCGCGGCCTGCGTCTCGGTCTGCAGCTGCGTGATCATCTCGTGAGCCTTCGGAACGTCGCGATCGACCAGCGTGTCGGCAAGCCGCAGCTTCACGCCGAGCGCCACGAGCTGCTGCTGTGCCCCGTCATGGATGTTCCGCTCGATCTTGCGGCGCTCGTCGTCCTGAGCGGCCACCAGGCGTTGCCGAGATGCTCGAAGTTCCTCGATCAGGCGCACGTTCCGCAGGACCGGTCCGGCCTGGGCAGCCAGGTCGCGCATCAGACGTTCCCTCGACGGGTCCAGCGGATCGTTCGACGGCATCTCGACGCTGAGCGCGCCCAGCAGTGTCCCTTGATGGCGCACCTCGGCCGCGAAGCTGCCCGGCAAGGCGGGCAAGGAGTCATCAGGGGCCGCCACCGGAGCATGGGGCGGCTCGCCGCTCGGCGATGAGGCGCTCGCTCGGAGCTGACGTCCGACTCGGAGCCAGACGTCGGCTCTCTTCGCACCGGTCGCGCCCTGCAGCACCTGGGCCATGCGAGGCAAGACGTCGTCGGTCGAGTACGTCTCGGACATGCGCTCGGAGAACTCGCTCAAGACCTCGTAGGGTGTCGCGCGCCGCCCGTAGATCAATCGGTCGGCGATCGAGCGTGCGGTCCGGCGCACCGGCCTGAAGGTGAGCACCAGCAGCATGATCGCGAAGAACAGGCGTGAGAAGTTCACCAACGTCGCGACCGTCACGAACGCCAGGTACATCCCGGTGAGCGCCACGGCGACGAGGCTGTACGTGACCGTCTTCTTGACGACGAGATCGATGTCGTAGAGCCGAAGACGAAGGATCGAATAGCCGATCGCCACAGGGATGCCGACACCGAACGACGCGAAGAAAGCGATGAAGAGGAGATAGTTGAGCCAGTCAACGCCCGAGCTCACGAGCACGGCAAGGAACAGGAGCACCGCCCCACCCACCACGTAGGTGAGCCCTCGGATCTGACGACGGTCCTCATCTGCCGATCGCCGATAGCGAACGACGACCGCTGCCACCGATGCGAGGGCCCCAGGGAGGAGCAAGGCAAAGCCCACGGTATCGACGAAGTCGACCACGGGCCCGAGAGCTTCGACCCCGGTCGGATTGGCGACCGCGATGTCGATCTCGCTGTCGGTCTCGACGTTGCCGGAGCGCACGATGCCGCTCACGATGAGGAGGACGGCCGAGGCGACGATGGCTCGCACCACCCAGCGCCATCGGGGGGAGATGACTTGGCCCGTTGGGAACAGCAACAAGATCAGCGGGATCGGCGCCAGGGTGACGACGAAGACCCAGTTCGTCACCCAGGCCGCTACCGCCTGTCCCGGCATCACGCCAGGGTTGGTGATGACCGTATACGTCAAGACCTCATCGGACAGGCCCACGAGCGCGAACCCCGACCCGATCGTCAGCATGAGCCAGCCGATGGGATTGCCGGGCACGCGCGAGGCGACGAGGGCGCCGATCGTGCCGTAGCCGATCGTCATCATGATCGCGATGACGACGAACGCTTCGAAGGTGTCGTTCACGATCGACAGAGCGAGGGCAGCCGCGAGAAAGCACAGCATGACCCCCCACACGAACCATGGCCAATGCACAACGCGAGCCTGATTCATGCGGTCTCCTCCGTGGTGATGACGCCCAGCAGCGTCGTGCCTGCCCCCGGGGTACTCTCGACCCGGATGGAGCCACCGATCGCATCGAGGCGATCGGCGATGCCCTGCAGGCCGGTGCCGTGTGTCGTCTGCGTCTGATCGAAGCCTCGGCCGTCGTCGCTGACCGTGAACTCCAGTGCGCCGTTACGTTGCGCGAGTCTGATCGTCGCGCGTGACGCCTCTGCGTACTTGGCGGTGTTGTTGAGCGCCTCGAGGCAGGTGAAGTACACGGCCGCCTCGACGTCCTGGGGGTACCGACCGAGATCCGCCGCCTCGACCGTGGTCGGCACCGCTGCCTTGCGAGCCTGGGCGGCAAGCGCGGCGCCGAGTCCCTTGTCGGCGAGCAGCGGCGGATAGATCCCGCGAGCCAGGTCGCGCAGGTCATCGAGCGCGGCGTTCGTCTGGCCCTGGAGCCCGGCGAGCATCTCGCGTGTCTTCTGCGGGTCGCGTTCAGCGAGCTGCTCGGCGAGTCGCATCTGCACAGTGAGCGCCACGAGCTGCTGCTGAACGCCATCGTGGATGTTCCGCTCGAGCTTGCGACGTTCGGCATCCTGGGCGGCCACGAGACGCTGTCTCGAAGCGCGAAGTTCCTCGATGAGGCGGACGTTCCGTAGCACGAGGCCCGCCTGTCCGGCGAGGTCGCGCACGAGCAGCTCCTTTGCGGGGTTCATCGGATCGTCGGGCGCCGGCTCGAGCGTGATCGCACCGAGCAGCTCGCCCTGGTGCCGGACCTCGGCGACGTGTTCCCCCTCGACCGGCTCCATCTCACCGACAACGAGACGCCGTCTCGCGGGCTCGCCGGCGTCGGTCGGCCACGACGCCTCGGGCCGCAGCTGTGACCCGACCGCGAGCCACACGTCGGAGCGCCGCGCGCCGGTGGCTTCCACGACGAGCTGCGCCATGCGTGGCAACACGTCGTCGGTCGAGTACGTCTCGCCCACCCGCTCGCTGAACTCGGAGAGCACCTCGTAAGGGGTCGCTCGCCGGCCGTACACGAAGCGGTTCGCGAGACGGGTGGCCCGAGGTCGCAGCCAGAGGAACACCGCGGCCAGCACGCCGCCGAAGAGCAGGGTCGGAAACACGTTCGCGCCCGCGCCCGCGCCGATACCGAACACCAGGGCCGGCACCGCCGCCACGATGACGAATCCGAGGAGCATGAACGCGACGACCACCACGCCGTACTGCACGGTCTTGCGGATCACGAGGTCCAGGTCGTAGAGACGATAGCGGAAGATCGCGACGAGGTAGGCGAGTGGGATGCCGACCACGATCGTGAACGCCGTGAACGCGAGGAAGATCCCGAAGATCCACGAATCCTCCTCGGCCCCGAGCAACTCGCCGATGAGTCCGACGATCCAGGCAAGCACGAAGGACGCCCCGGCGATCGCCGCGACGAACGCCAGCACCCGCATGCGCTGGCGCTCCTCGCCGGTCGAGCGCTTGAACCGCTGTCGAACGGCGACCACCGACGAGATCGCCGAGACGAGGGCGGCGACGGTGCCGATCGTGATGATCGCGGGTGAGATGCCCGAGAAGGCGTCGATGCCGAGCGGGTTCTCGTAGAGGATCCCCAGATCGATCCAGGCGTTGTAGGGGCCGGGGCGCACGGAGAACCCGGCGACGGCGAGCGCGGTGCCGCCCACGAGCCCTCTGACCGCCCACCGCCATCGAGGGCTCGGTGGGTGACCGTCCGGATAGAGCAGGAACAGCAAGGGGATCAGGGCGACGGGGTACAGGGCCAAATCACCGAAGGCCGCCCAGGCCCCGAGCAGGGGCACCGAGCCGCGCACGGCCTTGAGGTCGTAGATCACGAGCGCCTGAGCGAGCGTGAGCAGCGGGAAGGGCGCGCCCGTCACGATGAACAGCCATCCTGCCCAGTTCCCCGGTTGCCGCCAGACGATGATTACGCCGATGCCGATCCAGAGCACCAGCAGCACGATGAGCACCGCGAACGCCGGGTTGAACGAGCCCGGCTGTAGCGTGTCGCCGGCTGCCCGTGCGGCTTCCAGCTCGTCGAGCGCCCGCTGCATGCCGGGCGTCGAAGGATCTCCGACGACGACGATCTGTCCGGGGTCGGAGCGCCGATGCGAGGCGATGCCGATCGGGATCGCGACCGCTGCTGCAAGCAGAGAGGCCACCAGGATGCCCACCGACACGATCCGTGCGGAGCGCAAGCTCATGGCGTTCGCTCCTCACCGGCGGGCCGCTCGCGAGCGGGAACCTGTCCCGTCACGGTGGTGCCGGCGCCGGGAGCGCTCACCACGTGCAGGTCGCCCCCGACCGCATCCAACCGGTCGATCATGCCTTGCAGGCCCGTGCCGAACGACATGGCGTCGCGGTCGAAGCCTCGTCCGTCGTCGTGCACGGTGAAGGTCAGGTGGCCGTTCGACCGCACGAGGCGCACGTCGGCGCTGCTCGCCTCGGATTCGAGCGCAGCCGCAAGGCCTTTGTCGGCGAGCAGGGGCGGATAGATGCCCCGAGCCAAGTCTCGGAGTTCCTCGAGCGCGTCACCCGCTGCACCTTGCAGCGATTCGAGCAAGCTCCCGGCCTTGGCCGGTTCGTGGTCGATCATCGTGCGAGCGAGCTTGAGTTGCACGGCGAGCGCGACGAGCTGTTGCTGCGCGCCGTCGTGGAGGTTGCGCTCGAGCTTGCGACGTTCCTCGTCCTGCGCGGCAACGAGCCGCTGTCGTGACGCGCGCAGGTCCTCGATGAGACGCACGTTGCGCAGCACCAGGCCGGCCTGCGATGCAAGATCGCGCACCAGACGTTCCTTCGACGAGTTCATCGGGTCGTTCGGCGGCATCGAGACCGAGAGTGCTCCGAGCTTCTCCCCTCGGTGGAGCACGTCGACGGCGTCGGCGGGCACGCCGGCTTCATCGGCGTCGACAGGCCACGTCGTCGTCGGCCGGAGCTCTGCACCCACCTGCAGCCACACGGTCGCCCTGTCGGCGCCGGTCGCCTCCCCGAGGACGGCAGCCATGCGCGGAAGCACATCGTCCGCGTCGAAGGTCTCGCCGACCCGCTCGGAGAACTCCGTCAGCACTTCGTACGGCGTCGCTCGACCGCCGAACACGACCCGATCGGCGATGCGCTTCGCGAGACGGTAGAGCGGGATCGCCGCCAAGCCGTAGGCGAGACCGAGGAACATGAACAGCGGAGGCGTGTCGTACAGGGAAGGCAGGATGCCGCTCGCGACGAGCACGGCGACGACCCCGCCGATCGCGACCACCAGCGCGACGACGACCGCGAACACCACGGTCTTCTTGATCACCAGGTCGAGGTCGTAGAGCCGAAAACGGAAGATCGCCACCGCGGTCGCTGCCGGGATGCCCACGACGACCGTGATGACGAGGAGCACCAGGAGCACGTTCGCCGCTGCCAGGAGGAGCCCGGTCCCGCGGTTGCCGCTCATCGCCCCAACGAGGAAGGTCAGCAGGAAGAGCAGGCCACCGACCCGTCCGACGGTACCGAGCCAACGGATCTGCTGCCGCTCGTCCGATGCGGCGCCGCGCGCGCGCACGATCAACGATGCCAGGGCGACGAAGGCGCTCACGACGAGCAGCACGCCGGCCGATGCGAGCAGCACCCCCAGTATCGACTCGAGCGGCTGCACGCCGACGGGGTTCGTCACGACAACGCCCTCGATCTCGCGCCATCGGAAGGGCAGCACGGCGAAGCCCACGACGGTTACCACGAGCGCTGATAGGTAGACGCGCCAAGGCATGCGCCATCGCTCCGATGGTAGTGCGCCGGTCGGGTAGAGGAAGAAGATCGCGGGCAGCAACCCCAGACACGCGAAGAACGGCCACTGGCTCAGCCGGTTCGCCACACCGAGGAACGGCAGAGCTCGCTGCTCGTTCAAGGCGGCGTCGACCCAGTTCTGGGGCGGAAGCGCGATCGCGAACGACGCAGCGATGCCGAGGAACACCCAGCCCACGACATTTCCGGTGCGCGACGCGATCAGCGCGCCGATCACTGCGAAGGCGGCGCCGCCCAACAGACCCGGCACGATGAGCGCTGTGTCGTCGGCGCTGAAGACCGCGTCGAAAGCGACCTTGATCACGAACGACATCGACATCAGCGCGATGCTGGCCGCCGCGACCGTCCACGCTGCGATGGACCGCCGACGCGCCGTGGTCGTCGTGCCGTCGCCGGAAGCCTCGACCTGCATACCCGCATCTTCCTCCCGCGAGAGCCGGCTCGGGAAGGAGGCCGGCCCTCCCGTTCGCGGGGCGGAACCTCACCTGTTGCCGGGTGCTGGCACCCCTGGAGTTTCCGCATGCTCGCCTGGTCGTGCGCATCGCGTATCGCGCCCTACCGTGAGGTCTGGAATCAAGAAGGAGGCACATCATGACCACGATCGTCGTGGGAACCGATTCCAGCTCCGCTGCCGACCTGGCCGTCGACGATGCCGCTCGCCTTGCCCGTGACCGAGGGGCAGAGCTGCTCGTGCTGCTCGTTCGCCCCGATGGCGACGTGCGCGCGGCCGTCGATCCCGATCGCGCGCCGGACCCAGACCGCTATCTCGCGGGGCTCGCGCGCCGCTTCCCACAGGTGACGATGACCACGCGCATCGAGAGCGGCGAGCCGGCTGACCGCATCTGCGAGGTCGCGGCTGAGGTCAACGCAGAGACGATCGTGCTCGGCAACCGTGGCACTCGAGGATCGTGGTGGCGCGTGAAGGACAGCGTGCCGAACCTCGTACTTCGTCACTCGCCTTGCAGCGTGTTCATCGTCGACACGCGGAGGGCGCAGTGACGCATCGTGGGCCGGGGCTCGCCCCCGGCCTACGCCTGGTCGGTCTCCCGCAGGAAGGCGAGCACGGCCATCACCCGGCGGTGCACGGCGGGCTCCTCGGTCAGGTCGAGCTTGTGGAAAAGCGAGTTGATGTGCTTCTCGACGGCCCGCTCGGTGAGGAACAGCGAGGCCGCGATCGCGGCATTGTTCTCCCCCTGGGCCATGTGACCGAGGACCTCCCGCTCGCGGTCGGTGAGCGTCGCGAGCGGGGAGTGCGCCATGCGGTCCTTCGCCGCGACGAGCGCTTCCACGACCTTCGGGTCGAGCACGCTGCCCCCTCGCGCGACCTCGTTCAGCGCGCGCACGACCTCGTCAACGTCGGCGACGCGCTCCTTCAACAGATAGCCGAGTCCCTCCGCGCCGTCTTTCAGAAGCTCGTAGGCATACTCCTCGTCAGCGAACTGGGAGAGCACCACCACTCCGACGTCCGGGTGCTCGGCCCTGATCGCCTTGGCTGCACGGATCCCTTCGTCGGTACCCGTCGGCGGCATGCGGATGTCGGTGAGCACCGCGTCGGGGGATTGGGTCTCGACCGCCGCCAGCAGCTCGTCGTACGCTTCGGCCGTGCCGACGACCTCCACGTCGTCGACGCTCGAGAGCAGCGCGACCGTGCCTTCGCGAACCAGATAGTTGTCCTCCGCGAACACGACGCGCAGCATGCGCGGATGGTACACGTGCACCCCCCAGCCGAAGGAAGGCGAACGGCGTGAGCATCACGGTCGTGCTCGGCGAAGACAACGTGCTCGTGCGCGAAGGGGTGCGAGCGCTGCTCGACTCCTACGACGACATCACAGTCGTCGGGGTCGCCGAGGATGCCCCCACCCTGCTCGCTGCGGCCGCCGAGCATGTGCCCGACGTGGTCGTCACCGACATCAAGATGCCGCCGAGCTTCCAGCTCGAGGGCATCGACTGTGCTCACTCGATCCGGGAGCAGCACCCCGACACAGGCGTCGTGGTGCTGAGCGCTCACGACGATGAGGAGTACGCGCTCGCCCTGCTCGGTCGTGGCCACAGCGGGCTCGCCTACCTGTTGAAGGACCGCATCGCTCAGGGCGACGAGCTGGCGCGCGCGATCCGCGAGGTGCACGCGGGCGGGAGCACGGTCGATCCCTTGATCGCCGAGCGACTCTCGGGCCGCAGCGACGCCGCCGAACGCGACCGTGAGCTGCTCGACATGATGGCGAAGGGCCTTGGGTACGAGGAGATGGCCGCAGCGCTCGGCACGACGCAGGAAGCCGTCGATCGCAGGGTGACCGAGCTGTTCCGTGGCATGGCGGGCGACGGGGGCGGCTCCGGTCTCGTCGACGAGTTCAAGCGCCTGCACTCCGCGGTCGTCGAGCAGACCGCGTCGCGGAACACCCTCGCGAGCTTCGTGCCCCAGCAGCTCGCCGACCGCCTCGCCTCGCACCCCGATACGGCGATCGAGCCGCAGGAGGTCGTGGTCACGGTGCTCTTCAGCGACATCCGCGGGTTTTCGACGATGGCCGAGCGGCTCGGGGCGCGCGAGGTCGCGTCCGTCGTCGGGCGACACCTGTCGGCTATGGCGGAGGTTGTCGCCGCGCACGGCGGCATGATCGACAAGTTCCAGGGCGACGCGGTGATGGCGGTGTTCGGCGCACCCGAGCCGCTGGAAGATCATGCGGAGCGAGCGCTCCTGTGCGCGATCGCGATGCAGGCTCGCCAGTCGGAGCTGAACGCCGACGGGTGGGACGTCGTCGATCTCCCCGAGATGGGGGTCGGCATCGGCGTGAACACGGGCCAGGTGATCGCCGGAACGGTCGGTGGTGGCGGCCGCCTCGAGTACACGGTCGTGGGCGACGCGGTGAACGTCGCGTCACGTCTGCAAGGGGAAGCCGAAGGCGGCGAGATCGTCGCCACCGCCAGCACCGTGGGGGCCGCGCAGGGCGTCGTCTGCGAGTCGATCGGCACGCGCCACGTGAAGGGCCGGGAGGAGCCGGTGGAAGTGTTCCGCGTGATGGTGGTTGACCGATGAACCTCAGCGAGCAAAGGCTCCGACGGCTGCGCTGGTGGGCGGCCGCGTTCGTGATCGTCGGATCCGTCGCCACGTTCGTCTTGGAGGTCACGGCCGGTCGTCCCGGCGAAGCGTTGTTCACCGTCTTCCTCCTGACCTTCCCGGCGGTCGGCTTCTTCGTCCTCAGTCGTCGGCCTGACAACGGGCTCGGGTGGGTGATGGTGTCGATGGGGCTCGCGCAAGCGGTCTTCGGCCCCTTCACCGCCTACGGGGCCTACGCGGTGAATAACGACCTGCCGTTCGGACCGCTCTGCCTCGCGCTGGGCGGGCCGGGCTGGGTGCCGTTCATCGGCATATCCGGCTACCTGCTGCTGCTCTTCCCCGACGGTCACCTTCCGACGCCGCGTTGGCGGTGGTTCTCGTGGACGTGCGGGGTCGGGCTGATCCTCGTCATGATCGGCATCTGGCTCTTTGTGGGAGACTTCGCCGACTCGGGCTACCCCGACATCGAGAACCCGATCGGCATCGAGGCGCTGACGCCGCTGCTGGACGTTCCCTTCAGTGTCCTCTTGTTCTCCGCGCCGCTGCTGGTGGCGGGTGGCGCGGTCGCGCTCGTGCTCCGCCCGCGTCGGACGACCGACGATGTGGTGCGCCACCAGATCCGTTGGCTCACGTACGCGGCCGCGTTGATCGCGACCCTGTTCGCGCTGGCCTTCGTTCCGGCCTTCGGGAACGACGCGTGGAACTCTTGGATCCAGATCCTCGCTGCGACGAGCTTCGTGTTGATCCCGATCGCGATCGGCGTCGCCGTGCTCCGCTACCGCCTGTACGACATCGACGTCGTGATCCGCAAGACGCTGGTCTTCGCAGCCATGGCCGCAGTCATCGCCCTCGTCTACGTGGGGCTCGTGGTCGGTGTCGGCGCGCTCGTCGGATCGAGGCAGAGCCCCGTGCTCTCCGCCCTGGCGGCGGCTGTCGTGGCTCTCGTCTTCCAGCCGGTGCGGACACGTGCCCGCCGCTTGGCCGACCGTGTCGTCTACGGCAAGCGCGCGACCCCGTATGAAGTGATGTCGACGTTCGGCGATCAGCTCGCGGGAACGTACTCGGCCGACGACGTGCTGGGTCGAACAGCACGCGTCCTGGGCGAGGGCGTCGGGGCCGAGCGGGCGCGCGTCTGGCTCCAGGTCGGTGACGGAATGCGTGAGGTCGCGGCATGGCCCGACGACGCGCTCGAGCACGACGACGATTTCACGACTGAGGTGCGTCACCAGGGCGAGATCCTCGGGGCGCTATCGGTCGCGATGCCCCCGAACGATCCCATGAACCCTTCCAAGGAAAGTCTTGTTCGGGATCTGGCCGCCCAGGCTGGCCTCGTGCTTCGAAACGAACGTCTGACCTCCGCCCTCAAGGCCCGCCTCGTCGAGCTGCAGGCGGCCCAGAAGCGGCTGGTGGCCGCCCAGGATGCGGAGCGCCGCAAGCTCGAGCGGAACATCCACGACGGTGCGCAACAGCAATTGGTCGCGTTGCAGGTCCGACAGAGGCTCGCCGAGCAGCTGATCGATCGCGACCCCACGAAGGCTAAGGAGATGCTGGGCCAGATCCAAACCGATACCGGAACGGCTCTCGACGATCTGCGCGACCTCGCCCGCGGCATCTACCCGCCGCTCCTCGCCGACAAGGGACTCGCGGCGGCGTTGGAGTCGCAGGCCCGGAAGGCGACCGTGCCCGTGCGGATCGACGCCGACGGCATCGGACGGTTCCCCCAGGAGATCGAGGCAGCCGTCTACTTCTCGACGCTCGAGGCACTTCAGAACACCGCGAAGTATGCGGATGCAACCGCCGTCGTCATATCGATCGGACGCACCGACCACCAGCTCACGTTCTCGGTCACGGACGATGGCCATGGGTTCGACCCGGCCTCGAGCGGCCGACGCTCGGGGCTCCAAGGGATCGCCGATCGGCTCGGCGCCCTCGAGGGGGAGGTGACCGTCGAGTCCGCGCCCGGCCTGGGAACGGTCGTTAGCGGCGTGCTTCCGGTCGATGTCCAGTCGATGGAAGGCGTGTCGGCGTGATCGCGACGGCGGACAACGACGAGTACAGGCGTTCCGTCGCACGCTGGCCATGGTTCGTCTTCGCGTGCTTCCTTGTTGTTGCCATCGCGGGCATGGTCCTCGTGGCCGTCAATGAGGAAGCGATCGCCGAACAACTGCCGTTCGTCGCCGCGTTCTCGATGTTCGGCGTAGTCGGGGCTCTCATCGTCAGCCGTGAGCCTCGCAACGTGATCGGCGGCTTGCTCCTGTATGCGGCGTTCACCACCGCGGTCTCGTTCACGGGTGGCGAGCTGTTGACGTGGCTCGTATCCCGCGGCTCCACCGGCGCACTCGCCCAGACCACAGGCTTCTTGTCCGGTTCCGGTTGGCTGCTCGGGATCTTCCCCGTCGTGTTCCTGTTGCCGCTCCTGTTCCCCGACGGCCACTTGCCGTCCCCGCGGTGGAGGCCGTTCCTGTGGTTCATCGGGTTCTCGATGGCGGTCCTGTTCGTGAGCCTGCTGTTCGGAGACCCGGTGCTGACGGGGTCAAGCGACGCCGCCCGGGTTCCCAACCCGCTCTACATCAGCGCGATCGGCGGGTTCAAGATCCCCGATCCCGTGTTCGCCACCGTCTATTTCGGCTCGTTCGCGACGTCGGTGGCTTCGATGTTCGTGCGGTTCCGAACCTCGGGCGGCATCGAACGCCAACAGATCAAGTGGGTTGCATTCGGATTCCTCGCTGCCTTCCTCGCGAGCGTCCTCGGCGATTCCATCGACGATCCGACGCTCAGCGCGCTCGTGGGCGGGGGCGGATTCATGGCGTTCCCGGGATCGGTCGGCATCGCCGTCTTGCGGTTCCACCTTTATGACCTCGATGTCGTCGTGCGCAAGACGGTCCTCTACGCGGCCCTCGCGGTCTTCGCGACGCTCGTCTACCTGGCGATCGTGATCGGGGTGGGCGCCTGGGTGGGCCGAGACAGCTCCTTGCTGACGATGGTCGCGGCGGTCATCGTCGCGGCGACGTTCCAACTCGTTCGTACGCGTCTCGCGCGGGTCGCCGACCGGCTGGTGTACGGCAAGCGGGCCACGCCGTACGAGGTGCTCTCCGAGTTCTCGGAGCGTGTCGGCGGCGCGTATGCCGACGAGGATGTGCTCCCGCGCATGGCCCGTGTGCTCGGTGAAGGGGTGAGCGCCGAGCGAGCCGATGTCTGGCTCGCCGTCGGAGAAGAGCTCCGCGACGTTGCGACATGGCCTTCAGGTGAGGAACCGCGCACGCCGATCCCACAGGACGACGGTTCGCTGCGTTCGATCGCCGAGACCGGCCGAGGGTTCCCCGTGGAATACTCGGGCGAGTTGCTGGGCGTCTTGTCGGTGAGGAAGCCGCCGAGTGACCCGCTCTCTCCCGCCGACGAGAAGCTGGTCTCCGATCTCGCCGCCCAAGCTGGGTTGGTGCTGCGAAACGTCCGCCTCGCCGAGGCGCTTCGGGCGCGCCTCGACGATCTCCGAGCCGCGCAGAAGCGCCTGGTCGCCGCCCAGGACGTCGAGCGACGCAAGCTGGAGCGCAACATCCACGACGGCGCCCAGCAGCAGCTCGTCGCGCTCGCGGTGAAAGCACGGCTCGCTCGCACCCTCACCGAGCGAGACCCCGCCAGGGCCGTGGAGATGCTCGTGCAGATCGAGGCTGAGACGCACGACGCGCTCGAGGATCTGCGCGACCTCGCGCGCGGCATCTACCCTCCGCTGCTCGCCGACAAAGGATTGGAGGCTGCCCTCACGTCCCAGGCGCGCAAGTCGACGGTGCCGGTCGAGGTCGAGGCGCACGGCATCGACCGCTTCCCGCAGGAGGTCGAAGCGGCCGTCTACTTCTCGGCGCTCGAGGCGTTGCAGAACACGGCCAAGTACGCTCAGGCGTCGCGAGCCACGGTCACCCTCAGCCGTGCGAACGGTTCGCTCTCGTTCACGGTCGCCGACGACGGCACGGGATTCGACACGAGCGCGACCGGCTACGGCACGGGGTTGCAGGGCATCGCCGATCGGCTCGGCGCGCTCGACGGCGATCTCGAGGTTGCAAGTCAGCCCGGTTCGGGCACGACCGTGACGGGCCGGGTTCCGATCGCGGCGACAGCACCCGAAAGGATCGAGGACATCACATGACGCTTCGGGCCACCGCTCGACCAACGGGCTTCCGCAGATTCGAACGCTGGATGATCGGCGTGCTGTTCGCCGTGATGGCCTTCGTGCTCGAGAAGTTCGTGATGCGATCGGTGCGGAAGAAGGGCACCGCCGCCCCCGCATCGACCGAGGAGATCACGACGGTCGTCGCGAAGGGAGGCGAGGTCGACGCCGATCTCTGAGCGCCTCTACGCGACTAGTCTGAAGGAGACTAGTCGCGTTGTCGGCGTGCCAGGTCGATCACGAGGCCGAGCGTCAGCAGCACGGCGCCGGCGCCGAACGTCGCCGGCAGCCACGTGGGCACCCGCTCGCTGATCGCGGTGAGGGCCGTGCCGAGGATCGCCGCACCGGCCGTGAGCGCGAGGGCCAACCGGCGCCCCGCGCGGCGGATCGTCGTCTCGAGCGTCGCCGCCCGGAAGTTCACCTCGAGCTTCTGCCCGGGCCGTGCGCCGATCAACCGCTCGACCGCTTCCACGACCCGGTGGAAGCGCACCTTGAACCGTTGTGCTTGATAGAAGAGCGCCTTCGGGTCGATCTTCGTCGTCATGTCTTTCATCACGGCGCGCATGAGGAACGACCCGGCCACGTCGAACGGGTCGAGGTCGGGGTCGAGCTCGGCGGTCGCGAGCTGCATCTGCGCGAGGGCCTTCCCCGTCAGCGCCAACGACGCGGGCAACGGCACCTCGTGCCGCAGCGAGATCTCGGTCATCTCCTGCAGGATCGGTCCGAGCTGGATGTCGGAGAGCGACGCCGTGCGGTACTTCGCGACCATCTCGCCGATCTCGCCACCGAACGCGTCGACGTCGAGGTCCGTGCGGTCCATCGCGCCGGCGAGCATGAGCGAGACGTCGGTGAGGAACGGCACGTCTTCCTGCCAGAACGACATCAGCAGCAGCATGAGGTGCTCGCGCATCTCCGGGCCGACCTCGCCGACCATGCCGAGGTCGAGCAGGTAGAGCGTGTCGTCGGCGGGGCGCCACATGAGGTTCCCGGGGTGCGGGTCGGCGTGGAAGAACCCGTCGACCATGATCTGCTTGTAGAAGCTCTCGAGGAGCTGACGCGCGGCCTCTGTGCGCGCGTCCCCTTCGGGCGCCAGCGAGATCGGCCCGCCCTGCACGTCCTGCATCACGAGCAGGCGCGAGGTCGAGAGGTCACCGACCACCTCGGGCACCCGCAGACGCGAGTACGGCTCGACGATCACGCGCATGCGCGCCATGTTGCCGGCTTCCTGCCGGAAGTCGAGCTCGCGATGCAGCGACGTCGACAGGTGCTCGAAGACCGCTTGCATGTCGATCACCTGGCGAAGGCCGGGGCGATCGCCGATCTTCTCGGCGAACACTTCGAGTAGTGCGAGGTCCTGCTCGATCTGCTCGCGCGCGTCGGGGCGCTGCACCTTCACGACGACCGCGTCACCGGTGGCGAGGGTGGCGCGGTGCACTTGGGCGATCGTGCCGGCCGCGAGCGGCGAAGCGTCGATGTGGTCGAACACGTCTTCCCACGGCACGCCGAGCTCCTGCTCCATCACCCGCACGACCTGCTCTTCGCTGAGCGGCGGCACGTTGTCCTGCAGGGTGGCGAGCTCCTCGATGTACTCCGGTGGAAGCAGGTCGGGTCGCGTCGAGAGGATCTGGCCGAGCTTCGCGAACGTCGGGCCGAGCTCCTCGAGCGCCGCGCGAAGACGTTTGCCCTGCCGTCGCCGGCCGACGGCGCCTTCCTCGTCCGGGCGGCCGAAGGCCTCCTTCAGCCCGTGCTTGGCGAACACCGCAGCGATGTGTCCCCCGCGGGCGGTCAGCCGCGGCTGGAACTCCTGCTCCTCGGCGGCGCTGGCGCGCACCCGCGTCGAGGTCGCGCGCGGAGTGTTCGCGACGACCTGGCCGTCACCAGCCGTGTTCACGATGATCACGGTGCACCGGGCGTTGTGGCTGATCCGGTTCGGCACGTTGCCGAGCAGGAACTCCTTGCGCCCCGCCATGCCTGCGTTGCCGACGACGAGCACGTCGATCGCTTGATCTTCGGTCGCCTCGACGATCGCCATCGCCGGGTCGTCGTGGATCACGACGTGTCCGTGTGCACGGTCGCCCGCGACCGACCGTGCGTAGGTCTGCAGGTCGTCGGCCGCCGCACGAGCCCTGGTCGCCTCAGCCGCGCCGTGCTCCGTGTCGGCCGGACTCGAGGGGATGACGACCTGCACGATGTGCAGCTCCGCGCCGAACGCCTCGGCGAACGTCGCCGCCCATCGAACGGCGCGCTCCGCGGTTTGGGAACGGTCGGTGCCGACCATGACGCGATCGATAGGACCGGAGATCTGGGGTTGGGCCTCGGCGCTCATCAGCGCATCATGCCGGGTCGAGGCCCCTTGCGACCAGGGTGAGGGCTGGTGCATCCGACGGGCGGCCACCGCAGGGTCTGCCAGGGTGCCTACACCCCGTTGGTAGACTGCCGCACCGTCGCCGGAGTAGCTCAGCCTGGCAGAGCAACCGCCTCGTAAGTGGTAGGTCATGGGTTCAAATCCCATCTCCGGCTCCGATGCACCGACCATGATCGCCGACCCGCCGGTGCTAGTATCCGCCGCGATGCGCATGCCTCGGAAGCTGTCCGCCTTGCTCGCGTTCGCGGTCGTCACGCTGATGGTGCAGGTGGGCGCGGCGAGCGCCCAGGTCATCGTCGACCCGGCGGTCGCGTCCGAGCGGAACGACGGCGGTTGGGTCTACTGGCTCGCCATCGCACTCAGTGCGCTCGGGTTGTTGATCATCATCCGCATGACGATCAAGTACATGCGGTACGCGCCGCGATTCTCCAAGGACGAGGAGAACCTGAAGGTCGTGCGAGCCGATCGGGTGCAGCTCGGGCGGGAGCTGCCTCGTCGCAACGTCGACCTGTCGCAGGCTGCACCGGTCGTCGTCGCCCCACCCGCCATGCCCGCGGCCGCGCCCGCCCTGGCCCCGGTGGGAGCGGGCGCCGTCCCCGCCGCCGCTGCGCCTGCGCCTGCGGAGTCCGCCGCCGCCCCTGCGCCTGCCGTCGCCGAGCCGGCCGCCGCAGCCACTTCCGAGCCGGCAGTCGCCGGAGCGCCCCCTGCGGCTGCTCCTGCGCCGCCCGCTCCCGCGGTCCCTGAGGAGCGGCCAGAGGTGACGATGGATCAGGAGGCCTATGAGGCCGCACTCAAGGAGCACCTCGACGCCGGCACCGACCGGCGGATCGCCGAGGGCAAGGCCAAGCGGGCGGGCATGATCGCCGCTCGCAAGAAGGCCACTGGCGAAGCCTGAACCCCAGACGCGCCGTTCATCCCCTGCGACGCCAGAAGGAAGGATCCCCGTGAGCGCCACCGAGGTCGACTGGTCCATGGGATCGGCTGCAGCCCGTCTCGCCGACTGGGACACCGCGCTGCAGCTCGGCCGTCGTGTCGCCGGCCCAGGCATCTCCGTGCCGGCCGTGCAGCGCGCCCGCATGCGCGAGGACTTCGGTGAGCTCGTGCCGTTCGCGGAATCGTTGATCGAGGAACACACCGCTATGTCGGTCGCCGGCTTCCGGTCGCGAGCCTGGGTCATGGCGCGCAGCGAGTGGATCCGCGCGAACCTCACCGGCATGCAGCGGCTGCTCGAGCCGCTCGCCGAACGCGTGCTCGCGGTGAAGCCCGGTCGCGCCGAGGTACGCCGCAAGGCGATGGGAGCGCAGGCCGGCGCCCTGTTCGGCTACGTGGCTCGCCGCGTGCTCGGGCAGTACGACGTGTTCCTTCCGCCCGACGACGAGGGGTTGCTCTACTTCGTGGGCCCCAATGTCGCCGAGGTGGAACAGCGATACGGCTTGCCCACACGCGACTTCCGTCTGTGGGTAGCGATCCACGAGGTGACCCACCGAGTGCAGTTCGGAGCGGCGCCGTGGCTGCGCGGACATCTGCGCGGTCTGGTCGACAGCTACCTCGGCGGCGTCTCGCTCGACGGCAAGGAGCTAGTTTCTCAGCTCCGCAGGGCGGTCGAGGAAGCCCGTCGTGGGGGTGATGCGCGCATGGGCGGCATCTTCCTGCTGCTCACGCCGGAGCAACGCGAGCTGTTCACCCGGGTGCAAGGTGTGATGTCGCTGCTCGAAGGGCACGCGTCGTACGTGATGAACGAGGTGTCTCGCGATCACGTCGCCGACGTCGATCGCATGCGCCGGGCTCTCGCCTCCCGCCGCAAGAGCACTGGCATCGAGCGCGGAGTGCAGCGCGCGATCGGCTTCGAACAGAAGATCAAGCAGTACGACGCGGGCGAGGTGTTCGTGCGCGAGGTGATCGCCCGCGCCGGCATGGACGGGCTCAACCGTGTGTGGCTCGCTCCCGAGCACCTGCCCACGCTCGACGAGATCGGCGCCCCGGCCGCCTGGGTCGAGCGCGTCGTCGAGTAGACCGGTGGCATCGCGGCGCCCACCGGCCGTCGCGCGTGTTCTTGAGCGCGTCACCTCCACGGTCCGTGAACACGACCTCTTCCACCCGGGCGATCGCGTGCTTGTCTGCGTCTCCGGCGGGCCGGACTCGGTGTGTCTGTTGGAATCGCTGGTGCGGTTGCGACGGCTGTTCCGCACGCGGCTCGAGGTCTTCCACTTCGATCACCGGCTGCGCGCCAACTCGTCCGCCGACGGCGTCTACGTGCGCAGGCTCGCGGGCCGTCTCGGGGTGCCGTTCCATCTGAGGCAGGCCAGCGGCGCCCCTGTAAGTGGCGAGTCCATCGAGGCGTGGGCGACCGTGCAGCGGATGAACGCCGCGAACGACGTTCGGCGTGAGATCGCGGCGCCGATCATGGCCGAGGGTCACACCCTCGACGACCAAGCGGAAACGGTACTGCTGAACCTGCTGCGGGGGGCCGGACTCGACGGACTCGCGGGCATCTGGCCGGGCGACGGCGAGCGTCCCGGATCCGCGATCGTACAGCCCCTGCTCGACACCACACGGGCGGAGGTCGAGGCGTTCTGCCGGTCGTTGCACCTGCGTCCGCGGATCGATCCGATGAACGAGGACCGCCGGCTGCTGCGCGCCGCGATCCGGCACGAGGTGATCCCCATGCTCGAGCGCGTTACCGGACGCGAGGTGCGAGCGACCCTCGCGCGCACGGCGTCCGTACTTCACCAAGACCGGCTCGAGTTGCTGCGCCAGGCCGCCGAACACGAACGGGCGATCGTCGATCACGACGGGGGCGTGCTCCTCTTCCGGGCGGCCGACCTTTCGGCGCTCCCCCGCCCCCTCGCCGCCCGCATAGTGCGCGCGGCTCTGTGGCAGATGGCCGCCGTCGACGACGAGGTCGCGCCGTGGACCCGTGACTCGATCGAGGCGGTGCTCGATCTCGCCGCCGGGCGTCCCGGCCGCCGGCGCGACCTGCCGCGGGGTCGCGCGGCTCACCGAGACCGGGTGTATGTTCGCGTCTCTTCCTCGATCGAACACGTCGACGGAACAGGGAGCCGACCGATCTCGTGAGCCTCACGCACGACTCACCCGACGCTACACTTCGGGTTCCCGTGAGCGCCTACGAGCCCGATATCGAGAAGGTCCTCGTCTCCACCGAGCAGATCGAGGCGGCCCTCACAGCGATGGGCAGCCAGATCACCGAGGACTACGCGGGCAAGTCGCTGCTCCTGGTCGGTGTGCTCAAGGGTGCCTTCGTCGTCATGGCTGATCTCGCTCGTCACATCGCGCTTCCACTCAAGTTCGACTTCATGGCCGTGTCTTCCTACGGCGCGGCGACCAAGACGAGCGGCGTCGTGCGCATCCTGAAGGACCTCGATCACGATCTCGACGGCCTCGACGTGCTGCTCGTCGAGGACATCGTGGACTCGGGCCTCACGCTCAAGTACCTGCTGAAGAACCTTGCGGCGCGCAAGCCCGCCTCGCTCGAGGTGGCCGCCTTGTTGCGCAAGACCGGCCTGCAGAAGGTGCCGCTCGACCTGCGTTACGTCGGGTTCGAGATCCCGGCGGAGTTCGTGGTCGGCTACGGACTCGACTTCGGGGAGCGCTACCGCAACCTCCCCTACGTCGCCACGCTCAAGCCAGAGGCCTACGGCGGCGACTGAGCCGCCCGGGAACCTCGAACGGAGCCGGAGGCGTCCGAGGAGCATGAGAAGCGCCACTCCCCGCACACTGGTCTTGGCGGTGACACTGATCGTGCTCGCCGCGTGTGGCGACGGGGCAGGCTCGACCATCGACGACCCGCCCGACTCCGGTGTGCGGGGGGCGGTGTCCGCGGGCCCGCAGTGCCCGGTCGAGGTGCAAAGCTCACCGTGCCCGGATCAGCCTTGGCAGGGGACCGTTCGCGTCACCACGGCCGACGGTGACGTGGTCGACGAAGTGCCGACCGGCGACGACGGGCGATTCGACGTCGCTCTCGACCCCGGCGACTACGTCGTCATCGCAGTCACCGAGGCCGACCGGCTTCCGATGGCAGCGCCGCAGGATGTCACGGTCGTGGAGAGCGAGTGGGTCGAGGTGACGCTCGTAGTCGACACCGGCATCCGCTGACCGACGACCCCGAGGCCCGGCGCCGTGCGATGGCCGGTCCAAGGCGTCCGGGGCCGGTGCTACCATCGCGCACGACGGTCACGGGCGCGACGTGACGCGGCCCGACCCACCTGTTTCCCCCTGAGGAGCACACCCTGAGCCAGCAGCCTAAGACCCCGCTCAAGAAGGTTGCCCGTACGCCCACGCTGTGGATCGTGATGGGCACCCTCGTCTTCCTGCTCGTGGTGTCGTTCATGAGCAAGGAACCTTCCGGCGAGCAGCTAGGGCTCAGCGACTTCGAGGCTGCCGTCGAACAGGGAAGGGTTGCCAACGCCGTGCTCTTCGACGGCGACCAGACCGTCAAGGGCGAGTTGATCGGGGGCGACGCCTATCGCAGCACCTACCCGACCGAGTACGCCGACGACCTGACGGCCTTGCTGAGGAAGGCCGGGGTGCCGACGGAAGTCGATCCGCAGAAGCCCAATGCGCTTCTTGGCACGCTGATCACCGTGATCCTGCCGGTGCTGTTGATCGGCGGCATCCTGCTGTTCGTCATGAACAGGTCGCAGGGCGGAGGCGGGCGGGTCATGCAGTTCGGGCGCAGCAAGCACAAGACGGTCAACAAGGATGAGCCCAAGACAACCTTCGGCGATGTCGCAGGCGTCGACGAGGCGATCGAGGAGCTTCAGGAGATCAAGGACTTCCTGCAGAACCCGTCGAAGTTCCAAGCGATGGGGGCCAAGATCCCGCGGGGGGTACTGCTTTTCGGCCCGCCCGGAACCGGCAAGACACTGCTCGCCCGCGCCGTCGCGGGCGAAGCGGGCGTACCGTTCTTCTCGATATCGGGCTCTGATTTCGTGGAGATGTTCGTGGGCGTCGGTGCGGCTCGCGTCCGCGACCTCTTCGAGCAGGCGAAGGCCAGCGCCCCCGCGATCGTGTTCATAGACGAGATCGACGCCGTCGGACGTCAGCGCGGCGCCGGGCTCGGCGGCGGTCACGACGAGCGCGAGCAGACTCTGAATCAGCTGCTCGTCGAGATGGACGGGTTCGACCAGCGCACGACCGTGATCCTTATGGCGGCAACGAACCGCCCCGACATCCTCGACCCTGCGCTGCTGCGCCCGGGCAGGTTCGATCGGCAGGTCGTGATCGACCGGCCCGACCTCGAAGGGCGCAAGGCGATCCTGCGCGTGCACGCCCGAGGCAAGCCCTTCGACGAGACGGTTGACCTCGAGGTGCTCGCACGCCGCACGCCGGGGTTCACCGGCGCCGACCTCGCCAACGCGATCAACGAGGCCGCGCTGCTCGCCGCGCGCCGCGACAAGAAGGCGATCTCCATGCAAGAGGTCGAGGAGGCCGTCGATCGTGTCATGGCGGGGCCCGAGCGCAAGAGCCGTGTCATGGACGAGCAGGAACGCCGCCTGATCGCCTACCACGAGGGAGGCCACGCGATGGTCGCCCACGTGCTGCCCAACACAGACGAGGTCCACAAGATCACGGTGATCCCACGCGGCCGGGCTCTCGGCTACACGCTGACGCTTCCCGAGCAGGACAAGCTCTTGATGACGCGGGAGCAGCTCCGTGACGAGCTCGCGATGCTCATGGGGGGCCGCGTGGCCGAGGAGATCGTCGCGGGTGACGTGACCACCGGGGCCGGCAACGACATCGAGCGCGCCACGAAGATCGCTCGGCAGATGGTCACCGAGTACGGCATGAGCGACTCGATCGGACCTCGCACGCTCGGCGTGAAGCAGGGCGAGGTGTTCCTCGGGCGCGATTGGGGCTCGACACCCGATTACTCCGACGCCATCGCATTCGAGATCGACCTCGAGGTGCGGGAGCTGATCGATGAGGCTCACGATGTTGCGCTCGACGTCCTCACGGTGAACCGCGTCAAGCTCGACGCGCTGGCCGCACGCTTGATCGAGATCGAGACGATGGGGCGAGACGACGTCATCGCTTTCTTCGCCGACGTCGAGCGCCGCGAGCCCCGCGCGCACGAGGAACGCTCTGCGGGGCTCGCCGTGTCGCGCAAGGCGTCACGGCACGATCGATCCGAGAGCGAGCTGCGCTTGGCCCCCGGCACGAGACGGCCCAAGCTCGGTGGTCCCGGTCTCTCGCCCGCCTGAAAGCCCGCCTGCGGACCCGCCTGGAGACCCGCCTGGAGACCCGCCTGGAGACCCGCCTGGAGACGCGATGGAATACGCGACACGCGACACGACGAGCGACCGGTGGGCGACGTTCGACTGTTACGGCACCCTCGTGGATTGGCTGGGCGGGGTCCGCGACACCCTTGCGCGGTTGTGGCCCGACGCTTCGGGTGGCGACATGCTGCTCGAGGCGTACATGCGCATCGAGCCCCGGGTGCAGCGAGGCCGCGGCACTCCCTACCGCCAGGTCATGGCCGAGACGATGGCTGGGGTCGCCGATGAGCTCGGGCTCACCGTGCCCGAAGGCGAAGCCGATGCTCTCGCGATGTCGCTGCCCTCGTGGCGTGTTTTCGGCGAGGTTCCTTCAGCGCTGACGACTCTGCGTGAGGCCGGCTGGAAGCTCGCGATCCTGTCGAACACCGACCTCGACCTGCTCGACGCTTCGGTCGCGGCGATCGGCGTCGAGATCGACGAGCAGGTGGTCGCGAGCGACATCGGCTCGTACAAGCCTTCGTTCGGTCACTGGGAAGCGTTCTTCCGGCGCACCGAGGCGGAGCGCGTGCGACACGTGCACGTCGCAGCCTCGTTATTCCACGACATCGAGCCGTGCGCGAAGCTCGGGAGGCCGGCGGTGTGGATCGACCGGCTCGGCGAGACCAGCATGGTGCCGCGGTCCGCGACGTTACCCGACCTCTCGGCTCTGCCCGAGACGCTCGAACGCCTCGTGCCGGCGTAGGACCGCGGGTCGCTTTACACTTCGCGACATGGACGCCGTTGGCCGCGCGGTCAACTCAGGTGAGGATCTGTACGCGCTGTTGGGCGTGCCCCCTCAGGCGTCCGACGACGACATCCGGCACGCGTATCGGTCGCTGGCGCGTAGGCACCACCCCGATGCGAACCCCGCCGAGGCGCAGGCATCGGGGTTCCGCCGCATCGCGGCCGCCTACGAGGTCTTGGGTGACGAACGTGAACGGGCCTCGTACGACCGGGCGCTTCGCCTCGAGCAGCTGATGCGCGAGCGTGCGGCGAGGCCGGGCCCGATGGCGTCGCACGTCGCCCCCCGACCCACCGGCGCCGTCAGCTCACGCGGACGCCACGCTTCGGCGAACCCCGCCGACCATGCTCCGCGCGTGGCTGCCGACGCACAGCCTCGCCCGCGCGAGCCCCTCGACGAATGGCGGCTGGTCTCGGTGCTCACACGGGTCGTGGCCGCTGCCGCCGCGCTCGTCATGATCGCGGCTGTGGTGCTCATGGTGGTCTCGGCGAGCGCACGCGAGGCCGGGCCACCACCACCGGCCAAGATCTGGTGCAAGACCGCCGACGGTTGGTACGACTGCTGGCAGGCAACGACACCCGACGGCTCGTAGGCGTCGCCCACCCTCACCGGCGTTGTCCCAATGAACGCCACCCCTCACCCGACGGGTAGCATGCCCGTCTCATGGCTGGCTTCGACGACCAGAAGATCGAGCAAGGTGTCCGCCTGATCCTCGAGGGCATCGGCGAGGACGTCGATCGCGGCGGCCTCAAGGACACCCCGGCCCGAGTGGCCCGCATGTACCGCGAGATCGCCGGTGGCGTGGGCCAGGATCCGACCGGCATCGTCACAGTGGTCGAGGGCGCGGACTTCGACGAGATGATCATGGTGCGCGACATCCCTCTTTACTCGATCTGTGAGCACCACCTCATCCCGTTCACCGGCCGGGTACACGTGGCGTACGTACCGAACAAGGCGGGCCAGATCACAGGTCTCTCGAAGATCGCTCGAGCCGTCGACGTGCTCGCCAAGAAGCCGCAAGTGCAGGAACGGCTCACGACCGAGATCGCCGACACCATCGAGCGCGCGCTCGAGCCGCGCGGAGTCTTCGTGGTGATCGAAGCCGAGCACCTGTGCATGACGATGCGAGGCATCAAGAAGCCAGGATCCGTCACGGTGACCTCCGCGGTGCGCGGGCTCTTCCGTACCGATGCGCGCACGCGGCAGGAAGCCATGAACCACATCGGCACGCGCTGATCGCGCTCACCCCCTCCACCCGCGCCTCGATGCGAGACACCCGTTACCGCGCACGAACACTCGCCGCCGCGCACGAGCACTACGATGCCGGCGTGAGTGACGCAGCTTGGCGGTGCCGCGACCACACGTTCCCGCTCGGGGCGCGGACCCTCATCATGGGCATCGTGAACGTCACGCCCGATTCCTTCAGTGACGGCGGCATGCTCGCAAGCACCGAGGAAGCGGTCGCACACGGCGTGCAGCTCGCCGCCGAGGGCGCGGACATCCTCGACGTCGGCGGCGAGTCGACCCGGCCCGGCGCGGACCTCGTGCCCATCGACCAGGAGCTTGCACGCGTCGTGCCGGTGGTCGCGGGGCTCTCAGATGCGGCGCCCGAACACGTCGCGCTCAGCGTCGACACGCGCCGCCCCGAAGTCGCCCGGGCGGCTCTCGATGCAGGGGCTGCCATCGTGAACGATGTCACGGCCGCGCGAGATCCGGCGATGTTCGACGCCGTCCGCGAGACGGGAGCCGGTCTCGTGCTGATGCACATGCTCGGAGAACCCAAGACGATGCAACACGATCCGCGCTACGACGACGTGGTGTCGGACGTGCGCGACTTCCTGGCGGGTCGCATCGGCGCGGCAGTTGCGGCGGGGGTGCCGCGAGACAGGCTATGCGTCGACCCGGGACTCGGGTTCGGCAAGACCCTCGAACACAACCTCGCGCTGCTGCGCGCGATCGCGGCGTTCGAGCAGCTGCGGACGCCGGTGCTGGTGGGCGCTTCCCGCAAGCGCTTCATCGGCGAGCTCACCGGTGTCGAGGACCCCGCCGATCGTGTGGAAGGCACCGCGGGCACCGTGGCGTGGTGCGCCGCGAACGGCGTCGACGTCGTACGGGTGCACGACGTGCGTGCCATGGCGCGGGTCGTGCGGGTCGTCGACGCGATCGCCAGAGGCACGTCGCTGTGACGATCACAGCCGAAACCGCCGCGCACGTCGTCGCCACCTCGGCGGGCGCCGTGGCGTTCCACGACGAAGGTGACGGGCCCCCGGTGCTGCTGCTGCACGGGTTCCCCGCTTCGTCGTGGCAGTGGCGTGAGTTCCTGCCGCTGTTGGCGGCCAGGTTCCGTGTGATCGTCCCCGACCTCCCGGGAGCGGGCGCCTCGATCCCTGCCGATGGCGTGACGCTCGACCTGGCGACTCAAGCTGCCGCGGTGCGCGAGCTCATGGCGCACCTCGGCATCGAGCGATACGCCGTAGTCGGCCACGGCGTCGGAGCGGGGGTGGCGCAGTTGCTCGCCCTCGACGGCGATGGCGTCGACGCCATGGTCCTGCTGAACGCAGCGACGCTCGACGCCTGGCCCTCGGCGGGCGTCGCCCAGGCGCGCAGGCGCCTGCGAGCGAGCGGGCCCACTCCTGAGCTCGTCCATCAGCTCGTGAAGGTCGCCTTCGAGTCCGGCGCGATCCAGCGCGATCGTCTTCCCGATGAGGTGATCGACGCGTATGCCGAGCCGTACACGACCGGAGACGGTCCCGTGCGGTTCGCCAGGGTGCTCGACGGGATGGACGGCGCGGGGCTCGCCCAGCGAGGCGCCGAGCTCGCTGCGATCGACGCGCCGGTGCTGATCCTCTGGGGCGAGGACGACAGCGTCTATCCGTGTAGCGTCGGCGAGCGGCTGAACGACGCGATGCCGTCGTCGACCCTCGGCCTGCTTCCTGGCTGCGGACACTTCCTCGTTGAGGAAGCGGCCGACACGATCGGCCCGATGATCTCCGAGTACCTTCGCGCGCGGTACGCGCATGCACCTCACGGACACGGCGACGAGAGCTCAGGCATCGTGATGCTGCAGCTCGAGCGACGACCGCCGTGGGTCGACCTCGAGCAGTACGAGCGAGACGACTGGTTCGAGCCCGATGAACCCGACGAGCCCGACGAGCTCGGGCGATCAGGACCAGCCTCATGACGTCTGCGCGGTTGTTCCTGTCGGGCATCAGGGCGACCGGGCGCCACGGTGCGCGCCCGGGCGAGAAGGACGAGCCGCAGGAGCTCGTCGTCGATCTCGATCTCGAGGTGGAAGTCGGCGCCGACGCGATCGAGGACACCGCCGACTACCGGGCCGTGAGCGATGTCGTGCGAGCCGTGATCGCCGACGGTTCCTACGACCTGATCGAGGTGATGGCGCACGACGTGGCCGAGCGCGTGCTCGCCTTCGACCACGTGATGAGCGTGACTGCGGTCGTGCACAAGCCCAACGCTGCGCGGCGCCTCGAGATCGATGGCGTTGCCGCCGCCGCGACGCTTCCCCCCGCCAACCGGCGATGACCATGTCCAGGTCTTCTCGCACCCGGAAATGACCGTGGCCAGGCCCGCCAACGCCCAGCCGTGACCGAAACCGCCTACCTCGGCCTCGGGTCGAACCTGGGCGACCGGCTGCGCTCGTTGCAGCGTGCTGTCGACCTGCTCGGCGCGGAGGTAGGCGTCGAGCTCACCCGGTGCTCGCGTGTGTGGGAGACCGACCCCGTCGGCGGCCCGCCGCAGCCCGACTTCCTCAACGTGGTGGTGCGCGCGGAGCTCGATGTGTCTCCCCATGATCTCCTCGCCGCATGCCAACGTGTGGAAGCCGCGCTCGGCCGCGTGCGAGATGTCAGGTGGGGGCCGCGGACCGTCGACATCGATGTGCTGCTGATCGGTCGACGTGAGATCGACGAGCCCGATCTCGTGGTGCCTCATCCACGCCTTCACCAGCGGGCGTTCGTGCTGATGCCGCTGCTCGAGATCGACCCCGATCCCGTGCTTCCCGACGGCAGCCGGCTGGTCGAGGTGCGTCTGGGCCCCGACGCGGCCGGTGGCGTGCGGGTGTTCGCGCCTCCGATCCGCCTCGGCTGAAGGCAGGCCGCCGCGCGGGCCCGGCGCTACCTGTCGCGGGCCCGGCGCTGGCGAGTTGCGATACTCGCTCCATGGATATCTCGATCGTTGGTGCGGGACGAGCGGGCACCGCGCTCGCGGTGCTCTGGCGCCGCGCTGGCCACCGGATCGTGGCTGTCTCCGGCCGCGACGCCACCGCCGAGCGTGCGGTCCGGCACCTTCCCGGTGTGCCGGTTTTCGACGCATCCGACGAAGCCGACGCTGCTCGCGGCGCTGAGCTCGTCGTGTTGGCCGTTCCCGACGATCTGATCGCTCCGACGGCGCGCGCGTTCACCGACGCGGGCGCCCTCGGCGACGCACGGTGGGTGGCGCACCTGTCGGGCGCCACCCCACTCTCGGCGCTCGACGCTGCGCGGGAGGCCGGCGCCCGGCGCCTCGGTGTGCACCCGCTTCAGACGTTTCCCGATGTCGAGGCTGCGCTCGAGCGCGTGCCGGGTTGCGCCGTGGCGGTCGGCGCCGACGACGACGAGGGTTTCGCCGTCGGAGAGCGATTGGCCGAGGATCTGCAAGGGCGGCCGTTCAGGCTTGCCGACGAGCACCGCGCGATCTATCACGCGGCCGCGGTCTTCGCGTCCAACTACCTTGTTGCAGGCACCTGGGTCGCCGAAGAACTACTGGCCATCGCAGGCGTGTCCGATCCGATGAGTGCGCTCGCACCGCTGCAACAGGCGACGATCGCGAACATGGCGATCGCCACGCCCGCAGCGGCGCTCACCGGCCCGGCAGTGCGCGGCGATGCCGGCACGATCGCGAGGAACATCGAAGCGCTCGCGGCGTCGGCCCCTTGGGCGGTCGATGCGTACGTCGAGATGGCCCGGGTTGCGCTTGACCTGTCGGTGCGCTCAGGCCGGCTCTCGCACCAGGGGCGCGCCGGCGTCGACGAGGTGCTCGCCCGGTGGACCTGATCCGCGACGCCGGCGAGCTCCGCTCGCGCACCGATGCGGCCCGCGCCGGCGGGGGCGATGTTGGGTTGGTGCCGACGATGGGCGCCTTGCACGAGGGGCACATGTCACTGATCCGCCGCGCTCGCGACCGCAACGCGACCCTAGTCGTGTCGATCTTCGTGAACCCGATGCAGTTCGCCGACCCCGCCGACCTCGAGGGGTATCCGCGCGACGAGGAGCGCGACCTCGCGCTGTGCGACGCTGAAGGCGTCGACGTCGTATGGGCGCCGGCCCTCGAACAGGTGTATCCGACCGGGGTCGAGCTGCCGCAGCCCGACCCCGGGCCGGTCGGCCGCACGTTCGAGGGCGCCTCGCGTCGAGGGCACTTCGAGGGAGTGCTCGCCGTCGTGCACCGGCTGTTCGACGTCAACGGCCCGTGCAGCGCCTACTTCGGTGAGAAGGATGCCCAGCAGCTCTTCCTGATCCGGCGCATGGTTGCCGCCGAGGCACTTCCCGTCGAGGTCGTCGGCTGTCCCACCGTGAGGACGTCTGATGGCTTGGCGCTCTCGTCCCGCAACGCGCGCCTCAGCCAAGATGAGCGAGAACGAGCGACTTGCTTGTTCCTCGCGCTCACCGAGGCTGCCGCGCTGTCGCGACGGGGCGAGCGCGATCCGAAGGTGCTGGTGGCGACGATGGCGCGAGAGATCGGGGCGACGCCGCTCGTCCGCCTCGACCATGCCGCGGTGGTCAGCGATCTCGACTTCGCGCCCGTCGACCGACTCGACGGGGCCGTGCCGGTGAGAGCCTTGGTTGCCGCCCGCATTGCCTCGGCGCGCCTGAGCGACAACCTGCTGCTTCCTCGGCCTGCACGAGCACCGGCCGCATGAGCTCCGGTTGTCGGCGCAGGACCCCGTGGGCCACGATGGTCCGTCGTTGCGGGCTCGAGTCGTCGGAAGGGGGAACCACGCGCGATGTTGCTCGCCGCTGATGTCGGCAACACCGAGATCGTGCTCGGAGCTTTCCGCGGGTCCCATCTCGAGCACACGTGGCGACTCTCGACCCAGCCCGAGCGCACCTCCGACGAGCTCGGACTCGCGCTGTCGGGCTTCCTCGAGCAGCGGGGCATGTCCTTCGAGTCCGAGGTCACCGGCTTCGTGGTTGCGAGCGTCGTGCCCGACGTGACCGCGACGATCCGAGAGATGACCGCTCGCGCCTTCTCGTTCGCTCCCGTGATCGTCGGCCCCGGAGTGAAGACGGGCGTTCCGATCCTCACCGACAATCCCCGTGAGGTCGGCGCCGACCGGGTGGTGAACGCGCTGGCCGCGTTCACGCTCGTGGGCGCCCAGGCGATCGTCGTCGACTTCGGCACCGCGACCAACTTCGACGTCGTGAGCGACAAGGGTGAGTTCCTGGGCGGTGTGATCGCGCCCGGTCTGCAAGCGAGCGCTGCGAGCTTGTTCTCGCGCACCGCACGGCTCACGCGGGTCGAGCTCTCGGCGCCGCCGAGCGTGGTCGGCAAGAGCACCGTCGAGTCGATCCAGTCGGGGCTGATCTTCGGCGCCGCGGGCGCGATCGACGGCATCGTCGAACGCATACGGCGCGATCTGCCCGGCGCCACCACGATCGCGACCGGAGGGCTTGCCCCCGTCGTGATCCCGCACTGTTCCTCGATCGACCGGCACGAGCCGTGGCTCACCCTCGAGGGCCTGCGCCTCGTCTACGAACGGAACACGGTGGCGGACGATGCCTGACGAGCAGGATCCCGCGCAGCACACTCGCGGCGACGAGGACCGCAGCTCGCGGGAGACCCAGATCCTCGCCGGACGGCGCGAGTCGATGGCCCGGCTCGAACGGGCGGGCATGCCGCCATTCGCCCTCACGCTCGAGCTGGCCCTCGGCGTCGCCGAGCCGATGCCGATCGACGATATCCGGGCCGCACATGCCGATCTCGACGCCGATTCCCTCATCGGCGATGTCGTCACGATCGCGGGCCGTGTCGTTCTCAAGCGCGACATCGGAAAGCTGAAGTTCATCGTCGTGCGCGATCGCACCGGCGACCTGCAGGTCGTGGCGAGCATGGCCGACCTCGCCGAGGATCACTTCCGTCTGCTCGACGAAGTCGATCTCGGCGACATCATCGGGGTGACCGGCCGTGTCGGCACCACCCGTAGGGGCGAGCTGAGCGTGTTCGCCGATCGCTGGGCGATGCTCACGAAGGCTCTTCGGCCGCTTCCGGAGAAATGGCACGGTCTGCAGGACCCTGATCTGCAGCAACGCCGGCGCTACCTGCACCTCATCGCCGACGCCGCGCCGCGCCGCGCCTTCCTCGCCCGGGCCGACGTGCTGAAGACGATGCGCCGAGTGCTCGACGAGCGCGGGTTCGTGGAGTTCGAGGGTCCCATGTTGCAGACCGTCGCCGGCGGAGCGAACGCGCGCCCGTTCTCCACGCACCATCAAGCGCTCGATGTGCCGATGAAGCTGCGCATCTCGCTCGAGCTGTACCTCAAGCGCATGCTCATCGGAGGGGTCGAGCGCGTGTACGAGCTGGGGCGCAACTTCCGCAACGAAGGCATCGATCGCGATCACAACCCCGAGTTCACGATGCTCGAGGCCTACCAGGCCTACGGCGACTACCACACGATGATGGAGCTCAGCGAGACGCTTATCGTGCAGTGCGCCCTGGCCGTGAACCCGATCGTGGGTCGTGACCCAGACGACCTGCGCTTGAGCGTGCGCGGCCGCGAGATCGATCTCACTCCGCCGTTCGCCCGGGTCACGATCCTCGGGTCGGTGAGCGAGGCGGTCGGCGAGCCGATCACGCTCGGCCACACTGGCCTGCGGGGTGTCGCCGAACGCCACGACGTGCACGTGGAACCAGGCTGGGGGCCGGGCAAGATCGTGCAAGAGCTCTTCGAGAAGCTCGTCGAAACTACGATCGAGCAGCCGACCTTCGTGTGCGACTTCCCAAGGGAAGTGTCGCCGCTGGCCCGCCCGCACCGTGACGACCCCGGTCTCACCGAGCACTTCGACCTGGTCGCGGCCGGCGTCGAGCTGGTGACGGCGTACAGCGAGCTCACCGATCCGATCGAGCAGCGCGCGAAGTTCGAGCTGCAGCAACAGATGAAGGAGACCCTCGGCGACGAGGTGCACCCGTTCGACGAGGACTTCCTGCGAGCGCTCGAGCACGGCATGCCGCCGGTCGGCGGGCTCGGCTTGGGCATCGACCGCCTGCTGCTGCTGCTCACCGACGCGCCCAGTCTTCGTGATCTGATCATGTTCCCGTCGCAGCGCCCCGAGTAGCCCTCATCCCCCCTGCGGCGGTCGCGCTCGTGCTCGCCGCCGCGGTGCTGCACGCCCTTTGGAACGTGGGCCTGCACGGCGCCGACGACCGCGTCGCCGCGATCGGGTATCGCGGCGTTCTGACGACAGGGATATGCTGCCTTCCGAACCACAGCACGTGTTCCCACACGCTCACCTCAGGGAGGCACCGATGTCGGACGAACACATCGAGGCGCTGAAGCGGGTGCCCCTGTTCGCAGGCATGTCCGATCGCGCGTTGCGACGGGTCGCCGCGATCTCGAAGGAAGTCACGCATCGTGACGGCAAGGCGGTCCTCGAGGAGGACAAGTCAGCGGTAGGGTTCCACTTGATCCTCGCGGGGGAAGCCGAGGCAAGCCACAGCGGCACGGTCGTGAGCACGATGAGCCCGGGCGATTACTTCGGTGAGATATCGTTGATCGACGGCAAGCCCCGCTCTGCCTCGGTCACGGCAAAGGGCGAGCTGCACACGCTCGGCATCCCCGCATGGAACTTCAACCAGCTGCTCGACGAGAACCCCGAGATGATGCGGGCGTTGCTCGTGGCGCTGTCCGCGCGCATCCGCCATCTAAGCGACAACCGCTAGGTCTTCAGATCACCGGTTCATCGCCGGCCGCCTCGTGCAGCGTGATGACGAGATCGTGCAGCCCGGTTCCCTTGGCGAGGAAGCCCCGAGCCCCCGCTTCGCGGGCTTCGCGCTCGACCCCGGCATCGGCGTGAGCGGTGAGGATGACGACCGGCAGGTCGGGCCGGGACTCGTGGATCTTCTTCATGGCGTCGATGCCGGACAGATCGGGCATCGACAGATCCATGAGCACCACGTCGGGCCGCAGGGCCTCGGCCTGATCGCACGCGGCGACGCCGCCTCCGGCCTCTCCCGCGACCTCGACGTTGTCGACAAGTCGCAGGGCTGACGTCAGGGCTTTGCGGAACGCCGGGTGGTCATCGACCACGAGCACTCGCACGTGTATCTCTCCTTCGAGCATCTGGGCGTTCTGCACGTGGATCCCCTGGCCGCGACGCCGTTCCTCGTTGCCCCGATTGGACTTGCCCATCCTGGCACCCACCGTCCTGCCCACACAACGGGCCGGAAGGAGGACATTGCATGGTCCGAACGGAGGATGAAGGCATCCGTCGAAAGGCACCTTATCCTCGGGCACAGAACGTCCGAACAACACGTTAGGGAAACGAGGGGAGATGCTGGGTGCAGTTCTGGGCTTACGAAGAGGCACGGGTATACTTCTCCTCGAAGGGCGTCGCGACCGGTCAACGGGTGCGACGCTCGATGCGCCTCGGGGGTAGGACGGGGTCCGTAGATCCCCGGGCGGAAACTGGAACATGCGGGTCGTGGCCCGGAGGACGCTGACATGTTCGAACGGTTTACCGACAGAGCGAGACGAGTCGTCGTCCTGGCGCAAGAAGAAGCCAGGATGCTCAACCACAACTACATCGGCACCGAGCACATCCTGCTCGGGTTGATCCACGAGGGTGAGGGCGTGGCCGCTAAGGCCCTCGAGTCGCTGAATATCTCGCTCGAGGCCGTGCGCCAGCAGGTCGAGGAGATCATCGGCCAAGGCCAGGCCGCTCCCACGGGACACATCCCGTTCACTCCACGCGCCAAGAAGGTGCTGGAGCTCTCGCTCCGTGAGGCCCTCCAGCTCGGCCACAACTACATCGGCACCGAGCACATCCTGCTCGGACTGATCCGTGAGGGCGAAGGCGTCGCGGCGCAGGTGCTGCAGAAGCTCGGCGCCGATCTCAACCGCGTGCGACAGACCGTGATCCAGCTGCTGTCGGGCTACACAGGCGGCAAGGGCGAGACCACGCCCGGCGGCCCGCAGGGCGAGGGGCCGCAGGGCGGTTCCATGGTGCTCGACCAGTTCGGACGCAACCTCACGCAGCTCGCGCGCGACGGCAAGCTCGACCCGGTGATCGGGCGCGAGAAGGAGATCGAGCGCGTGATGCAGGTGCTCAGCCGGCGCACCAAGAACAACCCGGTGCTGATCGGTGAGCCGGGCGTCGGCAAGACCGCCGTCGTCGAGGGCCTCAGCCAGGACATCATCCGCGGCGAGGTGCCCGAGACGCTCAAGGACAAGCAGATCTACACGCTCGATCTCGGCGCCCTGGTGGCCGGTTCCCGCTACCGCGGCGACTTCGAGGAACGCCTCAAGAAGGTGCTCAAGGAGATCAAGACCCGCGGCGACATCGTGCTGTTCATCGAC
>JBBEAY010000020.1:0-39538 GCA_040882605.1 Actinomycetota bacterium
GCACGCCCACCGATGCTCGCCACACCAGCATCAAGTTTCACACCAGCCATCTAGGTGAACGTGACCGTCCGTCGCGCGTCTGTATCACGCTTTGTGATACAGTTTCGGGTATGGCGCAGGCGATCTCTGTGAGGCTGGATGAGGAAGCGCTCACGGCCTTGAGCCAACTGGAGGCCACGGGCATGAGTCGCTCGCATGCGATCCGCAGGGCTCTGGTCGACGCCGCCGCCCGTCTCAGCGACAAGACGACCCTCGCGGCTGAGGTGGCCGCCCTAGAGGTCGACGATGAAGACCGAGCCGAGATGCTGGCGGTGGCCGAGATGATGGAGAGCCTGCGTGCTCAGGGGTGACGTGTTCGCCCTGAGGCTTCCGAAGGGAATCGGCCACGAGCAGCACGGCCGTCGGTTCGGGATCGTGGTCCAATCGGATGCGTTCCTACCTCGATCCGTCGTGTTGATCGCTCCGACGTCACAGAACGCCCGGTCGGCATCGTTCCGCCCCGAGGTCGAGATCGAGGGACGCTCCACCCGTGCGTTGGTGGAGCAGGTCGGTGCGGTCGATGTCGGTCGGCTGGGCAACCTCGTCGGACACCTCACGCCAGAAGAACAGTGGGGCATCGATACGGCGCTCTTGACGGTCCTCGGCCTCGCCTGACCGACGCTCGAATGGCAGCTGGGCGGAGAAAGGTCAGGCCGGAGGTCTAGGGTCGTGCCATCCACCATCGCCCGCGATCAGATCGTCGGCTTCCGAAGGACCCCACGAGCCCGGCTCGTAGGCAACGACCGGCGTCGCTCCGTCGAGGATCGGATCGACGACCCGCCACGACGCTTCCACGATGTCTTGGCGTGAGAACAGTTCGGCGTCGCCCTCGAGCGCATCGGTGAGCAGCCGCTCGTAGGCTTCCATGCGCTCGCCGGGTTGGTGATGGGCGACAAGGTCCACGTCTTCGCCGACCATGTCGTCTCCGGGCACCTTCGTCCGTGCGCCGAGGGTGATACCCACGTCGGGCCCGAGCCGGAACACGACGTGGTTCGGATGGCCCGCCTGCGGTTCGCCGAATACGTCGCGCGGCGGTCGCTTCAACTCCACGAGCACCTCCGTCGCCGTCATCGGCAGGCGCTTGCCCGCGCGGATGTAGAAGGGCACTCCCGCCCATCGCCAGCTCTCCACCTCGAGCCGAAGCGCGACGTAGGTCTCCGTCGTGGAGCCGGGCGCGACGCCGTCCGCGCTCCGGTAGCCCTCGAACTGCCCCCGTACGACGTCGCCGGGCTCCAGGGGGCGGATCGCTTCCAAGAGCCGCACCCGTTCCCCGAGGAAGACGTCGCGGTCCGATCCAGAGGGAGGGTCCATCGCGACCAGCGCCATGACCTGCAGCAAGTGGTTCTGCACCACGTCGCGGATGGCGCCCACGTTGTCGTAGAAGCGCTCCCGGCCACCCAGCCCGAAGTTCTCCGCCATCGTGATCTGCACGCTGTCGACGTAGTGGCGGTTCCAGAATGGCTCGAGGAACGTGTTCGCGAACCGGAAATACACGAGGTTCTGCACGGGCTCCTTGCCGAGGAAGTGGTCGATGCTGAAGATCGAACGTTCCGGGAATACGGCAGTGACCGCTTCGTTCAATCGTTGGGCAGAGGCGAGGTCGCGACCGAACGGCTTCTCGATGACCACGCTCCCACCGCCACACCCCACACGCGCCAGGTGTTGGATCACGGTCTCGAACAGCGACGGCGGGATCGCGAGGTAGTGCAGGGGTCTGGCTCGGTCGCCGAGCGCTTCCTTCAACCGGTCGAACGTGTCTGGGTCGGTGTAGTCGCCGTCGACGTACAGCAGCCGCGATGAGAGCTGCTCGAAGGACCCTTCGTCGAAGTCGCTGTGGCTCTCGAGGGCGGCTCGCACGTGGGCCTCAAACTTCTCGAGGTCCCAGCCGGACCGGGCGACGCCGACGATCGGCACGTCGAGGTTCCCTCGGCGCACCATCGCCTGCAGCGCGGGGATGATCTTCTGCTCGGCGAGATCGCCGGTGATGCCGAAGATGACGAGCGCGTCGGCCCGCTTGGCATCGACCACCTCACGCCCGCCCGGACGGGCCTTGCAGCTCTTGCAGCCACGCGTGGAGTCGCGGAAGGTGCTCCCGATAGTGGTCGGGTCCGGCTTTGCGGATCCCATCGGCGGCGACGTCCTGATGCGAGGGGACATCCCTCCATGCGTGGAGCATCCTCGAACGGGAGGCAGCCGCCTGTGCCCTCACGTCGTGCAGCGAAGCGTCTCGCATCGCGTCGAGGAAACGCCCCTTCATCTCGTCTATCTCTTCGGGTCGCGACTCGACGTACGTGTCTGCGTGGAGCTGCTCCAGTGCGACCCCCGCCTCCGCGAGCCAGGTTCCGATGTGAGCCAGGCATCCTTCGCCGACCATCCCTCCTCGAAATAACCGGGCGCGAGCGCCTGCTCCGGCGTGAACGAGTCCATCGTCGCGCACAGCTCGTGCCAGAGCTCGTGTTCTTGGGCGATGAGCTTCGCGTCGAGAGTGGGCATGTGCGGGATCTCCTGGGCCGGTTGGTGACGGGGCGCGCGGCGTGCTTCCTGGTGTGTGCGCATCAGAGTATCCCCGCGAGCACTCACCACGTCACCGAGGACCTGCTCAGGCCGGGCTCCCGCCAGTGACGAGGTGTGGGACGTTGGGTGAACGTTGCGTGGCGCACCTGGCATCCATCCTCGGCCCATGACTACGGTGTCGTCGTGGTCTTCCCCGAACCACCGAGCACCGACTGGATGCGAGCACTCGCGGACCATTACGCGACCGCGCGAGAAACCTCTCCCACGGACGAGCTCTGCGTCGTCTTCGACATCGATGGCACGATCTTGGACCTGCGGCATCTCGTGGTCCACGTGCTCATGAGCTACGACCGCGATCGTGGGAGCGACCTCTTCCACGGTCTCGTGTCCGACGACATCGAGGTATCGGAGAATCAGATCGACGAGCTGCTCGAGCGTTTGGACGTGCTTGAGGGCGATCGGAACGACGTCGCGTCGTTCTATCGCGAGCATCTCTGGGACGAGGGTGGTGTGCTCGCGGCGAGCGCGCCCTACCGAGGGGTTCTCGGTGTGATCCGATGGTTCCAGATCCAACCAGGCACGCACGTTGCCTTGAACACAGGTCGCCCGAGGCCATGCGACGCATCACCCTCGACTCCCTGAACGCCGTCGGTGAAGCCGCCCGCGTGCGGTTCGAGCCCGGGCTCATCTTCATGCGGAGCGACGGGATGTCCGTGCCGAAAGCGAAGTCGGCCGCCCTCGGCGAGATCGCCGCGCGAGGGCTCCGGGTCGTGGCGGTCGTCGACAACGAGCCCGAGAACCTCGCCGCGATGGCCGCGTCGCACGGCGGGCGGGGCACGCTGTTCCTGCACGCCGACACGATCTTCGAGTCGCAACGCGCAGAAGGCCTCGGCGTCGTGACCGGCACGGCGTACGAGCTCGGGGGCCTTATCAGCGAGGACCGACTCCGCGAGCATGTCGAGCTCGTCTGGCACGGCGTGAACGACGAAGAGAACCTGCGGCAGTTCCTAGACTCGGGCATCACGTGGGCCGAGATAGACGTGCGTCGCGACCCGGCCGGACGGCTCGTGCTGCGCCACGATGGTTTCGACGAGCGCCCATGGAACCGTGACGAACGCTCGCTGCCGGCAGGGCCGAGCGTCGATACGCTCGCAAGGGCGGGTCGGTCGGTCAAGCTCGACGTCAAGGAGAACGGCGACACGCTCCGCGCAGCCTTCGGCCTGGTCGACGCGCTCGGGCTGGGTGATGACCGGGTGTGGTTCAACGCCGAGATCCAGGTCGTCGGCGCCGCGGGCTTCGAGGGTTTCCGCGAGCGACACCCGGGCGCGACGGCATCCTGCCCGATCGACTTCCTCGCCCCGCTGCTCGAGGTTGCGCCCGACGAAGCCGACGTCGTGCTGGAGCGGCTCCGTTCGTGGGGCGTGACTCGCCTCTCTGTCAGATGGGGACGTGGCGTGCGGCGCACGATCAGCGCACTCGAGCAGCGCGGCTGGGAGACCAACATCTATGCCGTGCCGGACCTGCAGTCGTTCCTGGAAGCGGCCGTTCTGTTGCCGACGTCGGTCACGGCAGACTTCAACTTCCCCTCCTGGCGCCACTACGGCCGCGGCTCCGGACAACATGGCGTCGTGCACCGGTACGAGCCAGAGGCCGCGATCGGCTAGGTCGATGTCTCACTGACGGCGGACTTCGTCATCTGAAGGTCTCGGCGAGAACCCCCTGCAGGGGGAACCGGGACCATTTCACCGGCCGACTCAGCGAGACGAGACTCCGCAGCGTGGCCTCCGTGCTCGAGGCAGGCGAGGTGATGCCAAGGCTCATGGAGTGAGAGGGTTTGTCGCATGCTCGATCACATCTCGACCCGATGCGCCGACCTAGCAGCCAGCGCGGCGTTCTACGATGCCGTCCTCACGTCGATCGGCGCTCGTCGAGTTCTCGACTTCGACACCCGCATCGGCTACGGAATCGACTTCCCATGCTTCTGGCAGGCCCACTCGAAACGGGCGACGGATTCAGAGAGTCCTATATCGCGTTCACGGGACCAACGCGAGAAGCCGTGATCGCGTTCCGGGACGCAGCCGTCGCGGCAGGCGCTGAAGTGCTGCACGAACCCCGTGTCTGGCCCGAATACCATCCCGGCTACTTCGGCGCCTTCGTCCGCGACCCCGACGGCAACAACGTCGAAGCTGTTCGCCACACCTGGGAGGCATAGTCTCCCGACGCTTCGATTTCCGCAATGGCGTCACCAGGCCGGCAGCGGTGCCGTCGAGCGACTGTCGGAGGTAGAGGCGTGGAGACCGCAACGCAGACGCTGCATCGGCTCACGTCCTACGAGCCCGGCCGGGAGTGGGACGAACCCGTCGAGGACCCTCGCGTGCTGCAGGACCTCGAGGTCAACGACCTGGCTCGCTTCCCGTGGTTCTACAAGCGGTACGTGCAGTCGCTGCCCCGGGTGCCGCTCCCCCGCGAACTGCCGCCCACTACGGCCCAGGCCGTTGCGGTGCTCGCGGGCGTCGCGGACGTCGCCCACACCGAACTGGACCTGCCGCACCTTTCCCGGTTGTTCCACCTGTCCGCAGGGGTGGTGCGTTCGATGGTGCGGCCTCAGGCGACGTGGCTGTTCCGCGCCGCCGGGTCCGCGGGCGGTCGCTTCCCCCTCGAGTTGTACGTCGCCGTGCCCGACGCCATGTCTGTGCCAGCCGGCGTGCACTGGTATGACCCGCACGACCACGCCCTGGTGCAGGTCGGGCCGCCGCCGCGCGGGCACGCGCCCGCCCTTGTCGTCACCGGCGTTCCGTGGCGCACCGGGTGGCGCTACCGCGAGCGTGGTTACCGGCATGTCTATTGGGACGCCGGCACCATGATCGCCCAGCTCCTCGCGGTGGCCGACTCCACGGGGCTCACCGCGCGGCTGCACAGCCGCTTTCCCGACGCGGCGGTCGGCGCGCTCGTCGGCGCGGATGGGGTGCACGAGTGGCCCGTGGCCGTAGTCGCCCTCGGCGATGGCGCGCCCGCGCTCCACTCGACCGGTTCAGCTGCTGCGGGTGACGTCGACGCGACACCTGTGGAGTTCCCGCTCGTCACGACCGCGCAGCGGGCGGGGGAACGCGACACGATCGGGCCGCCGTGGGACCGCGGCGCCCCGGTCGATACGCCCGTGCAGGGAGCTGACCCGATCGAGGCCGTCGTGCTCGCGCGCGGGTCACAGCGCCGCATGGACCCCACCCGCGGCCTGCCGGAGAACCTGCTGCGCACGTCCATGCTGGTGGCGATGCGCGGCATCGATGTCCCGCACTTCGTCGTGGTGCACAACGTTGAGGGGCTCGCGCCGGGTGTCTACCGCTGGCCGGACCTTTCGGCCCCGGTGCGCCCCGGCGTGATGCGAGATGAGCTGTACCGGGTGTGCCTCGACCAGGGACTCGCTCGCGACGCAGCGTTCGTCGTGATCGCTGCGACCGACGTTGGCGCACTCGACGACCGGGAGTACCGAGAGGCGCAGCTCGCTGCCGGCCTGGTCGAGGGCAGGCTGCACCTGCTTGCCTACGGCCTCGGCGCGAGCGCCTCTGGGATGACGTTCCTCGACAGCGAGGTATCCGCGCTGCTGGGCGAGCCGCTGGACGCTCTGCTGTTCACCTGTGTCGGCGTGCCGGCGTACGCGTCGGCGGCCGGTGGCTTGCCCGGTGCGCCGACCGCCGTCCGCAAGGTGGCGGAGCGGTGACATGGCGCATGAGGTCAAGGAAGAGCCACGGTGATGTTCTAGCCGTCGGACGGTTCCGCTACTGCCGGAGTTCGATACCAGGGCTGGCTGTCAGCTGCTGGCCACGCAGGAAGTCGACAAGCAGCGGATTGACGAGCTCCGGCGAGCGGATATCGGGCCGATGGCCTCCGGCGACTGCAACGGCCAAGGCCGCACCCGGGATCGCAGCTGCAACCGCGTTGGCCACGGCCAGCGGCACCGATCGATCGAGCTCGCCGTGAAGTACTAGGGTCGGCGCCGAGATCGCTCCGAGGACTGCGGGCGCGGCCAGGAAGTCGCGTCCGAGGTGCTGCTCCCGATGCTGTTCGATGAGGATCTCCGGATCTGCCTCGAGTGCGATCGGAAGGATGGCGTCGATGAGCGCCTCCGAGCCCGGCTCGTTGAACGCCATTCCGAGGAACCATCGGGCGAAAGCAGGCCAGTCCTGCCGCCAGTAGGGCGCACTCCACCGCTCCCAACCCTCGTACGAGGCCCTCTCTATCCAGAACTCGTCGTCGTTGGCATCCGCCGGCGACGCAGCCGGCCCAGCCTCGATCGCGGGACCGATGAGGACCAGTCGCTGCATCTGGTCGGGCGAGCGCGCTGCGAGGAGGGCGGCGGTGTTCGCTCCGCTCGACCCAGCGACCAGGGAGGCGCGGGCCACGCCGGCCGCCTGCAATACCGCAACAGCATCCGCGAGGTGGTCGTCAAACCCGTAACCCATCGGCGGCCGGTCACTGCGCCCCGCCCCACGCGGGTCGAAGGTGATGACACGGAACCAGCGCGAGAGATCCGGAACGAGGGGAGCCGATATGCGTGAGTCAACGAAGTTCCAGGTGGGAACGATGAGCACGGCCGCCTCGCCGTGACCGAACGACTGCCAGGCGATCTGAACGCCGGCAACGTCGGCGAAGCCGGATGCGTCCGGCTCGGGCAGTCTAAGTTCCACGATTCCTCATCCTCATCTCGAAAGTTGCGCCATCCATCTTTGACGGCCGAGACCGACATGTCACACGGGGTGCGACTGGCCTGCCCGGCTCGGTCGGCAGCCCCGTATCCCCGTTCTCTCCCCACCGGGGAGTCACCGAGCATGTCTCGATCGCCTCTTCACGTGCTCGTTGCGAAGACCTCCCGTGAAGAGTGCGATCCGCCGGGCATCCAAGGATCGTGGCGGATACAACTTCCGGCAGGACTCCCGAAGGGCGACCGCTGTTCCCGAGGCCGGTCTAGAACCGGTCGCATACTTAGAACGGTACGCCTCGGGATCGGGTCGGCACCTAGCCTGGGCCATCTCCCGCCGCAGAGAGGACACGACGATGGGATCAACCAGACAGGGAGGACAGCCCCCCGGCATCGCCACGATCGCTGCCGGCGGCCGCGAGGGATCCGGATCGGCGAGTTCCGGACCGAGGGGTGATGCGATGCGAGCCATCGTCCAGGACGCCTACGGCTCCGTCGACGTTCTGCGGCTCGCAGAGATCGACAAGCCCGACATCGCGGCGGACGAGGTACTCGTGAAGGTGCATGCAGCCGGGATGGATCGAGGCACCTGGCATAACATGACGGGTCACCCCTACCTGATGCGGATCATGGGCTTCGGGTTCCGTGGTCCGAAGAATCCCGTAGCCGGACTGGACGTGGCCGGCACGGTCGAAGCGGTTGGCTCCGATGTGACCAGGTTCCAGGCCGGCGACGAGGTGTTCGGCGTCAGCCGGGGCTCGTTCGCCGAGTACGCGGCTGCGCGAGAGGACAAGCTCGCGCACAAGCCGGCCAACCTCAGCTTCGAGCAGGCCGCAGTCGTTCCGATCTCCGGGGGCACCGCAATCCAGGCCCTGCGCGACGCCGGGGCGCACGATTCGGGAGCGCCCACATGCTAAGCGGGTGAGCTCCCACGCTGCCCTTTCAGCTTGGTAGCGCAGACAAGATGGCAGCCTTTCGATAGCTCGTTCCTCGACGGAATCGCTCGGCACGCCTTCGCGCAGGAGGAACCGCTCGGAACCCCCGCTATGGCGGCCCTGCGTCGCGGAGATGAGCGTGACCCCAGGTCGGTGGAGGAGCACTCGTTCGATGAGTCGCAGGTTCGAGGGATTGTCCTCGATGTAGAGGATCGTCCCGCGCACAGCGAACCTCGGATCCACGCGGGAGCATCAGCTACCAGTTCGGGCCGCGCAACATGGTGATGTACCTCAAGCGCTACCACGACGTGACCCTCACCCGGCCCCCGGGGTTCCTCGCCGCGTCGTTCCCCTGCGATCAGCCGGCCGCGAAAATCTCGTCGACCGTCTGGATGAAGCGTGGCACGTCGAACGGCTTGGTGATGTAGTCGCGTGCCCCCGCCGCGAGGAGCTTCCGAGCCATGCCGTCCGAGGCGTCGGCACTCACGATCACGACCGGGATGGCCCGGGTCGCAGGATCGGCCTTGAGCTGCTTCAGGACCTCCTCACCCGAGACATCGGGGAGGTTGAGGTCGACAGGGTGACGCCGACCGGATCGACGGAAGGGGATGCTGGGATGCCCATGGCCATGCCAGGCGGCAAGTCGACCGACGTTCTCGAGATCGGCGGCGGCTACCTCCCGCCCCTCGCGCATGTCACCGCCGATGGTCCGGGGGCCGCCATGGCATCGGACTCCGCTTCTCTGGCGCGATGGTGGCGGGCGTTCTGCGCCGGCGAGATCGTCTCCCAAGCCTCGCTGACCGAGATGTCGACGTTCCACGACGGGTACGGGCTCGGGCTGTACAACCCCGGTGACCCGTACGCAGAGGTCGTCGGCCATACCGGTGAGGACGATGGATACGTGTCGTGGGCAGGATGCCTGCCCGAGGACGGCTCGGTCGTCGTCGTGCTGACCAATCACGTGTTCGAGGACATCGGCTCGATGGCCGGCCCTCTTGTAGGTGCCGTGCTCGCAGGCTGACGGGCAGGAAGACATCGGCAGCTTTGTTTCCAGGAAGCCGTCATTCCTGTTTCCTAGAGACCGTCCATCCGGTATCCTTGGTTCATGTCAGAGCCTATCGCAGGCTACAGGAGCCGCATCGTCGACGATGAGCTGGATGAACTGCTCCCTGATGTATCCGCCATCGCTGTAGAAGGGGCGAAGGCGATCGGTAAGACGGTGACGGCCTCCCGACGAGCCGCGACCATCCATCGTCTCGACGATCCCTCCGAGCGGAGCATCGCCCTGGCCGAGCCACGCCGCTTGCTGGAAGGACCGCACCCCGTCCTCATCGACGAGTGGCAGCGGGTGCCGGAGTCGTGGGACCTCGTCCGCCGCGCCGTCGACCAGCGAGCGTCAAGCGGCCCAGGCTCATACCTACTGACAGGGTCGGCGTCACCGCTCAACCCACCTACCCACTCAGGCGCAGCGCGGATCGTCAGGGTTCGGATGCGAACGCTGACGCTCCCGGAACGCGGGATCACGACCCCCAGCGTGAGCCTACGAGACCTGCTGGGTGGCACTCAGCCTGCGCTGGAGGGCAGGACCGAAGTCAGGCTCGAGGACTACGTCGACGAGATCCTGGCTTCGGGCTTCCCGGGCCTCCGCGGTCTCTCCGGCCGCGCGCTCCGTTCACAGCTGGACGGCTACATCGAACGGATCGTCGATCGCGACTTCGATGACATGGGTCACCGTGTCCGTCGGCCGGAGGCACTACTTGGCTGGATGCGGGCGTATGCCGCAGCCTCCTCGACGATCGCCTCCTACGAGAAGATCCGCGATGCGGCGACCAGCGGCGAGGTGGAGAGGCCGACACGGAAGGCAACCGGTCCGTATCGGGCGGTGCTCGAGAGGCTGTGGGTTGTCGACCCGGTGCCCGCATGGCTCCCGACGCGGAGTCGGCTACGCCGGCTCTCCTCCCCTCCGAAGCATCAACTCGTCGACCCGGCCCTGGCCGCGCGGCTCCTCGGCGTCGACCGGGGAGCCCTGCTCGAAGCCAGACCCGTCGGTCCGCCGATCCCACGCGATGGAACGCTGCTTGGCTCACTGTTCGAGTCGCTCGTCACGCTGAACGTCCGCGTCCTCGCTCAAGCTGCAGAAGCCACGACGAGGCACCTGCGCACCGCCGCGGGCGAACACGAGGTCGATCTCATCGTCGAGCGGAGCGACGGTCGGATCGTCGCCCTCGAGGTGAAGCTCGCGCGAACCATCGATGACGCCGATGTGCGGGACCTGCTGTGGCTCCGCGACCGGGTAGGACCCGACCTCCTCGACGCCATCGTCGTCACCACGGGAGAAGCTGCCTACCGCCGCACGGACGGGATCGGAGTTGTCCCCGCGGCTCTCCTTGGTCCATAGGGGCGGCTCGATCGAGTCAGTGGATGTCCGCGAGTCTCTTGGCCTCGCCTGTAGCGGTCGGGGCGTCTCAGGTGTTCATGGGCCATGATGGATCGCTCGCTACGGGTGCTTCGCGGCAAGGAGGTCGTGGAGACAGAGGTGGCCGATGAACCGCGGAGCTTCGAGGTGTTCTTCGCATCCGAGCACGCGCGGCTGTTCGGGGCCCTCTGCCTCGTCACCGGCGACCGCTCCGAGGCGGAGGAGGTCATGCAAGATGCTTTCCTCCGGATGTGGGAGCGATGGGATCGCGTCGCCGAGGTCGACGACCCGTCGGCCTATCTCTTCCGAACGGCCATGAACGTGTTCCGGAATCGGTACCGGCGCGCGGCCCTGGCGCTGCGCAAAACGATCAGCATCGCCCCAACCGAGGACGCACTCGCGACCGTCGAGGATCGCGACGTCGTCGTCCGCGCCCTGCGTGATCTCACACCGGATCAGCGAGCCGCGGTCGTACTGACCGGCTACGTCGGTCTGACCTCAGAGGAAGCCGGGAAGGTGCTCGGCATGCGAGCCAGCACGGTTCGCACACTTGCGACGCGCGCCCGCGCCGCGATCCGCGAGAAGGCAGGTGACCCACGATGATCGATGATCGCGAGCTCTTCGAGCGTGCTGTCGAGCGGTTCGCTCCTCCCGAGCGCTCGTTCGAGCGACTCCTGACGCGCCGTGACCGCAAGCACCGGAACAAGCGGATCACCGCCGGCGTCGTCGCCCTCGTCGTGGCGGCCGCTGGGACCGGCGCGCTCATCCGGGCCTTCCCCACGGGTTCCACGCCCGCCGACGATCCGACCCAGCCGCCGTCCCCGTTCACGGAGAAGTTCGACTCGCCGGTCCACGGTCTCTCGATCGGTTACCCGTCCGGCTGGCGGACGCGGGCGGCGACCGAGCCCTGGGGACACGACGCGGTCGCCTTCGGCGCGCCCGACGTTGACGTCATCTTCGACCCGACGCTCCGGAATGACCTCTACTTCGCCGTGGTCTCGGAGCCCCTCGGCGGCAAGTCGGGACCGGACTGGGTCGACGCGTACCTGCTCCCGTCTGTGGGGATCTGTACCGGGCCGGGCGGAGGCTCGGGGGGCGCCTACACGCTCGACGGCGCCGATGGCTGGGCCCAGAGCTGCGGCAGCCACCTCGCGGGCGGCCACGTCGTGACCGTCGCGACAGCCACGCGCGGCTACATCATCTACCTTCACGTCGGGGACGAGCGGCTCCTCCAGGCGACCTACGACTGGGACTGGTTCGAGGCGGCACTCGAGACGGTCGACCTGCACCCGGAGGATGCGCTCGACGCGTTGAACCCTTCGCAGTCTCCGTAGGCCGGGCGGAGCACCACCGAAGTCGCGTTTCGAGCTGCGTGCTGGAGGCCGCAGCACCCATCGTGGACTCCTTCGAGTTCCACGCACAGTGACGGCGACCGGATCGACGGAGGAGGCAGGGATGAGGAGTTACCACGGACGCGTCTTGGCTTTGGCCCTGGTGGTGGCGATGGCGGGATGCGCACCGACCGCTGACGACGCGAAGACGCCCGCGGCGGTCGAGCCATCGGTGTCGAGCGTTGCGTCCGCCTTGCCCGGCGACCAGGCCGAAGCTTTCCCGATCGAGGCGTTCGCGAACATCAGCGAAGACCAGGTCTCTCGGAAGGCGGCGGCGGAGTTCCAGGCGATCCTGAACGACATGGCCAGCGAAGCGGGGGTGTCGGCCACCGTGATGTCCGCCGACGGCACGTGGAGCGGAGCGGCGGGCAAGGCCGACGGCGTTCGAGACGTCACGGTCGACGATCAGTTCGCGATCGCCAGCATCACGAAGTCGATGGTCGCAGCCCAGGTGATGCAGATGGTCGAGGCCGGTGAACTCGCCCTCGACGACCCGGCCGCCGATCACCTTCCCCCGGACCTCGACTTCGACACGAACGGGGCGACGATCCGCCAGCTGCTGGGCCATCACAGCGGCATCCCGGACTATCTTCCGGGTGAACCACTGACGCCGTTGAATGAGGATCCGCAACGGCTGTGGACGCCGGCCGAATTGTTGGATCTGGTTGCCGACGATCGCGCTCCCGTCGGTGAGACCTTCGAGTACGCGAACAGCAACTATCACCTGCTCGGACTGGTGATCGAGCAGGTGCGCGGACGACCGATCGCCAGGGTGCTGCGCAACGGCGTCCTGAGCATCGACGAGGTCGAGCGGCTGATCTATCAACCGGACGAGATCCCGACCGAGCCCATGGCCATGCCGTTTGCCAAGTCGACCGCCATCCTCGAGAAGGGCGGCGGCTTCCTCCCGTCCCTCGCGTTGACGTCCGTCGGACCGGCGGGTGGCATGGCGTCGGACTCCGCTTCGCTGGCGCGCTGGTGGCGGGCGTTCTGCGCCGGCGAGATCGTCTCCCAAGGCTCGTTGACCGAGATGACGACGATGCACGACGGCTACGGACTGGGACTGTACGAGCCGGACCCCCCAGGGACCGTAGGGCATGGCGGCGAGCACGAGGGATACGTGTCCTTGGCCGGATGCTTGCCCGAGGACGGCTCGGTCGTCGTCGTGCTGAGCAACAGCGAGATCGACATCAGCGCGGTGGCCGAACCGCTCGTCGACGCCCTTTCGGACTGACGGACCCGAACGACCGCCGCGAACCGCCGGTCGACGCCCGCCGTGGGCAAGCCTCAGCGCGAGGCCCGCGCTCTCGTGGCCGCCGTGCGCGCGGATCGACGACATCGAGGACCGATGGCGTGATCGCTGATCATCGGGGACGCTTTGCAGCGTTCGGATGGCACCTCCGCGTCTCTATCACGTGAGGCAAAGAGAAGGCGGCACGATGATGGGCCAGATGGCTGGGGAGAGCGTCGAACGCGGGTTGCTCTCGGAGCTCTACGTCGCCTACGCGCCGGACGGCATCCGCCTGGCCTTCCTGCTCACCGGCGACCGAGCATTGGCCGAAGATCTCGTTCAGGACGCCTTCGTGCGCCTCGTTGGTCGCCTGCGGCACCTGCGCGAGCCGAACGCCTTCTGGGCGTACCTGCGCCAGACGATCGTGAACCTCGCCACCAGCCACTTCCGCCACCGGCGGGTTGAGCGCGCGTACGTCGAGCGCCTGGCCGCCGCCCCCGCGGCCTCCACGAACGTCAACGACGAACTCGATGAGACGATGCTCCGCGTCCTCCTCGGACTGCCCCAGCGACAGCGCGCGGCGATCGTCCTGCGCTTCTACGAGGACCTCTCGGACATCCAGACGGCGGCCGTCCTCGAGTGTTCGGCGGGAACCGTCCGATCGCTCACCTCGCGCGGGATGCAGACGCTCCGCGAGGGGCTGGAAGGGATGCCACGATGATCGACGAGCACGACGTTCGCGAGATGCTCCAGCGCCGTGCGGACGCGGCCCCCGCGACGCCGGCCGACACGCCGACGGTGGTCCGGCGGGCCCGTCGCCGGCTCGCCCTGAACGGCGCCGTGGCGACGGTCGCGGCTGCGGCGATCGCCGTGGCCACGTTCGCCGGCATCGAGGCGATCCGCAGCGCCCCGATCCCCGCCGACCATCGTTCCGAGGAGCTCGGGATCTTCGAGCCCGTCGCCGGACGCATCGTCTACGAGGAGATCAGTCCAGACCGCGGCTACGACCCTGGCTTCTGGGCCGTCGATCCGAACGGCCCCTCCGACACGACGGAAGGGCTGAGCGTCGCCGATGACGTCGCCTCGACGCTGGTGCCGCTGGAGCTCGACGCGGAGCCGCTCGGCTGGTCGAGCGACGGCACCGAGCTGCTGCTCATGCGATCGGTCGGAGACGACCTGCTCCCGGAGCAGTACCTATCGATCCTCCACGCTGACGGATCCGAAACCCGATTGAACGAGGACCCGATTGGGATCTCGAGCGCAACGATCTCGCCCGACGGGACGCGCGTCGTGTTCGCCGGCCAGTATGACCTGTCGGGTTTGTACGTCATCGACGCCGAAGGCGGCCGGCCAGTTCCTCTACCGATCCCGCAAGCTGAGGACGGCGCGAGCGAGCCGACCTTCTCGCCCGGCGGGACGCAGATCGCGTACCTCGCCGGGAACGGCGAGGCCCAGGTGTGGGTAGCGAACGCGGACGGCACCGACGCGCACGAGATCCTGGCGGACGAGCCAACCGTGTTCCGTGGCGTGTCCGGCCCGGTGTGGTCGCCGGCAGGCGACCGCCTCGCGATCGGGGTGGGCGACCACGAAGGTGGCGGCCGCCCCTCGATCTACACCCTCGCCCCCGACGGCTCGGACTTCACGAAGTTGATCACCGGTGGGATCTCGCCGTACTGGTCGCCCGACGGATCGCAGATCGCGTACACGATCCCGTGCGACGTGCAGCCCGACGGTTGGTGCCCGGAGGGATCTATCCGCCGCGACGAGTACGACCCGCAGCCGGGAGAGGCCCCGGCCGGCCTCGCGATCGCCGACGTGGGCGGTTCCAACGTCCGAGCGTTCGGCTTCGCGGCCTCGGGTCCGTGGCATCCGGCCGCGTCGGCCGAGCCGAACGAGACGACGCCAGTCCCCAGCGAGAGCTTCGCGCGCGTCGACGGCGAGGTGCTGGACTTCACGGGCGAGCTCTACGAGACGCCCGGCGATCTCGTCGCCGTGAACCCCGTGACCGGCGAGGACCGCATCCTCGTGGAGGACCTCGACGATGTCGTCTCCGCGAGATGGTCGGCGGACGGCCGTTGGGTCGCGTACGAGACCGTTGGGATGGTCGGACGGGTCCTGTGGGTCGTGGGCGAGGCGCAGGAGGCTCGCCTCGTCGCGACGGGCGGCGACCCGGGCGGCTTCGCGCATCTCGCGTTGTGGTGGATGTGGTCGCCGACGGGCGCCAAGCTCGCGACGATCGGTGATGCGAGGTTGCGAACGGTCGAGGTCGCGACCGGCGAAACGACCGGCCTGGGGCGAGTCATCGCCGACCTCTTGCAGCCGAGCGGCCCCACGTGGGCCTGGTCACCGGACGGGACGCGGCTCGCGTTCGCAGCGCCCGAGGGTGCACCCGAGGGTTCGCTCGACACGGTCGACGTGCGGAGCGGAGAGCGTTCGCTCCTCGCGCGCCTGCCGAACGAGGATTGGGACCTGACCGAAGGGGTCCTGTGGTCGCCGGACGGAGCCCACATCGCCGTATTGATCCGCAAGGCGTCCAATGAAGCCGGTCGCCTGTACGTGATGGATGCCGACGGATCGAACATCCGCGTCGTGGCCGACGACTACGACCCACTCGGCGTCGCGTGGTCCCCCGATGGGACGCGACTCGCGTTCGGGGAGGGATCGGAGGCGGACGGAGACGTCCGGATCCGGGTCGCGACGATGGACGGCGCCGCTCCGGCCGAGATAGGAAGCGTTCCCTTCTTCGGGTGCACCTACAACTACGAGTGCACCCTGACGTGGTCGCCCGACGGGTCGCAGATCGCCTTCCGGAAAGCCGAGAGCGGCGCTGTGACCGCGTTCGACGCCGCCGGAGCGGGCGAGGCCGTGCCCATCGACGAGCTCACATACCTGAGCTGGGAGGGTGGTACGTATCCCTACCGCGCCTGATCCGGGGAGCGGAACGCAAGCGTGGAGGGTCGTGCTGGTCCGGTCGAGGTCGTCTGGCTATGGCCGAGTCCGGTGACTCTGCCAGTCGCCGATGGCGGCGAGGCGACGCCGTTGCTGCTTCGCGGCCCCGGAGTCGAGCCCGCGGCCGCGGTCCTCGAGGGAGCCGATCACGCGCTCGCAATGATCGACCGGGTTGGAGTCGTCGTACTTGAACTTGGCATCCACCCGCAGCACTTCCAGCCGGACGCCGCGGATGCCCGACAGCATCCGCCCGTACGGTTCAGTGTCCACGGCGACCGCGGCGTGGTCGCCCTCGGGCTGGAGATCGCCGAACTGGGTTCGAGGATCTCCACCTTCCCCTGGGGGTCGTCGACGACCGTCGGACTGCACACGAACTGCACGGCCGAGTAGTAGCTCGTCGGCACGCCGTCCTCGTCGGGGCCGCCGGCCCTGGCCCGCCAGTACGAGGGGATGTAGGCGTAGTCGCCGATCACCGCCAGCCGCACCTCGGATGCCGCCTCCAGGTGCGCCCAGACCGGGTTCGGTCGGGCGAGGTGGAGGACCACCTCGTCACCGGCGAGGGTGAAATGCGTGGGCAGGGCCAGCGGAGCCAGGCCGGGGTCGAGCCGGCGGCTGGCGACTCGAACGTCGGGCCCGAGCCGCGTCAGATGCGCGACCAGGTCCGCGGCGGCGGCATCCAGCGCCTCATCCGCCATCGGTTCGAGGGCATCCAAGATGAACAGGGCGGCGGTCGTGTCCTGGCCGAGCTGCGTTCGGCGTGTCTGGCGCCAGTTCCGAGAATCTCGACGTGGATGCCAAGGCTCGGCTCGCTCGCTGCGGCGACTGCCCCCTTAGAGATCGCCCCTTCGTGGCGGGGGATGGCCCACGCAGGACGAACCTGGTCATCGTGGGAGAGGCACCGGGCCAACGGGAGGTGGTCGAGGGCAAACCATTCGTCGGGAAAGCAGGCGGCCGACTCAACGAAGCACTCGCCGCCGCAGGAGTGGACCGTTCGGCCGTCTACATCACGAATGCGGTTCTTTGCCACCCCGCAGGGAACGAATCGCCGCCCCCACGCGAAGCGATCTCGGCCTGCCACGAACGGTTGATCAGTGAGATCCAGCAGAGGATGCCGCGGAAGGTCCTGGCTTTGGGGGTGACCGCGGACAAAGCGCTGACCGACGACTCGAGGCCCATCGAGCAGCTGCGGCTGCTCCGCCCGGCCCCCTCTCCCTTCCTGGGCGGCGGCGCCGAAGTGCGGGTGACGTACCACCCGTCGGCGCTGCCACGGAACCCGGCATGGCCCGGACGCTTCGACGAGGACGTCGGCTGGCTCGGGGAGCCCTGAACGATCAGCGGCGCTCTCAACGAGGGCCCGAGCTTCAGGGATTCGGGTGGAACCCCAAGTTGAAGCGGTGAGTACTGGGTTGCGTTCGGACCGGGGCCAACCTCTCGCGAACGTCGATCTCCGGCCGGCAACGGGCCGCGGGCGAGTCAGCGCGACCGAAGCTGGGCCACCAGCTGTCCCACCTCGTAGCGGTCTGCCGGGTTGCATCCGGCCACACGAAGCTCGAACTCGTCGAGCTGCGTCACGAACGCGTACCGCTGCTGCACGCGCGCGAACCACACTTCCGGCTCCACCGGCTGCGTCAACAGACCGATGTCCTCAGCCGGCAGCCGCCGGAGGTCGAAGTCCTCGACGATCTCGGTCGGATCGAACGGCCGCTCACCGAGGCCGTCATCGACGACGTCGTGCCAGACCTTCAGCACGAGCAGACGCCGGATCAGAACCTCATCCAGACCGCCTCGGCCGAAGAGGTCGAGGTCGTACAGGTCACGGATCTTCCGCCGCCGTCGCCACGCGGCCAGCTTCTCCGCTAGGGACTCCTCAAGGGCGGGAGCGGGTATCTGCGGCATAGCGAACTCGTATCCACCTTGGACCGGAAGCTCGACTGGGACGATCAACTCTGGAGGCAACCATAGGGCCCGGGTCGAGATCTCGATCCTGGCCGGCATCCGCGGCTGACCGAGCGGGGTATCCACGACCAGCTCCGCCCGCAGCGCTTCGCGATCGGCGAGCGTGAACCGGACGTCGTGCAACTCGGCACCGTCGATGGTGTCGAGCAGCAGCCCGGCAGTGTCGGCATCGGGCACAGCGAAGTCCAGATCGGTGGAGAAGCGCCCTGCGTTGCCGACCCGGAACTTGCGCAACGACGTCCCACCCTTGAGGACGACGCCGAAATCGAAGATCCCTTCATCGTGCATGTACTTCAGGGCGTAGTCCTGCGCGACGTCGAGTAGGGCTGCATCCGCCATCCCGCTTCGACCCTGGAAATGGCGCGAGAGGTAGCCCTGGGTGATCATCGCATCGGGAGAAGTGCGTCGTAGACATGCCAGCGCCTACTCCATCGGTCGCGTTGATCGCGACGACCGAGGAATGTCACCGGAAGACGAGTTGGAAGCAACTCCGCGATCCGATCAGCGACATCGCCGCGCCCCGCCCACTCCGCGAGATAGCCCAGGCGCGCGAGCGAAGATACGCGCCGGCCGCGCGCTTCCTCTAGGACGTCGTCCACCAGCACCGCTTTGAACGTGCCGGGCAGCCAGTCGTCCGCGTTCGCCCAGTTCCCCTGAGCAGATGGACGCTCCGCAGCGGCAACTACCACGGATGCCTCTGCCCACCCGGGCAGGCCACGCAGCGGTCTGGTCGGCAGACGCCATTCGTAGGTCACCGCCCGCATCTTGAGCGCCCGTGGTGGACGCCAGCCGTGGCGATGGGCAAGCACCGGGACGGTCGGGGGCTGCGAAGAGTGGCCCAGCTCCCACACAGCCGACTCGAAGGCGACCGCCACAGGTGCTTGGGGCTCGTGGGCGAGCACCGCGCGCAGCTCGATCCAGGGATCGCCGGATCCGTGTCGGCCAGCGCGCGCGGCCGGGGCGAACTCCCAGGTATCGCGCTTCCGCAACGGGAGAAGCCAACCGAGGCGAACGAGACGTTCCGCCAGAGCATCCACGCTGAGCGCGGCCTGGGTGGTCGAAGCGATCTCTCGCAGGAGGGCCCGCGTGACTACGGCTGGCTGGCGGAGCTCTAGCTCCTCGACCACCGGCGCCAGACTCGAAGGTATCGGACGGGTTTGCATCAAGGCACGCTTCACGTCGCTATGTTACGCGCTAGGCATCTAGATGCAAACCCCGTCGCTGTCTACTCGCCTTGCTCCTGCTCCTCCGTGAGAGCGGCATCGGAGCCAGCTAGCGGAGCCTCAGGTGGCGCCACGACGGTCGGCGCCGTCATCCCAGAGCATCCATCGAGGTTCGCCTTGATCGTCGGATCCTCCAACCACTCCCGTGCCCACCGCTCGACGTCGCCGTCACCCTGAAGCCGCGTCACGGCGATCTTGGTCTTCTACCGCCCCGGGCACCTTCGGGCAGACTCATCCCAGAGCGCGGTGCCGGGATGGAGGAACCTGCAAACGCTGGGAACCCCGACGGCGAGAGCGGCTCCGACTCAGCTCCTTGCTTCGGCGTGCAAGAACCGGGCGAGGAGCGGCTCCGCCCCGATCTCTTCGAGGAAAACCCGGGCCGTCTCGACGGCACCCTCGGGCATCAGGTCCGTGGGCAGCACGGCAACCGCGTCGAGCGTCGTCAGCGCGTGCGTGAACCGGTCGCCCGAGGCGAGTCGCCCCGCCAGCACATTGTCGTAGACGGCCGCCGCGTCGCGCGCACGGCCTTCGAGCGCATCGATCCCGGCCTCGAGCGCACGGCGGGTCGCGACGTGCCATCGGCCCTCCTGCGCCGGCATCCTCTCGAGCGCCGTCCGCGCCTTCGCCGCATCGCCGAGCCACAGCGCCGCGCGGCCTGTGAACGAGGCGGCTACCGCGCTATTCGGACCCATAGGTTCTTCGTCCACCGCGCCGAGCGCCTCGTCGTAGGCACCGGACACGTCGCCGGCCATCAGCGCGATCACCGAGCGCACGCGCCGGTACCAGGCTCGGTGCGTTGGGTCGGGGGAGGCCGAGGTCCCTTCGCTCACCGAGGCGATCGCGGCGTCTGCGCCGGTCCGGTCACCGCGGTACGCAGCGAGCAGCGCGGAATCCAGCCAGACCACGTCGACGAGCCCTCGGGGCAAGTCGGGTCGGGCATGCAGGTCCGCCAGCACTTCGTCGGCGGTTGCCCACGCGCCGGTCTCCACCGCGAACTCCACCCCGTTCGCGAGCGCGAGCATCTCCGTACCCCCGTAGCCTCCACGCCGAGCGACAGACGCAGCCTCCAGCGACAGCGCGAGTGCCTCGGACCAGTCCTCCGCCTCCAGCGACAGCCCGACCAGGACAGTTGCCATGACGCGCAGGTCGTTCTCCTCGGCCGCGGTCGCCAGCATGCCGCGGCGGATCGTGACCGCCTCTCGGTGCCGCCCGATACCCGAGAGTATGTTCGCGCGGTCGATCAGCGCTATCTGGACGCGATCCCATACCCGCGCGCGCTCGTACCCGGGTAGGGCCCGGTCGATCGAGGCGAGGCACGCCTCGAGATCCCCGTCGAAATATTGGAGGTAGGCGATCGCATGATCGAGTTCGGCCCGCGCGCGGTCGTCGCCCGCGTCGCCCAAGCGCCGCTGCAGCTCGGCGACGACCGTCCGGATATCGTCGTACCGGTTCGGACCCGCGAGCGCCTGGACGAGATCTCCGGTCGCTGCAGCCTCGGCGTTCAGATCGCCGAGCTCGTGCAGCTCCTCGATCGCCTGACGCAGGTACCCGAACTGCTGCTCGTGCCGGAGAGCGTCGCCTGCGGCCCGCGCAGCCCGCTTCAGGAGGTCCGCTCGCTCGGCGCCGTGGGGGGTGATGTCGAGGGCCTGCTCGGCGAACACGAGTGCTTGATCCGGCGAGCCGAGCGAGACCGCCCTCTCGGCAGCCTGCCCTAGCCAGTCGCGCGCCCTCGCGGCGAGCGCGTCGGCGTCCGGACCCTCGGGGGTGGCACCGAGCGCTTCCATGTAATGGGCGGCGACCACGCCGGCGAGCTCGTCGTCGCCGGCCGCTTCGTAGTGGTGCGCGGCCGCAAGGTGCCGGCTCCGGCGGTTAGCCTTCGAGAGCATCCCGTGAGCAACCTCGCGGATGATGCTCTGCACGAACGCGTATTGCCCCCGCTCGGGCGAACGCGGATCCGCCTCGAAGACGAGGAACTCCTTGCGTGTCAGGTCGAGCAGCCGCGGGTCCAGCGACGTGGGATCCGCGCCAGTCACGGCCGATAGCGCGTCGAGCGTGAAGCTCTTCCCGAGGATCGCCGCGTCCTGTAGCAAGCCGCGATCCTTCGGGCCGAGTGCATCGAGCCGCGAGGCGATCAATGCATGCAGGGTCTCAGGCACCTGGATCTCGCCGAGGTCTCCCACCAGCTCGTACGCACCGTCGCCCGCCCGCAGGACGCCACGGTCGGCGAGCATCCGGATCGTCTCCACCGCGTACAGCGGGATGCCCTCGGCTCGCTCGGCGATCCGGGCGACGGCTGCATCGTCCGCGCCCGGGACCATCCCTTGCACGAGCTCGGCCATCCTCACATCAGGGAGCGGTTCGAGATGGATCGCCAGGAAGCTACGCTGGCCGGTACCCCAGTTGGGCCGGCGGTCGGCGAGTTCGGGACGAGCGAGCGTGACGATGTAGATCGGCTTGTTCCGCGACCACTCGAGCATCGACTCGATGAAGTCGAGCAGCCCCGCGTCGGCCCATTGCAGGTCCTCGAACACCATCGCGACCGTGCCTCCGTCGCTTATCCGCTCGAAGAAGGTTCGCCACGCGGCGAACAGCTCCTCCCGCCCACCGGCTGGCCGGTCGTCCAGCCCTAGCAGGAACGCCAGCCGCGGCTCGAGCCAGTGACGCTCGTCCTCCTCGGGGACGTGCTGGGCGACCGATGCCGCTAGCTTCGACCGCGAGACACCAGGAGGGTCGGTCTCGGCGATCCCCGCGCGCATCCGGACCATCTCCCCCAGGGCCCAGAACGTGACCCCCTCACCGTAGGAAGGGCTGCGGCCGTGGTGCCACCACACCGTCTCGGTGAGACCGTCGACGTACTTCAGGAGCTCCCAAGCGAGCCTCGACTTGCCGATCCCGCCGATCCCGTTCACCGATACCACGCGCGACTTCCCTTCGCGGCCGGTCGCGTGGAGCATGTCCTTCAGCAGACGGAGCTCCTCGGCGCGGCCGACGAACGGCGGCTCGATCGCCATCCGGTTGTAGCCGTGGCGCTCCGCGACCACGCGGAGCGCCCGCCAGGCACGCACCGGCTCATCCTTGCCCTTGAGTGTGAGATCGCCGACCTCCTCGAAGGCGACCGCTCGCGAGGCCGCGCGGGACGTCGCCTCGCCGACGAACACCGATCCCGGCTCCGCCGCGGACTGCAACCGGGAGGCAGTGTTCACCATGTCGCCGGTGACCATCCCCTGGTTCCCAGCGTCGGGGGACGTCGCCGCTTCGCCGGTCAGCACACCGCCGCGAGCCTGCAGCGGGAGATCCAGCGACGTCCCGAGCTCGGCCACCGCGTCGACGAGCTCGAGCGCCGCTCGCACCGCGCGCTCGGCGTCGTCCTCGTGCGTGACCGGGGTGCCCCAGACCGCCATCACCGCGTCGCCGATGAACTTCTCGACCACACCCCCGTGCCGTTCGATCACGGTCCGCGCCGTCTCGAAGTACGTGTCCATCAGGGAACGCATGTCCTCAGCGTCGCGCCGTTCGGACAGAGTCGTGAACGACACGAGATCGAGGAACAGCACCGAGACCAGCCGGCGCTCGGTGGGTCGCGATACCGGTTCCGCGGAAGGCTGGGCGGGCGTGCCGGTCCCCGGTGCGGCGGCGAGCGCCGAACCGCATCCGCCGCAGAACTTACTCTGGGGCGGGTTCGGGCTGCCGCACGATGGACACGCCGCCGCGAGGGGGGCGCCGCACTCCATGCAGAACCTGCGACCGACGTCGTTCTGGGTCCCGCACGCTGCGCAGTCCATCGCGTTCCTTCGCTCGGAGAGGAGCGAAAGCGTACCGGTCCCTACCACCCGGCGCACCGTCTCCGATGGTTCAGCGAGCCGATGGACGGTCCACGTCCATCGCGTCGACCAGCCGCAGCGATGAGTGCGTCCATGTCTAGAGACAGGTGTGAACGATGTCTCGAGATGCATCGGTCGGTCGGTCGGTGGGTCGGTGGGTCGGTCGGACGGTGTGTCGGTCGGTGGGGTGTTCTCAGAACTCTCTGACCACACGGAATGGACGCTGATTCGGGGAGTACCCACAGGTTAAGCGAGGTAGTACCCACAGCAGGTCAGGGGCCTGATCGAGGGTTCCGCCGTCGCTTGCAGATCCGCCCGCCCTCGCCATCTCCGAGGGCTCACGCGAGCTGGTCACGCAGACGGGGCGGACCCGGCGAACCGGGCCCGCCTTTGGCTGCATAGCCGTTGTTTCCAGACCTATGCCTGCACTGGTACAGGGAAGACCTCGTCGGCCGGATGCCCGGTCCGCTCGTGGATCTTCTTCACAGCTTCGGTGTTCGGCCCCTCCGAGAGGCACCACACGAGTCCAGAGTCCGGATCGGCCCAGGCATGCTTGAAGGTCACGCCCTCGTCGTCCTGGATGTCGACATCGGCCTGATGCGCTGCCTTGAGGCCATCGGGCGTGATGCCCTCCATGCCCCGATGCACGTCCATGAACTCAGGCACAGCCTCCCCCTTTCCACCGCAGACGGACGATCCGTTGCGGAGAGATCAATCGAACCTCGATGAGTGAGCCGCCTGCTCAGGCGAACGCGACCGTCTTGGCGCCGGCGATGACGTCCTCGACGACCTTCGCCGCGCCCACGATGACCGACCCCTTGCGGAGTTGCTCGTCGCCGATGCCGCGGGGCTTCGCGCAGGCGCCACAGACCCAGACGGTGCCGCCGTTGTCCACGAACTCCTTATAGAGGACATCCAGCACGGGAAGTCCCGGCTGGGCGATTCCGTCGGTTCCGCCGGTGGTGCCGAGCCAGACGGCCTCGATCGTCAGCAGGACCACCGCGTCCTGCCCCGCTGTCGCTGCGATGTTCGCGGCCACGAATGGGAGCGTCGCCCGCTCCGGCTCTTCCTTGCCGTACGTGCAGTTGAAGATCAACTTCTCGCTCATCGTCCACGCTCCACTGTCATCAGGAGGCGTCCGTCACCGGGCGTCTCGACCGAACGAACCGTGTGGCCCATCATCCGGGCGAGGGAAGGCAAGTCTTCCCTCGCTGCCGGGTCCCGAGCCGTCACGATCAAAACATCCCCCACCGGGATCACCCGGATCTGCTTGCGGAACTCCCCCGCAAGACCGTCGGCACAGCCCAAGGTGCCCGCGTCGAACTCGTGCACGCCGCTCTCGGTCGGTTGACGCAACGAGTGGAACCCGGAGCACAAGAGATCGAAGCTCCCGAGCGAGTGCCGAACGCCGGCCTCAGCAGCCTGGGGCTGGCCGACTTCGAGGCCGTCCTTCTCTGCCATGGTCCCTCCTTCCTCCGTGGCGGCGCGACTTGCGCTACCTGGACCATGGCCAAGCTAGGGTGCGGTTCTTCCTCGCTTCTTCTTCGGAGGCTTCCTTCAGGAGATCTCTTCTGCTCGAGCCCGGCAACGGGCCTCGTCGAGCGGCTGCCCGGCGCGCCCATAGAGCTCCGCGGCCTCCAGGAGGAGGTGGGTAGCCTCCTGCGTATCGGCCTCTGCGACGAGGACCTCGGCTCGTGCCTCGGTGACACCGGCCGTCCAGGCGCCTTCACCCCACATGCTGGCTACACCTGCGGCGCGTTCAACGTAGGGGCGAGCACGGTCGACATCTCCCCCCTGGGCGCAAGAAGTTGCCGCGGCGATCAAGAACCCGATCGAACACGGTATGCACGCCGGCGTGTCGCTGAAGGCTCCTTCAGCCTGCATGATGACGTCGGATGCGGCCGCGGGATCTTGTGCGGCGCGGACCGCGGCACCGTAGATACGGGGTAAGAGGTGTCCCGCGAGCGTGGACGCCTGGGCGAGCACGAGCGCATCTGCGAGTGGCGCCAGCGCTTGCTCGGGTCGGCCCGCGGCAAGCAACACTTCGGCCAAGCGCTCGAGCGCGAGTGAAGCAGGCTGTGCGCGAACCGGTATCCGTCCGGGGACTCGACGATGAAGCCGGTCCCGAGCCCTCGATCGAGCGTATCGAACGCCGCCAACTCCTCCAATTCGCCGATGGCCTCGAACTCATCCGCGGAGAACTCCGCGCCCACGATCGCGGCCCGCTCAAGAGCGGCACGCAACCCTGGGTCCAGACCGAGCAGGCGCGCTTGCAGGATGTCGTAGAGCCGCTCCGGCACCACGATCGTGCCGTCGGGCTCGATCGCAGAGGCGAGCTCCTGGATGAAGAACGGGTTGCCCTCCGCCTTGCTCCAGATCGCATCGATCGCACCCACCGGTGGCACGTCTCCATGCACCTGCTCCACGATCGAGGCAGCCGCCTCCCTCGCCAGTGGCACCAAGGCGATCTCCTGCGCGACACCTTCGACGAGGAGGCGCGCGCGCCCCTGCGCAAGTGCGGGCGGCATGCTCTCCGCCCGGTAGGACAGCACGACAAGGAGCGGCTGGAATCGCGCCGCGCGGACGAGGTAGTGGGCGAGCTGGACCGTTGCGTCATCGGCCGCGTGCAGATCTTCGAGCAACACCACGGCGCCTCGCTCGCGAGCGACCGCCGACAGCAGCTGCGCTACCGCCGAGAACAACCGACGGCGCACCGTGCCCGGATCCGCTTCAGGCACTGCCGAAGGCGAGGCCGCCGTGAGTCGGGCGATCTCGAGCTGCGCCCCTTCGCTCAGTGCGGCGGCAAGATCCGGTCGCTCCAGCAGGAGGCGGTCCACCGCCTCCGCGATGGGGGCGTAAGGAAAGGCGCCTTCTTCCACACGGGTCGCGCCCCGGAGCGTCGTACGTCCGGAAGCAGAAGCCTCGGCTAGCAACGCGTCGCACAAGCGCGTCTTGCCGATCCCTGCCTCACCGCTGACGAGCAGACCGCCGCCGCGCCCGGCATCGAGGCGCCAGAGGACTTCCATCGCCGCAGCGAGCTCTCCCTCTCGCCCAACCATCGGTGCGGCCGAGGCGACCCGCGCCCCCGCCGCCCGCCCCCACCCCCCCCCCCCCCCCCCCGGCCCCCTCGCGATCTCCTCATACAGGGCCACCGACTCGGGAGCGGGTCGAAGGCCGAGGTCCTTTCCCAGCAGTCCCTTGAGGCGTGCGAACTGACGAAGTGCCGCTGCGCGGTTCCCCGCATCTGCGTAGGCGCGGATCAGAGCGCGATGAGCCTCTTCGTCCAGCGGCTCGATCTCCAACAGATCGCTCCAACGCTCCGCACAACGCAGCAACGCCGCATACAGGAGGTGGAGGCGTTCGCGCGCCGGTTGCGTCCACTCCTCGTAGCGATCCTCCGGGAGCAACTCACCCGTGTACTGCGACGCCACGGACTTGCACGATCCAGGGTCGGCTGCGCCCAGTGCCCGCTCAGCTTCGCTCTCGAACCTCTCGACATCCACCGCGACGACGTCGCCGAGCCCAACCTCCTGGCTGGACAGCGTGATCGCCGCGGGATCGCCGATCTCCTTCCGCGAGAGGTGGATCGCCTTGTGCAGGTTTCGATCCCCGGCGTCGGGTGACAGATGCGGCCAGAGAGACTCGATCACCTGCTCTCGGTGCAGCCGGTTACCCGAGGCGAGAGCGAGCAGCTTGACGAGGCCCGCGGCCTTTCGATGCCGCCACGCCGTGGCTGGCACCGGACGGCCGTCGACCTTCACCTCGAACCGACCGAGCAGCTGGATCTCTACGCTCGTCATCTGCTTCCAGTGTGCATGACAATCCCGTCGGTGGGGCGTCCCCACCGCTGGCTCAGCCTGCCCCCAGCCGCGCTACTACGTCTCGCGCTCGTAGACACGCAGATCCCACACGAGGCGACGATGCTGCCGGGCCTTTGGAAGGAAACCTGCCCCGATGATGCGATCCTCGATCGCAGCGAGGTCATGCACGAACACGCGGAACCCGCGGAACTTCTTCGCACGGATCGCGTACCAGCCGTTCCCCAGCCAGCAGAAGATCCGGTTGGGCCAGCCCAATCAGACCACGGTCGACCGGGGCCGTGATGGCGAAGACGCTTCCTGCAGCACCCGAGGTATTGGCGAGCAGCGCGTCGGCCGAGGGGTAGCAGCACACGACGCGGTTCAACACGACGACATCGGAGGTCGGCAGCGCAGCCTGCGACCCATCGCCGACCTGGAACGCGGCGCGCTCGGCCAAACCGCGCTCGTCCACGAGGGCGCGAGCATCCGCGATGGCGCGACCATCCGCGATGGCGCCGGCGCCGAGGTCGAAGCCGGACACGGCGCGCGCACCGTGTCCAAGAGCGGCCAGAGCGAGATCGCCGGTGCCGCACCCGACGTCGAGCACGCTGCGTCCCTCAAGGCCGGCTTCGTCCAACGCGCTGAGTAGGGCGGCGGTGATGGCAGCGGCTGTCTCTCGCTTCCGCGCCCGCTTCGAGTTGCTCGCGGCCCATTCGTCGAAGCAGCCACTCGGGATGTCCTCGTCCGGCACGCCGCCAGTGTCGCCCGTCGAGCCTGCGCCGTCTACTCTTCAGCGCGGTTCTGAGAACAGCCGGTGGTCGGTTGGTTGGTGGTCGGTGGGATGATCTCAAAACCCCCTGACCAGCGGGAACGCAGTCTCCGTGTGAGAGCGCCCACAGGTTAAGAGGGGTAACCTCCCACAGCACGTAGAGGCCCGCGCTGGGCACCCATGGTCGCGAGGACCTCGCGAGCCCTGATCTAGCTTCAACCGAGTCCCGCGATCAGCGGCGCGGGGCCAGTGATGACCGACACCATGTCTCGTAGTCGGGAGCCGGCAGGGATCATGGTTCTCATGCGAGGCATGGAGCGGTGGGTCCTCATCCAACGGCCCTGATGCCCCTTCCGTCCTTCACCTCGGGCAGTGGACGACCAAGGCGCCGCAGCGGCCAGTTCCGTTCCCAGTCAGTTCGGTTCCCGAGGCCCAATCCTGGGAGCTGAGGACCCGGACACGGGATGGAGATCGGTTCGCTGGTGCGCTGATCGAGCATTACGTGGTCTGGAAGAACCAACCAGTGGCCAGGTGAGGACATCTGGAACGTCTCGACCTCCCACGGCTGGCCGCACACGCCGCACTCAACGATGAAGGTCATGGGCCCCGATGGTACTTCTTGGCACGGAGCGGCGAGACTGCGCTGTGCCATCCCGATTCACCACGCAGATCTTGCAACCCCGGGTTGGCTGGATACTCTCGGGCATCATGAACAAGGTGTTCATCAGCTACGCGCACGCGGATGCGAGCATCGAGGCTAGCGCTCTAGCGAGGGCTCTCACAGACGGACGAACCGCATACCTCGTTCCTCGACGGTGCGCAGCACGTACTCGGCCTCGGCGGTGAGCATGGAGTCACGGTATCGAGCGTGCGAGGGGGCACGGTTACGCCCAAGTAACGCTTCGCCACATCGGCGGGAGTTCGAAGCCGTGCGCGGCGACCGCTACTCGCCCTCGGCGCGTTCGATCGCGCGCCGCGTCGCCGAGCCGTTCACCTTGAGCGCCAGGAGCAGTAACGTGAAGCTCACGAGGAGCATCACCGTCGCGATCGCGTTCACGACCGGCGTCAGCCCGAAGCGGATCCGCGAGTAGACGCGCATCGGGAACGTGATCGCCGTCGGGCCCGCGGTGAAGAACGCGATGATGAACTCGTCGAAGGAGAGGGTGAAGGCGACCAGCGCCCCGGCGACGATCCCGGGGGCGATCAGCGGGACCGTGACCCGGTGGAACGTCGACCAACGGCTGGCGCCCAGGTCCTGGGCCGCCTCCTCGATCGAGGGGTCGAAGAAGCCGAGCCGCGTTCGAACGATGGCTGCCACGAAGACCATGTCGAACACCACGTGCGAGGCGATGACCGTGGTCCGCCCGAGCGTCAGACCGATCAACGTGAAGAACGACAGGAGCCCGATCGCCAGCACCAGGTCGGGGACGACCGCCGGGAGGAACAGCATGCTGTCCAGGGCGGTGCTCCGGACGTGCCGGGCCAGGCCGATGGCGAGCATCGTCCCCAGCGCGGTCGCGATCACCGTCGTGACCGTCGCGACGATCAGCGTGTTCTTGAGCCCGTCGATGAGGTCCTCGGCCGCGAACATCTCGCCGTACCACTTCAACGAGAACCCGCCCCATGTGGTCGACTGCCCCGACCTGTTGAACGACAACAGGACCAGGACCACGATGGGCGCGTACAGGAAGACGTAGACCAGGCCGGTGACGGCCCCGAGCGTCCGATCCATGACGGCACCGGGTTCACGCGCCACGGCTGGACATCCTTCCCTCCCGGCGCAGCATCAGCGCCTGGAGCACGAGCAGCACCATCGTGATCAGGATCACTCCCATCGCGAGCGCGGCCCCGAACGGCCAGTCCCGCGCGGCGAAGAACTGCTGCTGGATCAGGTTGCCCACCATCAACTTGAGTCCCCCTCCGAGCAGGTCGGGGACGATGAAGTTCGCCAGGCTCGGGACGAACACGAAGATGCATCCGGCGAACACCCCCGGCAGGGTCATCGGGAACGTGACGCGGAAGAACACCGAGACGGACGAGGCGCCGAGGTCCGCGCCGGCCTCGCGCAGCCTGGGCCCGAGGCGCTCGATCGACGCGAACAGCGGCAGCACCATCAGCGGCAGGAACGCGTAGACCAAACCCACCACGATCGCGAACTGGTTGTTCAGCAGGGGGAGCGGCTCGTCGATGAGGCCGAGGCTGCGGAGCGCCTTGTTGATCAGCCCCTCGTTGTTGAGCAGGGCGATCCACGAGTACGTGCGGATCAGCAGGTTGGTCCAGAACGGCAGCACGACGATGACCAGCAGCGGGAGCCGCCACCGCGGCGTCCGCGTCGCGATGAAGTACGCGGTGGCGTAGCCCAGGACGAGGGCGATGGCCGTGGTGAGCAGCGCGGTCCGCAGCGAGAACCAGAACACCCTCAGGAACAGGGGTTCCGTGGCCCTGATGTAGTTGTCCAGCGTGAAGGTGAAGTCGACCCCGCCGATCGACGACCGCCGGAAGAAGCTGTAGACGAGGATCAGCCCGACAGGAGCGAGGAACAGGACGACCCAGTACAGGAGGCCGGGACCGAGGAACAGGGCACCCTGTGCCCTGTTCCTCGGTCCGGGGTCGTCTTCTCGTCGCCGGGTCACCTTGGGCCCGCTACGAGGCCTTGATCTCTGCTGCCGCCTGCGACCAGGCGGCCTGCGCGTCCCCGACCGATGACAGGACCTCGAAGGCCAGGAGCTCTTCGGGGGTGATGCTCAGGTTCGGATAGGCCTTCACGATCGCGGGGTCGAGCATCTCCATCGCGGGCTCGTTGGGGACCTTGTACAGGACGAGCTCGGCGACCTTGACGTGGTTCTCGGGGCGCAGCACGAAGTCGATGAAGGCGTGCGCCGCCTCCTTGTTCTCGGAGGCCTCCATGATGGTCATGACGTCAGCCCACAGGTCGCCGCCCTCCGACGGTACGACGAACTCGACGTTCTCGTTCGTCGCGTAGTTGCACCAGCCGTCCCAGCCCTGAACCAGGGCTGCCTCGCCTGAGTCGAGCTTCTCGTAGAACACCGTGTCGTCGAACGCCAGGAGGTTCTCCTTGGCGGCGATCGTCAGCTCCTTGGCCTCCTCGATCTCGGCGGGGTTCTGCGTGTTGATCGAGTAGCCCAGGGTGAGCAGTGCGGGCTGCAGGAGCCAGCGCTCGGTCCCGAGCATCGTGATCTTGCCCGCCAGCGACGGGTCGGGGTTCAGCAGGTCCTGCCAGGAGTCGATCGGCTTGTCGACCAGGTCGGTCCGGTAGCAGAGCCCCGTGGTGCCCCATGTGTAGGGCACCGAGTAGCGGTTGCCCGGGTCGTACGCGAGGTCGTTGGCCTCCGGGTACAGGTTCTCGAGGTTCGGGATCTGCGAGTGGTCGAGCTCGGCCAGCCACCCGTTGTCGAGCAGCGTCTGGACGTACTGGCCGGAGAAGAACACGACGTCACGACCGGTCCCGCCCGAGGCCTGGAGCTTGCCGATGATGTCCTCGTTGTTGACGTGATCCTCCAGGAGCGTGACCTCCACGCCCGTCTCGGCCTCGAAGTCCTCCACGAGTCCCTCCGGCGTGTACGCCGCCCAGTTCGAGACGACGATCTCCTGCTCCTCGAGGGGCACCGCAGGCGCGGCGCTGGTGGGCGCGGCACTCTCACCGTCCCCATCGGAGCACGCCGCCGCGACCACGGCGAGTGCGCCGAGGACCGTGATCCACCTGAAGAGCTTGTTCTTCTTGAGCATCGGATGCCTTTCGCTCGTGGTCCTGACGCCGGGACGCTAGCCCCCGGCCGGTGCGGCAGTCAACGCAAGGCGGCGGATCGTCTCACCCATCGTTGGCGATCCGCTCCAGGATGTCGGCGCCGAGGACGTGGCCGGGCCGGGCGCGGATGGACTCGGCGTTCACGTGCATCCGTGCGCGCAGCGCATCATCGCCCAGTAGCCGGTCGACGGCGCCGATCAGCTGATCATCGGTCCAGTCGTACGTGGGGAGGCGCTCTCCGTAGCCGGTCTCACGCAGTCGTTGCGCATTGTCGTACTGATCCCAGAAGAGCGGCAGACCGATCATCGGCAGCCCGAAGTGGAAGCCCTCGCACATCGTGTTGTTGCCGCCGTGGGTGATCAGCAGATCGCACTGAGGGAGGATCGAGGGCTGCGGCAAGAACTGGTCGCCGTACATGTTCGGCCCGAGCGTCATCTGGTCCTTGAGGGGCCCCATCGACACGACCACCCGGTGGTCGGTCTTCGCGAGCGCGTCGATCAGGCGCTGCATCAGGCCCACGTCCATGCACCCGAGCGAGCCGAGCGACAGGTAGATGATCTTGCCGTTGCCGGGCACGTGTTCGGCGACGTCGAACGGGGCCTCGCTCGTGCGCACCGTCGATTCGAGCCGATGCCAGGTCGCGTCCAGCGGCACCGTGCGCGCGTAGTCGACGGCCTCGGGGAACAGGTACAAGTTCGCCCACGGCGAGGTCGGGCTGAACTCGTCCGTCGGGCACGGACCGGCGCCGACCGACACGCGGAACTCGTTGTGCTCGGCGAGCAGGGTCTCGTGCTGACGGTGGTACTCGTCGACGAACGCGGCCCACTCGCTCCGGTCGCCGACCGGGAGTCCCGACAGCGGCGGCGGCAGGTCGGGATCGCGCATCTCGAGCGGGTTGGCCGACACGAACCGGACCCACGGCGCGCCGGCGAGCTCGACCGCCGGATAGCCGTTCACGTTGTCCGTGCAGACCACGTCGGGACGGATGTCGTCCCATATCTCCATGATCCGGGCGTGGGAGTACTGCTCGCCGGCGACCAGCGCCTCCCAGATCGGCTTCGTCACCGTCTCGATCTGCTCGATGGTCGGCTTGCGGAACTCCGGCGACGTCGCGCGGATGAACTCGGCCCATGGGTCGGCCGTCGGATCGGCGGCTTCGTCGGCCGGGGTCATGCGCATGATGTGCTCCTCGAACCCGCGCCGCTCGAGTTCGCCCCGGAACGACTCGTCGACGACGAACACGACCCGGTGCCCGCGTTCCAGGAGCACGTTGGCGATGGCCACGCAGTTGTTGGTGGGTCCCCAGGCGCCCGGCTCCGGGAAGAACGCGATCGTCTTCGTTGGCTCCGTCACGGTCCGATCTCCCCCAGTCCTTGGATGCTCACACGTTCCTACCGTACCTTCCCCCGATGGGCAAGTCGAGGTGCCGGTATCCGGAGGCCGCTCGGAGCAGCGTCGAGGATTCCGTAGCGGGACGGGTCCATGGCTACGGTTCCTGACCCTAGGTGGGTCCCGTCTAAGGTGATCCGTAGTCAACATGCCCGGGGTATGGTTTCCCCGTGCAGCCGCCGGACGGGGAGGGACGAGCGAGCGTGCGCTACGGCGCCGGTGTCCCGCCGTCGCCGGTGGAACTCGACCGGATCGACAAGCAGATCGTCGCGATCCTTCAGGCGGACGGCCGTCGCTCGTACGTGGCCATCGCGAAGCAGGTCGGTGTCAGCGAGGGCACGGCGCGCTCCCGGGTGCATCGCCTCACGGATTCCGGACTCCTCCAGGTCGTCGGGATCGCCGATCCGTTGCGTCTGGGCTTCGGAACGATGGCGATGATCGGCATCCGCACCGCGCCCGGACGGACCGGCGACGTCTGCCGGGCGCTCGTCGCCATCCCAGAGACGAGCTACGTCGTCACGTCGACGGGCCGCTTCGACGTGTTCGCCGAGATCGTGTGCCGCGATCTCGACTCTCTCGGGGCCCTCCTGACCCAGCGGATTCAGACGATCGACGGGGTGACGTCGGCGGAGTCCTTCGTCCTGCTCGAGATCCATAAGCTCGCCTACGGCTGGGGTGTCGGCGAGGTGGACCTGCCGCCCGAGGTCTGACGATCGACGTGGCCGGACGGCCGGGGTCCAGGCGCAGGCCGATGCCGAGGCTGCCACGATCGAGGTCGTTCGGCTGCTCCGAGCGCGAGCGCACCCCGAACACGCTGACCGCGCTCACCGCCACACGCCTGGGCAAGGTGTTGAGTCACCTCCTGCCCCTTCGGGGCGGTCGTGACTCTCATATCAGGTGGAGCCATTCACGGGGAGCGGACCACCCTCAGGTAGTCTTGACTCCAAGCGCGATACTCCAAGTGCCATGATCGCAGGCACGAAGGTTGGGAGCCGTGATGACGGGGGCTCGATGAGCGAGGAGATCTTCAGGACGGCGTTCGACCGCCCGCAGCGTGCGATGAGGGTCGTCCAGCACCTCGACAGTGAAGGCTGGTATTGGCCGAAGCACTTCGGCGACCCCGTCGCCGAGCACCGCGCGATCCGCAGCGACGTCGGCGTATGGGACGCGTCGCCGCTGCGCAAGTTGGCGTTCAGCGGCCCCGATGCGGTGAAGGCGGTCGACCGCATCTTCACGAACGACATGGTGAGCCTCGAGGTCGGGCAGGTGCGGTACACACCGTTCTGCGACGAGAAGGGCAAGATGGTCGGTGAATGCACGGTCTTCAAGACAGCCGACGATGCGTTCATTGCGGTCACCGCGCTCGACTCCGATCTCGACCACTGCCGAGCCGTCGCCGGCGGGCTGTCGGTCGAGATCGAGGCGACGACGAGGTCGCTCCCGCAGCTCGGGATCACCGGTCCCCGGTCGCGCGCGCTTCTCCAGAGCCTGACGGAGGCCGACGTATCGGGGCTCCGCTACTTCCGCTTCTGGCCCGAGCAGGTCGAGGTCGGCGGTGTCCCGTGCCTGGTGTCTCGGCTGAGCTACTCAGGCGAGCTCGGGTACGAGTTGTACTGCTCTCCCGACGGGGCCGAGCAGCTCTGGGATGCGGTGGTCGGAGCAGGCGCTACGCCCTTCGGGTTGGCGGCGGTCGAGACGATCAGGATCGAATCCGGGCTGCTCTTCATCGGACGGGACTACTTCCAGCACCAGACGAGCCCGTTCGACGTCGGGCTGGACAAGCTCGTCCGTCTCGACAAGGCCAGGTTCTGCGGTAGGGACGCGCTCGCGGCCGAGGCGGCGAGTCCGCCCAACCGGTTCGTCACCCTCGTCGTCGACGGAGCGGTTCCCGCGTACGGTGCCGCTGTCACCAAGGGCGGCGAGCAGGTCGGCACGCTGACGAGCTCGTGCGAGAGCCCGACACTAGGCAAGGTCATCGGCCTGACCGTGCTTCGCTCCGACCTCGCCCGCGTCGGTGAGCGCGTCGAGGTTTCCGTCGAGGGCGGGTCCGCCCCCGCGACGGTCGCTCCGGTCCCTCTCTACGACACCGAGAAGAAGCGCCCGCGAGCGTAGATGCGTCATCGGAGGTGTGTGTGAGCTCCACGAAGACGATCGTCTTCTTTCCTGAGGGCGCCTTCGGCCCCACCAACAACTGCGTCGGCATCGGCGAGCAGCTACAGGCCCGCGGTCACCGGGTCGTGTTCATCATCGAGGAGTCGTTCGAGGGCACGCTGGCCGCCCGCGGCTTCGCCGAGGCCCTGATGCGACTCGGTCCAAAGCCGCAGGAAGAGGAAGTACCGGGCCAGTTCTGGAAGGATTTCATCCGCGACAACGCGCCGATCTTCCGGAAGTCCACGATCGAGCAGCTGGGCGAGTTCATCCAGCCCACCTGGCAGGCGCTCCTGGACGGCAGCCGCTATGTGCAGCCGCGGCTGCTCGAGATCTTGGATGAGGTTCGCCCCGACGTCGTGGTGGAGGACAACGTGCCCTGCTTTCCGGCGGTCGTCACCGCCGGGGTGCCGTGGGTCAGGATGGTGTCCTGCAACCCGTTGGAGTTGAAGGATCCCGACCTACCGCCGGTGTTCGCGGGCTACGCGGCCACCGATCGCAGCGGTTGGGATGCCTTCCGCAGTGAGTACCGGCGCACGCATCACGAGATGTGGAGCGATTTCAACGAGTGGGTTCAGCAGGAGGGCGCGCCGGCCCTGGAGCCGTTGGAGTTCATCCACCGTTCGCCGTACCTGAACATGTACCTCTATCCGCAGGAGGCCGACTACCCCCGATCACGACCGCTTGATGCGACCTGGCAGCGGCTCGACTCCTGCGTGCGTGGCGGTGACCCCACGTTCGAGCTTCCCGCTCAGTTGCGCGACGGCGATGGGGCGCTCATCTACCTCTCGATGGGGTCGCTGGCTTCGGCCGACCTGGGGCTGATGGAGCGCTTGGTGGGGATCCTCGGCAGGTTGCCGCATCGCTTCATCGTGTCCAAGGGGCCGCAGCACGATCGGTACGAGTTGGCCGACAACATGTGGGGCGCGGAGTTCTTGCCCCAGCCATCGATACTGCCCATGGTCGATCTGGTGATCACTCACGGCGGCAACAACACTACAGCCGAGTGCTTCCATCACGGCAAGCCGATGATCGTGCTGCCGGTGTTCTGGGATCAGCACGACAACGCCCAGCGTGTGCACGAGACCGGCTTCGGTGTGCGCCTGGATACCTACGGCTTCGAGGCCGAACAGATGCGGTCGGCGATCGACGGGCTGCTGGCGGATGGGGCCACGCACGAACGTATGGCGACCATCGCCCGGCGATTGCAGGCGAACCCCGGGGCGGTGCGAGCGGCTGACCTGATCGAGCGTCTGTGAGCGGCCTGCACGCGGCCGGGAACGACGGTGAGCTGGCGGCGTCTGTCGAGCGTTTCGGGGCGGGTGGCGGGGCGGGGCTGCTGCCGCCGCGCCTGGTCGAAGGTGGCCGCATCCTCGGAGAGGTCGCCCTCCGCGACGTGCTTGCGCTCCCGGGCGGGCAGATCATCTCGGTGCTCAGGTCCGGCGCCGACGTGCTGGTGGCGCCGCTCGTGGCGGGCCACGACGACGTCCGGCGGGCCCTGCCGGGCGACGGGGCGTTCGAGGGCTTGCTCGCGCTGATCGAACGAGGCGCACCCGTCGGGCGGTTCGGGTTCCGGAGGTTCGCCGGCCCTGGTGCCGCCGAGCCGGCGACGGGGCCCCGCGGCGAGCGGGCGATCGACGTCGACCAGTCGAACGAATCCGTCGTGGTGGGGGAGCACGTCGTCGTGAAGCTCTATCCGATCACGGCGCCTGGGCCGCAGCCCGGGTTGGAGTTGCCCGAGCACTTGGCCGAGGCGGGCTTCGAGGGCGTCCCGACGCCGATCGGCGCGGTCACGTGGTTGGACGACGAGGGCGACGAGGTGCTCCTCGCCACGGCCGCCGCCTTCCTGCCGGGCGCGCGCGACGGCTGGGAGTGGTATCTGGAGCTGCTGCTCGGCTGGCTCGACGGCGACGTCGACGAGGACTCGGCGTTCGGCCCCGCTCGTGAGGTCGGGTCGTTGGCAGGGCGGCTCCACGCGGCTCTCGCGACCCCGACCTCGGTGCTGCCCCAGCCGGTGCAGGTGGTGGGCCCCGAGATGCTCGAGTCGTGGCGCGTCAGGGCGGAGGCAACGCTCGACGAGGCGCTCACGCTCACCGGCGGACCTGAAGGGGAACGGCTGCGTGCGATCGCCGATCGTGTGCGCGCCTCCTTCGACGTGTTCGGCCACCAGGCGCAGGCGCGCGCGATGCGGATCCATGGCGATCTCCACGTGGGACAGATCCTCCACGGGGAGGGAGGGCTCGCGGTGACGGACTTCGACGGGAACCCTATGGCACCGGTGGCTGAGCGTCGAGCGCTGGAGTCGCCGGCACGCGATCTCGCGAGCCTCGTGCGGTCGGTCGACCATCTCGGTCGCATCGCGCATCGCCTCAGGGAGGGACGCGACGCCGACATCGATGACTGGATCGCTCGGAGCGTCGCTGACGTCACCGACGCCTACCGGGCCGAGCTTGCGGGGCGTGGTCGTGCCGACCTGTTCGATGGCCGACTGCTGCGGCCGTTCGAGGTGGCCCAGGAGGCCCACGAGTTCGTCTACGCGGCACGGTTCATCCCGCGGTGGCGGTACGTCCCGGATCTGGCGATCGCGGCGATGTTTCCACACGAAAGAGAGGCGTTCTGATGGGCCCACGAGACTTCCTGGCCGACCTCGAGGCGAAACCGCACGCGTTGCGAGGGCTCGCCGACCGGTTGGCCGACGACGATCCCTGGGCGCCGGTCTCGCCCGCGGAGCGCATCGTATTGATCGGCATGGGGTCGTCGCGATACGCGGCCGGGGTTGCCGCGACGCGCATGCGCGCCGCCGGGATCGACGCGGTTGCCGAGTACGCTTCCCTCGACGCAGCCACTCCTGGAGGGCCGGGAACACTGGCGATCGGCATCTCGGCGAGTGGGGGCACCGGGGAGACGGTGGAGGCCCTCGCGAAGCACCGGGGTCTGGGGGGAGCGGTGGCAGCCCTGACGAATGTCGCCGGCTCTGCCATCAGTCAGAGCGCCGATCTCGTCGTCGACATGGCGGCGGGGGAGGAGGCCGGCGGCGTTGCGTGCCGCTCCTTCCAGCACACGCTCGCGATGCTGCTGGCGCTGGAGGCGCATCTCACTGGGGACATGTCGTCCGGGGCGGTTCCCCAGTGGATCCGCGCGGCCGCTGACGCGACCGAGGATCTCCTCGCGCGCCGCGACGCCTGGCTCGACCCTGCGTGTGCGCTGCTCGCTGAGGGCCCAGCCACATTCGTGATCGCGCCCGCCGGGCGGCTCTCTTCCGCTGAGCAGGGCGCCTTGATGTTCCGGGAGTGCCCGCGCCGCACCGCCGACGCCTGCGAGTCTGGGGACTGGCTCCACGTCGATGTGTACCTCACGGAGCCGCTCAACTACCGCGCGATCCTGTTCGCGGGGGCGCGCTTCGACGGCGCGATCATGGAGTGTATGCGCGAGCGCGGCGGTCGCGTACTGGCGGTGGGCGGCGAATCGCGGGCATCGGCCAGACCGTCAGATACCCCGGGCACGACGTCCGCGAAGTCGCGCTGCTGACCGAGGTGCTCGTGCCCGAGCTCGTGGCCGCCTCCTGGTGGCGCACGCAAATGGCCCCGGCGTAACCCCATCTACATGATCGCTGGACGGGCGCGCATCACGATCGACGGTGGCGACGTTTTCGATCTGGACCCTGCGACATGATCTCGATCCCCGCGCCCGTCACGGTGGGGTGGGACCCACCGGATGACTGCGCAACAACGTTCTGGGTCTGCTCCTAGGTCGTGCCCGCGCGGTTCAATGCCCGCTTCGTCATCGCGCCGTTGATCTTCAACGCGATGAGGATCGAGGTGAAACTGATCACCAGCTTCACGGTCGCGATCGCGTTGATCACCGGCGTCGGGACGAATCCCCTGTACGCGGACGACCGTACGGCGGCGGATGCGCGCCGATGATCGACGAGGTCCGCTACTAGACCGTTCGGATCGACGTCGGTCGGTGGGGTGTTCTCAGAACTCGCTGACCAGGCCATACGGCACGGTATTCGGAGACCACCCACAGGCTAAGAGGGGTACCTCGCACAGCGGGTGAAGAGGCCCTCTACACACCCTCCGCGAGCTGGCGCGAGTACTCGTCTGCGTCGAAGCTCCCGATCGAGGCGGCGATCAGTCCATCCTCGCCGATCGTCCACGACTCGAAGCCGCTCACCCGCACCGCGTTGCCGGTGCCGCCCGGACCCGTGTTCGTGCCCGTGAACGTCGGACCTCGCCTCGCCCCGACAGCGCGACCGCGTCGGTGAACGTCCCGCCGACGTCGATTGCGACGATCCAGCCGTCGCGGACCGGTCGGGGGGCGGGCCTCCCCCGGCGGGTCCGGGCCTTGGGGCGTGCGCCGACCATCAGGGAACCGCACCTCCTCGACGTCGCGCCCGCCCCGCGAGCTCCTGCTCGATCACCGGTCCTCCCTTCGCTGGGGGAATCCGATGTGGTACACGATGTCCGTCAGTTCAACACCTAGCCGCCCGCTT
>JBBEAY010000021.1:0-6578 GCA_040882605.1 Actinomycetota bacterium
TAGTGTTGACCTTTTCGACCGCCCCGTGCTCGCCTTTTCAAACGGCCTTCTCACCCTTCGCTCGAGCGCTGCGAACAGGCCGTCGCGATACTTGCTCCAGGAGCTCACGAGCTCGCCGTAGCTGTCGGAGTCGGGGCTTGCGTCCGTTGCCGCTTGCACCGCCTCATCGACCTCCCCGACGTTCAGGCGACCGAACCGCCCGTCCTTCAGCGTTCCGCCGGCCGTGATGACCTCCTCGTGGAGGCGGTGTCCGTCGGCGCCTGTCACGACCAGGCGACCGTGGGCGATCACGACCGGCATCTTGTTCTGACCGTCGTTCCTCGTCCGTGCCGTGACCCGGGTGAGCCGCGCCGCGGCATCGGACGCCCAGATCTCTGAGCGGAGCAGCCTCGTGGACTGCTGGACGAGTCGATGCTGAAGGTGAGCGAGCACCACATCGTCGTGCCCGGCGGCGACCGCGTGGTCGAACGTGATCGGACGAATAGCTCCGGACACGGGGTGCGCCAGGCCTTCCGAGCACCTCGCCCACGACCCGGTGAGCGCCGGCAGATCGAAGACACGGACAGGTGGCAACCCTTGCCGCTCGAGCACCCGTTCCGCGAGCGGGGATTGGTGAGCCAGTTCGAGGGCCGTTTGGACGACCTGCTCCACGCTGTCGGGGCCGATGTTCAGCTCGCGGATGGTGTCATCGAGCCGCTCGCGAAGCCTTTGGATCTCCTCGCGGAGATCACGCTCGATCCTCAGGGCCTTGCGGCTCACCGAACGCTTCTCAGCGTCATCGGTCTGGAGGCCACGGCGAGCCCCAACCATCGCCTCCTCGACCTGTTGGGCGATGACGGGCCCAACGCTGCCGAGATCCTCACGGATCGCCTCGATCTTCTGGACGGCCATGTACAGGAACTCGAGGTCGCCGTCGAGGGAACCCGGCTCAGTAGTCTCGTATCCGGCGCTCACGAAGTGGTAGATGAGGACCTCGGGTGACGGTTGTCCGTGGCGATCGACACGACCGTTCCTCTGCTCCATCTTGTTCGGGTTCCAAGGAACTTCGAAATGGACAAGGCGGTGGCAGTGCAGCTGAAGGTCGATGCCCTCCGATGCAGCGTCGGTAGCCAGGAGGATGCGGATCGGCGAGAGGTCGGGGGAAGCCTGGAACTCCGCCTTGATCTGTTCGCGATGTTCCTCGTCCATGCCGCCGTACAACAGGGCGAGGCGGTCACCGGCCAGACCTCGGGCCGCAAGACGCTCCTGGAGCCAGCGCTGAGTGTCGCGATACTCGGTGAAGACGATCACACGCTCGTCGCTCCAGTGCGGCTCGCCGTCGGGTCCCGTCGGCCGCACGATGGCCTCGAGCCAGTCCATGAAGGTCTTGGCTTTGGTGTCGCTCCTGCCTCGCGCGAGCCCAGCCCAGTTCTGCAGTTCGTCGAGGAGCCGCCGCTGCTCGTCGGTTGGAGGAAGGCTCACGCGCGCGGCCGCCGCGAGGGCATCGGCCGTTGCCTCGTCCTTCTCGGTCTCGTCTCCGTGATCCGCCTCGACCTCGTCGATCGCGCGGCGCAAGACTCGGTCGGTAAGCCGGATCGGGCGAGCGTCCTTCCCTCCGGTGATGGTTCGACGATGAACCGCGAGGGTCTCGGCGAATGCCTCGGGTGAGGAGAACAGCCGCTTCTTGAGCAGGGTCAAGACGAATCTCTCCGCCAGCCGCGCGCCGGCGCTGTCGGCGTCTTCAGCAGCCTTCAGGCGGAGCTCGCCGTAACGCTTGAGGGTGGCATAGGCCTGACGCTCCTCGTCCGTGTAGGCGACCTCGATCTTGTCGATCTTCCGTTCGGGGAAGCCGGGAAGCTCTGACTTCAGTCGGCGCACCATCACCCGCCGCAGCTGCTCGTCGCTCCACTGGACCCCGCGGGCGAACCGCTGATCGTCGAGGAGTTCCAGAAGCGCCGAGAAGCTCTCCTTGTAGCCGTTGTGGGGGGTGGCCGTCAGGAACAGCCGATGCTCGAAGTGCGGCGCGATCGTTCGGATCGCCCGCGTGCGCTGAGAGTCGGTCGCGTACTTGCCGCGACCGGACGGCGCGATCCCGTGCGCCTCATCCACGATCAGGAGGTCGAACTTCCGCGGGTACTCGGGCAATGGCGGCAGGATGTCCTTCACGAGACGCATGACGCGATCCCGCTTGAGGTAGTCGATGGAGACGATGAGTCTGGGGAAATGGGTAAAGGGGTTCGCGTAGAGACCCCGTGATCGCCGGAGCTGACCCAGGAGCGCGCGATCCACGATGCGGAACTCCAGGCCGAACTTCTCCGCCAACTCCGTCTTCCACTTGATGGTCAACGACGCGGGGCAGACCACGAGGACCGAGCGCGCGCGGTGTCGCAGGAGTAGTTCTTGCACGACCAAGCCCGCCTCGATCGTCTTGCCGACGCCAGTGTCGTCAGCGACGAGAAGGTTGACCCGCGGCATGCGCAGCGCCCTCACGACCGGGTCGAGCTGGTAGTCCTCGATGGTGATCCCACTGCGGAAGGGGGCCTGTAGGTGGCGGGGATCAGCGCTCGCGATCGCTCCCCATCGAACGGCATCGAGGAAAGCGTCGAGGCGAGCAGGGGGGTCGACGTTGTCTGGATCGGGCGCCGGGAGCGAGGCATGGTCGATGACCCGCCGACCTGGCTCGAGCTCCCAGATGACCTGAAGCTCCTCGCCGGTCGCGTCCTCCTCGATGGACACCAAGGAGAGCAAGTGTTGAGGCTCGGAGTCCGTGGTCAGCAGGTCGGCGCCGACGGTCCCGCGAGAGACGTCGGACACGATCCACTGCCGGTCCCTCACCGACACCAGTTGGCCTGGCTCAGGCACGGACAGAAGCTCAGCAGTGCTCATCCGTGCTTACCGGCTAGCCCACCGAAGTTGTCGGCGAGGGCCACTGTATCGAAGGAGAGGGCCACGTTGTGCTGCAGCGTAGCGCAGCTTCCCGACAGGCCGATTCGTCCGTTCGGCGACCCAGCTAGGCGCTTGCACCGGGCGGTGATCCCGGGCGGCCCTGTCGTACGTCTCTCCCAGCGAACCCTTCGGCAGGAGAGCATCAGTCAATCGGGCGCACGTCGATCGGCTCCTGACCGAGTCGAGATGTACTCCTCCTCCAGAGCCGCGATCAGGCTCTCCCTGCCGGCGTCGACCTTCTCATCGGCCATGCGAAGGGACCGGATCAAGAGCTCGATGGCGATTGCGAACGCACCCATCGCGGCGGCGGTACCTTCAACATCTTCCAGGTAGCTGTGGACGGCCCGGCCATTCATGTGCGCGTAGTCAGAGGCGACGAGGTACAGCACCTCGTAGTGGGGGACGAGCCCCGCGGTCTCGAATCGCTCTCTCACCTTGAGGCCGAACGGCTTGAAGTCGCCTTGGTTGAGGGCACCAGGATCAAGGCCGTTGGATCGGAGAGTCGCCTCAACCTGCTCGAGTTCTCGCGCCTTCGCTGCGCGTTCCTCCGGAGAGCCGATCGAGTACTTCTCCATCGCCTTCGAGATCCGCCAGTTGGAGTTGTGCTCCTCCATCGAGAACTGCAACGCGTTCGAGGGGTCAGCGTTGAGAACCGCCTGGTTGGCTACGAGCTCCATGAGCGCACGCTCGATCAGCCAGTCCTCCTTCATCTCCATGTCGGCCATCCGCACGATGGTTCTTGCCATCCGCCCAGCCGCACGCGTGAGCTCCGCGTTCCAACTTCTGGTCATGTGGGTGCCGACGTCGTCGGTGCTGCGGGTGTCGTCAGGGAAGGATGCTGCAAGGTCGGCTGTGCGTAGGCACAGCGCTCGAAGCTTCCCGAGGTCGTCCTCAGTCTGCGACCCGGCATCCTCGACCACGAGTTCAACCTGTCCGTCGTCCGTCACCGAGTACACAGCGATTCCCAGCAGATCGCGGACACGCCTTCTGACTCGTAGAGCCGCTGCGATCGACCTCGTCGGAACCACGACCGCATAGCTCCTTCCCTTCTCCGCCCTTTCCTCAGCCGCCATACGCCGCAAGAGCTGGCCGTACATGGAATCGACGCCGGCGCCAGGCCGGGCCTTGGTGTTCCCCTTGACCTCGGCGAAAAGGATCTCCTCGCCCCGGCTGGCAACCACGTCAACGTGGTCCACCTCGATCTCTGTCGTCCACCCCTGTTGTTCGAGCCACCGGCAGAACGCTTGCACCACTCGGTGCTCGTCCCAGCCTGCCTTCTGGTCAGGATGCCAGTCAGCCATGGCCGCGCTCCCAGCTAGTCGAGGCGATAGCGGTTCTCCTCGTAGAACTGTCGACCGGCATCGGTCAGCACGCGGTACGACCCATCGAGTTGGAGGCTTGCCGTCCCCTGATAGAAGCCGGCAACCCCTCGGGGGTCGTAGCCCTCTTGCACGGCGAGGGCCTTCGCCTCGTCTTCGTGGAGTCGCCCGTCTGGTGCGGCGTAGAAGTGACCAAGGTAGCGAAGCGTGCGTCGCATCCGCCACCCGTGTTCCCGTTCCTCCTCAGGTGACGCAGCCTCGACCACGTCGCCGATCAGATCGGCAAGTTCGTTGGCCGTCAGTCTCTGCGACGGGTCCGCACGCAACTCGGGGTCGAGTCGAACGCCATCGGCACGGAGGACATCGTGCACGTCCCGTTCATCCGAGGGATCGCTCCAGTGGAACCCGGTCGACACCTTGCCCTCGGCGTTCAGCACCCTGCAAGCGTTGAGGAGCCCGGATGTCGAGGCGACGTGCTGACCTACCGGAACCTGGTGTGAGCCGACAAGCTCGGCGAGATCGCCATACGTCGTCCACGCCCCGTACGGCAGGGCGGCGAGAGCCGCATGCAGCTGACTCCAGTCCCGCCCTTCCGCGGGTTCCTCCACGCCAGGGAGCGGTGCGGGCCAGAGCTTGATGGCGCGATCCGCGAGCTCATCCGCCCTCGCGAGGATCTCTGATCGTCCCCACTTTGCTGTGGGTACGATCGCCTGGTTCAGCTCGAGGTGACTGCCAGCGAGGATCTCCTGCTTGCGCGTGAAGGGGTCGTTGGAGAGCTGGGAGTTGTACGCCGTGATCGTCAGGTTGCCGAGGGTGTGTAACAGCTCGCTATGCACGGCTTCGGGATCGTCTTCGTCGCCGGTGAGCGCGTTCCGCCAGTCATCGCTCAGGGTCTGCGGCATCACGTGCTCGATGGACAGGGTGGTCTGCTCCCAGTCGATCGGTTCGGCGTGCTCGTAGCTCTCCTCGAGCCTTCGGAAGATGAGCATCTTCTGGTCCTGCCGCCCCTGAAAGTAGAAGGGCTGGCTCCTGATCGCTTCACGAAAGCGTCGATCGGAGGGCCAGTATTTCCTCTCACCGGACAGGGCGTGGCGAACGCCCTCCGCGATCGGCAACTCATCCGGCAGCTGGGGTACGAGGCCACTGAAGATGCGGTTCAGGTTGTTCGTAGGGACGCCCGCGACCATCCGTCGGACGAGGAAGCTCTCCACGTAGCCGAGCGCCCAAGCAACCTCTTCAGGCGAGCAGGCGTCGCGATCCACGAGGTCGAACAGATGCAGCAGGAGGGGGTAGGTTGTCGATGCTCCCCATCGGTCGAGGCGCAGGAGTGCCGCTCGGATCGCCAGGTCTGGTTCAGTGCCGGGCTGAACGATCCGCCGGAAGAACCTCGCGCGACGAGCGAGCTCCCGCACCTCATCCTCAACGGCCACCTCATCGCCCTCGAGGGGGCGAAGTCGATCCTGCTGAGCGCGGTAGATGTCTTGTCGCTTGATCGTGGTCTTGCCGCGAAGCACCAGGTCGACGAAGACTAGGGTCTCCAGTTGGGTCGGGGTGAGTGACTCCTGCATCGGGTGCCACACGCTCCCGTAGACGTGCTCCGCCCTGGTCGGTAACAACATGAAGACGTAGTTGCGGAGCAGATCGGCCTGCGTCAGGCGCACGCCTCGATCGTTCAGCGATTCGAAGATCCTATGGACGTTGTCGTTTGCCTCCGCAGTGATCGCCACGAACTGCAGCCGCTGCCGTAGGACGCCTTCGAGTCGCTCGGAGTTGATCGGGAGGTTGTCCGGTCCTGGCTGCGTGAGGCGCGCTCGGAAGAAGCGGTAGGCGCGGCCGACTTCGCCGTCACGACGAGGCTGGTCCGGGTCGATGCACGCGAAGAAGGACTCCCTGTCGGACTGGGTAGGAAGGAGGCGGTAATAGCCGAGCCCGGTCTCGTACTTGTTGACGAGATACAGCTCGTTGAAGCGTTCGATCACCAGCGGATCATCGGTTGCAGCATGATCGCGCAGGGCGCAGAGAGCGATCAGCAGCGTTGTGAGTCGCTGCTGTCCGTCGATCACCAGGAACGACGTGACCCCGTGCGCATGAATCATGGGGGAGGGGGCAAGCACCACGCTTCCGAGGAAGTGGGTCGGCGCAGACTGATCCACCGCCTCAGCTTCGTCCGGCGTGATCAGGTCGTACTGCTCTAGGACGTCGTCCCAGAGCTGGCTGCGTTGGGAGTCGCCCCACGAGTACTGGCGCTGATAGAGCGGCACCTGGAACTGCTTCTGGCCCTCGATCAGCGTCTTGAGGGTGCTCTCACCGACCTGCATCACATCGCCTTCCCCG
>JBBEAY010000022.1:0-6392 GCA_040882605.1 Actinomycetota bacterium
CGCCCTGCCCTGTCGTGGCGATTTCGTCCACGGACGGCCAGCCTCGACTGGCCGACGGGGCCGTACCATGCGCAGGTGAGGTGAACCCATGTCGAGACACGCGCGCACTGTCCGCATCGGGGCGCCGGCGGCCGAAGTCTGGTCGGCGCTCGTCGACGTTGAGAGCTGGCCAGCGTGGGCGTCGCAATTTAGACGGCTCGAACGGCTCGATGGGGGGCCGCTAGCGCCAAGGAGCTGCGTGCGTATCAGGCCGAACGGTATGCCGGCGGCGATCTGGCACGTCACCGAATACGAGGAGGGGCGCTCCTTCACGTGGGCGTCGTCGCTTGCGCCCGGCGTGCTCATTACCGGCGGTCACGTCGTATCGAGTGATGGCACCCGGACACATTCGGAGTTCTCGCTCGAGGCGAGCGGCGCGCTCGGCACGCTGCTGAACCCGCTGTTGCGACGCACGGTGTTCAGCCGCAACACCAGGAGTGCCACCGAGGGCCTTAAGCGCTACATGGAGGGGCGCGGCCCCGCTAGCGAAACCAACGTCACGGTGGACTAGCCTCAACACGGCCCCGCTCGGGTCCTGTCGTCGCGATCACCGCCGTCCAGCCGCCACGATCGGTTCGTCGTGTCGGTGGAGTCGAGCCCTCTCGCCCGAACAGTCTCGCCCCATCGCGGGTGGACTCTGCTGCGCTGCGCCCCCGCCGGGTTAGGGTTAGGGCACGTCCTCGACCAAAACCCCAGGTGCTCCAATGGACGCGCCCGGATCAGGCGTCGTCGAGTCCTGCCTTGAGCGCAGGGATGATGGTGGATCCGTAGGCCTCCAGTTGCGTCTCCTCGTCCCCGCTCATGAGATAGAGGTTGAACTGGTCGACACCAGCCGCGCTGAGCTCCTTGAGCCGCCGGACATGTTCATCGGGCGGGCCGACGATGGCGAAGCGGTCGACGATATCGTCCGTGACGAACTCCGCGTTGGACGAGCCGACCACGGCATGCTGGCGATAGTCGTAGCCTTCGCGATCGCGGATGTAGCCGGTCAACGTGTCGGGCAACGCATCGCGCGGATACTTGTTGACCAGGTCGACGACATGGTTGGCGACCATCGCCGGGAACCAGCGCACCCGTTCACGGCACTCCTCGACGGGGCCCACGTGCGCCGGTGCTGCGGCCTGGACCTTGATCTCGGCCGGATCTCGGCCGGCCTTACTGGCTGCGTCATGCATCGTGCCGACCATCCAGCGGATCAGATCGGCATCGGCCAGCTGCAGGATCAGCCCGTCAGCGACGCGGCCGGTCATCGCGAGGGCCATCGGACCGTAGCCCGCGATCCATACCGGCAGCTTCCACCTGCCTGTCCAGGACAGCCGCAGGTAGGCCCCCTCGTACTCCGTCGTGCGACCCTCGACGAGGTCCCGGATGACGGTCACCGCCTCTTCCAGTGTCTTCATCGTGGTGGGTGGCTTGCCGAGCACGCGGACGGCGTTGTCGCCACGGCCGATGCCGAGGTCCATGCGGCCACCCGAGATCTCGTCCAAGGTCGCGAGCGCGCTCGCGGTCACGCTCGGTTCGCGTGTGGCTGGGTTCGTGACGCATGTGCCGAGACGCATGCTCGTGGTGTTGAGAGCCATCACCGTGAGCAGGGGATAGACCTCCTTCCACAGCACATGACCGTCGAAGAGCCATCCATAGCCGAACCCTGCGGCCTCTGCCTGCTTCGTCAGTGCGACGGTGCGCTCGATGCTTTGATCAGGCTTGAGCGTGAATCCGAAGTCCATGGCCGGCACCTTACACCGTGCTCTTACTGCGCTGGGCTCCGGCGTTTGCAGAAGCCCGGGTGCCGGTAGCACCCCAAGCGCGGACTCCGCGGGCAGAGAGCGTCCCGTACCCCACGTCGGCCGTGTCCCTCTGTACACTGCGGTACATCATTGCTGTACATGGGTGGACTCCGTTGAGCGGAGCCGACGAACTATCGAGCCCTGAGGCGATACAAGCGAGCTGGCGCGAAGCTCTGCGTCAGTTCGCCGAGTCCGCGCCTGGCTCGCCCGAGAACGACCGATTGGCGGCGCGGGTTCACGACCTGGCTGAGGAGTACCGCACCGCCGTCGAGCGGATCGCCGAGGAGGGCCGGACGCGTGGCCGCGGGCCGCCCCTCCCGAAGAGCACGTAGCTGCCACCCCGATTACATCGAGTGAGCTCTGCGGTGCCGGCTGTTGCCCCCGACAATCGGCGCCGCGGTCCTCACTAGCCGGACTCCCAAAGCCGCCGATCACTCGGTCCGAACCTTGGCCGGCGCCCGTGGCCATGAGAAAGTCCCCGCTGGTGGCCACCAGGAAGTCCCCACCCCTCGACTGATCGACCACCCGGGCTGACCCCCGGGGCGGCATCGTGAAGGTGTTCAGGCCGATCACGAGACCACCCCGAGGGACGCCCATCGTGAAGCATGCGAGGGACCAGTTGAACATCCTCAACGCGTACGACGAGCTCGGGTCATACCGGGCCGCCGCAGCGCTGTGCGGGACCACCCACAAGACCGTGAAGCGGGTCGTGGAGCGACGTTCGCGGCCGGTGCCGGAGCGACGACCGCGGCCGAAGGCACCGATCCGTTCAGCTCGGCCGCGAATTGGATTGAGCGTACGCGTTCGTGTGCACGCCTTGGCCCGTGTCGGCCTGCGGGGCCGGGCGCTGCCGACGGCCCGATCTGTCGTGGTGGGCGGGCGACCGCACACTCGTCCAATTCGTCCGACACGGTGTTCCCGGAAGCGACGCAGAGCGTACGATCGCGGAGCACCTCGCGCCTGGCGTGACTCGCGCCACGTCGCTTATGACCACGCGGTTGTGGAGGCCAACAGATGCTCGCGTCGGACGGCATTGCGACAGAAAACACTGACCAGCTACCGCGTCCCAGAACGATCAACGAGCTCCGGGCCGATGAACCAGCCTGACCCGGGCAATTCCGGACGGGACACACAGGAGAGCGACACGCTGCTGGAGCTGATCTATGACAGCGTCTCGGACATCATCTATCTGCTGTCCGTCGAGCCCGGGGCCATATACCGTTTCGAGTCCGTCAATCGCGCCTTCCTCGCCGCAACAGGGTTGACGCGCGAGCAGCTCATCGGGCGGCGCATCGAGGAGGTCCTGCCCGAGAGTTCACATGCCCTCGTCCTCGCCCACTACCGTCGGGCCATCGACGAGCGGCAGCGCGTGGACTGGGAGGAAGTGGCCGTCTATCCGGCCGGCACCAAGGTTGGAGAGGTCAATGTGGCACCGATCTTCGACGCAACCGGCCGCTGCACGCACCTCATCGGCGCGGTCCATGACGTCAGCGAGCGACGGCAACTCGACGAGCAGCTCCGTCAGGCCCAGAAGATGGAAGCCGTCGGTCGTCTGGCGGGTGGCATCGCCCACGACTTCAACAACCTGTTGACGGCGATCGGCGGGTACGCCCAACTGGCTCTCGACGACCCGCAGCTCCCTTCGGCGGTAAAGGGCGACCTGGAACAGATCACGCGCGGGGCGGAGCGCGCCACCGATCTGACGAGGCAGCTCCTCGCGTTCAGTCGCCGCCAGGTGATGCGGCCTGAGGTGCTGCATCTGGGGGACGCCATCGAGGAGATCGCTCCCATGCTACGGCGGCTGCTCGGCGAAGACGTACAACTCGTGACCAACGTCGACCCGATGCTCGGCCACGTCCTCGTCGACCCCGGCCAGCTCAACCAGGTCGTCATGAACCTGGCGGTGAACGCTCGCGACGCGATGCCCGCCGGTGGGACTTTGACCCTTGAGGCAGTGAACGTCGGACTCGACGCCGCGTACGCCCAGGGCCACGCGGAGGTGGCGCCGGGTCCGTATGTCGTCCTCTCGGTCACGGACACCGGAAGCGGCATGGACGAGGCGACGCAGGCCCGGCTTTTCGAACCGTTCTTCACCACAAAGGAACTGGGAAAGGGGACCGGTCTCGGGCTATCGACCGTCTACGGCATCGTGAAGCAATCCGGTGGCCACATCTGGGTCTACAGCGAACTGGGCCGCGGGACCGTGTTCAAGGTCTACCTCCCGCGGATCGAAGCCGCTCCCGAGGAGCGGAAAACGCCGGCTGTCGAGCCACGACACGCCGAGGGGACCGAGACGATCCTCCTCGCCGAGGACGATAGCGCGGTTCGAGCGCTCGTTCGGATCGTACTCGAGGGGCGTGGCTACCGCGTCATCGAGGCAGCGACCGCGCATGAAGCAATCGAGGCGGCATCCAAGCACGAGGGTCCAATCCACCTTCTCCTGACAGACGTAGTCATGCCGGGCCTGAGTGGGATCGAACTGGCAGAGCGTATCGGCGCGATCGCCCCGGGCCTTAGGGTGATCTACATGTCGGGCTACACGGAGAACACGATCGTCCACCACGGCGTCCTCAACCCAGCCGTGTCGTTCCTGGCCAAGCCGTTCTCCCCGGGCGCATTGGCGGCACGGGTGCGCGCGGATCTCGATTCGTAGACCGTCCCTTGCCCCTCGATGTCCGCGTCGGAAATGCCTCGGCGGTGCCACGATCGGCTCATCGTGTCGCGGCAGGTAGCGAAACCGGGAGTGGGTTGCAGGTGGCGGCAACCGGCGTTGCCCGGATAGCGCCTGGGCACCCTCGAGCTCCCCAGTCGTCATCGGCCGTCCGGTTCGGCGGTGTCGCTCCTCGGGTCTGCCAACCACTCGGCGCGCAGCCGATTGCGGAGCTGCCGGGACACGTACTGGATGAAGGCGCGCACCATCCAGGTGCCGCTAGTTCTCCTGGCGGCGTTTAGCAGCGAGCTCGCCACTGATCCATCGCCAGCCCTCGTCCCAATAGCCCTCGGAGGCACGCCGTCGCCCGATCGCCTCTGCCTTAGCCTCCCACGCCCTGAGCCACAGCTCCGCGTCGTAGAAGCCGAGCCGCTCTTGATCAACGAGGCGAAGGAGGAGGACGGCACGCGCGTGCTGGGACGACTCGTCTGGTTCCTTCCGGCGTCCCACGTCCCGCAGTTTACTAAACTTGACGGTCTGAGTTAGTGGGAAATGATCATCAGTCGGCTGATATAAGCCCGTGGTGGAGTCGATGATGGCGTCGACTCCACGGGGAGACCGGCGCGTGGCTATCCGGCAGATGACCGTCGAGTCTAGTGTCCGGCCCCGACCCTCGGCCGTGAACGGTGATTGGGATCCGGCGGCTTGACCGGTGATCGGATACATCAGCTGACGTCGACCGGGAGAGCGGGCACCCCTGGGGTCCGGCGGAGGAGGCTGCCCAGTGACGACGATCGGGATCGACATCGGCGGACGGAGTCACGTGGTGGCGCGCTGCCGGGACGGCACGAGCCACGCTGACCGCGAGGTCCTGCGGGTGAGCCAGAGCCGGGCCGGCTTCTCCGTGCTCGACGCTTGGCTCGCCCGCCAGCCAGCACCGGTGACCCTGGTGACGATGGAGTCGTCGGGTCATTACTGGATGCCGCTCGCTTCGCACCTGCGCCGGCGAGACGTGCCGGTCGCCGTGGTCAACCCGCTGGCGGCGAAGTACTTTGCCCGGAGCCGGCTCGCTCGAACGAAGTCCGACCCGGCCGACGCTCGGAGCCTGGCCGAGATGGGGATGCGCGATACGCCCGTTGTTCGTGATCCGCTGGCCGGTGCCGAGCTGCGCCAGGCCGCCCGCTTCGCGATGACCCTCGTCGAGGAGCAGGCCAAGGTCTGCCAGCGGCTCATCCGCCTGGTCGAGCTCGGCTTCCCCGAACTCGGTGAGCTGTTCGACGACCCGACCTGTCGGACCGCCCGGGAGATTCTCCGGATCGCCCCGACCGCTCAGGCCGCGACTCGCCGACGGACAACGACCCTGGCCAACGCCAACGCCAACGCCGGTCCCGGCCATCGCCGGCTTGGACGGGACAGGGCGGAACGGCTCCAGGCCGCCGCGGCCGACTCGATCGCCGTTCCGGAGCTCGACGTCGATGTCCAAGGCCGGCAACAGCCACCTGCGGGCGGCGGCTTATCGGATGGCCGTCGTCGGTGTCCAGCACAACCCGGTCATCGCCGCTCACTATGCTCGGAAGCGGGCCGCCGGGCGGACCGCTCGGAGGGCCATTGGACCGAGGGCCAGCGACGGGCCAACGGCGAGCGAGCGTCCGAACGCCGCAGGCGACAGCTAGCGCGCTCGGATGGTGGGCTGGCGCATCATGCACCGTCGTTCGGATATTGGCAGGGCATCACCGCGGTGCTCGTGCCGGTGCCGGTCGTCGCGATCCTGGGTGTCCCCAATCTTGGGAGCCCTCGACGGGCCGACGCGGCCGTCGTAAGGAGACAAGACCACCCGATGGCGGCTACACGTGGTGGTCCGAGCCGTGTCGAGCTAGCGTCGCGGCATCTCAGGCGGCGACGCCTGAGCGGACCAG
>JBBEAY010000023.1:0-147936 GCA_040882605.1 Actinomycetota bacterium
CGTCGCGGGAGGTGAACCGACCCTGACCCGGCGCGTACCACCGCGTGCCCATGTCGACCTGCTTCGTGGTCGGGTCCGTGATGTCTCCCTGGTAGCCGAGCATGCCTTGGGTGCCGGTCGTTCCGAGCACCCCTCCATAGGCATCGTAGGCGGTCGTGCCCTGGTTCGCCGCCGCAGTCGTGACGAGCCCCACGACGTCGGAGTGGGTGTCCAACAGGTGGTAGGAGGCGGCGGCAGATCCGACCTTCTGGGCCATCGGAGCGCCCGATGCGGTCGAGGCGAAGTCCGTCGTGACCGAGCCCGCGACCGTCCGGGCGAGCTGCTCGCCCACGCCGGTGTAGGTGTAGGTGGTGGTCGTTCCGAGTTCACGCGGGTACGTGCCCGATCGAGCGCATCGTGGGTGAACTGCACCCTCGCGGTTCCCGACGTGGCATGTCGTGGCTTGCTTCGCGCACGTCATGCGCCCGTATGCGTCCCAGGTCTGGGACCAGTCGTTCGCGTTCACGGTCTGCGAGTCCGTGAGCAAGAGGTTCCCGATCGCGTCGTGGGAGTATGAGACCGTCTCGCCGGTCGTTGCGTCCGTGGCGGTGCGTTCATGCGCCAGAGCGAGTCGTAGCCGTGGGTGATGACATCTGCCGCCAGTGGCCCGTTGACCTCGGAGAGGCGGCTGGCCGCGTCGTAGGTGTTGATGGTCGTCGAGGATTCGCCGATTGGGCGAACCGAACCCCTGCTTGCCGTGTAGCCTCGGCGTATGAAACATATTGACTCCCTCGGAGCCTCTGCCGCAGTGGGTCTTACGGTGGTTGCTGTCGCCTTGGGCGTGATCATCCCATTCCTACCTCTGCACTTGGTCGGTCCTGGAGAGTTCGCGCCTGGAGTACAGTCGCAATTCGGTGTACGATTGTTATTCGGGTCGCTGGTACGTCTCTTTTCGCCACCGATGATCTCAGTCATCGGCCTCATGTTCCTCATCATGAGACGAGAGTCGATCGCCTCGGGTGTTCTCTTGGCTGGCGGTACGCTCTACGCCAGCATGGCGGTAACGGAACCGCTGTCCGCGCTCCTTCGCTCGAGGCCCGTAATCCTCCTGGCGCTTGAGCTTGTTGTGGCATGCCACCTGCTCACGGCGGCGAAAGTGGCCGCGCGACTAGGCGCGGTTGGTAGAATCGCCCTTCCCGACCCACCGAGCCCTGATCCTGATTCGCTGCCGAATCGGAACGAGTGGCCCGGACGCCCCTAGGTGTCCCGAGTCCTTAGCTTAGTCCAGTGGAATAGGGCCGTCGTTCGTGTTCCCATCGGTTGTCGGCGAAGATGGGAGACGGCGATGGCGGGACGTGGACGACCCAAGGCAGAGCTGGTGCTCACCGATGAGGAGGCGAGATCCTCCAACGGTGGGCACGCAGGCCGAAGAGCGCGCAGGCGCAGGCGCTCGCGCTCAGGTGCAGGATCGTGCTCGGCTGCGCCGAGGGCAAGACCAACCAGCAGGTCGCGGCGGCAGAGGGGTGTGCACCGGGCCACGGTGGGCAAATGGCGAGCTCGATTCGTCGCCCACCGCCTCGACGGGCTCCATGACGAGCCCCGGCCCGGCGCCCCCCGCCAGATCTGACGCCGACGTCGAGCGGGTGATCACGAAGCCTGGGAGGAGGCCCCGCGAGACCGCGACGCACTGGTCGACCCGGTCGATGGCGGATGCTTCGGGCATGTCCCAGACGGCGGTGAGCAAGATCTGGCGGGCGTTCGGGTTGAAGCTGCACCTCGCCGAGAGCTTCAGGCTCTCGCCGGATCCGCAGTTCATCGACTAGGTCCGCGACATCCTGGGCCTGTACCTGAACCCGCCGGACGCCGTGGTGGTGCTCTGCATCGATGAGAAGTCGCAGATCCAAGCCCTGGATTGCACCGCCCCGGTGCTCCCCTTGCTGCCCGCCACCCCGTCGAGGCGCACCCACGACTACCGCCGCAACGGGGTCACGAACCTCTACGCCGCCCTGGACGTGGCCTCCGGGAACGTCATCGCCGATCTCGCCGAGCGGCGCCGGGCAGAGGAGTTCCGCCGGTTCTTGAACCTGATCGAACGCGCCGTGCCCGCGCACCTGGACGTGCACGTGATCGTGGACAACTCCTCCACCCACAAGACGCCGGCCATCCGGCGCTGGCTCCTGCGCCACCCTCGCTTCACGATGCACCTCACCCCGACCTACAGCTCCTGGCTCAACATGGTGGAGCGGTGGTTCGGCGAGCTCACCACCAAGTGGTTCCGCCGCGGGCACCCACCGCTCGACCAAGGAGCTCGTGGCCTCGATCCGCACCTGGATCGAGCGATGGAACGACGAGCCGCGACCGTTCGTCTGGCACAAGACCGCCGAGATCTTGGAGGGGCTCGCTGCATATTGCGAGCGATCTCCGACTCAGGACACAACTAGCCCATGGCCAGGAGTCGATCCCTCAACTCAGAGTCCAGGATCTGAGCGAGTCTCTCAACGTCACCACGCGAACCACCAGGCTCAATCGTGAACGCCCAGCCGAGACGCGGTTCGACTCGTTCGACAGCACTTGTCGAGGGCCTCGGCTTGTGGCGCTCCGAGGAGGCATCTTCAATAGTCCGTCCCGTGAGAGATGAATCCTGAAACATGACAACCATGGGATCCGCAGCGTGGCGGACACCCTCAGTGGCGTACTTGCGGACGAGCGCATCAAGAAACTCAGCCAGACTTTCACGAGAAGCGTGGTCATCCTGACGACCCAGCAAGTAGTACGCGGGAGTCAACAACAAGTTGGAGATGGCGCTGAGCATATCGACGAGCGCGTTCATTTGCCCTAGGTTACCGCTTCGAACTCGCTGGCCCAATCCGGCAGTCAAGGGCATAGGGCATTCTGATTCAGCGACTCGTACCAGCAAGTATTGCCTGTCACCGGTGGCACAGCAGAGTCCAGGTTCAGCGTATTTGGAAGAGCGCTTCCCGAACTCTGGCTCACTCTTGGTTCGGTTGGCCTCGCAAGGAAGTCCATGACCGGGTTGTATGTCTCCCTAATCGCTTGAAACGCTTCAATTACTCCCACGCAAAGGGCGACTGCCACTTTGTTGGGTAGCCCCGTGCAGTATCCTTGTAGCAGCCTGATGCTCGGATCTGAGGCTGGCGGGATGCTGTCAGGATCGAACCTCCAAGTCTCGCCCTCCGAGTCTGAACCGCGCTCGAGTTGGGAGGAGTGCTGCGAGTCATATCCGCAGCGCCTGGCACAGACATCAGGCACCGCGAAGTCGCTGGCCTCTCGAACGTGGGTGATCGCTTGTACCGGGTCTTGCGCAGACGCCTGAGCCGACGTTCCAGGCGAGTAACCCGAGCCGCCGGTGCCCGCTTGGACCGTGTTTCCGTAGGTCTGGCTCCAGTTGCTGATGAGGTTCTGCTCCTGCTCGGGTGTGCAGCTGAAGGCACAGTGCGGCACCATGCCGGTCGGATCCGACATCGTGACCGGGTTCATGCTGGCGTAGGCGAACTGGTTGAGCGACATCGGGGAGTCGATCTCGCCGAACATCGAGTCTCGGGAGGTGAACCGTCCCTGGCCCGGCGCGTACCACCGCGTGCCCATGTCGACCTGCTTCGTGGTCGGGTCCGTGATGTCTCCCTGGTAGCCGAGCATGCCTTGGGTGCCGGTCGTTCCGAGCACCCCTCCATAGGCATCGTAGGCGGTCGTGCCCTGGTTCGCCGCCGCAGTCGTGACGAGCCCCACGACGTCGGAGTGGGTGTCCAACAGGTGGTAGGAGGCGGCGGCAGATCCGACCTTCTGGGCCATCGGAGCGCCCGATGCGGTCGAGGCGAAGTCCGTCGTGACCGAGCCCGCGACCGTCCGGGCGAGCTGCTCGCCCACGCCGGTGTAGGTGTAGGTGGTGGTCGTGCCCGAGTTCACCCGTGTGCGTGCCCTATCGAGCGCGTCGTGGGTGAACTGGACCCGAGTGGTGCCGGAGGTGCACGTCGTGGCCTGCTTCGCGCACGTCATGCGCCCGTAGGCGTCCCAGGTCTGGGACCAATCCTTCGTGTTGATGCTCGAGTTCGTGAGCGTCAGGTTCCCGGTCGCATCGTGGGAGTATGAGACCGTCTCGCCGGTCGTTGCGTCCGTGGCGGTCGTCGGGAGCCCCCGTGTGTCGTAGACGGTCGAGAGATCAGAAACGACCGAGCCGGTGGTGGTCTTCGCCCTCGTTCGGTTGCCCCCGCCATCGTAGGTGTAGTCCCATGTGGTGGCCGCACCCGTGGCGTTCTCCCCGGCCGCCTGGGTCATGCGGTTCGCACCGTCGTAGTCGTAGGACCATGTGGTGTTCGAGGGGTTCGCGAAGACGCTGGACGCCTTCTGGGTGATGTTACCGGCCGGGTCGTAGGCGAGATCGAAGCTCGCGAGCGTCGTCGCGTTCGAGGTCTTCTTGATCGTCTGGGTGTCGAGGCGGCCCGTCGCCCCCTCGTAGAGCCTTCTCCAGGTCAGGTCGGCTTGTGCGTCGGCGCGCGTGAGCAACCGGCCGGTGGATGGCTCATACCCGTAAGTCGACTTCGTGGTCGACGCCGCGAAGGGATCGTCCAGCGTGGAGATCTGCCCCGCGGCGTTGTAGGTGAACGCGGTCGTGCCGGCGAGATCGGCAACCGAGGTCAGCAGCGCCGTCGTCGGCGCGTACGTGTACGTCGTCTCGGTCGTGGTGCCTCGCTGCACGAGGTTCAGCCGGCCGTCGTTGTCATAGGTCATGTTGTGGGTGATGGTCGCGTTCTTGGCCTGGGTCATGTTCCCCGCGACATCGTATGCCCACGATTCGGCGCCGGCGGTCGCCGCGGTGCAGGCGGCAGTGAACCGGCAGACTCGCCTTCCCATGGTGTCGTAGCCGAAGAACAGCGTCATCGGCCGGGGATCGGCGACCTGGGTAACCCAGCCGGCCTTGTTGTAGGTGGTCGTCGTCGTGCCGGCGGCGTCGTTGTAGGTGACCTGACGTCCGGCCTGATCGAAGGTCCAGTCGCGGGTCATCGTGGTCGAGGTCGTGAGCGGTTGGGTGAGCTTGATCCGCTCGCCCGCGTCGTTATAGACGACCGCTACCGAAGACTTCGTCGCAGAACCGGGCAGCGTCACGGCCTCGTAGGTCACCGAGTTCATCCGCCACAGCGAGTCGTACCCGTAGGTTATCCGATCGTCATCTGCCGTCAGAGGGCCGTCGACCTGTGAGAGGCGGCCAGCCGCGTCGTAAGTGTTGGTCGTCGTCGCGGGGCTTCCAGACTGGGCGAACCCAACCGTATCGACCGGCTCCGAGAAGCCGGAGTACGTGTAGTCGGTGCGTACGCCGGCCGGGTCAGTCATGGTCGTGAGGTTGTCTTGGACGTCGTAGGAATACGTCGTCGGGTCGTAGCTCTCGAGAGTCTCGGCGGCCTTGCGCCCGAGCGCGTCGTAGTCGGTGACGATGCTCGCGCCCGACGGCGCGTCGACGATCATCCGGTTGGTGCCTGAGCCGAGCTGGTACGTGGTTGACGTCACCGCGCCAAGCGGCGAGGTCTGCGTGAGCACGCGGTTCTCGTGGTCATAGGTGGTGTTCCACTGCTTGGCGCGCTCATCGATCGTCTTCGTCTCGAGGTCGACCCAGTTCCACTCATGCTGGATGGTCGCACCCGAGGGCAAGGTCTCGGTCTTCAGGTGCCCGGCGTGGTCATAGACGTAGTTCGTGATCGCCTCGGTCGTGCCCGACACGAGCGTCTTGGTTTGAGCGACCCGACCGGCCAGATCGTAGATCGTGATCTCCCTCGCGCCCGTCTCGACCTGCTCGGTCCGGGTCGGACGCCCGAGCGAGTCGAACTCGTAGGCGGTCGTTCGCAACTGCGAGGTCTGCTGGGTGCCCGGCTCGGCGCTGAGCGTCTGGGTTGTCTTCACCGTGTCGCCTGCCACGTTGCACTCATGGCCGACGGTCTCGCCATTGTGATCGGTCACGGTCCGAAGGCACGAGACGTTCTTGCCCGCGATCGCCCACCACGCGGGTGCAGGCCCATCGAGCCAGTCGAACGTCGTCGTCTGCGCGAGCCCGGTGCCCGGCTCCTTCGTCTCGGAGATCACGCGCCCATACGTCGGGTCGTAGTCGAAGGCGGTGGCGTAGATGGCGCTGCCGCCGGGGGTGAGATCCTCGCGGATGTGCTTGTCGTGGAGATGGCGGATCATCCTGTCCGCGGTCGAGTAGGTCCACCGCTCCTGCCAGAGATCGGACGAGCCTCCCGCGCTCAGCTCGGAGTAGGTCTTGTGCGTGACCAGGCCGAGCGCCGGTGTGAGCCGGAAGGCGGGGATCACGGTCCAGGTGCCGCTCTGGTTCCACTGAACGCTCAACGAGGCAGGGCCCCCGAAGTCGGTGTACTCGATCTCGATCGGCGCGTCCGCGCCCCAGAGCACCTTGTCGGCGTCGCTCCCGTCACAATTGGCCATGCCCGCTGTGTTGACGCAGTCGACGATCGTCTGGCCCTCGACCGACAGGCGCACCCGGTCCCCGGTCTCGGAGATGACCCTGAAACCCGTGCTCGTGCCGTTGGGCACTCCGGACAGCTCGATCGCCCCCGAGATGCGGGCCCCCCAGCCATCGCCGCCAGGCGGCGTGATCCCGTCCGGAACGCCGGTGCCCCAGTTCGGGCCGAGGTCTGACCACAGGCGCTCGGCGTCAGGCAGCCCCTGCAGGTAGGCGTTCTCGTAGAGCTCGGCGTGCAGCCCGATGAACCCCGTGCCTTGATCGTAGGTGTAGGACTCCCTCAGACGCTCAGGGCTCAGCGCACCAGGCGCCGGGCGCGTGACCGAGCTCAGCCGGTAGGGCGCCTCGCCCAGGTAGTCGTAGGTCGTCGAGAGTCCGTCGTCGTCGAGGTCGCTGTACTGGCCCTGGGCGTCGACGAGTGACGAGCAGGATTGGGAGACGGCGTTGGCTTCGGCCGAACGCTCGCAGACGAGGTTGTTGTGGTTGTCGAAGACGTAGGTGGACAGACGCCGGAACGAGTCCGAAGGTCCGTGTGGCCCGATGAGCTGGAACGGGTAGCCGCCCCAGGTGAACTCGACCTGGGTCTCGAACGCGGGATCGGTCGTGTCGACGTCGCAGAGGTTGTCGGTGCCCCGAGGATCGGTGATGCAGACGCCGGCGGCGGTCGTGCCCTTGTACGGAGCGTGGTAGCGGAAGCGCCACGGCGTCGGCGGGGTCGTCGGGGACCCGGTCGAAGGGGCGGTGATGGTGGAGGCGCGGATGTTGGAGTTGGGGTCGGCGAGGTAGTCGAGCCGCCACCCGTTGCCGGCATTCGCGGTCTGATGGGCGTCACGGACCGTCGAGAGCAAGCCGGCGCCGGTACCGGATGCCACGTAGGCGAAGTCGACGGTCTCTGCCCTCGGCGCCGCCCCGTCGGAGGGGTTGTCGACCGTTGTCGCGATCGTCGCGAGGTTGCCACTGGGGTAGGTGAGGGTGAAGATCTGGTTACCGAAGTCGATCGCGTGGATCGACGTCAGCTTGCCGTTGGCGTTCCATGCCATCTGGATGCGCCGCCCGAGTGGGTCCGTAACCTCCGTGAGCTGCAGTGAGGCGTCGTAGGTGTAGTTGAACTCCCTCGTCACCGCCGCTTCGGCGGATGACTGCGCGGGCTTGGCCTTCAGGATCTGGGCCCCGTTCAGCGCGCCCGAGTCGAACGTGTACATGCCGCCGTCCGATGCGAAGTAGATGTAGCGGTCGTTCCACGCCTGGTTGATGTAGCCCGACAGGGCCGAGGTACCACCCCAGCGTTTGCCGTGTTGGTGCGGGAAGTAGAGGGTGCGTCCGCCCCTGAACCGGATCTTCAGGCCCGCGTCGTTGCCGGTATCGAGCTTCGTGAGCTCGATCGGCAGTGAGTTGTGCTCGCCGCGCGGGCCGATCGCGAGGTCCCACCCCTGCCCCATCCCGTAGTCCTGGGTCTGCTGGGAGTTGTAGGTGAGCCCGATGTCGAGGTCGCCGATCGGGGTCGCGTAACTGTCGAGCGCCACATCGAGGACGACGTTGCCGTTGGAGCCGTTCACCTGCAGGTCCATGTTGTTGCCGACGTCGTGGGACCACATGTGCCAGCGCTCGTCCGTGCCGAGGCGCTCGAGCGCCATCGTGAAGCCCCTCACGCCCGACGCCTTCGGCTGGCGCACGGTGTTGGTGCCGTCCTTGAGCTCGCACAAGCCTTGGGTTGCGGGGTTGCAGACGTCACGGGAGACCGCCCGCCAGAAGTACTGCTGGCCGTCGATCAGCACGCCGGCGGGCACGGTGAAGCTCCATGCATCATCGTAGGGTGACTCGAAGACGAGGTTCGAACCCGTCCAGTCGGTGCCGTTGTCGGAGATCTGGAAGCTGACGAGCACGTCGTCGTTGTCAGGGTCGTCGGGCCAGGAGGCGCCGCCATCGACCTTCAAGGTCACCGACTCCGACTCCGAGACGTAACCGGCGTTCGGGGTGTTCAGGGTCGGCGCCTCGGGTGGGTTGTTGTAGACGACGTAGAGAGCAGGTTCCGAGCCTGCGAGCGTCGAGTTCGAGGAATGGAAGGTTTTCGGGTTCGCCGCGGTGAGGGCCACACCTTCGTTGTCGAAGTGCGTCGTGTATTGGTTGCCGAGATCGAGGTAGTGCTGGTAGAGCCCCTTGAGCTGCCATCGCCACCACAGACCGCTGTTCGCCGCACCCAGGGTGTCGTAGGCGTTGCCGACCGCCGGCTGGTTGTTCCACTTCAGCGTGCCCGCGGTCGGCCAAGCTGCGCTGACGCGCTTGGCATCGATGCCGCCGGGCACCCCGCCGGAGCCCTGCGGGAGGAGGTACATCGAGGCGTCGTAGACGACGAGGTCGAAGGCGTCGATCGTGTTCGTCTGGAACCGCACGTAGCTCCGCTCACCGTTGTCGACCTGAAGGTACTGGTCGGACTCGAACGAGTTCGTGGGATCGGCTTGGCGGGTGAACCCGTCGCGGTTCGCGATGTCGTCCCACGACGGGTCGATCTCGACCGGATAGGTGGCAGTCTCGAGGAACGCGGGGTCGATCGTGACCGCGAGCTGCCAGGCGCTCTCGGCCGTCTCGGTCAGCGCATACACGCCGGTTGCCGACAGCGGCTCCTCGGCCGCGTCGTAGGCCACCGGGGTCGGGAAGACGGCGACGATCGCCCCGGAAGTGTCCACGATGTCGATGCCGCCGTGCTCATTGGCGGCGAGCGTGAGCCCGGTGGTCGCGACGTCGAACGTGAACGTCGGAGACGATGGCGGGCGAGGGAGCACGATGTGCTCGACGAGCCCGCTGAGCGTTGGGGTGTAGCGGAGGTCGGCGCCTTGGGGGAAGACGTTGGGGTAGGTCACGGAGGCGTCCTTGGCGGTTCCCGCCGAGGTGCCACCGGTCGGGCTGAGGCTGAGCTCTCCGCCCGGCACGGTGAACATCACCGGGCTTCCCGCCGAGAGCTCTTGGGGCAGGAAGCTCGAGGCGCCCGAAGGCACCTTCCAGCTCCATCCCTTGGCCTCCTCGGTGAGGCCGACCTTGATGTCTCGCCATTCCCCGTCGGCCTGAAGCTTGTTCACGTCTTCGGGGTAGATCACGGCGATGTGGGAGGTGTCGTCGGGACCGACGCCGTAGACATCGACCGAAGCAGAGCCTTCTTCCGGCAGGAGCTTGGCCCCCTCGAGGGCCTCTTCGAGTGAGGCGACGTCGACCGGGGCGGGCGCGGCCTCGACGACCTCATCTGGCCAGATCCCTTCGATGTCACTGAGATCGAGCACAGGCATGCGCTGCTCGTCAGTGGGCGGGTCGGGGGGAGGCGGAAGGTCGAAGGGCTCGCTGGCAGGATCGACCGCCTCGATCTCGGCGATCTCCACATCGAGACCGGCTGCTATGGCTGGTATCGAGGCGAGCGAGCTGACGACGACGAACAAACCAAGGACCGCGACACCGAGCCGGCGCTTCATCGGGAGGACCCCTTCCCTTCAGCCGGTCAAGAACCGATCCATTGGCCCTTCGGCACTGCCGGGTGCAGGAGTGAAGGGGGTTAGTGCGAAGGAACCGGAAGATGGGCTGGGCGGCCGACACTGGGCAAGCTCGGAGCGCTGAGCGGCACTATCCTTGTTGCATGAGCTTGCTCCGGCTGCGCGAAGACCTGCCGACGCTACGCGCGCCCGTGCTCATCGGGGCGTTCGACGGTTGGATCGACGCAGGCAGCGCCGCATCTGCGGCCGCCGCACTGCTCGCCGTTGATGCCGAGGAGCTCGCGACCGGGGACTCCGACGCCCTGTTCGACTATCGCTCGCGCCGGCCGGTGCTTGACGTGGTCGACGGCACACTCTCCGAGCTCGACTGGCCGACGATCTCGATCGTTCGCCGGACCGAGGGCGGGCGCGACCTGCTCGTGCTGCATGGGCCCGAGCCCGACTTCCGATGGAAGGAGCTCGCGGAACAGGTGATGGAGACCGCCGTGCGCCTCGGCGTCGTGCAGTGGGTCAGCCTCGGGGCGATCCCGGCGGCGATGCCCCACACGCGACCCGTGCATGTGTTCGGGACCGCATCGCAGGCCGGGCTGCTGCACGACGACGTGGAACAGGGGCCCCAGGGACTCCTGCGCGTGCCGGCCGCGAGCCTGTCGGTCATCGAGATGGCGATCGCGGGCGCGGGCATCCCGAGCGTGGGGTTCTATGCACAGGTTCCCCACTACGTCGGTGGGTCGTTCGCCGCAGCCACGATCGCCCTGCTCGAACAGGTGGGAAGTCATCTCGGGGTGGATCTGCCGCTCGGGGAGCTACCCGACGAAGCGCTCGCGCAGCGCCAACGCCTCGACGCGGCGGTCGGCGGAGATGACGACGCGCGTCAATACCTCGAGCGACTGGAGTCGATCGCGGGCGAGGAGCACGTCCCCTCGGGCGACGAGCTCGCCTCAGAGATCGAGCGGTTCCTGCAAGGGGAAGCCGGCGGCGGCGAGCAACGGCTGGGGCCCTAGCCGCGGGCCCGCTCATGGGCCACGCTCAGTGGTCCACGAACACGACGACGCCGGCGAGCATCACCGAGATCTCGACGAGCTGGTTCGCGGCGCCGAGCTGGTCGCCGTTGACGCCGCCCACCTTGCGCTTGACGATCGCGATCGAGCCGAGCGTGGCTAACACCGCGACAGCGACGGGCGCCCACGCGTGCATGCCGAAGCCCGCGAGCGAGAGCGCGCACGTGACTCCGGCCACCGCCCAGCCCGCCACCGACGGCGCACCGGCGAGCGTGGCAAGGCTGCCGGGCGCCGGTGCGATCGCGCGCAGCAGCACCAGGGAGCTCGCGCGGCCGAGCACCATCGCCGGCACGAGCGTCTTCGCGAAAGCGTCGAGCCTCATCGGACCGAGCGCGGCGAGCTTCGTGGCGAACAGCAGCACGAGCGCCACCGTTGCGTAGGTGCCGAGGTGGCTGTCTCGCATGATCCGGAGCCGGTCCTCGGGCGTGTGCCCGCCCCACAAGCCGTCGGCCGCATCGGCGAAGCCGTCCTCGTGGAAGGCGCCGGTCGCGAGCACCATCGCCGCCAACGCTCCGATCACAGCGAGCTGTGTGCCAAGCCAAGGGGCGAGCACCCAGCGCGCACCGATGCCGATCGCCGCGACGAGCACACCCACGAGCGGGAAGGCGCCCACCGCCCTCTGCAGGTCGCCGGGCTCGAAGCACACGCGCACGGGGATGCGAGTGAGGAACTGCATCGCCACGCCGATGAGCCTCGCCCATTCGCGTGGTCGGCCGACGACCCCTGCGGAGGTCACGCCATCCCCCACTCCTCGAACGTCGCAACCTCGGTCACCGCGGCGGCCGCGAGACGAACGATCGGCACGGCCACCAGCGCCCCGCTCGCCTCACCGAGACGCAATCCCAGATCGACCAGTGGCTCGAGGCCCAGCCGCCCGAGCAGCAGGCCGTGCCCCTGCTCCGCCGACCGATGCCCGGCGAGGCAGTGGTCGAGAGCGCCCGGACGGGCGACGTGCAGAGGCGTCACCGCGGCCCCGACCACGAAGCCGTCCAGGATCACGGGCATCGAACGCCGGCGCGCCTCGACCACAGCTGCCGCGATCGCAACGAGCTCCGCGCCGCCGACCTCACGCAGCACCTCGAGCGGTCGAAGCTCGAGCTCGAGCTCGAGCACGCGGCCGCGAGCGCGCTCGACCGCATCGACCTTTCGCGCGAGCCCGTCGTCATCGACGCCGGAGCCGCGCCCGGTCCAGGCCGCGGCGTCTCCTTCGAACACCGTCGCGCACACCGCCGCCGCAGAGGTCGTGTTTCCGATGCCCATCTCACCGAGCACGAGCAGGTCGGCCCCCTCGCCGGCCGCCTGCGCTACCGCCTGGCGACCAGCCTCGACGCACCGGGCGAACCGCTGCCGCGTCAGGGCGGCTTCGACCCTGATGTCGCCGGTCGGCTCGCCCACGCCGACATCGACCACTCGCACACGGGCGCCCACCGCTCGCGACATCGCGGACGCGGTCGCGAGGCCGGCGTCGAGGGCTGCGAGCATCGCCTTCGTCACCTCTGCGGGATACGCGCTCACGCCACCCGCCGCGACGCCGTGATCCGCCATGAAGACGATCGTCGAGGGATGCTCGACCGACGGGCTGCTCGTTCGCTGCCACCCCGCGAGCCAGACCGCGACCTCGTCGAGCCGAGCCAGCGCGCCCGTCGGGCGTAGCACCGAGTCGACCCTCGCTCGCACCGCGGCCCTCGCTTCGGCATCGGGCTCGGGAAGATCGGTGAGCAGCGCCTCGAGCGCATCCACGTCAGCGCCCTCGGGCGCGTTCACGCCGGCGGCACCGGGGGGCCGGCAAGAAACTCCGCAGGGTCGAGGCGCGCCAGCGGCATCACACGGCCAGCCACGACCAGCCAAGCCCGCTGAGCCCGATCGGCGAACACGGCGTTCACGCGCCCAAGCACGTCGCGATACGAGCGTGCCAGATCGTTCACCGGCACGATCCCCCACCCGACCTCGTTCGTGACGACGACCGTCGGCGCGGACCGAGCAGCAGCGACGTCGGCCGCAGAAACGGCGAGCTCGACAACGTGGTCGGGAGCATCACCGGCGCCCAACCGGTTCGATGTCCAGAGCGTGAGGCAGTCGACGATCGCGAACGCATCGGCGGCAACGGCGCCGAGCGCCCCCGAGAGGTCGAGCGGCTCCTCGTTCACACGCCACCCGTCGGGCCGTTCGGCCCGGTGCCGCTCGATGCGCGCCCGCATCTCGTCGTCGAGGGCCTCGGCCGTCACGATCACGTCGACCGTGCCCTGCCAGCCCAGCGCGAGCCCTGCGGCCAGGCGCGACTTGCCACTCGCGACCGGACCGGTGAGCAGCGTGATCGTCATCAGAAGTCGATGCCCCGCTTCGCGACGATGCCCGAGTCGAAGGCATGCTTCACGTTGCGCATCTCCGTGACCGTGTCGGCGACCTCCACGAGCGCAGACGGCGCATCTCGACCGGTCGCGACGACGCTCACGCGCTCGTCGCGACCGGCGATCGCGGCCACCACTGCGCGGGTGTCGATCCAACCCCACGTCATCGGGTACGTGACCTCGTCGAGCACCACGACCTCGTGTGTGCCCCCGGCGAGCGCCGCCTCAGCGGCTCTCCAAGCCTCCCGAGCAAGTTCGGCGCTCGCCTCGAGATCGTCGGAGTCCCAACTGAAGCCGTCGCCGACCGCGCGCCATTCGGCGCCGAGGCGCTGCAGCATCTCCTGCTCGCCCGATCGCCAGTCGCCCGACTTCACGAACTGCACGACGAGCACGCGCCACCCGCGTGCGAGCGCCCGCAGCGCCACCCCCATCGCAGCAGTGCTTTTGCCCTTTCCATCACCGGTGTGCACGAGCACGAGCGAACGAGCGTGTCCGAGTGAGACGGTCTCCGGCGCCGCCGTGGGCGGCTCGACCGTCACGGCTGTTCGATCCTCTCGACCACTTCAGATCGCCCGAGCTCCACCCGCTACTCGACTTCCTCGACGCCGATCGGGCGCTCCGCGACGGCTCCGCCGTTGCGGCGGACCGGCACCAGCACGTGCCCCGATCCGTCGACGGGAACGAGGCGCACCGAGGCGCCGAAGAACTTCCGCACGATCTGCTCCGTGAGCACCTCGCTCGGCACACCCTGGGCCACCTGATTCCCTTCGTGCAACAACAGCAGGCGATCGGCGAACTGCCCCGCGAGCGACAGGTCGTGCAGCGCCGTGACAACCGTGACCCCCCGGTCGCGGCGGAGCCTCTCGATGAGCTCGAGCACGTCCTGCTGCCGGCCGACGTCGAGCGAGGTCGTGGGCTCGTCGAGCAGCAAGAGCGAAGGTTCCTGTGCGAGCGCTCTCGCGACGAAGACCCGCTGAGCCTCGCCGCCCGAGAGAGAAGCCACAGGCCGCGACGCGACTTCCGCGAGGTCGAGCGCCGCGAGCACCTCAGCAACGACCTCGCGATCACGCCGGCCGATCGATCCGAAGTAGCGGATGTGCGGCGTACGCCCGAGACAGACGTAGTCCGCCACCGTCGCGCCCTCAGGCACCGTCGGCTTCTGGGCTACGACGGCGATGCGCACCGCAAGCTCTCGCCGGCGCATGGATGCGGTGTTGCGCCCGTCCAGCCGCACCCGCCCTCGGTGGGCGACGAGGCCCGCGATCGCCCGCAGCAGCGTGGACTTTCCAGCGCCGTTGGGCCCAAGCACACCGAGCCAGCCACCTGCCGGCAGCGCGAACGACACGGCGCGCACCACCTCTCTTCCCGCAAGGTCGACGCCCACATCACGCAGCTCGAGATCGACTCCCACGCCATCGAGCTCAAGTTCGAGACTTACGTCGCGCTGCGAGAGGTTCATGCTGGCTTCCCTGAACGGCGCAGGAGCAACGCGAAGAACGGCGCGCCGATCACCGCCGTGACCACGCCGATCGGCAGCTCGCCGGGCGCGACCACCGTGCGGGCGGCCAGGTCGGCCAGCACCAGGAAGGCCGCGCCGCACAGCGCCGACAACGGCACGATCCAGCGGTTCGAGGCCCCCACGACCATGCGCACGGCGTGCGGCACGATGATTCCCACGAAGCCGATCAGCCCCGCGACCGAGACCGCGGCGGCCGTCGCGAGCGATGCGGCGACGATCACCACCAGGCGGACCCGTGTCGGCCGCAGCCCGAGGCTCTCCGCCTCGTCGTCACCGAGCCCCAACACGTCGAGCAGCCTCCCGTGTACTAACAGCACTGCGATGCTCACGAGGGCGTACGGCAGGATCAGCACGACGTCGTCCCATCCCGCGGTCCCGAGCCTTCCGAGGATCCACGAATACACCTCGCGCAGCGTGTCGGAGTTCTGCTGCTGCACGAACGTCTGCACCGCCGTAAGGAACGAGGCCACGGCCACACCTGCGAGCACGAGACCGGTCGTGGTGCGCCCGCCCATCGAGCCTCCCACCGCGTAGGCGACCGCGACTCCCATGAGCGCCCCGACGAACGACGCGAGCGGCAGCAGTGGTGTGCCCGCCGCGAACGATCCGGCTGCCCCCGACACCAAGGCGAGCGTCGCACCGAGCCCGGCTCCCGCGGCGGCGCCCAGCAGGTACGGGTCGGCCAGCGGGTTGCGGAACGCACCTTGATAAGCCGCCCCCGACACCGCGAGGCAGGCGCCGACGACGCAAGCGAGCGCGACCCGGGGCGCGCGGAGCTGCCACAGGATCGTGGCCTGATGGCTGTCGAGCCCACCGTCTTGCACGAACGGGAGCCACCCGAAGAGCTCCTCGAGGACTCCGGCCACGTCGAGCTGCACGGGCCCGACGAGCAGCCCGGCGATCGCCGCGGCCGCCACGATCGCGAGCGCGGTCATGATCACGACGACCCCCCGTCGGCGGCTCGCGCCCGCGGTGAACGAGGTCACGCGGCGGACCCCTGAAGACCCTCGGCCACCGCGCGCATGAACTCCACCACGCGCGGACCCCACCGCGACGCGACATCGTCGTCGATCTCGATCACCGACCCGGCGGTCACCGCCGTCAGCTCTCCCCACCCGGGTCGGTCGGCGACGGTGGCCGCGCTCTGGCCGCAGCACTCGCCATCGGCGAGCACGATCAGACTCGGATCGCGATCGACGATGTACTCCGACGAGAGCTGCGGATACCCCGAGCCAGCGCCCTTGGCTTCGTCAGCGATGTTCTCGACCCCGAACATCGAATAGACCTGGCCGATGAACGTGTCGGAGGTGACGCTGTAGTAGGTGTCGTCGAGCTCGTGGTAGACGGCCACACCCTCGCCGTCGGGCGCCGACGCCACGATCTCCTCGACATCGCTGCGCATCTGGGCGACCACGGCGATCGCCTTCTCAGAGTGCCCGGTGGCAGCGCCGAGCTGTTCGATCTGTGCATAGGTGTCATCGATCGTGGCGGCTGCCGGCTGCATCAGCACGGGCACGTCGAGCTTGCCGAGCCCCTTCACGACGCCGCCGATGTCGCTCGCGAGCACCACGAGATCGGGGGCGTACGACACGATCGCCTCGACGTTCGGGTCGAACCCCGACAGATCGGTCGTCGGCACACCCGCGGGGAAGTCGGACTGGTCGTCGACCGCTTCCACCTGGTCGCCGGCGCCGATCGCGAACAACATCTCGGTGGCCGTCGGCGACAGTGACACGATGGACGTGGGCTGCTCATCGAGCGTGATCGGGCCGCCGGGTGAGTCGATCGTGAGCGGGAACGCAGCCACGCTCGTCGCGGACGGACCCGAGTCGACGTTCGACGGGTCGTCGGACCCGCAGGCAGGAAGGCTGAACACCAGCACCCCTGCACAGAAGAAAGAAGAGAAGAACCTCTTCCTCATGACACATCCTCCCTTCCGGAGGATGAGGAAAGACGCTCGGCGCGGGCGCCGAACGGACCGCTCCTCATCGCGAGAACGATTCCGTCGGCACGGGTCAGGCGACCTGGCTCGTCCCCTCGAGGGGGCATCACAGCTGCGCGACAGCACCGGACTCTCACCGGACTTCGCTGATCACCGTGCCACCCGGGCAGAACCTCCCGGGCGTGAGCACGATAACACCCCTCGTGGAACACGCGCGAGCGCCTGAGGAGGCACCCTCGGCACGGGTAGCATCTCGGCCATGTCGCAGGCGCCCAGCGATCGGACCCGCGTGCACCGTCACCCCGAGCGGGCCCGATACGAGCACGCGACGATCCATGCAGTGCTTGACGAGGCGCTGCTCTGCACCGTCTCATGGGTCGACGAGGAAGGCCGACCGCGAGCCCTTCCCACGATCCAGGCGCGCATCGGCGATACCCTCTACCTGCACGGATCGAGAGGCGCCCGTGCCTGGAAGGCGGTCGCATCCGGCGCCGAGGTCTGCGTCGTGGCCACGGTCGTCGACGAGCTCGTGTTGGCCCGGACCTCGCCCGCCCACTCCATGAACTACCGGAGCGCAGTGGTGTTCGGTCACGGCCGCGAGGTGACCGAGCCCGACGAGCTGTACGCGGCCGCGAAGGCGATAACCCACCATGTGCTGCCGGGGCGCGAACACGACTCCGCCGAGCCCGACGACGACGACTGGCGTCAAACGCTGATCTTCGCGATGCCGATCGACGAAGCGAGCACTAAGGTCCGCACCGGCCCCCCCGTCGACGCCCCTGAGGACCTCGAGCTCGAGGTGTGGGCGGGCACGCTGCCCCTGCGCCTCGTCGTCGGCGCACCCAACCGGTCGCCGGACCTTCGCCCTGACATCGTCGAGCCTTCGTACTTCCCGCCCGATGGAGAGGAACTGCCACGACCGTGAGCGCCCAGGCCCCGACCCCTCGCACACGCGTCCGCCGCCTTCCTGAGCTGGGGGTCTACGAGCGCGAGCGTGTGCACGCCATCCTCGACGAGGCCCTGTACTGCCACCTCTCGTGGGTGGGCGAGGACGGCGATCCGCGTGTGATCCCCACGATCCACGCGCGCATCGACGACACCCTCTACGTGCACGGCTCCTCGGCATCGAGCACGCTGCGAGCGATCAAGCACGGGCTTCCCGTAGCCATCGCCGTCACGATCGTCGACGGCATCAGATTCGCGCGGTCGATGTTCGAGCACTCCATGAACTACCGCACCGTGATCGTGTACGGCACCGTCGAGGAAGTCACCGACCCCGACGAGCTCGCCCAGGTCTTCGACGTGATCACCGACCACGTCGCGCCGGGCAGAAGCGCCGATGCGAGGAGACCCAACGACGACGAGCTCCGACAGACGACCTTCGTGAAGGTGACCCTCGACGAGTGCAGCGCGAAGGTCAGCGAGGGCTTCCCCGAGGAACCCGAGGACGATCTCGCCCTCGACGTGTGGGCAGGCATCTTGCCCCTTCGAACGGTGCCCGGCGAGCCGGTCCCCGACCCCCTGCTGCGCGAAGGCGCCGAGACTCCCGGCTACGTCACCGGCTGGAAACGTCGCGGCGAAGCCTGAGCCTCACTCTGCCAGCGGCGTCAGTCGCACCACGAACCTTTCCAAGGCGGCCGACGTCTCGAGCACGGTGAGCTCTCCCGTGGCGGCGACCGCGACAACCGCGATCAGCTCGTCGCCGACCGCCTGCAGATCAAGCCCGTTGCGATTCAGAAAGACGGTCGTCGTAAGCAACGAGACCTTCGCGTTGGCTCGCGCGAACGGGCGAAGCCGCAACATCACCAGCAGCAGCGCGGCGGCCTTGGGTACCAGCCCCGGATAGACGTCGGCGCCTTCCTCACGCCTCGCAGGCTCCGCGACGGCCTCCGCGAGTCGCCCGTGATCGGTGAGCGGGTCGTCGCCGAGCTCGGCCCGAGCGATGGTCACCACGTCGTCAGCGCTCAGGAAGCGGAGGGGTTCTACAGGTCCCCCAGACGGTCGAGGGTCTCGCGGAGCCGTTCCCGGGCGCGATCGGTGAACGCGCTCACCTCGGCAGCGCGCCCCGAGGTCTCCAGGTACCCCCTCACTGCCCTGCGAAGATGCTCCTCCTCGCCGACGCCCGTGACCGTGGCGAGCAGGCGAAGCTGCTGCGTGACTTCGTTCGAGATGCGGATCGTCCGCTGCAAGGGGGGAACACCTCCGGGTGTGTCGTGTGGTCTCATCTTCGCGGGTGGCGACCCTCGGGTCGAGCACCAAGCGTGGCGGCGAGTTGACGAGCGGTGGGCGAACAGGTACATATATCGAACCGATATATCGCTTTACGTTATCGATCAGAGCCTACCGAACCGAAAGGGAGCGGCCCACAGAGATGCTCGAGCTCGCGGTCCTCGGCCTGTTGAAGCAGCAGCCCATGCACGGCTACCAGCTCTCTCGTGAGCTCGGTGGTTCGCTGGGCGGCTTCTGGCGGGTCTCATACGGTTCCCTTTACCCGACGCTTCGGCGACTCGAACGTGACGAGCTCGTCGCGCCCGTGCCCGGGGAAAGTACTGGCGGGCGGCGCAAGACCGTCTTCGGCATCACCGCACGGGGTGAGGCAGCCTTCCTCGAGCTGCTGCAGGAGACACCGAACGACAGCTCGACCGAGGACACGAGGTTCCGGGTGCGACTCGCGTTCTTCCGGTACCTGCCGCCCGAGACGCGCATAAGGCTGCTCGAACGCCGGCTGGCGTACCTGGCCGAGCGCCTGCAGACGATCGACGACTCGCTGCGCACCACGCACGAGGGCGACGACGACTACACGCTCTCGCTCATGGAGCACGGGCGCAGCGCCACACGGTCCGACATCGAGTGGCTCGGCGGCCTGATCCAGAACGAGCGCACGAACACGACAACGAGAGACCTCGAACGAGGGGGGGCGAGGAGCCGTCACACGGCGGTCCTCAGCAGGAAGGAGCACACCTCATGAGCACCGTCCGGATCGCGATCATCGGCGTGGGCAACTGCGCATCGTCGCTCGTGCAGGGCCTGACCTACTACAAGGACGCCGACCCGTCCGAGGACGTTCCAGGCCTGATGCACGTGGAGCTCGGCGGGTACCACGTGCGCGACGTCGAGGTGGTCGCCGCCTTCGACGTCGACGCGAAGAAAGTCGGCAAGGACGTCGCCGAGGCGATCTTCACCGAGCCGAACAACACGATCCGTTTCAGTGACGTGGCGCCGCTCGGCGTCGACGTCTCACGCGGCCACACCCTCGACGGCCTCGGTACCTACTACCGCGAGATGGTGGTGGAATCGGACGAGCCCGAGGCCGACGTCGAGCAGATGTTGCGTGACACGCGCGCCGACGTGCTCGTGAGCTACCTGCCCGTGGGCTCCGAACAGGCTGACCGCTTCTACGCCCAGTGCGCGATCGACGCCGGCGTTGGATTCGTGAACGCGCTGCCGGTGTTCATCGCGAGCGACCCCACGTGGGCGAAGAAGTTCGCCGACGCAGGAGTACCGATCGTCGGTGACGACATCAAGAGTCAGGTCGGCGCGACGATCACGCACCGCGTGCTCGCGAAGCTCCTCCAGGATCGCGGCGTCTCGCTCGACCGCACCTATCAGCTCAACTTCGGTGGCAACATGGACTTCAAGAACATGCTCGAGCGCGAGCGCTTGATCTCGAAGAAGATCTCCAAGACCCAGTCGGTGCAGAGCCAGCTCGAGGTGCCGCTCGACAAGGACGACATCCACATCGGCCCGAGCGACCACGTGCCCTGGCTCGAGGATCGCAAGTGGGCGATGATCCGACTGGAAGGCCGCAACTTCGGCGATGTGCCGCTCACGATCGAGATGAAGCTCGAGGTCTGGGACTCGCCCAACTCCGCCGGTGTGATCATCGACGCGGTGCGCTGCGCGAAGATCGCCAAGGACCGAGGCATCGGAGGACCGATCATCGGGCCGAGCGCCTACTTCATGAAGAGTCCGCCGGTGCAGTTCAGTGACGAGATGGCCCGCGAGATGGTCGAACAGTTCATCGTCGGCACCGACGAGGGCGCCAACGCCGACTGGAGCGCCTTCTTCGACGCGACCGGCGCCTGAAGCACACGGTCCGGGGTGACTTACCCCTGGAACAACCGATGCAGGTGGACGGGGCCGGATCCGTTCTTCGGACCCGGCCCCGACGCCGTCCGGGAGGGGCGGACGTGCGTGAGATCTAGGCGATCGTGATGGTGAGCTGCGGCGACCACGCCGACGCCGAGCCGTTCGAGAGTTTGCGAAGTCGCGCCCGGAAGGCATATGCCCCCTTGCCGGCGTCGGGGGTGAACACGGCTGAGCCGAGCGTGACGTTCTGCTTCCAGGGCGCCCACTTGCGCGTGCCGGGACGCAGGATCTGCGCGTCGACGACGTAGGCGGCCGGCACGGTCGTGAGGCTCGACCAGGTGAGGGTGATCTGCGACGAGATCGAGCCGCTCGCCGCGCTCGCGCTCATCGGCACGGTCACGGCGCCGATCATCTTCCGGTGATCAGAGCACCGGAAAGCATACGTGCCGGCGACCGTGTAGCGGAAAGCGAACGAGGTTCCCGAGGCCTTGTTCGCCGATGCGAACAGGGCGAGCGAGCTGGAGTCGGTGACGTTGTGCGCACTCGGTCCGGCGAAGTCCCACACGACCTTCGTGCCGGCGGGGACCACCGGCGTCGCGGGCGTGAAGAGGTTGTCGCTCGCGACGACGTGCACGTCGGCGGGTGGCGGCGGCGTGGCCGGCGGCGGCGCGACGAGCACAGTTGTGTTCGTCCCCCAGCTCGGGTTCAGGTCGTCGGCGGTCGACGATGCGATCGGGGTGCCGATGCCGGTCGCGAGATCGACGACCTCGATCTCGAACCCGGTGGCGGCGATCGCGGAGTCGTTGGCGAGCATGAGCTTCGAGCCGTCGGGCGAGAAGACCGGCGTGTAGACGAACGTGGCGTCGTCGGGAGCGTAGGCGAGCGACGTTGCGCTGCCGTCGGCTTTGGCGACGAAGACCTCCGTCGGGGCCGCGAACAGATCGCTGGCCCCGCGGAACGCGATCCGGCTCCCATCGGGCGACCACGACGGCTCGCCGACCAGGGCGGTGGGCACCGTGCCGGTGAGCGCCAGCCGTGTCTGGCCCGAGCCGTCGGGCGCCATCGTGAACAGCTGAGAGGAACCGGTGCGGGTCGACACGAACAGGATCCCTATCCCGTCGGGCGACCAGTCCGGCGCCCAGTCGGCGTCGGCCCCCGATGTGAGCTGGGTGGCCGCGCCGCCGGAAGCCGGAACGCTGTAGACATGCTTCACGCCGCCTGAGCGCGTGCTCGCGAAGGCGACCGTCGCACCATCGGGAGACCACGCGGGACCCGAGTCGGCCACGCCCGAGGTGAAGCCTGTTATCGCGGTCGCGGATGAGCCGTCGGCGTTCATCACCCAGATCGCGCGGCACGAAAGCGTGCACGATCCGGCGCGCTGGAAGGCGATGCGCATGCCGTCGGGCGACCACACCGGATCGGCGTCGAGCACGGTGTTGTCGGTGAGCTTCGTCGGGGCCGAGCCGTCAGGGTTCGAGACCCAGATCTCGAAGTCACCGTCGCGCTCGGATTGGAAGGCGATCTGTCCGGCGGGACCGCCGACGACCGCACCGGCGGACACGGCGGGCGCGACGATGAGTCCGGCCGCGAGGGTGACGGACAGGAGCGCAGATGCGGCGAGGGGGCGTCGGTGCATGTCGCCAGGGTGGCCTACACGCCGTGTCCCCCGCTACCGCCGACGGGCCGACACGATGCCGCCGATGGTCGCGAACCGTGCGACGTCATCCGCCTAGTCCGAACGGCCTGGTCGCCCAGGTCCGAAGGACCATCGAACGGCGAGGCGACTACCCGCGAAGGTCCATCAGACTCTGAACCGGCGAGAGGTCAAACTGGTTCTCGTTCTTCGCGCCGAGGCCAACGATCAGATGCTGAGCGCCTGCGTCGATGAACGCCTCAGCCTGGTCCACTTCGTGGGTGTCGATCAGCACCGTGCGCTCGATCTCACCGGGGTCGCGGCCGATGCGTTCGCACCACTCGTCGAGTACGGCGTTCTTCTTCGCATACGTCTCGGGCGGGCCGAAGCTGTTCCATGCCTGAGCGTGCTCGGCGACCAGTCGCAGCGTGACCTTCTCGCCGCTTCCGCCGATCAGGATCGGCATCGGCGAGCGCAGGGGCGGCGGGTCGAGCTTCGCGAGGCGAGCCTCGACGCGCGGCAGCGCCGCCTCGAGCGCGTGCAGGCGGTCGATGGCCGTACCGAACTCGTAGCCATACTCGTCATAGTCGCGCTCGAACCACCCGGCCCCGAGGCCGAGGATCAGCCGCCCATCGCTCAGATGGTCGACCGTACGCGCCATGTCGGCGAGCAGCTCCGGGTTGCGATAGGAGTTACAGGTCACGAGCATGCCGAACTCGGCCCGTTCGGTGTCGCACGCGATCGCGGCGAGCAGCGTCCACCCCTCGAAGTGGTGACCGTCGGGCCCGTCGTACAGCGGGAAGAAGTGATCCCAGGTCCAGATGGAATCGACGCCCATGGCGTCGGCCTCGCGCCACCCGCGGCGCAGGTTCTCCATCGAGGTCAGCTGCGGATGGAATTGGGCACCCACCTTGAAGCGAGCCACGACATCTCTCCCGTCGTGTCGGTGGCCCGGCCCGGGCCGTCACATCGACGCTACCGCAGCAGCCGTGTTCCGGGCGCGCGGAACCTTGGAGGCAGCCTCAGCCGACGTGGATGGTTGCCGCAGCCGACCAGCGCGAGGCCTCGCCGAGCGCGACGTCGCGCATGCGCGCCCGGAACCGGTACTTGCCCTTCCCGGCGCCGGGGATGAAGAGGTCAGTTGGCGACACAACGCCCCTTCGCCACGACGTCCAGATCGCGCCCGGGCGTCGGATCTGCACGTCGTACACGTGGTCGCCCGTGGCCACCGTCGACGCCCACGTCACTGCGAACGTTCCATGCACGCGGCCGGACGCGGGGGAGACCCTCATCGGCACCGAGACGCGCCCGCCCATACCTTCATGGGGCGTGCAGACGAACGAGTAGACGCCTGCCGCCTCGAACGTGAACCACGTGCTCGGCCCGCGGGGGGCCACAGGCCCCGAGTCGTAGAGCTCGAGCCCGGAGTTGTCGGTCGCCGTGTGGTGTACGTCCCCGGCGAAGTCGAAGACGACCGTGCCCCCTCGCCCTACCGGCACAGTCGCCGGGTCGAAGTAGAAGTCTTCCACCGCGACGTGAACCCCACCGGAGGGTGGCGCGGTCCCGGCCGCCGCGGGCGCGCCGGCGCCGCCCACCAGGAAGCAGGCCAGCAAGGCCAGACCCGGCAACGCCAGCGACGCCCGTCCCATCACCGTCCGTATCGGCCGGCAAAGGGGTGGAACTACAGCGCGGACCTACGATGACCGCGATGAGCCCGCGGACCAACCCTCGCATCGGCAGCGCCCGCGACGCTCTGCGCCACGCCGACTTCCGCAGGCTGTTCGCGATGCGCATGGTGAGCCAGTCGGCCGACGGGCTTGTCCAAGCGGCGCTCGTCGCCTCGCTCGTCTTCTCCCCAGAGCGCGCGACCACGGCCGCGAGCTTCGCGCTCGCCTCGGCGATCGTGATCGTGCCGTTCTCGGTGATCGGACCATTCGTGGGTGTGTTCATCGACCGCTGGTCGCGCCGGCGCATCATGGTCATCGCGCCCTTGGTGCGCGCGGCGCCGGTCTTCCTGGTGCTCGCGAGCCCGACCCGTCAGGCGGCGCTCTATTACCTCGGCGCGCTCTTCGTGACCTCGGTGAACCGGTTCTTCCTCGCGACCGCGCAGGCGGTGGTGCCAAGGCTCGTGCCGACCGAGGACTTGCTCGCCGCGAACTCGATCGCGACCGTCGGCGGCACGGTCGCACTGCTGCTCGGAGTGTTCGTTGGCGGGCTCGTCGCCGACGCGTTCGGCACGTTCGCGATCGTCTCGATCGCCGCCGCTATGTGGGTCGGCACGTCGTTCCTCGCGCGGAGCATCACGAGCGACCTGCGGCCATTGCAGCTTCCCGAATCCGCTGAGCTGCTGCGACACCAGCTGCAGAGGGTGACCGTGGAGCTCGCTGACGGCTTGCGCCACGTCGTGCAGACACCTCGAGCCGTCGGCCCGATCACCTCGATCGGTCTCGACCAGATCGGACAGGGACTGATCCTGGTGCTCGCGCTCGTCGTGTTCCGCGAGCGATTCGACCAGGGCGTCGGATCGTTCTCGTGGTTGATCGGCGCCGGCGGCGTCGGGGTGTTCGCCGGCCTCGCCACGATCGGCGCGCTCGACCGACGGTTCGCGCGCGAGCGCATCATCTCCGGTGCCTTCGCCGTCGGCGGCGTGGCCGTGCTGCTCGTGAGCCTTCTCGTCACTCCGTGGACCCTGCTGCTGGCCAGCTTCTTCGTCGGCCTGACGTTCGCGTGGAAGAAGGTGCCCGTCGACACCATGGTGCAGGAGGCCGTGCCCGACGGGCTGCGCGGGCGCGTGTTCGCGGCCTACGACGTGGTGTACAACGTGGCGCGCCTGACCGCCGCCGTGCTCGCGATCCCGCTGCTGCCGACGCTCGGCGTGCAGGGTTCGGCCGCACTCGTCGGCATCGCCTTCTTACTGTGGGTACCGGTGCTACCGCGTTGGCTCGCGAAGGCGCCGGAGATCCACCTGCGGTTCGCCGAAGGAGCGAAAGCTGAGGAGAGGCCGCGTGCGGTGATCTGGGGCGGGGTCGAGGAACCGGTCGAGGTCGTGCGCTCTGCCCTCGACGAGCACGAGGGCATGCTCACCCGTCGGTTCCGGCTGTCACTCGCCGACGGCACCGTGCTCGACGTGAGCCGAGACGAACCCGAAGGCGACTGGCGCATCGACCGCGAGGTCATCGACTAGACGCGAACTGGTGCCCCCAAACCTGAGCACGCCTCAGATCCCGGCTCACACTTTCACGTACAGCGACGTACGTAGCTCTACTTACTTAGGCCGAGGTAGCTGGTTTCCCCGTTCTGAGGGTATCGACCTTGGCGCCCCCTGAGCGCACCATGTGCTTCGCGACGACGGATCAAACGAACCGCCAACACGGCACACGAGCACCACGCGGAAGGATCGGACGGATGAGCGAACACACGGAGCACTCGGTCGGCACGGTAAGTGGCTGCTGGCGATTCATGACGATCGCGTACGAGCCCAGCTGGTACGCATCGCTCCTCACCTTCTCGCAGGTCCGCGACACCATGCGGATTGGCAGCGCTCAGTCCGTCAGCACGTAGCCCGGGATCCCCCTCGCGGGCTCACGAAAAGGCCGGAGCCGGCCGGGAACGCGCCTTAGGACAGGTGACTCCCGCGCCGCCTCCGGTCTTACCTTTGCCCCGCGAGCACCGGAACCGCGGCACGCCGGGCACGGACCGCCAGCAACGCGAGGCCGAGCCCCCCCGCCACCACGCCGCTGATCACGAACCCCACGCGCGGACCGAGGTGCTCACCGATCACTCCGGCGATCGGCGCTCCGATCGGCGTCGAGCCGAGGAAGACGATGCCGTACAACGCCATCACGCGGCCCCGCGCTTCGGGGCGAGCGTTGAGCTGCAACATCGTGTTGCCCGTGATCATGAACGCCATGATCGTGAAGCCCATCGGGATCATCGCGGCCCCGGCGAGCCACAGCGTGGGTGCGAACCCCGAGAGCACGAGCGAGACGCCGGTCGCGACCGACCAGAGCGCCAGGTCACGCATGCGCGGCACGGGCACACGGCTCGCCATGACGATCGCACCGGCGAACGAGCCCACTCCGGCGAGCGCGGAGAGTGCGCCGAACGTGCCTGCGTCGCCGCCGAACGTCTCCTTGGCGAGCAGCGGCACGAACACCGCGAAGTTGAACGAGACCGTGAAGACCACGGCCATCGCGAGCAGCGGACGCCGCAGCTCGTCGGTCGCCCATACGTACCGCAGCCCGGCGCTGAGGTGACCGCGCTCGCGCGTCGACCGCTTCTGCGCGTGCAGCTCGGCGGGACGCATCACGGACAGGGCGATCAGCACCGCGGCGAACGAAACCCCGTCGATGAGGAAGCACGTCGCGATGTCGGCCTTGTCGATCACTAGGCCGGCGATCGCGGGCCCGATCACTCGCGAACCGGTGAACGCTGCGCTGTTGAGGCTCACGGCGTTGCGCACATGTTCCTCGCCTACCATCTCGATGTAGAAGCTCTGACGCGACGGGTTGTCGATCGCCGTGACGATGCCCGACGCGAGCGAGAGCGTGTAGACCATCCAGAGGTCGACGAGATCGGTGGCCACGAGGCCCCAAAGCGCGAGCGCGACCACGCCGTAGGAGGCCTGCGTCATCATCAAGATGTGCCGCTTGTCGAAGCGGTCCGCCAACACGCCGCCGTAGGCCCCGAGCAACAACACCGGCAGGAAGTACAGCGCGATATTGGCGCCGAGCGCCGTACCGCTGTCGGTGAGCGTGAGCACCAGCCAGGCGCTGGCGGTGAAATTCATCCACGTACCGATCGCCGAGACCGTGTTCCCGATCAGGTAGAGCCGGAAGTTGCGAGACGTGCGCGCCGAGGAGAACGTGCGGCCGATCACGGCGGTCACCCGAGGGCTCACGACGCCGGCTCCGTGACACGGTCGAGGATGCCGGCCGCGCGGTCGAGCGTAGCGAGATCATCGAGATCGAGACGCCTCAGTCGCTGTGCGAGGTAGCGGTCGCTGCGCCGACGGACATTGCGCATGAGCATGCGCCCGGCGGGAGTGAGCTGCACCCAGGACACGCGGCGATCGGCCGGGTCAGGCGTTCGTTCGACGAGTCCCTCGGCGACGAGCGACCCGAGGATGCGAGTCACCGTGGGCTTGCGCACCTGCTCGTGCGCGGCGAGGTCGCCCGCCTTCATCGGTCCATGCCGCTCGATCGTGGAAAGCGCCGCAAGCAGCGTGGGAGAGATACCGGCCTGGCTCTCGCGCCGCAGCGTGCGCGAGGCACGGAACACCGACAGTCGCAGGTGCGAGGCGAGGCCCGCGAGGTCGGTGACAGGGGGAGCGGAGGGCATCGATCTCAGGATAGTTCACATCGCTAACTAATGTCACATCGAGGCCGCGGACACCTCGACGGGCCGGCCGTGGAGCGGTGGGCAGAGCTCGGCAGATCTCCCGGCGATCGGCTCATCGGGGCGTAGGGTCGACGCCATGAAGCACTCCGACCACGAGCCCGGCACCATGCAAGACTGCCCGGAATGCCGCGCGTTGGCGCTCGAGCCCGGGTGGTATAAGACCATGCGCGACGAGCGCGTCGTGGGCCGAAGACGCGACCAGGTGCTCGTGCCCGAGGCCGACGAGCCCGGCCCTGAGGTCGTGGTGCCCGACGTTCCGGCCCGCCCCGACATCGAGGTGCTCGACCTCGAGCCGGCCGACCGTGACGAGCGCTGAGGCCGAGCGAACGCCCCGCGATCCGATCCGCTCGCTCTGCATGGTTACGCTTTCCCGGTGACGCGCGAATGGAACGCCGCCGCCTACGACCGGCTGCCGATCCCTATGACTCGATGGGGCGAGACCGTGCTCGGCTGGCTGGACCTCGCGGGCGACGAGCGCGTGCTCGACGCCGGATGCGGCACCGGCCGGGTTACCGAGAAGCTGCGGGCGCGGCTTCCACGGGGAGAGGTCGTGGCGCTCGACGGCTCCGTCTCGATGATCGAGCGGGCACGTGAGCGGCTCGGCGATGATCGCATGACCTATCTCGTCGCCGACCTGCAGCGGCCGCTCCCCATCGACGAGCCCGTCGATGCGGTGCTGTCGACGGCCACGTTCCACTGGGTGCTCGACCACGGCGCGCTGTTCCACAACCTCGCTGCCGCGATGCGCCAGGGCGCACAGCTCGCCGCGCAGTGTGGTGGCGAGGGCAACATCGTGTCTATCGAGGCGGCGCTCCGCGACATGGGCCAAGACTTCGCCGGCCGCAAGCACTACGCCGGCCCCGAGCTCACTCGCCAGCGCCTGCAAGCCGCCGGCTTCACCGACGTTGAAACCTGGCTGCATGCCGAGCCGTCACCGATCCCCGAGAGCGATCTCGAGTCCTACCTCGAGACGATCTGCCTCGGTGATCACGTCGAGGGAATGAGCGACGACGAACGCTCGAGCTTCGTGCACGAGGTCGCCCAGCGCTTGCCCGAGCCGGTCATCGACTACGTGCGGCTGAACATCAGAGCCCGCCGGTCCGACTCAGCGACCGAGTAGTCCGTACCAGACTAGCCCGAACAACGCGCTCGAGGCGATCACCGGGAGCACCTTCCACTTGAGGCGCCAGAGGCCTACGAAGGCGACCGAGGCGACCACCGCGGCGAAGATGTCAACGCTGGACCAGACCGGGCTCGGCACGTCGAACCGGCCGAGCAACCGCGCTCCGCTGACCCGCTCGAACAGCGTCGCGATCGCGAACGTCACGGCCAGGTTGGCGATCACCCCGACGACCGCCGCGGTGACGGTCTCGAGCGCGGCCGCGAGGCGACGGTTCCCTCGCAGGCTCTCGATGTACGGCGCCCCCAGGAATATCCAGAGGAAGCAAGGCGCGAACGTGGCCCACACCGCGACGAACGCACCGAGCGTGCCGGCGACGAGCGGATCGAGCCCAACGGGGTTCTGATACGCGCCGACGAACCCGACGAACTCGAGCACCATGATGAGAGGGCCGGGTGTGCTTTCGGCGAGACCGAGTCCGACGACCATCTGCCCGGGAAGCAGCCAGCCATAGGTCTGAACGGCGGCGACGTTCACGTAGGCGAGCACCGCGTAGGCTCCTCCGAACGTGACGAGAGAGGCGCGAGAGAAGAACCAGCCCATGTCTGTGAGCGTGTCGCCGCCACCGCGCCAGGCCGCGATGAGCGCGATCGGCACGATCCAGACGATGAGGCCGACGATCAGCGTACGAGCGGCCCGCGCCTTCGACGGCATCGTGTGCGCGGCTCGCGGCGAGTCATCGCCGAGGGCGATACGTTCCTGTTCCTCGAGCTCGCGCGCGACGCCGACCTCGAACAGGTCCGGGCGCACCGCGCCGCCGACCAGCCCGATCAGCACCGCGGCGAGCGCGATCAGCGGGAAAGGCACGTGCACGACGAAGATCGCGACGAACGAGGCGATCGCCACGCCAAGCATCAGGGTGTTGGCGAGCGCCTTCTTTCCGATGCGGATCGTCGCCGCCGCCACGATCGCGATCACCGCCGGCGCGAGCCCGGCGAAGATCGCACTGACCCACGTCGCGTCGCCTTGCGCGGCGTAAAGCCACGACAACCCGAACATGAGGAAGACGCTCGGCAGGACGAACATCACGCCGGCGACGAGCCCGCCCTTCACGCGATGCAAAAGCCACCCGAGGTAGATCGCGAGCTGCTGCGCCTCGGGACCGGGAAGCAACGTGCAGTAGTTCAGCGCGTGCAAGAACCGTGAGTTCGAGACCCACCGTCGCCGTTCGACGATCTCGTCGTGCATGAGCGCGATCTGCCCGGCAGGCCCTCCGAAGTTGATGAACCCGAGCTTCACCCAGAAGCGCGCAACCTCCCGGAACGACACCCCGTGCTGCGGCTCGGCGCTCATTGGGCGAGTGTAAGGCGGGTGCAAGACCCAGCGAGGACGGCCAGGTTGAGCAACGCCGTTCCCACGCGCAGCACCATCAGGGCAGAACAGCACAAGTAGGGAAGTTCAGCGGCGACAGGTAGACACGAGGCGAGTGCGATTCACCCACTCGGCGGCGCCGGGCCCGCTCGGTACCGCACGCCGTTCGGCCGGGACCATCGGACGGTCATGTCGGGATCGAGCCTCAGCTTCCATCCACCCTCGTGCACGAGGCGGTGGTGGAAGCCGCAGAGCAGCACGAGGTTCTCGAGATCGGTTCGGCCGCCTCGGGACCACCACCTGACGTGATGCGCGGCGGTGAACCGCCGTCTGCCGCAGCCGGGGAACCGGCACTCCCGGTCGCGGTGGCGCAGTGCGCGCACCATGGCGGCAGACGGGGTGCGGGTGAGCCTGCCGAGCCTGAGAGGGTTGCCGACTGCATCTTCTGTTACGACCTGGAGCCTCGAGTCACACGCCAGGCGCTGCACGGTCTCGGGTGTGATCACCGGACCGTCCTCGACCTCGCCGTTGGGAGCACCGGGAGCACCGGGAGCACCGGGAGCACCGGGAGCACCGGGCAGCGTCTCGAGCTTTGTGTGCACCACCACGGTGGCCCGATCCTGGTCGGGATCGGAGGAGATAGACCCTGAGCAGAGCATGACGAGCGCATCGGCCCGTCGTGCATCGGCAGGGTAGGGGTGGTCGCTACCCGGGGTGAGCGGTATCGAGTCCGCGAGGTGACCGAGCGCCTTCGCCACGACCGCTCCTTGGTCTGCGGGGAGCTCTGCCTCGAGACCGAACCGGGTGCCGTCGTCTGAGTACCACCAGCTCAGGGACCGCTCACGCTCTGCCGAGAGCGTCTCTTGACGCTCACGGCGGCGTTCGAGGTCACCCCGGCGCTTGATCGCACCTGAGGCTCGCTCGTAGGCCCATGAGATCAGGTCGGCTTCTGTCTCGGGGGTGGCGAACCGGGTGAGCTCGACCACCTTGTCGATACCGAGCTCTCCTGAGGTGAACGCCCGAGCCACCAGGGGCAGAGACTCGAGCGCTTCTGCGGCCCCGACCCAGCGCTCGGCCTTCCAGTTGGAGATGCCGTAGCGGATCGAGACCCACTGGGCGAGGCTCTGGGCGCCGTCTGCCCTCCATGCCTCACGGCGATCGATCTCTCGGAGCAGGGCGAACAGCTCGCGATGGGCTCTGCTCACGGTCGCGTTCAGCTGGTCGGCGCGGGCGATGAGGTCGTCATCGCTCGTCACCGGCGAACCCGGACCCGCGGTTTCCCTCAGCTCGAACATGTGTCCGAACGTAGAGGAAACCGCACCTCGGTTCAGTGACGTGCGTCACGTTCGCTGCTTGGTCGCGAGATTCTTTTTTCCGGTGGCACCGAGCTCGCGAGTCAAACGAGCTCAAATGAAGAGCGACACTGCGGCGTCGCGCATCTCGGCGATCGCGGTCGCCGCGCCGATCGGCTCCTCGAGCCCGTCGAGCAGATCCTCACGCTTGAGCCCCAGCAGGTCCATCGTCATCTGGCATGGGATGAGCCGCACGCCGAGCTCTTGTGCGGTCCCGATCAGCTCCTCAGGTTTGGCGACCTGGCGGTCGCCGGCGAGCTTCTTGAACATCGCGGGACCGGCGCCGGCGAAATTGTAGTGGGAGAGCTTCGCCTTCTGGGCCGAGCCCGGGTTCATGGCGCTCATCATCTTCTGCATCCAGTTGTCGCCGGTGATGCGCACGCCTGGCTTCACGATCGCGAAGAGCCCCCAGAACGTGAAGAACACGCTCGACTCCATGCCGCTCGCCGCCGCGGTGGTCGCGAGGATCGTCGTCGGCCAGATGCGATCGAGGTCGCCGCCCCACGCGATGATCGTGAGCTTGTTCGTCTTCTTGACGGCGCCCTGCGACGCGGCTTCCAATGCTTCGATGCGTCGCAGCAGGTCGACATACGACGGCGCGTCGATGCGCTCGTCGGAGCCGAACACCTCGACGGCCATGTCAGACCTTCCTGATCAGGTAGTGGAGCTCGCCGTCGGCCTCGCTCGACTCGAGCAGCTCGTTGCCGCTGATCTCGGCCCAGCTCGGCACATCGGACCGCGAGCCCGGGTCAGTCGCCAGCAGCTCGAAGAGGTCGCCACTCGCGGCTTCCCTCAGGGCTTTGGCGAGCGAGACGAGGGGGCCTGGGCAGGACTGCCCCCTGGCGTCGACAGTGACGGTGGTGGTGGAAGTCGTGGAAAAGGTCGAGGACATGGATGCACCTCCGGTGCGGATGATGGGACGAAGCGGAAGCGGAAGATACGCGGCGCTGAGGCCGTCCCTGCTCAGACGGAACAGCAGATGCGATCGGGGATCATGGCCCCCACGATGCCGGCTGCTCGCGTGCAAATCATTTGCAGGTGCAACAGCCTAGCCCAGACGGATGTTCCCAACAAGTGCCCATGTTTCGACGCCGAACCCATCGGGCATGCAGGTGGCAGTCGAGGAAAGGGAGAAAGCGATGGTTACCGTCGGTCTGTACGTTCCGCTGAAGGCGAAGCCCGGCAAGGAAGCAGAGGTCGAGGCGTTCCTCGAGGGGGGGCTCGCCCTCGTCAACGACGAGCCCGATACCACCGCCTGGTTCGCGATCCGTCTCTCAGAGTCCGACTTCGCGATCGTGGACTTCTTCCCGGATGATTCGGGACGTCAGGCGCACCTGTCCGGGAAGGTCGCCGAGGCCTTGATGGCACAGGCCGACGACCTGTTCGCCGTGCCGCCCGACATCCAGAAGGCCGACGTGATCGCTGCCAAGCTCCCCGGCTGACCAGGGCGGCGCGAACGCTACTGTGCCGGCGGGGTCTGAAGGCAGCCTTCGGAGCGGCCGACGCGGCGTAAGCCTTCGATGTCTCCCGGGCCGAAGTCCGCGACGCCGCCACCCGAGGCATGCATGAGCTGACCTGATTCCTCGACGTGGTCAAGGCCCATCACATGTCCCCATTCGTGCAGCACGACCGGGCCCTGGGCATCGGGCGAGTCGAATCCGGGCTCGTTGGGATCTTCGGCGTTGATCGCGATCCAGCCGCTCACGATCACGTCGCTTCCCGGCGGAGTGAACGGCGCTGCGACGCCCGCCGCGATGTCGCCGTCGCTGAGGAACGAGACCGACGAAGAGTCAGGATCGACCCATGCCACGAGCACTGGCGCCCATCGGTCGCCGTAGCGGTCTTCCTGCACCAGGTCGCGCTGCTTCTGGAGCACCTCGTCGGTGAGACCGTCGTAGGTGAAGCTGATGCCGGTGGCCCTGGACATGCGCTGCACGGCTTCCTGCACGTCGCCGATCGACCGGGGCGGCGCTTCGGAGGCGTTCACCACGTAGTGCACGGGCTCGCACGGGTTCCATCGCACGGGGTCGCCGCCGAAGCCTTGGGCGATGAACGCGTACTCGTCGCGATGCTCCGACGGGTCGTATCTGACGATGTACGACGTCGCGGCCGCTCCGACCATCATCACGATCGTGAGGATCGCGGAGCCGATCACCCACTTCGGGAAGCGTCGCCTCGGCGCAGGCTCGAACGGCGCCTTCAGCGGCGGCCAGGCCTGTGTCGCGAGGTCGGGACGGGGTGGAACCGGGGGAAGCGTGGCAGCCAGGGCAGGCTCCTCGTCGATGGCGGACGTACCCATGCATCGTAGGGCAGTCGGCGCATCTTGAGGCCGGGGTGCTGCGTGACCGGGCGCGCCAGATGCCATCGTCGCGCCATCGGTAGCATCTCGGGCGTGATTGCCCCCCGCGGCGCCGTCGTGCTGGCCGCGCTCCTGATCGCCCTCGTGCCCGGCTCGACACAGCATGCCGTCGCTGCCCCCACGCTCACGGTCGACACGATGACGGACTCGTTCGACGGCTCGTGCGATGACGGCGACTGCTCGCTGCGCGACGCCGTGAAGAGCGCTCGGGGGGGTTGCGCGCATCGTGGTGCCGCCGGGCTTCTACCCGCTGGTGCTCACCGGCCCGGGTGGCGTCGGCGAGGGGTCGATCGAGCTTCGGCGCCGCGTCGAGATCGTCGGCGAGGGCGAGACGGGCGCCTTCATCGATGCGACGACGCTCGGAGCGCCGGCGTTCACGATCGTCCCGAGGCGCGATGACGACGCGCGGTTCACGCTCGCGAACCTCACGGTGTTCGGGGCGCACGATGCGACGCTGATCGGCGGAGCCATCGACGTGCGAGGCGGCGCCCTTCGCATGCTCGATATGACGGTGACCGGGGGGCTCGCCGATCATGGAGGCGGCATCGCGGTCGCTGCCGGCGCCCGACTGCGCCTCGTCGACTCGCTCGTCATCGGGAACGAGGCCGCTACAAGCGGAGGCGGCATCTGGAACGAGGGGGTGCTCGTCGCTGCGCGATCGACGGTCGCGAACAACCGCGCGAGTAACGGCGGTGGAATCTGGTCGGGGCAGGGATCGGCCACCTCACTCGAGAGCTCCACGATCGCCGAGAACACGGCTGCGGGCGAGGGTGGCGGGCTGTGGCTCGGCGCGCCCGCTGAGATCGCTGCGACCACCGTCGGCGACAACGAAGCTGCAACCGGTGGTGGCGTGTTCATCTCACCCGGCTCGACCGGCGACGTCGAGGCCGAGCGCTCGATCGTCGCAGCCAACCGAGCCGAGGGCGGGGGGCAATGCAACGGTGTGCTGCAGAGCCTCGGGGGCAACGTCGACCAAGGGCATCGGTGCGGCTTCGACTCGGCAAGCGACCTCCGAGACACCGACGCGCGGCTGCGACGGCTGGGACCGAACGGGGGACCGACGCCCACGATGCCATCTCGCCCCGGAGCCCGGCGGCCGACCTCGCCGGCGACTGCGCCCGGCGCGATCGCGCCGGGCGCGACCAGCGAGGGGCGCCACGCGATCGTCGGTGCGACGCCGGCGCGTATGAGGTGGCGCGCTGTCTCGGCCGGATCGTGAACATCGTCGGCACGCCCGGTGATGACGAGCTGAGCGGCGGACGCGGCCCCGACGCCTTTATCGGCCTGGGCGGGAACGACGAGTTCCAGGGCTCGATCGGCGCCGATCGAGCGTGCGGCGGGACCGGTGACGACCTGCTGATCGCGGGGCCGGGCGATGACCGCTTCCATGGGGAAGCCGGCAACGACCGCCTCAGGGGCGAGTCGGGCGGCGATGTGTTGTACGGGGGACCTGGACGTGACCGGCTCTCCGGTGGCCCGGGTGATGACGCGTGCGAGGCCGCCGTGCGCGACCGGCGAGCGCGAGGGTGCGAGACCTACTTCAAGAGGGCGGCTCGGCTCACGCCGGACCATCCACGCGGTCCTACTTGACCCGGCGCCGGCGCTCTGGTGGCCAGTAGACGAGCAACACCTCCGCCTTCAGCGCGCCGGCGCGCACGGGGCCGAACTGGCGCGAGTCGGTCGACGCCGGCGCGTAGTCGCCCTCGATCCAGAGCTCGTCGTCACCGAGCATGCGGTCTGCCACACGGTCGCCCGGAAGACCCACGAGTCGCTTGACCATCTCGTAGCCGGGGAGGTCTGGGTGCTCGACCACCACGACATCGCCGCGCGCGTATCGTGCAGGAGTGGCGGCGAGCGCCCAATCCCCCGGCGCGAGCGTCGGCGCCATCGATCCGCCCTTGATCTCGACACGCGAAGGCTTGAAGCGCAAGCATGCCCACGCGACCCCGGCAACCGCGACCACCGTCGCACTGGCGCCGGCGATCCGCCTTCGACCTCGGTGGTAGGTTTCAGCCGAAGCGGAAGCGGAGACCATTCCGGCATCGCCGCCGACATCGGCGGAACGATCCGTTCCACCAGAAGGAGGGGGATCCATGGGTTCCATGCTCGAAGCATTCCTCAAGCCTCGTCGCGGCGTCCACGCCCACTGCGACGTGCCGTGCGGTGTGTACGACCCCGCGCAGGCCCGCATCGAGGCCGAGTCGGTCAAGGCCATCCAGGAGCGTCTGGCCGATCCGGAGGGCAAGAAGTCCGCGACCGAGACCGCCGAGGAGTTCCGCGAGCGCTGCATCTTCATCAAGGAGCAGCGCGCCGACCTCGTGAAGCAGCACCTGTGGGTGCTGTGGACCGACTACTTCAAGCCCGAGCACCTCGAGAAGTACTCGGACCTGCACGACAAGTTCTGGAACGCCACGAAGCTCGCCGGGGCGTCGAAGAAATCGAGTGACCCCGCGCAGGGTCAGAAGCTGCTCGACGCGGTCGACGAGATCAGCAAGATTTTCTGGGAGACCAAGAGCTAGGGCCAAGAACTAGACAAAGGGCTCAGCAGAGAGCTAGGAGAGCCGGCGGGCCGGGGCCGTCGGATCCCCGGCCCGCCGGACGATGCGCCCCCTCTGAGTGGCGCACATCTGCGCCGCTTTCGAGTTGCGACATCTGAGCCAGGCCTGGTCGAACCTACCCCGTCCGGCTCCCGGGCGACGATCAGCCCGAGAACGGACCCGGCGGAACGGAGTGGGTCTGGCGGCACTCCGCCCCGCCCGGTCTTGCAGGAAGCATCGGCTCTCGAGCGCGTTGCGGCGCATGGGACCAAGGGCGATTCGTGTGGGTCGAAGGGCCGAAGCACTTCGGCCGTTCGTTCGTCCCCGGCCCTCGCGTTCCGGGCGATCGTAGGGCGTCGGAAGCCCCCTGCTAGGCTCGCCGATCGTGAAGGACGTCGGTCTGGTCGGGGTTGCGTACAGCGGTAAGTCAACGCTGTTCACCGCGCTCACGCGCGCCGGATCGCACGGTGGACAAGCCAACGTCGCCGTCGTATCCGTGCCCGACGACCGCCTGCAGGTGCTCACCGACATGGAGCGCTCGCCCAAGACCGTCGCCGCGCAGGTGCGATTCATCGACGTGCCAGGTGGGGTCTCGAGCGCCCAAGGGATCGCAAAGCTCCGCGAGGTCGAGGCGCTCGCGGTCGTGCTTCGGTGCTTCGGCGCCGATGCGACGCCGGCCGACGAGCTCGAGTCGGTGCGCGCCGAGATGCTGCTCGCCGACCTGGGCGTGATCGAGAACGCGCTCGAGAAGGCAGAGAAGAAGGCGCGGCGCCAGCCGGGCGCCGAGGTCGACGCGCTACGCCGAGCGAAGGAAGCGCTTGAGGCCGAGACCCCGCTGCGAGACGCCAAGCTCGAGGATGACGACGTGGCCCTGCTCCGCGGCATCGCGCCGCTGACCCTGAAGCCCGAGGTGGTCGTGGCCAACCTCGAGGAAGGTCTCGAGGTGCCGGCGGCACTAGCCAACGCCGGGGCCGTCGGCGTGTACGCCTCGATCGAAGCCGAGACCGCCGAGATGGACGCCGACGAGGCCCGCGCGCTGCTCGAGGAGTTCGGCGTGTCGCAGCCCGGCCTCGAGACCGTGATCGAGGCGAGCTACCGAGCGCTCGACCTGATCACGTTCCTCACGACCGGCGACGACGAGACCCGGGCGTGGGAGGTTCGTCGCGGCGCGAAGGCCCCCGAGGCGGCCGGCGTGATCCACACCGACCTCGAGCGAGGGTTCATCCGCGCTGAGGTGATCGGCTACGACGAGCTGGTCGCCGCGGGCTCCATGGAAGCCGCGAAGTCAACCGGCAAGCTCCGCGTCGAAGGCAAGGACTACGAGGTGGCGGAGGGTGACATCCTCCACGTGCGATTCGCGGTGTAGCCGTCTAACGCTGGTCAACCAGCGAGCGTGACGTTGCGCACCTCGACGTCCTCGAACACCCGCGCGAAGAGTTCCGAGCCGGGTTCGAAGTACACGTGGATCCGCATCATCTCGCCGGGGTCGCACCACGAGGCGAAGTCGCGCGATATGTCCACGTGAACCCCCCCGATCTCTTTGGTTCCATCGTCGGGCTCGTTGTCACACGGACCGGGCCACATCTGGATGAACCCCCTCGGACTCAGCCCGCCGAAGTCGACCTCTGGTCCTTCAGGCGGACCGAACGCATCCTCAGGCAACGCCACCGAAGGCGGACCGTCGAGCACGAGCCACCCGTCGTCAGTCACTTCCCCGCGGAGGTTCTGCGCGCACGCCTCGCGGTCGGGTTGCGGCGACACGCCGTTTCGGTACTGATAGAGGTCGACCGTCCAAGGACCGAAGTGAAAGATCAAGAAGTCAATGCCACCCGTCCCCTTGGCGCCTCGCCACAGCGACACCGGTTCCCCGTTGGCGCCCACGAACGTCTCGAGCGGCTCACCGTCGTACTGCGCGCCATATGGGTCGTAGTGGTGGAAGCCGAAGTCGTGACCACACCCGACCCAGTACGGGCGAGCGCCCATGCCGGCGATGTCGAGCGACGGCGGGTACGTGATCTCCGCGGTCGATCCATCCGGGAGCGTGATAGGCAACACGATCATGCCGCCCTCCTCGTAGGTGGAGGGAACGAAGGCCTCGTAGTCCTCGACCACAGGCATGGGCGAACTGGCCGCCGAAGGAGCAGTCTCACTCTCCGGAGAAGGGTCCGCGGGCCAAGCATTGTCGATGGCCGGACCCGCCGGGGTGCCGCCACTCCTGAACGCCTGCCAGCCGAACGCGCCGGCGGCGGCGAACACGCCGAACGCCACGATGCCTGCAACGACGCGCTGCCGTGGCGGTGGCAGTCCGTCACCGCCGGGAGCGCGGGACTCTGCTCGCTGCCAGCCGTCGGCCGGCGGCTCGATCCCTCGCAGCTTCCGAAGCTGCTTCTGCCAGCGTTCGGTCATGGCTCGTCGACCTCCTCGGCGCCGAGCAGCTCGCGGAGCTTCGCTCGGCCGCGGTGGATGTGCACGCGTACCGTCACCGCTGCGATGCCCATGCGCCGCGCGACTTCCTCGACCGGAAGGTCGACCTCGTAGCGCAACACGATCGCGGCGCGTTGGTTCGGCGATAGGCGGCGGAGCGCCGCCAACAGCCCGGCGACGTCGGGCGGATCGGCGGGCACGTCGGGCTCCAGCGGAGGGCGGCGGCGTTCCGCGCGCAGCTCGTTCGCGGCCAGCCGGAACGCGGTGCGGAACAGGTACGGCACGGGCTCGCGCACATCGTCGGCCCGCGCGATGGCTCGCGCGAACGACTCGGACACGACCTCGTCGGCGATGTCGCGACGTCCGCCCGTGTAGGCGTAGATCGCGCGGAAGAGGCCCGGCCCGTGGTCGCGGTAGACGCGTTCGAAGTCGTTCCGGGCCGCGGTGCCGGGCTGCACGAGTTCCACCTCGCTGCCGACCGGCTGCTCATCGATCGTGCCCTCCTTCACGGTGGCCATCATCACGCCGGCGTGCACGGTTCGCACCTCACGCAACGACAGAGCGCCGAGGAGGGGAGTTCGTTTACAACGCGCGGTCGATCAGGCCGGCACGGAGGAAGCCTCGGACCGCGCGCTGGTCCCCTCCAGCTCAACGCGCAGCTCAGCGCCGTATCGACGCACGGCCTCGTCGAGTGCATCGCGAAGATGTCCCGCAACGAGCGCTACCGAAGCCTCCGGCGTCTCGGCGTCGACGCCCACCATGAACTCGACGAAGCCCGTCGCCAGGGAAGCTCCCACGTCCGGATCGATGAGCAACCTCTGCTTCAGCAGTTGGTCGAGCACCTCATCGGTCACTCGGTCCACGGCAGCCTCGTCGACATCACCGTCGACGGTCAGTACCGAACCGGTGAACGTGACGTGGAATCGATTCATCAAGACCTCCAACACGGCTGCCGGTTGAACCAGGCCCTGAGGTTCGCCACGTAGTTCGGATCACTCGGGGTGAGGTGCACCGACCGCTTGTGCTTGCCGGGACACGGACAGTATGCCTTCCAGTAGCCCTTCCTAGGAACCAAGATGCGCCACCCCGCACGCTCGGCCTCCCTGCAGACGAACTCGATCTCTTTGAGCGGGTGCCGTCTCCGCGCAGCCATCTGCCGACGGTGCGGGGCGAACGGCTTCAAGTCGGTGACTTACGTCACGTCTGATCCAAGGCTCCCCAACGGCGGGCGAGCAGGACCTCGGCGCTGAACGCACACCTGGAGCTTCGTTCCGTCGACCGACGGCGAGATCGGGCGCATGCGAACCCTCGAGCCCTGGTCGACGTGGGCGGCGCTGGGAACGGTGTCTACACCGCTAACGCATCCGGCGGGGCGAACACCCGCCATACTCGCCGGATGGCCGTTCGGTCCTCCCCCTCCGGGGGCGACGCGCCCTGGTTCAACCCGGGCGTACGGTCGATCGGGCTGGCGAGCTTCCTGTCCGACGTGGGCCACGAGATTCCGACGTCGTTGTTGCCGAGCTTCCTCACCTCGACGTTGGGCGCGCCCGCGTCGGCGCTCGGACTGATCGAGGGCATCGCCGACGGTGCTGCCGGTGTTGCGAAGCTCGCCGGCGGGGCGTTGGCCGATGATCCGGAGCGCCGCACCAAAGTCGCGGTCGGCGGGTACGTCACCACCGCGGTGCTCTCGAGTGGCATCGGGCTCGCGATCGCACCCTGGCAGGTCGCGATGCTGCGAACAGGCGCCTGGGCTGCGCGCGGCATCCGCGGCCCGTCACGGAACGCCCTGCTGGCCGACATGGTGTCGCCCGAGGCGTACGGTCGCGCCTACGGCTTCGAGCGCATGGCCGACAACCTCGGCGCGATCGCGGGACCGCTGCTCGCGATCCCGCTGATCGCGCTCATCGGCGTGCGCTCGGCGATGATCGTCTCGATCGTGCCGGGACTGTTCGCGGCGCTCGCGATGTTCACCGCCGTGCGCCGCGTTCGGCGTCCGACCGCGAGGGATCGACGGCGGATCCGGCTCCAGGTGCGGCCGGTACTCCGGGGAAGTCTCGGGCGCCTGTTCGCAGGCATGGCCGCGTTCGAGTTCGGGAACTGTGCCGCGACCCTGTTGATCCTGAGGGCGACCGAGCTGCTCCAGCCGGGGCGAGGTCAGGACTCGGCCGCGAGCGTCGCGGTGCTCCTCTACGTGGTGTACAACGTCGCCGCCACGCTCACGAGCCTTCCGGCCGGTCATCTCGGGGACCGTCGGGGCACGCGACTCGTCCTGCTCGGCGGGGCGAGCGCGTTCCTCGGGGCGTACCTGGTCTTCGCGGGTGCCGGGCCGAGCGTGCCGGTGCTCGCAGCCGGGTTCGTGCTCGCCGGAGTCGGCATCGGCGCAGCCGAGACGGCCGAGCACACGGCGGTAGCGACGCGAGCGCCTGAGGGGATCCGCGGCAGCGCGTTCGGACTGCTCGCAGCCTTGCAAAGCGCCGGGAACTTCGCCGCGAGCGTGCTGGCCGGATTGCTCTGGACGGCCTTCTCCCCCGGTGTCGCGTTCGTCTGGCTCGCCGCGTGGATTCTTGCGGCAGTGCTCGCGTTCGCGACGATGCCCAACGGCCACGACCACGCAGCCGACCAGGCGACGGGGTAGCCTGCCGAACCATGACCGACGCCTACAGGATCGGCGAGGCCGCGAAGGCGCTCGGGGTTCGCGTCGAGACCTTGCGTCGCTGGGAACGCGACGGAAAGCTGCGGGTCGAACGGACGCCGGGCGGTCAACGGACCGTGCCCGCCGTCGAGGTGGCGCGCCTGCTCGCCGAGCACCGACATGACGAGCCGATCGCGGCCGCAAGCGCCAGGAACCGCTTCCCCGGTGTGATCACCGACGTCAAGCGCGACGGGCTCGCAGCAACCGTGGAGATCCAGGCCGGTCCACATCGGGTGCTGGCGTTCATCACCCGTGAAGCCGCCGACCAGCTCGGCCTCGAGGCCGGCATGGAAGCCGTCGCCACGGTGAAGGCGACCAGCGTGATGGTCAATCTTTCGAACGACTGAACGATAGGTTTCCCTTGCTATCAAGGCGGCGAAGGCTGGTATCGTTCGGTGATGCAGCGCTTCCTCGCTTTCCTCCTCGTTGTGCCCATGGTGGCGGCATGCGGAGGTGAATCTGCAGATGACACCACCCAGCTCACCGTCTTCGCGGGGTCGTCACTGACGGTTGCGTTCACCGATCGCATCGGGCCTAACTTCGAGGCAGCCCATGAAGGGGCCACTGTCGTCTTCAACTTCGGGGCCTCCGATTCACTGGCAGCGCAGATCCAGAGCGAAGGTTCGGCCGACGTCTTCGCGAGCGCCAGCGGCACGTGGATGGACGCCGTCGAGGAGGATCCCGGCGTCAGCGACCGGAACGACTTCGTGCAGAACCGGCTCGTGATCATCACTCCGACCGACAACCCGGCCGGCATCGCATCGACCGACGATCTCGCAACGTCGGGTGTGCAGCTCGTGCTCGCCGCCGAGGGCGTGCCCGTCGGCGACTATTCGCGCGAAGCCCTCGACAACGCGGGCATCCTCGCCGACGCAGAGGCCAACGTCGTCTCCAACGAGGAGGACAACGCGAGCGTGGTCGCGAAGATCACCGCGGGCGAGGCCGACGCCGGCATCGTGTACGAGTCCGACATCTCGGCGGCCGCCGGTAACGACGTCGCGGCGATCGAGATCCCCGACGACACGAACGTGATCGCGACGTATCCGATCGCGGTCGTCACCGGAGCCTCGAACGCGGATCTCGCAGTCGAGTTCGTCGCCTACGTGACGGGCCCCGAGGGCCAGGCCGCTCTCACGGAATACGGATTCGAACCGATCACCTGACGCCATGCGCGCGCGGACCCCACTTCCCCTGTGGATCCTGGCCGGCACCGGCGCGGTGTTCGTCGCGCTACCGCTGAGCGCCCTGCTGATCCGTGCTCCCTGGGGTGATCTCGGTACCGCCCTCACCGGCGTAGGGGCCGGCACGGCGTTCCGGCTGTCGATCGTGGTGTCGCTCGTTGCGACCGGGCTCTCGCTCCTGCTCGGCGTACCGCTCGCCTGGGTCTTGGCTCGCGCGCCGATCCCCGGGCGTTCCGTGCTGCGAGCGATCGTGGTGCTGCCTGTCGTGCTTCCCCCGGTCGTGGGCGGGCTCGGACTGCTCCAAGCCCTCGGGCGCGGCGGCGTGATCGGGCGCTGGCTCTACGAGGGCCTGGGCGTGCAGCTCACGTTCACGATCTGGGGAGCGATCGCGGCGACCACGTTCGTCTCGATGCCGCTGGTGGTGCTGGCGACTGAGTCGGGGCTGCGCTCGATCGACCGCCGGTACGAGCGCGCGGCCGCGGCGCTCGGCGCGAGCCCGGCGTATTCGATCCGGCGCATCGTGCTCCCGATGCTCGCGCCCCAGCTGGCGGCCGGCGCGGTGCTCGCATGGGCGCGGGCACTCGGGGAGTTCGGCGCCACGATCACGTTCGCCGGCAACTTCGCCGGGCGCACCCAGACGCTTCCGCTCGCGGTGTACGAGGCGCGACTGACCGATCCCGGTGGAGCGATCCTGCTCTCGCTGCTGTTGGTCGCGCTGTCGTTGGGCGTGCTGGTCGCGATGCGCGACCGCATCACGCAGGCGCGCTGAGCGACATGGGCCTGCATGCCGACTTCGTCGCCCGTCGCGATCGGTTCGAGGTTGCCATTGTGCTCGATGTCGCCGACGGCGAAACCCTCGCGCTGCTCGGTCCGAACGGCGCCGGCAAGTCCACGATCGTCGATGCCCTCACCGGCACATTAGAGCTGGCCGAGGGCGCGATCGAGCTCAACGGCGAGCGCATCGACCGGTTGCCACCCGAGCAGCGCCCGATCGGGGTGTGCTTCCAGGACGATCTGTTGTTCCCGCGGCTCTCGGCGCTCGAGAACGTCGCATTTCCGCTGCGGGCTCGGAGGACGGCGAAGGCCATCGCCCGCGCACGCGCGCAAGAGCTGCTCACCCGGCTCGCTCCCAGTGTCGACCCCGGCGCGGCGCCCCGGTCGCTCTCGGGGGGCGAGCGGCAGCGGGTCGCCCTGGCGCGCGCGCTCGCGCCCGAGCCACGCCTGCTGCTGCTCGACGAGCCGTTCGCAAACGTCGACGTCTCGGCTCGGCCGGGGCTGCGCGCGCTCGTCCGCGAGGTGGCCCGCACCTTCGGCGGAGCGACCGTGCTGATCGCGCACGATCCGCTCGATGCGCTCACCCTCGCCGACCGGGTCACCCTGCTCGAGGAAGGCCGCCAGACCCAGACCGGCGCCCCCGAGCAGATCAGGAACGCGCCGGGCTCGGCTTACGCGGCCGACCTGGTGGGCGTGAACCTGTTCGCCGGCGTGCTCGAGCCGCTCCCCGACGGCGCGGCGACGCTCAGGACCGCCGATGGCGAGCTCACGGTGGCGCCCGATGCCCCGGTCGGCCGTGGAGCGCGAGCACTCGCCACCCTCAAGCCGATCGACGTGTCGCTGCACGCGCGCGAGCCCGAGGGATCGGCGCGCAACGTCTTCCGCGGCACGATCTCGGAGATAGCGATCGACGGCGATCGCGCGAGGGTACGCATCGACACCCGGCCGCCGCTCACCGCCGAGATCACCGCCGGATCGGTGGCCCGCATGGGGCTGCGTGTCGGAGTCGAGGTATGGGCCAGCTTCAAGGCCGTGGAGGTGTCATTGCAGATCGAGAGCCTCGCCGACGACACTCCCCCAGCCGGTACCCTTGCTCGGTGAAAACCACCGAACGCGACACCCTCGAAGCGCCCGAGCCGGGCAAGGACGACCCGAAGAGCCACAAGAAGCACCGCAACCCGCTCGTGCAGTTCATCGGCGAGCTGCCCGGGCTGATCGTCATGGCGTTCGTGCTGGCGTTGCTCATCAAGACCTTCCTGGTTCAGGCGTTCTTCATCCCGTCTGGGTCGATGGAACCGACGCTGGTGCCCGGTGACCGCGTGCTCGTGCTGAAGGTGCCGTACTACTTCGGCGACCCCGATCACGGCGATATCGTCGTGTTCGAGGATCCCGATCCGAGCGGCCAAGCCGACCGCGGGGTCGTCGGCGGGTTCTTCCACTGGATGTTCGAGGGGCTCGGGGTGCAACGCCCTGACAACGAGGACTTCATCAAGCGCGTGATCGGCACGCCGGGCGACGTCGTCTACGGTCGCGGCGGGCAGGTGTTCGTCAACGACGAGCCGATCGACGAGCCGTACCTGACGCAGCCCACGGAGAGGTTCGACAAGTTCAAGGTGCCGCCGGGCGAGCTGTTCGTGATGGGCGACAACCGCGGGAACTCCCTCGACTCCCGCTTCTCGCTCGGGTTCGTGCCCATCGACAAGGTGATCGGCAAGGCCGAGATCGTGATCTGGCCTCCGGGCGACCTGAGTCTTATCTAGTCTCGACTGGACTACTGCCCGGTGCTGTCACCTCGGAGTCGGCTTCCCAGCCCGCCGAAGAGCGGATCTCGAGCTCGCGGGCCGATCGGCTGCTCGCCCGGTACGAACAGTCGCGCGAATGACCAAACGATCGCGGCGATGCCGAACCCGGCCAGCCACACGATCAGCGGCGGATCGTCGAGTGCGAAGAACGTCTGGCTCGGCCCCCAGGAGAGCGCGGCCACGGACAGCGCCGCCATCGACCAGATCAGCATGAGCCGGGAGCGCATGAGTGGCGCCGCGAGGATCGACAGCACGAGGAAGCCGATCCACGTGAGCACCATGAGCGCGGTCGTCTGCGCCTGCACGAGCGTGACGCCTGCTTCCTTACGGGCCAGGGTGTACGCGAGCAGGGTCGCGGTCGCGGCGAGCGTGCCGGTCGGGATCGCGAACCGAAGCACGCGGCGCACGAACCCCGCTCGGAACCGGTCGGCGTTGGGCGCGAGCGCCAGGAAGAACGACGGGATGCCGATCGTGATCGCGCCGATCAGCGTCAGGTGCCGCGGCAGGAACGGGAAGACGAATCCGAGCACGCCGGTCGTGAGCGAGATCAGCATCGCGTAGACGGTCTTGTTGAGGTAGAGCCCGCTCGTGCGCTCGATGTTTCCCGAGCACGCGGCGTCCTTCGGCGACCACGGGCGGCAGGGAGTCGAACGTTGAGTCGAGCAATACGAGCTGGGCCACGGCGCGTGTGGCGTCGCTTCCCGACCCCATCGCGACGCCTACGTCGGCCTCCTTCAGCGCGAGCGCGTCATTCACACCGTCGCCGGTCATCGCGACCGTGTGTCCGTGCTGCTGCAGAGCCTGCACCATCGCCCGCTTCTGCTGTGGAGTGACCCGGCCGAACACGGAGTGCGTCTCGAGCACGCCGGCGAGCTCGTCGACGTCGTCGGGCAGCTCACGCGCATCGATCGGTTCGTCGGCGCCCTCGAGCCCGAGCCTCGTCGCGATCGCTCCCACCGTGCGCGGATCGTCGCCCGAGATCACTTTGACGGTGACGCTCTGTTCCGCGAAGTAGCGCAGCGTCTCGGCGGCGTCGGAGCGCGGACGGTCGCCGAGCACGACCAGCCCGGCGGGCTCAAGATCCGCGGGAAGCCGATCGTCGTCGAGCGACGACGCCCTCGCGACGAGCAGCACGCGATGGCCCTCATCGGCGAGATGTCGCACCCGCTCAGGAAGGGCCGGGTCGCCATCGACCGCCGAGAGCATCACGTCGGGCGCACCCAGGAACCAGGCGCCGTGTCCATCGAACGCCGACGCACTCCACTTCCGCGACGAGGAGAACGGCACGCCACCGGTGGTGTGCCAGCCCGGCACCTCGTGAAAGCGCTCCGCGATGGAGCTCGTCGTGGCGTTGGGCGACGGATCGGCGGCGGCGAGCGCGGCGAGGACCCGGCCGAACACATCTTCGTCTCCGTCGACCGGCTTTACCTGTTGCACCGTGAGCTTGCCCTCCGTGAGGGTGCCGGTCTTGTCGATACAGAGCATGTCGACGCGTGCGAGCCCCTCGACAGCGGGGAGCCCCTGGACCAGCACCTGCCGCTGAGCCAGACGCCTGACAGCCACGGCGAACGCAAGCGAGGTGAGCAGCACCAGGCCCTCGGGCACCATCGCGACGGTTCCCGCGACCGCGCCCGAGGCAGCCTCACGCCAGTCATCACGGGCACGCAGCTGGCTGAAGAACAACAGCCCCGCGGTCGGCACGATCGCGATCGTCACGTAGGTGAGGATCGTGTCGATGCCCGAACGAAGCTCCGAGCGGGTGAGGCTGAACCTGCGGACGTCCTCGACGATCTGGGCGGCGTACGCCTCTGCGCCGACCCGGCTCGCCCGGTACCGGCCGGCGCCGGCCACCACGAACGAGCCGCTCGCGCGCAACTCCTGCACGATGCCGATGGCGGCGTTCGCGATCAGGACCAGCCCGAATAGCGCGTCCTGAAGTGGACCCACCACGAGGATGATCGCGAGCATCGCGCCGAGGATCGCGTTGAACCGGGTGAGCACGTTGGCGTGCACGATCTGGGCGACCGTTCGCGTCGGCACCGCCGGCACGTCGTTGACCTGTCCGAGCGCCACCCGCTCCGCGACCTCGGCGGTCGTCAACCCTCGTTGTGGATCGACGTGAGGCGCCTCGGTCGCGGTGGTCGCTGTCATGCCCGCGGAGCGTAACGGGCTAGGCTGGCATGGTGCGAGGGCTGTTGATCGCGCTGGGCATCGTGGCAGCCATCTGGGTGGTCGCGATCGCCGCGCTGTGGTTCTTCGGCAGGAAGGTCGCGGCGTTGCAGCTCGCGCGCGCGATCCCCGACCTGGTCGCGCTCTGCCGCGGGCTCATGCGCGACCCGCGGGTGCCGCTCGGCTCGAAGCTGCTCGTCGGCGGCGCGCTCGTGTGGGTGCTCTCGCCCATCGACCTCGTGCCGGAGTTCCTCCCGCTGCTCGGCCCGCTCGACGACGTTATCGTCGTCGGACTCGTGCTTCGTCATCTGATCAAGCGAGCCGGCGTCGAGGTCGTGCAGGAACATTGGCGCGGCGATCCTCGGGTGCTGCGCACGGCGCTGAGACTGGCCGGCCATCGCCCTCCATCTGAACCGACTTCGTGAGCGTGACGCCTATCGACCCCAAGCAGGAGCGACAGCAGGCCGTCGCCCTATTCAACGAGGTGTGGGCGTAGCTCGATCCCGGCGCGGGTAGCGTTCGGACGTGACGAAGAGACGTTTGATCCGTCCGGCGCCGATGCGCGACTTCGACGTCGCCGATCGAAAGAGCACCTGGCTCGAGCTCTTCTTCGACCTCTGTTTCGCAGCCGCGATCGCAACGCTCGCCGATGGCCTGCATTCCGACCCGTCCTTGCACGGCCTCCTGCCCTTCGCGGCACTCTTCGTGCCGGTGTGGTGGGTGTGGACCCAGTTCACGTGGTTCGGCACGGCGTGGGACAACGACGACCTGCTCCACCGCCTCAGCCAGCTCGTCGCGATGCTGCTCGTGATCGTGCTCGCGGCCACTATCCATGGTCGGGAACCTCATCGGAGCCGTGATCATGCTCTCGTCGGTGTGGGTCGAGGCCCCGCTGCGCTACTGGATCTGGGCGATCGCGGTGCTCGAGCTCATGGTGGTCCCGGTGTTCGCCCGGCGGTCGTACGAGGGACAGCCGTTCGACTCAAGCCACCTGCCCGAACGCTACGGCTTGTTCACGATCATCGTGCTGGGCGAGAGCGTCGTGACGGTCGGCGTCGGCCTCGGTGAGGTCCAACTCGATGGCGGAGCGGTGGCCTCGGCCGTACTCGGATTCGCCATCGCGGCGGCGATCTGGTGGAGCTACTTCGAGACCGTGTCGTCGACAGCGCTGTCTCGCGATCGCATCTGGGCATCATCCGTGTGGGGATATGGACACTTGTTCGGATACGCGGGCATCGCGGCGACGGCCGTCGGCGTGGACCTCGCGATCGAAGCTGGCGCCCAAGCCGACCACGGCCTCTCGCTCGCCGCCCGGCTGATGCTCTGCGCCGGCGCGGCGGCGTTCTTGCTCTCGCTCGTCGCGGTGCACGCGGCAGAGATCGGCTGGCGAGGCGCAGGCATGGTTCAGCGATGGGCGACGATCGGGGCGCTCCTCGCGATCGCCTTCATCGCCCGCGGGTGGCCTCCCGCGCTCGTCGTCGGCGCGGTCTTCGTGATGCTCGTGATCACGGTCACCTTCGACGTGGTGAATGTCGGAGGCCAGGGCCTCGTCGCCGGCCATCCCTCTGAGGAGGAAGAGTCGCGGCAGTAGCCATGTGGATCAGGCCCGTTCGGCTGCCCACTCGTCGAGTAGCTGATAGGCCTCGTCCTCGGGGATGGGGCCGCGGTCCAAGCGGAGCTCCATGAGGAACTCGAGCGCCTTGCCGACTTCCGGGCCGGGGGTGAGGCCCAGGTGGTCCATGACCTGCTTCCCGTCGAGGGGCGGGCGCAAGGCGTTGAGGTTCTCCTGCTCGGCGAGGCGCGCGATACGCTCTTCGAGGTCGTCCTGCAAGCCCTGGAACTTCGCGGCGCGGCGCTCGTTGCGAGTGGTCACGTCGGCGCGCGTGAGCTGGTTCAACTTGTCGAGCAATGGGCCGGCGTCGCGCACGTAGCGTCGCACGGCGGCGTCGCTCCAGCCGTCGCCGTACCCGTGGAAACGAAGGTGCATCTCGACGAGCTTGCGCACATCGTCGATCACTTGGTTCGGGTAGCGCAGCTCTCGAAGTCGCTTCTCGGCCATACGGGCGCCGACGACCTCATGGTGATGGAACTGAACGCCCTCAGGCGTGATCTGGCGTGTCGACGGCTTGCCGATGTCGTGCAGCAACGCCGCCAAGCGCAACACCGGGTCGTGCTCACAGCTCTCGACGACAGCGTAGGTGTGCCGCAGCACGTCCTTATGACGGTGCACCGGATCTTGCTCGAGCTCGAGCGCAGCGAGCTCGGGCATGAACCTGTCGGCGAGCCCGGTCGTCACGAGCAAAGAGAGCCCGTTCGTGACGCGCTCGCCGACGAGCAGCTTGTCGAGCTCGGCGGCGATGCGCTCGGCCGAGACTATGTCGAGACGCTCGCACATCGTGCGCATCGCGGCGAGCACTCTCTCGGCTGGAGTGACGCCCAACTGCGCTACGAACCTGGCGGCTCGCACCATGCGCAGCGGATCGTCGGTGAATGAGATCTCCGGCTCGAGGGGCGTGTCGAGCACCTTGGTCGCGAGATGGCGCACTCCCCCGTGCGGATCGATCAACGCACCGTCGGGAAGCCCCACCGCCATAGCATTGATCGTGAAGTCGCGCCGCGACAGGTCGGTCTCGACGTCATCTCCGAACGTGACCGCCGGCTTGCGATGCGCCTCGGCGTAGACCTCCTGACGGAACGTCGTGATCTCGACCAGCTGCCCGTCCTTCGATGCGCCGACCGTGCCGAACTTCACGCCGACGAGGTAGCGGCGGTCCGCCCAGCCCTGCAGCACACGGGTGGTCTGCTCGGGATGGGCGCTCGTGGCGAAGTCGAGATCCCGGCCTGGGCGACCGAGCATCATGTCGCGCACGCTGCCGCCGACGAGGAAGAGCTCGTGGCCCGCGTCGGCGAACCGAAGACCGAGCTCCTTGGCGATCGAGGGCACGCCGAGCACGGCGCCGGAAGGGCTCTGGTCGGCCATGGCGGTTCGAGCTTACCCGGGCGTTCGCCGAGTCTCGTCGGTCGCGTGGGTCAGGGCTCGCTAGAGCCCTCGGCTGGGCCTCGTTCGGTCGCGGCGACTTGGCAGGGACCTCCGTGTTTCCTCGCAGGCACGAGTCCGGAGGTCCCTGCCAAGTCACTCTCGCGAAGATGGCCGGACCCGCGACCGCTACCGTGAAGCGCGATGCCCACCTGGCTCGGGTTCCTCTGGACGCTGCCGAACACCCTGATCGGCGTCGTGCTGGGGCTGCTCACCTTCCAGTGGCCCAGCGTGCGCGACGGCGCGCTGATCTTCGACAAGGCGCCCCGAGGACTCACGTGGCTCATGCCGCGCATGCGCCGCACGGCCATGACCGTCGGGTTCGTGATCCTGTCAGCCGAGCCGGTGACCGGACGGCTCCTCGCCCACGAGCGGTGGCACATCAAACAGTTCTGCTCTTGGGGACCGCTGTTCATCCCCGTGTATTTCGTGCTCGCGATCGGGTTCGGGTATCGGCGCCACCCCATGGAGGTCCGCGCGCAGATCGCAGCGGGGGAACGCGAACCGACCGAACCGAAGCCCCCGACACGCCCGGCCAAGCCCGATCGCTAGAAGGGAAGCCCTCCCTCGACGTTTCCGGCCGACAGCCGGTCGAGCACCCCGCCCATCTGCAGGTCGAAATCGTGCGGATTCGTGGCGGCCCTTCGCGCCTCGTCTTCGGTCACGAGGCCTTCCTTGGTGAGCTGCACGAGCGACTGATCGAAGGTCTGCATGCCGTAGAAGTCGCCCTCGGCGATCACATCGATGATCTGGTCGGTGGTCGCCGGATCGACGATGCGATCGAACACGCGTCCGGTGTTGATCAGCACCTCGACCGCAGGGACACGCCCCTTGCCATCGGCCCTGGCTACCAACCGCTGCGACACGACGCCGCGGAGCGAGCCGGCGAACGACGAGCGCACCTCGCGCTGCTGCTGCGGCGGGAAGAGGTCGAGGATGCGGTTGATCGTTTCCATGCAGTCGATCGTGTGCAAGGTGGAGATCACGAGGTGGCCGGTCTCCGCCGCCTGGATCGCCGACATCGCCGACTCGGGGTCGCGGATCTCACCGACGAAGATCACGTCGGGGTCCTGACGGATGACGTGACGGAGCGCACTGGCGTACGAGTCGGTGTCGATACCGATCTCTCGCTGCTGAACGATCGAGAGCAGGTCGTCGTGCATGACCTCGATGGGGTCCTCGATCGTGACGATGTGCGCACGGCGGTTGCGGTTGATGTGCCCGATCATCGACGCGATCGTCGTCGTCTTACCCGTGCCGGTCGGGCCGGTGACGAGCACGAGCCCACGCGGCGCGTCGGTGAGCGACGCCATGACCCGTGGCATGCGGAGCTCCTCGAACGTCGGCACGTCGCTGCGCACGCGCCTGATCGCGAGCCCGATCACGCCTCGCTGGCGAAATACGTTCACGCGGAAGCGCCCGACCCCGGCGAGCGTATATCCGAGGTCGGCCTCGCTCGTCTCGGCGAACTCGCGCTCCTTGTGATCCGACATCAACAGCGACGCCGCCATCTCCGTGTCGGCCGGCGTGAGCACGTCGAACTCGCCGGGAAGGAGCTGGCCATCGATGCGGACGAAGGGCACGTTCCCGACCTTCAGATGCAGGTCGCTCGCACCACGCTCGACCGTGTACCGCAGCAGGGCATTGACATCCATCGTCGGCGACGGCCTCCATCCTGCCCACGGCGATCGCGGGCCACATGGTTCCATCGGCCTGTCCCTGGCGCACCTGAGTGCGGCGGCTAGGATTCTCAAGTGACCGACGAGCCCACCTCCGACGGCCAGGAACCGCGCAAACGCCGTCGACGTCGGCGTCGCAAGCCCTCGAGCGCGACCGCGAAGTCGGCCGCCGGGGCCAAGGGGACGGCGCCGACTAAAGGCAAGGACCCGGCAGGAACGAAGAAGAAACCTGCCGCTCGCCGTAGACGGGGACCGCCCGTGCAGCGAGAGGTCTCGGCAGGAGGCGTCGTGTATCGCCGCGACGGCCACGACATCGAGGTCGTGCTCGCGTCTCGGCGCACACGCCGCGGTGACATAGCCTGGGGCCTCGCCAAGGGCGGCATCGAGGAAGCCGAGAGTCTCGAGGACGCGGCGGTGCGCGAGGTGCACGAGGAGACCGGCTACACGGCCGAGATCGAAGCCTCGCTAGGCGACACCCGCTACTTCTACGTGTGGGAGGACACACGCATCAGCAAGACCGTGCACTTCTTCCTGATGCGGTGCACGGGTGGCGACCCTGAGGACCGCGACGACGAGATGGAGGAGATCCGCTGGTTCCCTCTGGAACGCGCCCTCAAGCGGGCGGCGTACCGAGGCGAGCGTGAGGTGCTCACGCGGGCGGCCGAGATGCTGCAGTGAGCCCAGCCGTGATCGCCACCTTCAACATGCCGACCCTGCTCGAGGCGGCGCTCGGCATCGCCATCGGACTGGTGTCGGGTGTGCTGTCGGGGCTGTTCGGCGTCGGCGGCGGGATCGTCATGACGCCAGGGCTCCAGGTCGTGCTCGGCGCCTCGCCGATCGTGGCACTCGCCACGCCGTTGCCGGTCATCTTGCCCACGGCGCTGACCGGGGCCGCCACCTACCGGCGGGCGGGCGAGCTCGACCACCGCGCGGCCGCCTGGATGATCGTGCCCGGTGTTGTCACGTCCGTGTTCGGCGCCCTGCTCACCGGCTTCATCGACCCCCACCTGTTGTTGGTGATCACGGCGTTGCTGCTGGCCTATCAGTCGGTGGGCATCGTGCGCGGCTCTCGAGACCGGCGCGGGCCGTCGTTCGTCGCCACGCCATCGATGTTCATCGGCATCGGACTCATCGCCGGGTTCGTCAGTGGGCTGCTCGGCATCGGGGGCGGACTCGTCATGGTGCCGATGCTCGCGGGCTGGCTCGGCATGCCGTTGAAGCGCGCGCTCGGTACTTCGCTGCTCGCGATCGTCGCCCTCGTGATCCCCGGCACGATCACCCACGCGGTCCTCGGCAACATCGACTGGGTGCTGGTACTGGTCGTCACGATCGGCGCCATCCCCGGCGCGCGCCTGGGCGCCCGTCTCGCCCTGGATGCGCGGGAACGTACCCTGCGCCTCGCGGTGGGCGCGTTCCTGCTCGTCGTCGCCGCCGCCTATGGAACCTCCGAGGCCGTCGAGCTGCTCGGGAGCTGAACACCCGGCACTACGATGAGACTCGCCATGAGGATCTTCCGTGCCTTCGGGGCGCTGCTTGCGATCACGCTGCTTGCATCGACGCTGCTCGCCGCGTTCTTGGCCGCGTCGACCCTGATCCGCTCGCCCATCGCACTGGGCCAGGAGCCGTCGGTCGCCACGATCCTGAAGGCGCAGACCCCCTTCACCACCCTCGAGGAGCCCAAGGTCACCGTAAAGTTCCTGGCCGAGAACCTCGGCGAGGAATCCCTCGAGGATCTGACGGTCGGGTTCAGCATCGGCCCCCTCATCAGGTCGCGCGAGAGCTTCGTCTCCTCGCTCGTCGAGGGCCCCGGCTCCACGCTGATCGAGGTCGAGACCGACACGCAGACCGGCACGCTCGAGGCCGGCGATACCCGTGAGTTCAGCGCCTCGGTCGATCTGAGCGAGGTCGGCGGTGTGAGCGACATCGACTCCGGCGTCTACCCTGCTCGCGTCGACCTGCGCGTCGCAGGCATCCCGGTCGGCTACATCGACACACCGTTGGTGCATCTCGTGCGGCCCCCCGACGTTCCGCTCGACTTCACGTGGTGGGTCGAGCTCGATGCACCCATCGCGATGGACCCCCAGGGCCTGCTCGCCGACACCTCGTTCGAGGCCGCGATCGCCCCCGGCGGCGGGCTGGGACAGCAGGTCGAGGCTCTGCGTTCCGTCGTCGCATCCGACGACGGCCTCGCCACGGTGAACCTCGTGATCGTGCCCGCGGTGATCGACCAGCTTGCGCGCATGGCCGACGGATACGAGCGTGCGGCGGGCGAGGCGGCGCCGGCCGACGAGCGCCCCGCCTCCGATGCCGCGGCCCTGCTCGCGAAGCTGCGCGCGCTCGTGGAAGACGACGACGTGCACGTCGTCGTCGCTCCCTTCTCCGCGCCGCTGCTGCCGAGCCTTGCCTCGGGCGGACTCGCGGCCGATCTCGATCGGCAACAAGACTCCGGCGAGGCCGTCCTGGCAGAGCACCTCGGCCTCGACGCGGCGACGGGGCAAGCGCGGCCGCCGCAGGGAGCGCTCGACGAGGCCAGCCTGCAATGGCTCGCCGACCGTGGGACGACCACGGTGTTGGCTCAGACCGACACCGTGGAGCGGCCGGCCCAACCCAACGACTTCGCGCCACTTGCCACGGCGACCGTCGCAACCGAAGGCGGGACGGTCCTCGACGTGGTGCTTCCCGACCCGGGCTTGCAGGCCCTGCTGGGCGATCCGCTGTTGATGGGCGACCCGGTGCGCGCGAGCCAGGCGGTGCTCGGCGAGCTCGCCGCGATCTGGCGCGAGCAACCCGTGCCGGGTCCCCAGCTCGACGGCAGCGAGACGGTTCGCGGCATCGCGCTGTCGCTCCCCGCGGCGCTGCCCGCCGACATGTGGGCGCCGCTCGTGCGGAGGCTGTCGCGGGCGCCCTTCTTGCGGCTCACCGACGCGGTCTCGTTCGCCGAGCGAGTGCACCCGGTGCAGGAAGGCGGCGTGATCTCTCAGTCGCTCGAACGGTTCCCTCGCGACTACGTCGAGGCGATCCGCGATCAGCGGCGCAACGTCGCCGCTTACAGGTCGATGCTCGTCTGGCCGAGCACGCAGCCTGGCAGACTCGAACGCAACCTCTTGTATGCCGAAGCCGGCCAGTACGTCAGCGATCCGATCGCGGGCAGGAGCTGGTACGACCAGGTGAACGCAGCGACGGATTCCGTCTTCCAGGCCGTGCTGCCCGATGTGGAGCAGGAGTTCTTGTTGACCTCGAGCGAGGGGTCGATCCCCATCCGCATGGGAGACCCGGGTCTGACGCCGCTCAGGGTGCAGGTGGTGGTGCGCTCGGCGTCGTTCGAGTTTCCCGACGGGGCGCAGCAGACGGTCGTGGTCGAAGGGCCCAACGAGATCGTGACGTTCGATGTGGTGGCCAGGGTGAGCGGCCCGCAGACGATCAAGGTGAAGACCCGGGCGCCGTCGGGGCGCGATCTCGGTGAGGACCAGAACCTCACCGTGCGCATTACCGCGGTCAACGGTGTGGCGTTGTGGACGACGATCGGAGCCGGCGTGGTGTTGGTGCTCTTGTGGTCGAGGAGGTTGGTCCGACGCCCGAAGCCCTAGAACCCTACGTGCGCAACACGGCGCTCATGACGGCCGGCACGACCCTGTCGCGCCTGACCGGCTACGTGCGCATCGCCGCCCAGACGGCGGCGCTCGGCGTGACGGTGGGCGCGCTCGGCAACGTGTACGTGCAGGCCAACACGACACCGAACATCGTCTACGAGCTGATCCTCGGCGGGGTGCTCACCTCGGTGTTCGTGCCCGTGTTCGTCGACCACCGCCGGACCTACGGGCGCGAGGCGGCCTTCGATCTCGGGTGCCGAGTGATGACCCTGGCGCTCGTGGTGCTCCTCGGGCTGGCGACGCTCGGCATCGTGCTGGCCCCTCAGATCATGCGGTTGTACCTCGCCGCTTCCGACGCGCCCGATCGCGATGCGCAGATCGAGCTCGGGGTGTTCCTGCTTCGGTGGTTCATGCCCCAGGTCGTGTTCTACGGCATCGGCGCGATCGGCGGTGGGCTGCTGAACTCCGAAGGACGCTTCGCGCCGCCGATGTTCGCGCCGATCCTCAACAACCTCGTCGCGATCGCCGCCTTCGGCGCGTACGCGATGCTCCATGCGGGGGCCGCTCCCTCGATCGAAGGCATCACCTGGCTCGAGAAGACGGTGCTCGGTGCAGGCACGACCCTCGGTGTGGTCACGATGACGGTCGCGCTGTGGCCGTCGCTGCGCGCGGCCGGATTCAAGTGGCGGCTCACGGGTGGATGGCGCCACCCGGGCATCCGACGCGTCATGCAACTGTCGGGCTGGGTGCTCGTGTACGTCGCGGCGAATCAAGCTGCGTACCTCGCGATCATCGTGCTCGCCGGCGGCATCGACGGCCCGGCGCGGTTCCAGATCTACGCCACTGCGTTCATCGTCTTCCTGCTTCCTCACTCGATCTTCGCCGTGTCGATCTTCACGGCGTTGCTGCCGGACATGGCCGAGCGGTGGGGAGCGGGAGACGTCGACGGGGTGCGCGAGCGGTTCTCGTTGGGGCTGCGCGACACGGTGGTCGTGATAGTGCCTGCGGCCTTCGCGTTCGTCGTGCTCGCCGGCCCGATCACCTCGTTGCTGCTCGATCACGGGGCGGCCGGCGAGGCCGACGCGCGATTGATCGGGCGCACGCTGCAGGCCTTCGCGATCGGGCTACCTTTCTTCTCGGTGTTCCAGCTCATCACGCGCACGTTCTACGCCACACAGGACAGCCGCACGCCGGCGCTCATCAACGTCGGCGCCGCGGTCGTCACGGTGGCGGTCGACATCGTGCTCGTCGCCATGATCGGGTGGGACGTGCCCGGCCTGGCGCTCGGGCATGCAGCGTCGTACGTGTTCGCGACGGGCGTTGGGCTCGTGTTGCTCCGGTCGAAGCTCGGCACGCTCGACGGGCAGCGCATCGCCTCTACGATCGCGCGCGCTCTTCCAGCGGCCGCCACCACCGCGCTCACCGGTTGGCTCGTCGCAGCGGGCGTGGAGGCGGCCGTCGACACGCACCCGGTCGTCTGGCGGCTCGTGCAGGTGTCGCTCGCCGTCGTGACGGGGGTCGGCGCCTATCTGGGCGCAGCACTCATGTTGGGCATGCGAGAGGTCGAAGACGTGATGGGCGCGGTGCGCAGGAGGTTCCGCGGATGAACGAGACAACGAGCTGGCGCGGCCAGGAGGGCATGGTCGGCAAAACCGCGGTGATCTGGCTCGCCCTCGCCGCGCTCATCGTTGTGGCCGGGCTCGACGTCGTGGCGATCGGACGCAGCACCTTCCGGCTCTCGGAGATCGCATCCGAGGCCGCGAGCACGGGGGCAGCCAACTACCAGAGCGAAGGCCGGAGCGAGACCAAGGCGTGTGAGGCCGTGGCTGCCAGCGTGGAAGCGCTCGACCCGAACTTGAAGCTCGGGCGCAACGCCTGCCGGGTCGACGGCGAGAGCGGGCAGGTCACGGTGACCCTGAAGGTCGTCGCCGACACGATCCTCGCCGGCCGCCTCGGTCCCACCGAGGGATTCGGCCAGGTCGTGGTGACGGAGACCGCCGGCATCTCCAACGTGTAGCGTCCGAGGCCGTGACCGAGCCCGAGCCCGACGAGGACCTCGTCCGGCGCTTCCGAGCAGGCGAGACCGACGCTTTCACTGCGCTGGTTCAGCGGCACCAGCAGCGCGTGTACTACGTCTGCATACGTGTCCTGGGCGACGCCGACGCTGCGGCCGACGTGGCGCAAGACACATTCCTCACGGTGCTCCGCAAGATCGACGGGTTCCGAGGCGAAGCGGCGTTCACGACGTGGCTGCATCGCGTCGCGGTGAACGCGTGCTACGACGAGCTGCGCCGCAAACGACGCCGGCCGATGCTGCACGTCGTGGCCGATGGCGATCGCGAGCACGAGCCGGGCCCACCGGTGGCCGATCATGCCGACGAGGTCGCCGGCACGCGTGACGCGGCGGCAGCGCTCGCCCTCGTGCCCGAAGAATTCAGGGTGGCGTTGGTGCTCGCAGACGTGCACGACATGGCGTACCAACAGATCGCTCAGGTGCTCGAGGTGCCGATCGGCACAGTGAAGTCCAGGGTGCACCGGGGTCGCCTCGCCCTGGGCAAGGCCATGGGCCTCACACCCGGCGGGACCGGCGGTCTCGCCGATCGGGAACCCGCAGCGAGGCCGGGGGCGTCGGAGGTGGAACCGTGACTCATCCCCTCGAACAGCTCGCCGGCGCCGTCGACGGCACCCTTGCACCCGCAGAACGCGCCACGCTGACGGAGCACCTGCGATCGTGCACGTCGTGTCGTGATGAGGTGAAGGTGGCGGCCGCCGCCAGAAGCGCCCTCAGGGCGATGCCCGCGCCGGCGGCACCCGACCTCGCAGCTGGGTTCACACCCGATCGCATCGCCGCCCTTACCTCCTCCGTCTCCTCGACGGTGCACTCGCCCTGGTCACGCAGGGTCGCCCCCGCCCTGGCGGCATCCGCGATCGTCGCGGTCCTCGCCCTGGTCGTGCCCCGCCTGGGCTCCTCGTCGAACGACAGGAATATCGCGGCAAGCGGTCCAGCAACGGCCGACGTCGTGACCGACGGCCCCGTGCGGCTGCAGCTCGAAGACACCGACTACGACGTCGTCACCCTGAGCCAACTCACGGGCGAGCTCACCGCCTCGCTCGGCGCCGATACCACCGGTTCCACCGATGATGTTTCGGCGATCGAGGTGGGCTCCGGGGCTTCGGTGTCTAGCACTCCGAACGAGCAGCGGTTCGTGGGGAACGCGACGCGGCAGGCGGTCGCGTGCCTGAACAAGGCCTTCCCCCGCTACCCCGGCGAGATCGTCCAGGTGAGGCAGGCAGCGTTCGAGGGCGAGCCGGCCTACCTCGCCGTCGTGCTCGAGAGCGAGCCCGACGGCGCGCCCGCCGACGCCGTGTCGATCTGGGTCGCGGCGATCGAGGATTGCTCGATCCTGACCGTCACCCCGAAGAGCCTGTAGCGCCGGCGCCTCGATCGCCGCAGCCGAAACCACCTTTGGAGCATGCGCCGGGAATACCCCAGCGTTCTTGGCTGTGGGAGGATTTGCGGACCATGACCGACGAACGCAGCGTGATCGTGATCGGATCGGGCCCCGCCGGCTACACGGCGGCGCTCTACGCGGCTCGGGCCAACCTCGCTCCCCTAGTGCTCAAGGGGCTCGAAGCCGGTGGACAGCTCATGCTGACGACCGACGTGGAGAACTATCCCGGGTTCCCCGACGGCCTCTTGGGACCCGAGATGATGGACCGATTCGAGAAGCAGGCGGCACGCTTCGGCACCGAGATCCTGCCCGTTCACGTCACCGAGGTCGACCTGTCGAGCCGTCCCTTCCTCGTGAAGGCCGGCGATCAGGAATGGCGGGCACAGACGCTGATCGTCGCAACTGGTGCGAGCGCCCGGTGGTTGGGCGTACCGGGCGAGGAACAGCTCCGCGGCAGAGGCGTGAGCGCATGCGCGACGTGCGATGGATTCTTCTTCCGCGATCGCGAGCTTGTGGTGGTTGGCGGAGGAGACACCGCCATGGAAGAGGCGACCTTCCTCACGAAGTTCGCCTCGAAGGTCACGATCGTGCACCGGCGCGACGAGTTCCGGGCCTCGAAGATCATGCAGGATCGCACGCTCGCGAACCCCAAGATCGAGGTGATCTGGAACGCGACCGTGAGCGAGATCCTGGGTGATGGCGGCGTCACCGGCGTGCGACTCACCGACACCGTCACCGGCGAGGAGCGTGAGATGACGACCGACGGAGTCTTCATGGCGATCGGACACGATCCCAACACCTCGCTGTTCTTAGGACAGCTCGAGCTCGACGAGAACGGGTACGCGATCGTGCAGGAACCGCGCACGCTGACGAACCTTCCAGGTGTGTTCGCGGCCGGTGACGTGACCGATACGATCTATCGGCAAGCCGTGACCGCGGCCGGCCAGGGCTGCAAAGCCGCGATCGACGCCGAGCGATTCCTCGAGGAACAGGCGCATACGAACGTCTGATCGTGGGAATCACCCCCGAGGAGCGAGCGTTTGCACGCATGACGACTCATAGGAAGAGGGAGAAGATGACGACCATGGCGAACGTGAACAGCGTGAACGATCAGGAGTTCCAGGGGGCGGTGCTCGATTCCGAGACCCCCGTGCTCGTGGACTTCTGGGCGGAGTGGTGCGTGCCTTGCCACATGGTCTCACCGGTGGTCGAGGAGATCGGGCAGGACAAGGGCGAGACCCTGAAGGTCGTGAAGCTGAACATCGACGAGAACCCGCAGGCCACGCGCACCTACGGCGTGATGAGCATCCCAAGCCTCATCTTGTTCAAGGGAGGGCAAGAGGTGGCGCGCGTGATCGGCGCGAAACCGAAGGACGCGATCCTGCGCGACATCGAACCGCACCTGGTCTAACCGGTTGCCGCGAGGCACGGCGGCGGGGCAGACTCGTGATGTGCGCATCTACCGCCTCGGCGACGAAGGCCGCGAGGTCGGCGACATCCAAGAACGCCTGATCGGGCTCGGCCTCACGATCGACGGCCACGAGCTCGCCGGACATTTCGAGGCGTCGACAGACGAAGCCGTTCGGGCGTTCCAGGCTCGTCGCAGCTTACGAGTCGACGGGCTCGTCGGGCCAGACACCTGGGGCCAGCTCGTCGAGGCCGGCTACCGGCTCGGCGACCGGACCCTGTACCTGCACTCTCCGTTCTTCCGAGGCGACGACGTGCGAGCCTTGCAGCGCAAGCTGAATGCGCTGGGCTTCGACGCCGGCCGCGAGGACGGCATGTTCGGCGCCGGCACGGATCGCGCGATGCGAGAGTTCCAGCGCAATGTGGGCGACGAGCCCGACGGCATCGTGGGGCCGCACGCGATCGAGACGCTCGAGCGCATGCGTCCGCTCGAGTCGGCGCCGAGCCGCGCGGTGGTTCGGGAAGCCGAAGAGCTCCGCAGCACACGCCCCTCGATCGAGATGCAGGTGCTCGCCATCGACCCCGGCGACCCGGCCGACACCGGCGGGGCGTGCACCTACTCGGTCGCAGAAGTGCTCCGTGATCAGCTCATCGCGATGGGCGCCAAGCCGGTACTGCTTCGCGAACGCGATGAGCGGCTCGGGCCCACCGAACGCGCTCGCGCGGCCAACGAGCTGGGCGCGGCCATGTGCGTCTCGATCGGGCTCGCGACCGGCTTGCCGCAGGCCTCAGGACCCACCGTGTCCTACTTCGGGAGCGAGCACACGCATTCTCCCGCCGGCATGTTGCTGGCCCAGCTCATCCTCGAGCAACTCGAGGCAGCGCTCGGAACCACGGGCCGCCTGCAGCCACTCGCGATCTCGATGCTGCGAGAGACCCGCATGCCCGCGGTGCAGATCGAGCCGGCGTTCCTGACGAACACACGCGAGGCTTCGCTCATCGATGATCCGCGGTTCGCCGACCGCGTAGGCGTTGCCGTCGCGGCAGGCGTCAGGCGCTTCTTCGCCGGCTGACGAGACGGATCAACGCTCCGAGCATCACTCCGAGCATCGCGGCGCGGATCGCGCGATCGCGATCGGTGGGGTGGGGTCGCGAGGTGGCGGGCTCGTCTCGCGGAGGGCTCGACATCGCGGGCTATGCTACGCGCCCATGCGCTTCTGCCTGATGCTCGAAGGACAGGAAGGCGTCACCTGGCCCGACTGGCTCGGCGCCGCGCGGATCGCCGAACGGCTCGGGTTCGAAGCGATCTTCACCTCTGATCACTACCTATCGGTCATGCCTGATACCGGTCGCGACCGCGGCTCGTCCGACGCTTGGACGATGCTGTCGGCCCTCGCTGCATCGACCGAAACGATCCGGCTCGGCACGATGGTGTCGCCGGTCACGTTCCGCCCCCCGGCCGTGCTCGCCAAGGCCGCGGTGACGGTCGATCGGGTGAGTGATGGGCGGGTCGAGATCGGCATGGGCGCAGGCTGGTGGGAAGAGGAACACCGCGCCCACGGCTTCGCGTTCCCCGACACGCCGACGCGGTTCGACATGCTCGAAGAGCAGCTCGAGGTCGTACACGGACTTCTGACGCAAGAGCGGTTTACGTTCCAGGGCAATCATTACCAGCTCGACGACGTACCCTTCGCATCTAAAGGGGTTCAGGAGCCGCATCCACCCATCGTGATCGGGGGCGGCGACGGCCCGCGAGTTGCGGCGCTCGTCTCGCGTTGGGCCGACGAGTTCAACACGGTCGGCCCGTCGCCCGAGCAGGCGCGTGAGCGGTTCGGGGCAGTGCGCGATCGGCTCGACGCCGACGGTCGAGATCAGCACACGCTGACCACCTCGGTCATGACGTGGTGCTACGTGGGCGAGACCGAGTCCGACGCCATGCGCGTGATCGAGAAGGCTCGCGCCAGAGCGATGCGGGTCGCGCGGTTCGAGGACGAGCTCGAGGAGCTCCGGGCGCATTGCATCGTTGGCTCGACGGATCAGGCCGTCGAGCGATTGAACGAGTACGCCGCGGCGGGAGTGCAGAGGATCATGCTGAATCACGAGCTCTTCGACGACCTCGAGATGCTCGAGGTGTTGGCTGAGCGCGTCTTCCCGCAGGTGGATTCGATGTGAGCGATTGGCCGAAGGTCGTGCTGATCACCGGCGGGGCGGGCGGCATGGGTCGCGCGACCGGAACACGCTTCAGGCGCGAGGGTGCGACCGTGGTGCTGGCGGACCTCGCAGCCGACGCGCTCGACTCGAGTTCGCGCGAGGTGACGGGCGCCGACACGGTGCTCGCCGACGTCAGCTCGGTGGCTGACTGCGAGCGCATGGTCGCGACGACGCTCGAGCGCCACGGACGTCTCGACGTGCTCGTCACCGCCGCTGGCGTGTGGGTTGAGGGCCCCAGCGCCGAGATGACCGAGGAGCAGTGGAACCGCACGATCGACGTGAACCTCAAGGGCACGTTCTTCGCGTGCCGCTCAGCGATCCCCGCCCTCGTCGCGAGCGAAGGCTGCATCGTGGCGATCTCGAGCGACTACGGTCTGGTCGGCGGTCCGGGTGCCGCGATCTACTGCGCATCGAAGTTCGGAGTCAACGGCATCGTGCGTTCGTTGGCGCTTGAGCTTGCGCCGCAAGGGGTTCGCGTGAATAGCATCTGCCCGGCCGACGTCGACACGCCCATGCTCGCCGGGCAGGCGCGCGACTTCGGAGACGGCGACGAGGCCAGGTACCTCGCGACCTTGATGGCCACGCTCCCCCAGGGCGGCCGCGCCAGGTTCATCCGGGCCGACGAGATCGCGTCGGTGGTCGCGTTCCTCGCATCGGCCGAGGCCACACCGATCACGGGACTCTGCATGCCGGTCGAATGGGGTGTCACGGCCGGGTACTGAACCGGATACCGAGTCCGTAGAGCGAGACCTGAGATCGAGAGAAGATAGCTAGATGAACGAATGGCTCATCGTCTTCCCGTTCGCATTGGTTTCGCTGGCGGGCCTGATCTTCTGGGTGTGGGCGCTAGTCGACGCGATCGGCGTGAGCGACGACTCGCTGTACCGGACGGGCTCGAAGCTGTTGTGGGTGCTCGTGATCGTGTTCACCGGGGCCATCGGCGCCATCATCTATCTCGCGATCGGGCGTCCGGAGCGCGGGGCGCAGCCTCGTGCAACATCGACGCCCCCGGCGCCTCCCGGATCCTTGCCACCGCCGCCTGGCTAGGGCGAACACGGCCGCTCGAACCAGGTGCGGCTCGGCGCAACCGGCGCCCTACAGGCACCGGACCTCGTCGGCACGATCTTCATCGATGCGGGCGACCAGATCGCGGTCGAGGCACCTGCCTGCGCTTACCGTGTTCGGTGCGTACGAACCCGATAGCCGCAGAGCGACAACGACGACGACGGAATGATCATCGACCAGCTCGAAGAGACGCTCGTCCGCGGGCACCAAGCTCGTGTTCACGGCCAACTACGGCAATCTGCTAGTATGACCGCCTCATACGGGTCCGGAGCAACGGCTCACGGGCACTGCCGGGAGGCGGGTAATCCCGATCGTCCACGACCCCTGCGGCATTGCTACGGAAGGGCGATCAGCTGCCCGGGCTGCGAACCCTCACCCCCACCAACGTGATATCTACTTCGGCTCGGTCTCGAAGGTCTCCTCCCCTGGTGTCCGCGTGGGTTGGGCGCCGCCCCTCTGCGCGGTACACGGCGGGAGCGAACGACACTACGCGCCGGCTCGGCTCGACGATGACGTCGCGACCCGCGTGCCGAGAGCGGCACTCGAAGCGGGGGCCGCTCTCGGGCTTCACCACGTCACCCCACGTCACATGATCGTCGACGGAGCGGGCGAGCTCTGGGTGCTCGAGGCCAACGTCTCCCCCGGCATGACCGAGACGAGCCCTTCCGATGGGCGCCTGAGCGGTCCGGTATGGAACTGCCCGACCTGTGTGACGCGGTCACCCGTTCGGCGCTTACGAGGAGCCACGCCCGAACCTACGTGGCGCTCGCCTCGGGCCCTCAGTCGGGAGCGAGTCCCGGCCCCGACCCAACTATCTCGGAGACGATCCGGTCGAGGTCGTCGACGGACCCGAAATCGATGATGACGCGGCCTCTCTTCTTGGAGTACTGGATCTGTACACGGGTCGCGAGCTGCTCAGACAGGATCTCTTCGATCTCGCCCATGCCGGTATCGGTGGGCGGCCCGGAGGTGTCACCGGTCGGAGCAGTCTGCTTCTGGGTCGCAGGTTCTAGGTAGCGGCGCACCAGATCTTCGGTTTCTCGAACCGACAGGTCCTCGGCAGCCACGCGCAGCGCCAGGGTGTTCATGGCCTCTGCCTCCCCGAGCGACAACAACGTGCGAGCGTGCCCCGCCTGGATCTTCTCGTCGGTGAGGAGCTGCTGGGTCTCGAGAGGAAGCTGCAACAGCCGGATCGTGTTGGCGATGTGTGACCTCGACACACCGACGCGATCGGCGAGGGCTTCCTGCTTCAGGCCGAGATCCTCGAGCAACTGGCGGAAGGCCTCGGCAAGCTCGATCGGCCCAAGGTCTTGGCGATGGATATTCTCGATAAGCGCCTCGCGGAGCAGGTCGGCGTCATCGGTGTCGCGCAGCACAACCGAAACGGTGGCGAGTCCGGCCACCTTCGCGGCGCGAAGCCGCCGCTCGCCGGCAACCAGCTCGTACCCGTTCTCCCCGGCTCGTCGCACCACGATCGGTTGCAGGATGCCAACCTCTCTGATCGAGGCAGCGAGCGACTGGATCTCGTCGGAGTCCCAACGGGTGCGCGGCTGCTTCGGGTTGGGCGCAACGGCGTTGATCGGCACTTCGAGGAGCCCGGACGCGCCCTCACCGGTCTCTGGCGCGCCGGGGATGAGTGCAGAGAGTCCTCGCCCAAGACCACCTCGCTTCGACATCATTCGCCTCCCTTGCGGAACAGTCGCCAACGGCGTTTGCGTGGGACCTCGCCCTCATCGAGGGTCGCCCCGATCTCGGCCACGGAATGCGCTGGGGGAGCCTCGGCTTCGGGATCAGCTATGCCGCCCGCATGCGTGGACGACGCTTGCCGTTCGTCGTTCTCATCGATGACCACGACTCGACGTTCGGGAAGCCGACCCGCTGGCGCAGGTGCGCTCGGGGGGCGCACACGTGGCTGCTCAGTCTCCGCCTCCGAGTCCTCCCAGACGTCCTCATCGTCGGCGAGCGGCTGGGCCGCAGCCGACGCCTGATGGTCGGGCTCGAGGACCGGCTCGGGCTCGAGGACCGGCTCGGGCTCGAGGACCGGCTCGGGCTCGAGGACCGGCTCGGGCTCAGGGGCCGGTTCGGGCTCCGGGCCGGGCTGGGGCTCGGCTTTCACCAGTTCGCTCGCCGTTGGCACGTCGGTGTTCTCGTCTTCGTCGGGCAAGACCCCGGCGGCGGAAGTGGGATCGATCGGCGGAACGATGAGCGTCGGGAGGTCCTCGTACACGGGCATCGGCTCGGACGGGGGAGGCCTCAACGCGACCTCACGCGCGAGCTCACGGTAGCTCGCGGCCCCTTTGGACTTAGGATCATAGACGGTGATCGGCTGGCCGAACCCCGGCGCCTCCGAGAGACGCACCGTCCTCGGGATGATGATGTCGTACACGACCGGACCGAAGTACCGGCGCACCTCTTCGACGACCTGCTCTGAGAGCTTGGTCCTCGGGTCGAACATCGTCATGACGATGCCAGACAGCCGCAACCCGGGATTGATGTTCTGTTGCACCAGGGAGACGTTGCGCAAGAGCTGGCCGAGTCCTTCGAGAGCATAGTACTCACACTGTATGGGCACGATGAGCTCTTCGGCCGCCGTGAGGGCGTTGATCGTCAGCAGCCCCAGAGACGGGGGACAGTCGATGAGGATGAAGTCGAAGATGCCCTCTCGCACCTCGGCGAGGGCCTTCTTCAGCCGGGTCTCCCTCGAGAACTGGCTCACGAGCTCGATCTCGGCGCCTGCCAGATCGATCGTGGAGGGGATGGCCGACAGGTGCTCCACCGGTGTCTGCAGGATCGCGTCATTGACCGAGGCCTCCGAGACGATCACGTCGTAGACCGTGATCTCGCGAGCTTCATGGCGGATCCCCATGCCGGTAGAGGCGTTGCCCTGGGGATCGAGATCGACTACCAAGACCCGATAGCCGAGATCGGCGAGTGAGGCTCCGAGACTCACTGCAGTCGTGGATTTGCCCACCCCGCCCTTCTGATTCGCGATGGCGACGATCCTGGCTACACCCGGAGTTTCAGGGGGAACGGGTATGGGCTTGCTCTCGGCCTTGACGGGTCGCTGAGGTGACGGCCTGGCGCTGGATGCGGTTGTTGAACCGCCCTCGGAGCTAGAGCGGGTGGAAGTGCCCGGGGCGGCGCTGACGCCGGCAGGAGCCTTCGTCACTACCGGGTCATGATAACCAGAGGTCCCGACCGTGCAAGCCCTGCGGAGGTGAAAAGCCTCGCTTCGACACCTTCCGGCACATCGTCTGACGCGTTGAAGCTGACGCCTGCCCAGTATAGGAGACACCCCTTCGGCGCGAGCATCGGCTGCGCGGCCTTCCACGATGCGCTCGCAGAACCGAACGCGCGTGCGGTGCAAACATCTACCTTCTGGCGGAACGTCTCCGCTCGGCGCGCGTGCACCACCACGTCATCGAGCCCAAGCGCGGCGATGACATCGTTAAGGAAGGCCGCTCGGTTACGCCTCACCTCGATGAGCACCCAGCTCAGGTCGGGGCGGGCGATGCTCAAAGCCAGGCCTGGAAACCCCGCCCCCGACCCCAGATCGCATGCCGTTCCCAACCCAGGAAGCAGGGGAGCTGCGCGGAGGCTGTCGAGGAAGTGGCGCTCACGGATACGAGAGGCATCCGACGACGCGACCATGCCCATGGGTAGCGCCCGTTCAAGCAGCATGCGCTCGAAGAACGCCAGTCGGGAACGCGCAGTACCGTCGAGCGCCACGCCGAAGAGCTCGGCCGGGACATCCCAACCCTCATGTTTCACGTGAAACATCCCGTCGCCGCGTTCGAGTGAGTGAACCGAGCGACGCGCCCCCGGAGTTTGCGACAGTCAGGGCAGGTCCTGCGACGGTGGGGGTTAGGCCCGCCGGATGACCACATACCGCTCGGGATCGATGCCGCGAGACTCGGTCTCGATGCCCTCGATACCCGACACGGCGTCGTGCATTAGCTTCCGCTCATAGGAGTTCATCGACTCGAGTTCTTCTTCCTGCCCGGTCTGCAGGACCCGACCGGCGAGCTCCCGAGCGTGCTCAGCAAGGCGAGCCTCGTGCCGCTTCCGGTAGTCATCGATGTCGACGATCACGCGTACGCGCTGGTCCAGGCGGCGACCCACCACCATCCGAGTGAGCTCCTGGATGGCTTCGAGGGTCTGCCCGTTATGCCCCACCAGCAGAGCCATATCGTCGTCGGGCCCGTCCGCGATGTCGACGTACATGTGACCATCCTGGGGGTTCGGTTCGGCGATCGCGTCGATGTGCATGCGGGAGAGCAGATCCTCAAGGAAATCGGCGGCCGCGTCGGCCTGCTCCTCGAGCTCATCCATCGTCGGGTCGTCGGGGCGATCAGACGCCATGCTTGCCACCCGATCCAGGCCGCTTGGGTTTGCCCTGCTGCGAGCCAGACCCCTTCGTGGGGGGCGTCTTTCTCGTCGATGGCGGTCGGCCTGCCGCCGGCTTCTGGCCCTGATCGCGCTGCTTCCGCTCATGCTCAGCTTTCTCCATCATCGATGCCATGAAGCCTTTCTTCGCCGGCTTCCCGTCCTGGGCAGCGATCTTCGCCTTCTGCTCCACCATGCGCTTCTCGAGAGCATCGGGCCCGATGTGGCCGGCGCGCAGGAGCAGGGTCTGCTGCCCGATCATGAACAGGTTCGACACGGTCCAGTACAACACCAGCCCCGACGGGAAGCTGAACCCGATGAACCCGAAAAACAGCGGCATGATGCGCAGGATCATCTGCTGCTGGGACGACGCCGCCCCCTGTGGGCTGGCTCGTTGCGTCTGAAGGGTTTGGAAGAAGGCGGTTCCGATCATCAAGCCGAGCAGGAGGATGTAGCCGATCTTGGAAGTCAGGCCGTCATCGCCGCACGGCAGTACTGGGCGCGCTTCGAACGAGTCGAGAGTCGCGCCCTCGTCGTCTTGCAGCGGGATACCCTCGTCCCGAACGAAGTTGCCCTCGGAGTCCTTGATGGTGCTGGCTTCGATACTTCCTGCCTGGGCAGCCGAGCACTGCAAGTTCAGCCCGATGAAACCGGTGCCCTCATGGGTCACGACGCTGGCGAAGAGCTCGCTGTCGGTCGGGAGATGGTTGTTCGTGATCAGGTAGGCGCTCACCGCGCCGTCGGTCATGACCGGCTCGTAGCCCGGCGCTCTGATCACGGCGTACATCGCGATCAGCAGCGGGAACTGCGCCAGTACGGGCAAGCAGCCCCCGAGTGGGTTGACGCCAGCTTCCTTGTAGAGACGCATCGTTTCCTCTTGCGCCTTGGGCTTGTTGTTCTTGTACTTCTTCTGGATCTCCTTGATCTTCGGTTGCAGCGCCTGCATCGACTGCATCGACTTGATCTGCTTCATGCCGAGAGGGAACAGCAAGAATCGGAGGACTAGCGTCAGCACGATGATGGCGAGCCCATAGCTGGGGATGACGTGATACAGCCATGCGAGGACCCACCCGATGATGTCGAGGAGTCCCTGGAAGATCGGTGAGATTACGGGGATCTCTGCCAGCATCCTAAGTGCGAGCCTCCCGCGGGGGTCGTAGGACCGCGTCATACTCCACTCGGTGAGCCGTGCTCGATACCGGATCGATGCCGCCTTGGCCGTACGGGTTGCAGCGGGCGACACGCCACGCCGCAAGCCCGACACCTCGTACAGCTCCGAACTCGCGGATCGCCTGCTCGGCGTAGTGCGAGCAAGTCGGGGAGAAGCGGCACTGTCCGCCGAGCCACCCCGAGAGCACGGCGCGGTAGAGGCGGATCGACAGGATCAGTGTGGAGCGCGCCGGTGCGCCGGCGCGCCACGTAACATCGCGCACCCTCATCGGTGATCGCTCCCTCGAGGCAGCAACTCGGTCATCTCGCTCACCAGATCCTGCTTCGTGGCGCCCCGGATCGCCTCGCGAGCAACCAGGACGGTGTCGAAATCGCCTTTGACCTGCGGTGATACCTGTCGCCAGGCCTCGCGCAGGACACGTTTGGCTCGGTTCCGCTCGACGGCCCCACCCACGCGCCGCGCGGCCACGACCGCCCAGAGGCCAGAGCCGGGCGCAAGGAACAGTACCACCCGGTTTCCGCGGCGGGGCCGCGCCACATCGAACACCCGGCGCACGTCTCGAGAGCGCACGCAGCGTTCGTTTCAGGCGGTGAGCCGGGCGCGGCCTTTACGGCGGCGCGCGGCGATGATCGATCGCCCGGCGCGGGTGCGCATGCGCAGGCGGAAACCATGGCGCCGCGCACGGCGGCGAACGTTCGGCTGGTAGGTACGCTTGCCTTTGGCCATCTGGAACGTCGGTCCTTACGTGTGCGGGGTCTCACGAGGCTGCGCTCGTCGAGCGTCCGGCGAGTATACGGGGGGTCATCCGCATCCGGCATCGGCATCGTCGCAGCGCAGAGTCCTTGACAAGAGAAAGAGTGTCAAGACCCCCTCGCCGAGAGGCTGGGCTAGAGAGCGGTGTGCTAACGTGCGGCCCGCCTTCCTCCCGGCGATCCGAGCCCTCATCGGCGCGGCGTCACGACGAACTTTCCGTGTTTTCCACTGGTGTGGAAAGGTGCTGTGGATTCAAGATGGCGGTAGCGTCCCCTGAACACGAGGCCCGCGAAGCATGGGCTCACGTGTTGGATCGTGCACGCGAGGAGCTGCCCGAGACCACCGTCGTGATGTGGTTCTCCGAGGCCCGCCCGATGCACCTCGACGAGGAGTCGATCACGTTGGCCGTACCGAGCTTGCTCGTTCGTGAACGATTGCAGCACAACCATCTTTCGCTGATCGAGAGGGCTGCCCAGGAGGCCGTGGGCCGACCGCTGAAGATCGATCTTTCGGTCGACGAGGCGCTGCGAGACCACGGCGGCGAACTTGAGCCCAGTGGTGGGCCCGCCGATCGGAGCGCCGATCGGAGCGCCGATCACGCGCCTCCCAACACGATAGGCTCGCCGGGGTCGGGGACGCCCGGGTCGGGGGCGGTGAGGCAGCCAACCTCGCCCGCTGCCGCACAGCCGCTCCTGGGAGCGCCCGGATTACCGTTCCCGAACTACACGTTCGACGCGTTCGTGCCGGGTCCGAGCAACCGCTTCGCGCACGCCGCGTCGATGGCCGTGGCCGAGGCGCCTCCTTCCACCGCCTACAACCCGTTGTTCGTCTACGGGGGAGTGGGACTCGGCAAGACGCACCTACTGATCGCCGTCGGCCACCACATGTACCGCCTGGTGCCGGCACTCCGGGTGAAGTACGTCACCTCGGAGCAGTTCGTGACCGAGTTCATCAAGGCGGTGCGCGAGCGCCAGGGCGGCGACGCCTTCCGACAGCGTTACCGCGAAGTCGATGTCTTGCTGGTGGACGACATCCAGTTCCTCGCCAAGCGCGAGGAGACTCAGACCGAGTTCTTCCACACGTTCAACCACCTGCATGCCGCGGGCAAGCAGATCGTGATCGCGTCCGATCGCCCACCGCATGAGCTCTCGGGCCTCGAGGAACGCCTGGTCAACCGCTTCCGTTGGGGACTATGCGTCGACGTGCAGCCGCCTGACCTCGAGACGCGCATCGCGATCTTGCAACTCAAGGCCGAGCGTGAGCACATCACCGTGCCTGCCGACGTGATCGAGTTCGTCGCGTCGAAGTTCGACCAGTCGGTGCGTGAGCTCGAGGGGGCTCTCGTGCGCGTCGTCGCGTGGAGCGAGCTCACCGGTCAGCCCATCGACACCGCGCTCGGCGAGCGAGCCCTCGAGGACCTGATCCCGCAGACGCAGAACGAGATCCCGCCGCCGTTGATCCTCGACGAGACGGCGAAGTACTTCTCGCTCTCGCCGGCCGATCTCATGTCGAAATCGCGATCGCGTCCCCTGACACAGGCACGCCACATCGCGATGTACCTCACGCGGGAATGGACCGGCCTCTCATTACTGAAGATCGGAGAGATCTTCGGCGGTCGCGACCACACCACAGTGCTGCATGCCATCCATAAGATCGAAGACGAGATGCGCGCCCGCGACGCCACGTTCCGTCAAGTGCAGGATCTCACGCGCATCATCAGGGGCCGGGTGCGAGCCGCATGACGCCCGCCGCCAGACCAAGCGACACAGCTCTCGACCCGATCTCGCGGTGCAACGAGGCGTGGATAACCTCGGCGCCGGCGGTGGGTTCCGCGACCTCGCCACGGACCTCCGGCCGGAGCGACACGTTTTCCCCACGCGTTTCCCACATGTCCGACAGCACCGCTACGCTGCACGGATGGCCTGTGTATGCAGGTTTCCACAGTGCCTACTACCACAGCTCTTCTTCCTTTCTCAGAACAGTAGATGCAGGGGGGTGGACCGAATGAAGTTCCGGTGTGACCGTGATGCGTTGTCCGAGGCGCTGCAGACCGTGCAGCGTGGAGTGTCGTCGAGGCCAGGTATCCCTGCGTTGACAGGTGTGCTGATCGAGGCCAGCGAGGGGCGGCTCACGCTCACCACCACCGATCTCGAGGTGAGCGCGCGCTTGGCGACCGATGCGCAGGTCAGCGAGCCGGGCACCGCGCTCGTGCCGGCGAGGCTGCTCGGCGACACGGTGAAGTCGCTGTCCGATGCCCCGGTCGACGTCGAGACCGATCAGTCGCAGGCGCACATCCGGTGCGCCGCGTACGAAGGTACGCTGCGGCTGCTTCCCGCCGAGGACTTCCCGGGTCTGCAGGACCCGAGCGGCACCAAGATCACGGTCAACGCCGGTGCGTTCGCCGAGGCCGTGCACCAGGTGGCGCGAGGCGCCTCGCGTGATGAAGCTCGCCCGGTGCTCACCGGTGTGTTGATCGAGGTCAGTCGCGAAGGCGTCGTCATGGTCGCGACCGATTCCTACCGGTTGGCGGTTCGCGACCTCGTTGCGACGGCCGACGGTGAGGGCAAAGCGATCGTGCCCGAGCGGGCGCTGAGTGAGGCGGGCCGGGCCGCATCGGCCGACGACAAGGCCTCACTCGAGGTGTTCCTCGACGATTCGCAGGTGGCATTCCGCATCGGGGAGCTCACGCTCACGTCGCGCCTGATCGAAGGGGAGTTTCCCAACTATCGACAACTGCTGCCCGACCAGCACGAGAGCCGGCTCACGATCTCACGTCAGCAGCTGCTCGACGCCGTGGGCCGGGTGGGGCTGCTCGCGCGAGACACGACCCCAGTGCGCATGGAGTTGAACGCGTTGGGCGTGAAGCTGTCGTCGTCGAGCCCCGATCTTGGCCAAGCGGTCGAGACGGTCGAGGCCCGATACGAGGGCGACGATCTTACGGTGGCGTTCAACCCGCAGTACCTCGCCGACGGGCTCCGCGTCGCCATCGGTGAGAGCGTCCGGCTCGACGTTCGCGATGGCTTGAAACCCGGAGTCGTGCGGGGCGAGAGCGACGAGTTCACCTACCTCGTGATGCCCGTGCGTCTGCCGGCCCCGGTCTCCTGACCGGCGGCGCCGGGCGCCCCGTTCCGCGATGCGCTTGGTCTGGGTCGAGCTGCGACGGTTCCGCAACCACGAGCACACGCACCTCGAACATCTCGCCGATGGACTCACGGTGCTCGTGGGCTCGAACGGTGAGGGCAAGACGAACCTGCTCGAGGGTATGTACGTGCTCTACGCGCTGGGGTCGCCACGGGTCTCCGCGAGCTCAGGGCTCGTGCAGGAAGGACATGACGCCGCGTACGCACGCGGCGAGTTCGCGACCCGAGACGCCAAGGTGCTCGTCGAGGTCGAGATCCCGAGCAAGGGTGCGAGCCGTGTGAAAGTGAACCGTTCGCCGGTGCGTCGCAGACGCGACCTCCGCCGCCAGGTGCGCGCGGTGTTGTTCGGACCGTTCGACCTGCCGATCGTGATCGGGGATCCGTCGAAGCGACGCGCGTTCCTCGACGAGGCCGTGATCGCCCTCTGGCCTCTGAAGGAAGGTCTGTTCGCCGCCTACGATCGCGCGCTCCGACAGCGGAACCGACTGCTGAAGGAGTGGGACCAGCCGGGTGTGCCGGCCGGCATCGAGGCGTGGGACGAGGAGCTCGTCAAGGCCGGCGCCGAGCTGATCGAGACGCGTCATGCGGCGGTCGCGCGACTGGCGCCGCACGCAGCCGCGGAGTTCACGCACCTCGCCGGATATGAGTTGCGCGTTCGTTACCAGCCGAATGTGTGGCATGCGAGCGATCTCGAGGGCGCCTTTCACTCACGCATCGAGGAGCGCCGGGGTGATGAGCTCGCACGTCGAACGTCGCTCGTGGGACCGCACCGCGACGACCTGGCGCTCGACGTGCGTGAGCTCGGCGCCCGCTCTGCAGGCTCGCACGGTGAGACGTGGGCGACGGCGCTCTGCTTGCGGGTGGGCCTCGCCTCGGCCGTGACCGAGGAGCTCGGCGAGCCGCCGGTGCTGCTCGTCGACGACCCGTTCAGCGCGCTCGACCCAGCTCGGCGGGACCGTTTCCTCGAGCGCCTGGCCGATCGAGGCGGGCAGGTCTTCGTGTCGGTCGCCGACGAGGCCGACGTGCCGAAGCTCGCCGCCGCTGTGTGGGACGTGCGCGGCGGCGCGGTGACCCCGCGGAGCGGACCCTGATGCCCGACGCGAAGGGGTTCGGCGGTCGCAAGCGCCCGCGCTCCGATGAGGCGGCCTCACTCGGCGACATCGTCGACGGGCTGATGCGCGAGCAGGTGTTCAGCCGCGGCATGCCGGTAGCCCAGCTCGCCTCGCGCTGGCCCGAGATCGTGGGTGAGCGACTGGCGGCCGAGACCGCTCCCGCTGCGCTCGACGACGGCATCTTGACCGTGGAAGTCTCGACCGGACCGTGGGGCGCGCAGGCGAAGTTCCTGCACGAGGAGATCAAGCGCAAGGCCGACGAGGCGCTCGGGGGAGGACGCGTCGAAAAGGTTCGTATCATCGTGCGAAATGCCAGGTAGATGGCGGTTTTCGCGACCCGAAACGCGGTCGAGGGTCGGTCTGCTGCGGTAAGATAACGGTCGTTCATGTGAGCTTCCCCCACACGCTCCCCGCACGTCACGCGCGGCTGGTCTGTGCGCGTTCGAACAGGCCTGCAAGCAGCATCGATCGGAGGCCCGTTGGCAACCAGAGCCAAGAAGAGTACGAGCTACGACGCCGGTGACATCCAGGTGCTCGAGGGGCTCGAGCCGGTGCGCAAACGGCCCGGTATGTACATCGGCACCACCAGCGCCCGTGGTCTGCACCACCTGGTCTATGAGGTCGTCGACAACGCGATCGATGAGGCCATGGCCGGGCACGCCGACAAGATCGTGGTCACGATCCACGACGACGGCTCGGCGAGTGTGATCGACAACGGCCGCGGCATCCCGGTCAAGCCGATCCCCGGCGTCAAGGATCGCCGCCCCGCCATCGAGGTCGTGCTCACGGTGCTGCACGCCGGCGGCAAGTTCGGCGGCGCCGGGTACGCGATCTCGGGCGGTCTGCACGGGGTCGGTGTGAGCGTCGTCAACGCGCTCAGCGAGAAGCTCGAGGTCGAGGTCATGCGCGACGGGTTCTCGTGGTCCCAGTCGTACGAGCGAGGCAAGCGCCTGGTGGTCCTGCAGAAGGGCAAGGCAACCACGAAGACCGGCACCCGGGTGCGGTTCTGGCCCGACCCCCTGATCTTCACCGAGACCCTCGAGTTCAAGCGCGAAACCCTCGCTGAGCGCCTGCGCGAGCTCGCCTTCCTGAATCGGGGGGCCGAGATCAGGCTCATCGACGAGCGTGAGACGCCCAAGGCCGAAGAGACGTTCAAGGCCAACGGAGGTCTGGCCGACTTCGTGCGCTACTTGGCGCAGGGCAAAGACACCGTCAACAAGATCATCGCGATCGACACCGGCACGACCGCCGATGGCGAGGTCGAGCTCGCGATGCAGTGGAACACGGGCTACACCGAGTCGCTCTACTCGTTCGCCAACACGATCAACACCCATGAGGGCGGCATGCACGAGGAAGGCCTCAAGAAGGCCCTCACGAACGTGCTGAACCGTTACTCGCGCGCCAAGGGCCTGCTGAAGGAGAAGGACGACAACCTGATCGGCGAGGACGTGCGTGAGGGCCTCATCGCCATCCTCTCGGTGAAGCTGCGCGACCCGCAGTTCGAGGGTCAGACCAAGACCAAGCTCGGCAACGCGTCGATGCGCTCGCTCGTCGAGACAACGGTGAACGCCGACTTCGTGACCTGGCTCGAAGAGCACCCGGCCGAGGCCAAGCGCATCTTCAACAAGGCCTCGAGCGCCTCGAAGGCGCGGCTCGCCGCCCGCCAGGCCCGCGATCTCACGCGGCGGAAGTCGTTCCTCGAGAGCGGCTCGCTGCCCGGCAAGCTCGCTGACTGCCAGCTCTCCGACCCCGCGGCCTGCGAGCTGTACATCGTCGAGGGCGACTCGGCAGGCGGTTCGGCCAAGAGCGCTCGCGACCGGGCGACCCAGGCGATCCTGCCGATCCGCGGAAAGATCTTGAACGTCGAGAAGGCGCGGCTGCACAAGATCTTGGAGAACAACGAGATCCAGGCGCTCATCACGGCGATCGGCACGGGCATCGAAGACGAGTTCGACCTCGAGAAGGCGCGTTACCACCGCATCGTGCTCATGGCCGACGCCGATGTCGACGGCGCGCACATCCGCACGCTGCTGCTCACGTATTTCTTCCGTTACATGCGCCAGCTGATCGAGGCCGGCTACATCTACCTCGCACAGCCTCCGTTGTACCTGTTGAAGCAGGGAAAGGAAGAGCTCTATTTCTACACCGAACGCCAGTGGGACGAATTCCGCAAGAACGCGAACGGCCAAGGGTCCAACAAGAAGCTCGGTGATCCGCAGCGGTTCAAGGGCCTCGGCGAGATGGACGCGATCCAGCTCTGGGACACGACGATGGACCCCGAGCATCGCACCCTGCTGCAGGTCACGCTCGACGACGCAGTCACCGCCGACCGCCTGTTCAGCGTGCTGATGGGTGACGACGTGCCCTCGCGCAAGCATTTCATCGAGTCAAACGCGAAGTACGTCCAGAACCTCGACATCTAGGAGCTGATCGCACACCGTGGCCCAGGAAGGTCTCTTCGCAGGCAACGTCGAGCAGGTGCAGCTCGAGGACGAGATCCAACGTTCCTACCTCGACTACGCGATGTCGGTCATCGTGGGTCGGGCGCTGCCCGATGTGCGCGACGGTCTGAAGCCGGTGCACAAGCGCATCCTCTGGGCGATGCTCGAGGCCGGCTACCGGCCCGACCGTCCGCACCGCAAGAGCGCAGCCGTGATCGGCGACGTTCTGAAGAAGTACCACCCGCACGGCGACCAGTCGGTGTACGACGCCTTGGTGCGCATGGCGCAGGACTGGTCGCTGCGCTACCCGCTCGTCGACGGCCACGGCAACTTCGGCTCCGTCGACGGCGACCCGGCAGCCGCTTACAGATACACGGAAGCGCGGCTGGCGCCGATGGCGATGGAGCTGCTGCGCGACATCGAGTCCGAGACCGTCGAGTTCGTGCCCAACTTCGACGGGTACGAGCAGCAGCCGACGGTGTTGCCGGCACGCTTCCCGAACCTGCTCGTGAACGGCGCCGGAGGCATCGCGGTCGGCATGGCCACGAACATCCCGCCGCACAACCTTAACGAGGTCATCGACGGCGTCGTCCACTACCTCGATAACCCCGAGGCGACGCCATCGGAGCTGATGAAGTTCATCAAGGCGCCCGACTTCCCGACGGGAGCCACGATCATGGGGCGCCAAGGCGTCCGCGACGCGTACGAGACCGGTCGAGGTTCGCTGAAGGTGCGCGCGGTGACCGAGATCGAGGAGAGCACGAACGGCAAGAACAAGATCGTCGTCACGGAGCTCCCGTACCAGGTGAACAAGGCGCGCCTCGCGGAGAAGATCGCCGAGCTCGTGAAGACCCAGAAGATCAAGGACATCGCCGACCTGAAGGACGAGTCGAACCGCGAGGGCATGCGCCTCGTGATCGAGACCAAGCGGGGCGCGAACCCGCAAGTCGTGCTGAACCAGCTCTACAAGCATACGCAGCTGCAGGAGAGCTTCGGCATCATCATGCTCGCGCTCGTCGACGGGATCCCTCGTACGTTGAACCTCTCGGAGATGGTCGGTTACTACGTCGACCATCAGGTCGACGTCGTCACGCGCCGAAGCCGCTTCGACCTGCGAAAGGCCGAGGAGCGCGACCACATCGTGCTCGGCCTGCTCATCGCGCTCGATCACCTCGACGAAGTGATCAAGATCATCCGCGCCTCGGCCAACGCCGATGCGGCTCGCAAGAAGCTCATGAGCACGTTCACGCTCAGCGAGATCCAGGCGAACCATATCCTCGATATGCCGCTTCGCCGGCTCACCAAGCTCGCCCGCACCGAGCTCGAGAAGGAGCACACCGAGCTGCTCGAGCGCATCGCCTACTTCACCTCGCTGCTCGAAGACCCCGTCAAGCTGCGTGAGGTCATCAAGGTCGAGCTGCTCGAGATCAGGAAGAAGCACGGCGACGGCCGCCGCACCACGGTCAGGGCCGACGAGGGCGACTTCGACGTCGAAGACCTTATCGCCGAGGAAGACGTGATCATCTCGGTCAGCCGCGCCGGCTACGTGAAGCGGCTTCCTGTCGATGCCTTCAAGAAGCAGCTCCGCGGCGGAAAGGGCGTTCGGGGCCAGAACCTCAAAGAGGAAGACGTGGTGAAGCACGTCTTCACGACCACCACGCACCACTGGATGCTTTTCTTCACCACCAAGGGCCGCGTGTATCGCGTGAAGGCCCACGAGATCCCCGAGTCCGGTCGCGTCGCGCGCGGCATGTATGCGGCGAACCTTCCGGGGGTCGCGCTCGACGGCGACGAGAAGATCAGCGCCGTGATCGACCTCAAGGAGTACGCCGAGGGACGCTTCCTGCTGTTCGCCACCCGCAACGGCATCGTGAAGAAGACGAAGCTGCCCGAGTACGACTCGTCGCGCAGCGGACTCATCGCCGTCAAGCTCAGGGGCGATGATGAGCTTATCGACGTGCGTCTCACCGACGGCGACGACGAGGTCTTCCTCGTGTCGCGCAGGGGGCAGGCGATCCGTTTCAAGGAGTCACTCGTGCGTTCGATGGGCCGAGACGCCGGCGGCGTGATCGGTATGCGCCTTGCTGACGACGATCGCGTGCTCGTGGTGGGCCTCGCCTCAGATGGCGAGGAGATGATCAGCGTCACCGAGCAGGGCTACGGCAAGCGTTCGAAGCTGGCCGACTATCCGCTCAAGGGTCGCGGGGGCAAGGGTGTGATCGGTCACCAGCTCACCAAGAAGACGGGTCTGCTTGCCGGTGCGTACGTCGGCACGAAGGACATCGACATGTTCGTGATCTCCTCGAGCGGGCAGGTCGTGCGGGTCGGCGCTGGAGACATCCGCCGAGTAGGCCGATCGAGCCAGGGCGTGCGTACGATGCGAGTCGAGGACGACGCGAACGTGGTGGCGCTCGCGCCCGTGATCATCCAGATGGACGACGAGGAGTAACCCGCCGCCTCTCGATCAGCAGACGGCGGCGAGGTACATGAACGGGTCGACGGCCGCACCGTCGCCCGGGTGCCACTCGAAGTGGTCGTGCGGCGCCGTCGCGTTGCCCGTCATGCCCACATAACCGACCACGTCGCCGGCCTTCACGGCGCCGAGCTTCCCGTAGGCCGACAGATGCGCGTTGTACGCGTACCCCCCCGCACCGTAGATCTTGACTTGCATCCCCCCCAGATCGCTCGACGAGGCCTCGGCGTTCCCGTCGAAGGGCGCCACGATCGGCGTACCGGTGGACGCGGCGATGTCGTTGCCCTGGTGCACGTGGCGGGGCGTGCCCGGCATCTCGCGGATCACTCCGAAGTTGGCGGCGATCGTGACGCTCCCTGCCACGGGGCACCGCTGCAATGGAAGCGAGTCGATCCATGACGCGAGCTGGGTGCGCCGGCCGCGCAGGGCTCGCACACGGGCGCGGGTCGACCTGATCAGGTCGCGCTCCTGGGTCCGAATCTCGGAGATGCGGTCGAGCTGCTGCCTGCGGAACCCTCGGTACCGGTCGCGGTCGCCGACCTGGGCGACGCCGGGCGAGTGATCGAGGAGATCCTGTGTCGACCGGATGCGCTGATGCAGCGTCACGCGACGCGCCCGCCGGGTCTGCTGGATCTCGCCGATGCGTTCGTGCAGGTCGTGCTTCTGACGAAGGGCGACCTGCACCGACGACTCAGCGTTGGCCGCAGCAACCAGGCCTGTCACCATGAGACTTCCTACCAATGCGATCGCAGCAAACTGACGTGGCCGACGTGCTTTCATGAACCCCCCGCTCTCCTTCATCTTCCGTAGACCTGCTGGGTATCGGCCGGCGACATCCAGGCCTTGAGCGCGGGGGAGGAAGTACTACGTAGTCATCGGTGCGCTGCATGTGGGATCGACGTACGTCATGCTCCGCCAGGTGGATCCGGGCGTTGCGTGGGGTGTGGGAACCATGGTGGGGTCGGGTGCGGTCTTCTCCGTGGGCATCTTCGGCGTGCGATCGGGGGTAAACGTGACGCCTTGGACCGTCGTGCTGGCGATCGCGGGCGCCGGCCTCACTGCCGGGGCGCTACTCGTGCAGCACGCACCGGGCTGGCGTCGTGGCTGATCGCTCCGCCCGTAGGCGCGGTGCTGGGGGTCGCGAACGTTCGTGCGCTCTTCGGCCCCAGAGGGCGGCTTCGGATGTGAGCGTTGCGGGTACTGGACCCGACCAGGGCGTAACCTTATAGCTTCGACCAGGGCTTCGAACTTCCATGAACGAGGAGTTGATGAATACGGCCGACGAATCCACTTCGAGGCGTTCGCCCGCGCCGTCGCGCGAGGAGGGCACCGAAACCCAGATCTCCGGGCGGGTCGCGACGGCCGTCGACGCGCCTCCTCCGCCGCCGAGCGCCACGCGAGCTGCATCAGCGGGTGCTCGCCCGCCCGCCCGAGCCGAGCGGCCGGCTCTTGCGACCAGGATCGCGCGGGCCCGGGCGTCGTCACCGCGCCGAACAAGGGTCGTAGTGCGCAAGATCGGACCGCTCTCGGTCCTCAAGTTCTCGCTGCTCTTCTATCTGTGCCTGATGCTGATCGTGCTGTTCGCCTTGACGATCGTTTACGGAGTGCTCTCGGCAGCGGGGGCGGTCGATTCGTTCGAGAGAGTCCTCGGGAACTTGCGCACGGGTCCGACGAGCACAGGCGGCGCCGTGCCGTTCGAGATCGACGGGCGCGTGGTGTTCGCCTGGGGTCTCGTCGCCGGGCTCGTCTCAGTGGTCATCTGGTCCCTGATCTCCGTCTTCGTGGCGCTGCTGTACAACTTGATCACCGACATCATCGGCGGGGTCGAGATCACCCTCACCGACAAGCCCCGAACCTGATCGTTCCCGCTCTCGGTCGGTTTGACAGGCGTTTCGCGCGGTGACTACGCTGCGCCGGGCCTGGAGCAGCGAAGCGGTAGGCTCTGCGAAACAGGAGGGCCTGTAGCTCAGCCCGGTTAGAGCGCTTCCCTGATAAGGAAGAGGTCGATGGTTCAAGTCCATCCAGGCCCACCCCCGGAAGGAGGGCTCACCCATGACAGATGAAGCCACCGTGACGGTCGAGGCCGTCGAAGAGAAGAAGGGCGGATTCTTGAAGAAGCTCATGAAGCTCGCCGCCATCGGCGCCATCGTCGCCGCGATCATGGCGTTCGTAAAGCGTCGCCGTGGCGATGACCTCGACGACGTGGAGTGGCAGGAGTTGCCGCCGCCCGCCGGCGGTTGACGCCACCGAGGACGAAGCACGAGCCGGCGCCCGTCGGCATCAGATCCACGTGAGGGCCCGCCGCTCAGGCGGGTCTTCCGCGTTATCCGCGCGTTGCAGAGAGCGAAGCCGGGGTGCGGGCCGAACGCCATTAGACTCCGCCGCGATGAGCGGCTCGGCCTGGCAACTCGCGCATGACGCGGCCGCCGCCTGCGGCGTGCGGCTGCGGGCACTCACCTCGCTCGAGGACGCCGACGCCATCGTGCGGGTCATGGTGGCAACCTGGGGCGAAGAGATTCCGCGGGAGACGATCTGTGCTCTCGCCGGCTCGGGGAACGTGCCGTGGGGCGCGCTCGACGGCGACGAGCTGATCGGGTACGTGCTCGGGTGGGTGGCGGTCGAACCTTCCGATGGACTGCACGAGCATTCACACATGCTCGCGGCGCTTCCCGACAGGCGCCATCGCGGTGTCGGGTACGCGTTGAAGCTCGCCCAGCGCGCCTCGTGCCTCGATCGCGGCATCGGCCTCGTGCGGTGGACGTTCGACCCGCTCGTCGCGCGAAACGCGCACCTCAACATCAACAAGCTGGGCGCGCGGTGCGACCGGTTCCATCGGGACTACTACGGACAGATGCCCGACGCGATCAACGCGGGCGACCGCAGCGACCGACTCGTCGTGCGTTGGCATCTGAACCAGCCGCTCGGCCCGCCGCAGACGCCTGCAGATGCGACGCTGGCGGTGCGAAGCGCCGGCCCGACCGACGCGCCAACGCCTGCGGTAGTCGCCGGCGCGCAAGGGGCCGACACCGTGGCGATCCAGGTTCCGGCCGATCACGCTGCGGTGCGGGCGGCCGACCCCGGCCTTGGCGTGGCGTGGCGTGAGGTCGTCGGTGCGGCGCTCGAGTCGTGTATCGACCGCGGGCTCTCGGTCGTCGCCTTCGATCCCGATCGTGAAGGTGGGCGGCCCACCTACTTCCTCGCCAGGGAGGCATCGTCGTGAGCACGGTACGGGTGGTCGAACTGCGCCTGATCGGGTTGCCACTCGTGCGACCTTTCCGTACCAGCTTCGGCACTTCGACCGAGAAGGTTTGCATCGTGGTGCGGCTCGAGACCGATCGCGCGGAAGGATGGGGGGAATGCGTCGCCGACATCGGGCCGGGCTACAGCGAGGAGTTCAACGACGGCGCGTGGTTGGTGATGCGGGACCATCTCGTGCCCGCCCTGATGCGGGCCGGTGACATCGCGATCGACGATCTCGACCACGTGCTCGGGCATGTGCGAGGCAATCCGATGGCGAAGGCTGCGCTCGTCGACGCGTTCCTCGACGCCGAGCTCCGTGCCCGAGGCGTGTCGTTGGCGACCTGGTTGGGGGCCGATCGCGACCGGGTCGCCTGCGGCGTGTCGATCGGCATCGCCGACACTACCGAGGCCCTGCTCGAACAGGTCGGCGACTACCTGGCCGAGGGTTATCAGCGGATCAAGCTCAAGATCGAACCGGGCATCGACGTCGAGCGGGTCGCCGCCGTCCGAAGAGCCCATCCGGACATCGCGCTCAGCGTCGATGCGAACGCCGCGTACACGATCGAGGACATCGAAGTCTTCCGCGCGCTCGATGCCTACGACCTGCTCATGATCGAGCAGCCGCTGCACCATGCCGACCTGGTTCGTCACGCGGAGCTGCAGCGGGCGATCACGAGCGACCTCTGCCTCGACGAGTCGATCCGCTCGGGGGCCGATGCCGCCGCCGCGATCGAGCTCGGCAGCTGTCGCATCGTGAACATCAAGCAGGGAAGGGTGGGAGGCGTGCCAGAAGCAAGGCGCGTGCATGACGTGTGCCTTGCCGCCGCCACGCCCGTCTGGTGCGGCGGCATGCTTGAGACCGGCATCGGACGAGCCCAGAACCTGGCCCTCGCTGCCATGGAAGGCTTCACGCTCGCGGGCGACACGAGTGCGAGTGCGCGGTACTTCCCCGACGACCTCACGGCGCCGTTCGTGATGGCCCCCGACGGCACGATGGCGGTCCCGCGAGGTCCGGGCATCGGGGTCACCCCGCGACCCGACCGGCTCATGGAAACGACGCTTCGCCTCGAGACGGTCGGATCGAGGTGAAGCGCGCGTACTCCCGGGCGCCGAGGAAAGTGTGACAAGAAGCCGATCCCGATTTGACCGTCGGGAGGGGACCCCCGTATGGTGCGTCGTGAGAGACCGCTGGGGCCCCCGGGTTCCGGCGGTTTCTCGCTTTCTGAGAGCCCTCATGCTCCGCGCCTCCATCTTCCCGACGTGCTTGAGCCGAGCCTCCTCAGGGGCGACCATACTCAGGCGCGCCGCCCGCAGCTTCTTGTTGGCTGCCCCGGTGGCGTACGGTCGCCGTACCGTTGCCGCGCGATGCGGACCTGAGGAGCGAGATGAAGAAGCGAGTCGTGCAAGCGGGGGAGTTCGAGGTCGTCGACGACGACGGCAAGGTGCGTGTGCGCATCGGCTTGTCGAACGACGACGACCCCTTCCTCTCGCTGCTCGCGCCCGACGGTCAGGTGCGCATGCGCTTCGGACTCTCGGCTGACGGTGCGGCCGGACTCGCGGTCGGCGACGAGAACGGCAAGGTGCGCGCGACGGTGGGGCTATCGAGCGATGGAAGCGCCAGCCTCGCCTTCGGAGACAAGAACGGGCGCATCCGCGCGAAGTTCGGCCTCGCCCCCGAGGCCTCGCCGACGATGGGCATGCAGGTGACCGACGGCGAGTTGTCGCAGGTGTACTCGCTCGCCGAACAGGGTTCCCCGACGCTCGGGCTCTACGACCACGCGGGCAAGGTGCGCGTGCGACTGGGGCTCGCCGCCGAGGGCTCGCCGGTGCTGCGCTTGCTCGATCGAAACGGTGAGCTCCGGGCGATCGTGGGTCTGGCCGGCGACGGTTCGCCCTTCGTGCAGTTCCTCGACGAAGCGAAAGAGCCGGGCTGGACGATGCGATGACCGGCCGGATATGACCGGTTGGTGGGCACTGGCCTTCGTGGTGCTGTGGCTGCTCGTCGTCGTGCTCTGCGTCGTGGTGATCGCGCTGGCCCGCCAGGTCGGCACCCTGCACCTTCGCCTCGGCCCTCGTGGGGCGCTCGAGATCGACGACGAGGGACCGGCGCTCGGCGAGCCGCTGCGAACGGTCGAAGCGGTCTCCGCCGACGGCGCCAAGGTGGCGCTCGGAGGGACCGGCCGCCCCCGGCTCGTGCTGTTCGCGTCGCAGACGTGCGCCATCTGCCGCGAGGTGTCGCCTGGCATGCCCGCGGCAGCCGCGGCCGGCCGGCTCGATGCGATCGTGGTGCACGACCCTGAGGCCGAGAGCGCCTACGGCGTGCCGGGCACCCCGTTCGTGATCGTGCTCGACGAGCGGGGTGTGGTGCGCGCCAAGGGCACGGTGAACAACCTCGAGCAGGTCGAGGGGCTCGTCGACTCCGCCAACCGACGCATCACGGAGGATCGCCGGCAGTGGGCAAGCTGACGTCGATCGAACGAGCGGAACGAACCCTTGCGACGCGCACCAGCCGCCGCAGCTTCCTGGGACGTGTGGGTCGCGGTGTGGTGGCGCTCGCGGGCGGTGGTCTCGTTGCGACCGCGCTCTCGCCCGACCGGGCCCAGGCTTACCACCTCTGTGGTCACACCTACACGACGGGGTCGTGCCCCCACCCCTTCGCGCCACTGTCCCGCACCGACCGGTACGGCTACCCGATGCACCCCGAGTACGGCTACTCGGTCGACGATTCCGGTGACAGGTATGTCGACCCGTCGACCCAGACGCGCAGCAAGACGTGCGAGCAGACGGTGCCGCGCGAGTACCCGTTCAGCGGCTCCCCGCGCTACGGGGGCGGATGGACCAGATGCTGCAAGGGGCGTCTTCGCCACATCCAGGACTGCTGCTCACGCTCCGACATCCGCATCAACGGCGACTACGCCGTTCGCGGATATTGCCCGCGTCCGCTCAAGGTCTTCTGCATCACGTACCGGGAGCTCAACAAGACGTGTTGACCGGCGCGCTGGGCGGCGCCTTGGGCGGCGACGCGCTCGCGGTGGCTCTGCTCGCCGTGCTCGTCGCCGCATCGGCGATCGCCGGATGGTCGGCGCTCTACGGCCCCTGAGGCCTGTCGATGGTGGAGACCATCACCCCTGTCGTGTACGGGGGACGCCTCAGGTGGGCCGTGGCGCTCGCGCTGCACGTCGTGGGCGCGACGGCGACCGCCGCACTCTTCGGCGCCGGACTAGGTGTGCTCGGGGTGTTCCTCGAGGCGCCGTGGGGCAGGGCGGGCATGGCTGCCCTCGCCGCTGTGGCCGTCGTGTACACGTTCGGGGAGCTTCCTCGCGTGACCGCCGCCGTGCCGCAGCTCCGCCGCCAGGTGCCCGATTGGTGGCGAGGCTTCTTCTCGTGGCCGATCGCCGCCGCGCTGTACGGCGCCGGGCTCGGCATCGGGTTCTTCACCTTCCTGTCACACGGCACGTTGGTCGTGGTCTCCTTCGCTGCGCTCGCATCGGGCGACCCGCTCCTCGGTGCCGTGGTGGTTGGCGCCTTCGGGCTCACGCGAGGGCTCTCGGCCGCTCGTGCTGCCCATGTTCGTTCGCAGGAAGACTCGCGACGCCTGGTCGACAGGCTCGCAGCAGCACCCGAGCGCCGGCGAGCGATCGCGAACGGCGCGGCGTCGGCCGCAGTGGCCGTGCTCGCTTCGGCCCAGGCCGTGCGCGCCGGCGACGGATGGGCCTCGCTCGCGACGGCCGGCCTCGCGATCGCCTTCGCGTGGGCGGCCGCGTCGAAGGTGTTCGACGCGCAAGCCTGGCGCCGAACGCTCGCCGCACACGGGCTCGCGCGCAGCGTCGAGGGGGCAGCGACGTTCGCGGTTCCTGCGGCCGAGATCGCGGTGCCGTTGCTGGCCGCCTCCGGGCTGACGAGGGCCGCGGGCATCTGGGCCCTGACCCTGTTGACCGTGCTCACCGCCGAAGCGCTGCGGGCCTGGCGCCGGTTCGGTCCGCAGGTGCCGTGCGGATGTTTCGGAGGACGCGAACCCGTCGCGCCACCCGTGCTGTTGTTGCGCAATGGGGGGCTCGCCGTCGTCGCGCTCGTGGTCACCATGCGCGAAGCGCCACAGCCTCTCCTGTCTTGGCCCGCGTGGCCGGGACCCGGCGAGGTGCTGCCGATGGCGCTGACCTTGGCCGGACTCGGCGTGGCAGGCTTCACGGCGTGGACGGCGGTCAGATGGCTGGGCCAGGGCAAGCGGGCGTGACCGAACGATCGGTCGTGCCGTTCCTCGTCGGGGTGCTGCTCGTGCTCGCGGCGGTCATCGCCGTGGCTGCGCCGGGGTTCCACGGCGACATCGCAGACCCCAACGACACGAAAGGCGCGCTCGACGTGCAGCGTGTGCGCATCGACCACGAAGGCGGCACCGAGGTTACCGTGATCACGTTTGCCGAGTGGACCGCCGCCTCGATCTGGGATCGCGGTAACGCCTACGTCTTCCTCGATACCGAGGCCGACGCCGCGCCTGAGTATTTCGTGCTCGTGCGAAGCACCGGCGCCGAGCTGCAGGCGATGCTTTGGCGCGACCGGCGTGATCGGCGCGACGTGTACCTGCGCAAGGTCGCAGTTCGCCGCAAGTCGCCCGACGGCGTGTCGGTCGCGCTGCCGATCAAGTCGTTGGACTTCGGGCCTTCACGCGATTCCTACTTCTGGTGGGCCACGACTAGCTTCACCGGAAGATCGTGCCGGCGGACGTGCCTCGACCGCGCTCCCGACGAGGGGTCCGTCGAGCAATGGCGCCCCGGTATGTCACCCAGCCCGCCCAGCCCATCACCGAGCGTCGCCGGGCCGTAACGTTCCTGAGATCGCCGTCTCTTCGATCTCGAAGATCGAGGTGACTCGCACGAGCGCGGGTCCCGCAGGGAACTCGCTGAAACCGAACCCCGATGGTGCGCACGGCGCCGGCGCTCCGAGGTCGACGCCCTCGATCGATGCGGCTGCGTCGGCTTCGCGGAAGTCGTGTATCGCGTACCACTCGCGGGCGCCAGCGCGCGTTTCGCCGGTCGTCCGCACGCCGGCGGCAGCGAACAGCCCACGAACGAGCGGGCGCAGCACGCGGCCCTCGAGACCGATATCGTGGCGCCCGGCCGGGGTCGTGTGTCCTCGTAGGCTACGCATCCGATGGCATCGACCGACGAAGCGCTCGAGGGAGTCTTCGCGCGATGGCGTCGGCGCACGCAGGCGCCGGGTGTCGCTTGGGGGCTGGTCCGCGGCGGAGAGCTCGTCGCCGGCGGGGGCCTCGGCACGCTGAGGGTCGAACGAGACACGCGGCATACCCCGGACGTGGACAGCGTCTTCCGCATCGCGTCGATGACGAAGAGCTTCACCGGCGCGGCGATGATGACCCTGGTGGCCGCCGGCAGGATCGGCCTCGATGACCCCGTCGCGATGCACGTGCCCGAGCTCGAAGGGTGGCGCGGTCCCACGACTGACGGTCCGCCGCTCACCGTGCGCCACCTCGTGTCGATGGAATCGGGGCTGCCGACCGACGACGCATGGGCCGATCGTCACATCGACCTCACCGACGAGCAGATGGACGCCCTGATCGCCACCGGCGCCGAGTTCGCCTGGACCCCCGGCGTGCGTTTCGAGTACTCGAACCTCGGGTGGGGTCTGGTCGGCAGGGTGATCGAGCGCGTCGCTGGGGTGCGCCCACAATCGCTCGTGTCGTCGGCCCTGCTGGAACCTCTGGGCATGGCGCGGACGACGTGGGTGCGGCCCGCGTCGGGCGAGGTCGCGGAGCCCTATCGCCTGCAGGACGGTGAGTGGATGCATGAGGCCGACCCGCTCGGCGACGGCACCATCGCGCCGATGGGCGGCATCTGGACCACCGTGCGCGACCTGGCGCGTTGGGTGGGGGTCTTCACCGACGCGTTCCCGCCACGAAGCGAGCCCGACGACGGCCCGCTTCCACGTTGGGCCCGACGCGAGATGCAACAGCTCCGCCGCGTCGACGAGCTGGCGCGACTCCGGCCCTCGCCCAACGGGCCGTCACGGGTGGCCGTCACCGGCTACGGCATCGGCCTCGCCGTGCGCATCGACGAGCGTCTCGGCATCTCGGTCGGCCACAGCGGGGGCTTGCCGGGCTACGGCTCACACATGCGCTGGCTGCCCGAGCACGGCGTTGGGGTCATCGCGCTCGCGAACGTGACCTACGCCAACATGCAAGCGGCCTGCGTCGAGGCCCTCGAGGTGCTCGCCGATCTCGACGACCTCGGTCCGGCGCATGCCATCGAAGCGTCACCGGCGCTCTCTCGAGCAAGTATCGAGGCTACCGCGCTGCTCTCGTCCTGGAACGATGCCGATGCCGGCGCGATGTTCGCCGACAACGCCGTTCTCAACGAGTCGTTCGAGCGCCGCGCCGAAGATGCTGCCCGTTTGGCGTCGCGCCACGGTCCGCTCGAGGCCGCCCCCTCGCTCGAGCCCGAGACCCCGCTGCGTGGTTCCTTCACCGTGGGGGGTGGCGCGATGCGAGTCGAGATCGGGCTGAACCATGAGGGCCTGGTGCAGTGGCTCGACGTCGAGGATCGCACGGCGCCGTCGACAGCCCCGATCGTGGTCGACGAGGCGATGCTTCGCGAGGCGGAAGGCACCGCCTACGTGATCGTGCGGCCGGTCGCCGACCTCGCAGACGCGTTCGCGCGATGGCAAGGGGAAGCGCTCGACAAGCTCCGCGGTGCTCGGGCGATGGTGCCGAGCGCGCACGCCACGCTCAAGGCGTTCGGCTCGTCTGGCTCACCCCTGACCTCCGATGACGAGGCGCGCATCGTTGCCGCCGTCTCCGACTGGGCGACCTCGCAGGCGCCGATCGAGATGCGTGCCGAGAGCCTCGGTGTCTTCGACGAAGGCGGAGCGATCCCCGTCGTGCGCCTCGTGCGCACGCCGACGCTCGACTCGGCGATGAGCGATCTGTGGGCCAGGGTCGAGCGAGAGGCCCTTGTATCGGCATACAGCGACGAGATCGGCATCGAGGCGTGGATCGCGCACCTTTCACTGGCGTACGTCCACGGGGCTTCCTCCCGGGCTTCGGGAGAGCTACTCGCCTGGGCCGCGAACGTCGACGTGGGGGCGGCCACCTGCCTCGCGGCTCAGGCCGAGGTCGTTGCCTATGACGCGGCAGGGGAACGGCGACTGGGCGTCTTCGGCCTCGGCGGAAGCTGAACGTCCGAACTCCCGCCGCCGACCCGCGAGCCGGACCGGGGAAACGAGCGGGCTATAGTCGAACGATGGCCCTGTTCGAACCGGTGTTCGACGCTCTCGGAGCGGCCGGTGTTCGCTACGTCGTCGTCGGTGGTGTCGCGGTCGTGCTCTACGGACACGCGAGGCTCACCGCCGATCTCGACATCGCGATTGATCTGACGCCCGAAGCAGCGAGCGTCGCGATGGCGGCTTTGGGAGACCTCGGTCTGCGACCGCGGCTCCCCGTCGATCCTGCCGGCTTCGCCGATCCGGCGGTCCGCGCCAACTGGATCGACGAACGGGGCAAGGTGTTCTCGATGTGGGATCCCGAGGAACCGTTGCTCTCGGTCGATGTCTTCGTCGAGAACCCGATCGATTTCGAGGAGCTCTGGGAACGGTCGGAGACCGTCGAGCTCGGCGACTCTCGGCCCCGCGTCGCGTCGATCGCCGACCTGATCCGGCTCAAGCGGCTCGCGGCTCGGCCGCAAGATCACACGGATATCCAAGCTCTCGAAGCGATCGACGCGACACGTGCGAAACGATGACCAGCGCCAGCGAGCCCCGACCGGACGGATGGGCGGACCACCGAAGCATGCAGCTCGAGTCCGCCCTGGCGACCACGCCGCATGAACGGCTCACGTGGCTGGAAGAGGCGATCCGGTTCGCGTTCGCGGCGGGCGCGCTTCCGCGACGCGAGCACTCGACCGACCGGGTCCCACCGCTCGAAGAAGACTCCTGAGCGCCGGCGGTGCCAGGCGCCCGAGGTCCTATGCCAGCCCGGCGCCTCGCTCGGTCGGCGCTGGTGGAAAGCGCAGGATGACTGTCAGCTTCGGTCCAGAGTTCCAGCGTAGGCCCCACGCCTGAAGCGCCCGTTCACGAGTCCACGAAGTCAGACGCCGTGGCGTCACCCTCGTCGGATGGTGGGGCGTGATCCGTGAGCTTTCGGAGCCACTCAGCGGGCCACACGACAAGGGCGTTCGAGCTCTCCCAGACCACACGGACGGGACCGTCTCCATCGACCGCCAAGACGGCGCCTTTCTCCGCCGCCGTGGGCCATCCTTGGACCGGAGCAGAGGGTCCGGCGAACTCGACGAGGTCACCGGGAAGGACTTCCATGATTCCCTTATCGGCACCTCGTGTCGGCCAGTTGAGTGATGCCGGTGTCCCCTCATCGACCGACAAGGGGTCCGCCGGATGATCCGCAGGGGCTTGCCTCGGCACCGCCTATGACGTGCCTGGCCTAGACCGCGCTCACGGGCGATGGCGCAGCACGCGTTGAGGGGTCTTCGGCCGGCGTTACGGGCGTCGTGTTCGCCACGCTGAGGCGATGAGGACGACCTGCAGCAGTACCGTGGCGAGCACGAGGGTCCAGCCCGCCTTCGCGGCTGCGGCCCAGACGCCCCTCGCGGCGGGGCCGGCGACCGCCGCCGCGACGACGAGCACCACTCCGGTATTCCACGCGAGCGCGCGAACGAGGATCCGCGCTTCTGCGCGCTCCCGAACCGCGTCCCGAGAAGGGCCGAATGGCCTTAACTGAGGCGCGAGGTAGCCGAGCGACGCGGTGATCGCCTGCGCGAGCACCCCGAGGAACATCGCCGCGCCCAACGGCTCGAGCCACCGCCACGTTCCGGTCGCGACGACAGCGACGTCGACCCATGCGACGAGCGGGAACCACACGACCGTGGCGAGGATCGGCCACCGGCCGGGTGACTGCGCGGCGAGCATCGTGCGGAACACCGGTACACACACGACCGTGACCGACCACGCGAAGAGAGCGAGTCCCACCGTGGCAACCAGTCGGCACACCGTGCTCAGGGTGCCGGAGAACCCGGTCCCGAGGAGCGCGACCACGGCGATCGTAAGCGCCGTCGCGCCCAACCTCAGTGCTCGAGCGGCGCGATCGTCGGCACCCTCCCTGATCCGCGTGCGACCGATCGTCGGGCCGAAGAAGACCACGGTCGCGAGCAGCGTGAGTCCGGCCCACCCCAAGAGATTCACGTGCAGATGCGCGGTTCTCGCGGCGAAGATCCATCGCCCATCGAGCACCCCCGTTCCGATCAGGACTCCGAGCACTGCCCCGTGCAGGAACGCCCCGTGCGCCCGCTCGTACATCCGAACCACCCACGCGAATCGAGGCCCGAGCGCGGACCGCCGGAGACGGCTCAGCCGCAGGTACGAGGCGAGCACCACTAAGGTCAGCAACGTCGCACCGCCGGCTACCGACCAAGGCGCGGCCGACGGAATGCCCCAGAGCACCGCCAACACACTCGCGTTCGTGGCCGCGAGTTGCCACCTCGGTGTCGTGCCCGGCTGATGCGTCAGCGCGCGCGAGAAGTGGTCGCTCAGCCCGAGAACCAGGTTCGTCACGATGCCGAGCGTGAACAGATGCACGGCGAGCCACCGTCCGCCTGGTAGCTGCCCACCCCCCAACACCCACGCCACCGTCGCGACCCCGTAGCCCGCGGCGACGAGCGCGACGGGCCTCAGCCGTTCGAACGGGCCGCGGCCTTCAGCAGGTGTATCTCGGCGCAGAGACATCACGTCTGGTCTTCAGGAATCCACCGGCTGGCGGAGGATCGTCTTCAGTCGCTCCGGCCGTGCGGCGTGGATCCCGAGGTAGATCGAGTGGTCAGATCCTCCACGCCCCGTGAGCCCTCTGTAGCGCTTCGTCAAGCCGCGAACCTCGATGACCGCCTCGTGCGTCGACATCTCACGGGCGAACCTACTCCACCGGCACCGAAGCGCCTGATCCCGCAAGTCCCGGCACGAGAAGACCGCTCAGCACGTCGCGCCCGACTCTTCCGGCGGTAGCCTCGCTTCGAGACACGAAAGGGGGACGCCATGACGGACACGAGGTCTCAGTTCATCACCGATGGTGTTGCCATCCATGAACACGAGAGTGGCGTGCCGCGGCACGGCTTGTCCGAGCTGCAGGCGACGGTCGTGACCGACGACGACCCTTTGATCTCGGGCAAGATCGCCTGGGCGCACCTGAAGGAGTTCTCGGACTACTACGATCGGCTCACGACGATGGAGCAAGAAGCAGAGGCGAGTTCCTTCGACCGCTGAGTCCGACCGCCGACGCGATCCTATGTCGAAGGATTCCGATGCGAACCCTGAACCGGGTTTGCGCTGGACGTTCCCGGTCTTCCGTTCCCTCGACGGCTACCGAAGGTCGTGGCTCGGCCGGGATCTGGTCGCCGGGAGCCTCATCGCCGCCGTGGCGATCCCGCTCAGCATGGGCATGGCCGAGGTGGCGGGCCTGCCGCCGGTCGTGGGGCTGTATAGCTGCGTGCTCCCTCTCGTCGCGTACGCGCTGCTCGGATCGAGCCGCCAGGTTGTCGTCGCGCTCGACGCCTCGACCGCCGCGATGCTCGCTGCCGCAGTGACTCCGCTCGCCGCAGGGCGGCCCGCGACCTACGCCGCGCTCGCGGGGCTCGTCGCCGTGTTGGTCGGCGTGATCCTGCTGGTGGCTGGTGTGCTCCGCCTCGGGTTCCTGGGGGACCTGCTCTCGCATCCCGTGCTGCTGGGGTATCAAGCGGGGCTCGCCGTCGTCGTCGCCGCTACCCAGCTTCCCAAGGTGCTCGGTTTCGATCTGAGGGCGAGCAGCAGCATCCAACAGCTCGGTGAGATCGCCCGCCGACTCGGCGAGACGAACGTGCCCACGCTGATCGTGGGTCTCGCATGCGTGGGAGTGATCGTCGGTGCACGCGTGTGGAGCGCCACCGTGCCGGGAGCACTCATCGCCGTGGCGCTCGCGACGGTGGCCGTCGATGTCTTCGACATGCAAACCCACGGTGTCGAGGTGCTCGGCGCACTCCCGTCGGGGTTGCCCGGCCTGACATGGCCTCCGTTCCGAGCGGAGGATCTCGCCTCCATCGCATTGCCGGCGGCGGGCATCGCACTGATCGCCGCCGCCGACACGATCGTGTGCTCGCGGGTGTTCGCTGAACGCGGCGGCTACCGGGTCGACACGAACCGCGACCTCGTCGGGCTCGGAAGCGCCAACCTCGCCTCGGGCCTGTCGGGCGGCATCTCGGTCAGCGCGAGTGCGGCCCGCACGGCCGTCGCGGAGTCGGTGGGGTCACGCTCGCAGATCGCAGGGGTGACGGCGGCCGTGCTGATGGCCGGGGTGTTGCTCTTCCTCACCGACCTGCTTCGGAGCCTGCCCATCGCGGCCCTTGCGGCCGTGGTGCTCGTGGCGGTGCTCCGGCTCATCGACCTCTCCGCGCTGGCGGCGCTGTGGCGGATCCGTCGCACCGAGTTGCTGATCGCCCTCGCGACGACCGTTGGCGCCATCATCGTCGGGCTGCTCGAGGGGATCGTGATCGCGGTGGTGCTGTCGATCCTCGACTTCATGAGACGCCGAGTCACACCTCACGAAGCCGTCATCGGGCTCGTCACTGACCGGCAGGGGTTCTTCGACATCGATCGCTACCCCGGCGCGATCACCGAGCCGGGTCTCGTCGTGTACCGCTTCGACGGACCGCTCTTCTACGCCAACTCGGAGCGGTTCCTCGAGAGCGCGCGACGTCTCGTCGAGCAGGTCGACGTGAGGTGGTTCGTCGTCGACGCCTCGGCGATCTCCGATGTCGACGCTACCGCCGCGCGTATGCTCGTCGAGCTGCACCGGGAACTCGACGATCACGGGATCGCGCTGGCGCTGGTCGACCTCCTTGCCGGCGTCCGGGACATCCTTGAACGCGCCGACGTGCTCGAGCGCCTCGGCCCGCAGATGGTGTTCGACACGGCGGAAGACGCCGTCACGGCGTTTCGCGCGTCGGCCGATTGAGTTTCGAGCTCTCTGGGAGCGACGATCTCAGTCGGCGAGCACCTCGGCTATCTGCTCACCGGCGCCTGGACCGGCCTCGTCGGGATCGCCGTCCTGCAGGGCGTTGCGGTCGCGACCTGGCTCGGTTGGGTGGCGCTCCCGATCGGAGCTGGTCTGGTTCTCGCCTCGGCCGAGTTCCTAGGTCCGAACGAGGAGAAGGGATGGGAGCTCGCAGGCAAGGCGGCGCTGCGCGAACGACAGACGAGAGAGGGCCGGCGCAACTCCTGGGGGTTCTGGGAATCTCCATGTTCCGCAGAAGGACCGGTACCAGACCAGATTCCGCCACCAGGTCTGCGCTCTCAACCCTATGATTCCCGATCGGTCGTCAGTGTGGCGGCAACTTCAGGATGGGGGAGAGAGCAACGCGTTCTATCAAGTCGGCCAAGGGCTCGGGCGGTCACCAGGTGCACGCGGCCGGGAGGTTCCGCTCACCAGGAAATCTGACCTTCCTCTGGCTCGGCGCGTCGGTGGTCGGCGTCGTGGCCGGTGCTCTCCTGTGGTTGGCGGGTATGGAGGGCGCCGCCGATCTGGCGTGGGCCGTGACGACGACCATCGCATCGGTGCCGCTGCTCATAGGGGTCGTGGCCGGCCTCGTCAAACGGACCGCGGGTGTGGATATCATCGCGGCGCTCGCGATCGTGGGCTCGCTGGCGCTCGGTGAGTACCTGGCGGGCGCCATCATCGCGCTCATGCTCGCGAGCGGACGGGCACTTGAGACCTTCGCCAATCGGCGGGCCCGACGCGATCTCTCGTCCTTGCTCGAGCGGGCACCCCGCACGGTCACCCGGTACGAAGACGGCCGACTGGTGTCCCTGCCTGTCGGAGATGTTCACGAAGGGAACCTTCTCCTCGTCAAGTCGGGGGATGTGGTCCCCGTGGACGGCGTCGTGGAAGGATCTCCTGCGGTCCTCGATGACTCGGCGCTGTCCGGGGAATCACGGCCCGTGGTGCGCGATGCTGGAGCCCCGGTGAGTTCCGGGGCGGTGAACGCCGGTTCTGCATTCGATCTGCGAGCCACCGCGACAGCCGAGCGGAGCACGTACGCCGGCATCGTTCGGTTGGTGCGAGAGGCTGAGGCCTCCAAAGCTCCGGCCGCACGCCTCGCCGACCGCTACGCGGCGATCTTCGTGCCTGTGGCGTTGGCGCTCGCAGGCGCTGCATGGGCGGTGTCGGGCGACCCCAGCAGAGCGCTCTCGGTGCTCGTGGTCGCGACCCCTTGTCCTCTGATCCTGGCGGTACCCGTTGCGATCGTGGCTGGCATCTCTCGCGCCGCCAGACTCGGCATCATCGTCAAGGGCGGGGGCGCACTGGAGACACTGGGCCGCGGCCGAGTCCTGCTGTTCGACAAGACGGGAACGCTCACGATGGGGATGCCTCACGTGGCGGATGTTGAGGCCTTCGGTGAGATCGACCCGGCGGAGCTGCTCCGCTTGGCAGCCTCCCTGGACCAGGTCTCATCACACGTGTTCGCCGGGGCGATCGTCGCTGCCGCACACGAGCGAGAGCTCCCGCTCAGCTTCCCCGAGACCGTCGATGAGAGGCATGGAGCCGGGATCAGAGGCCATGTCGATGGGCGGGCGGTGGCGGTAGGCACGGCGGATCATGTGAGGGCCGAAACGCCCCTTCCGGCTCGTGCGCACGACGTGCGCGCCCGCTGCGAGCTCGATGGTTCCTCGTGCGCTTTCGTGGGTCTCGATGGCTCGGTGTCCGGCGCCATCGTGATCGACGACCCCGTTCGACCGGAGGCGCCAGGGGTGATCAGATCGCTGCGACGAGCGGGGATCGAGCGAGTGATCATGGTCACGGGAGACCACTCCGATGTGGCGCGGTCGGTCGCGGCCTCTCTGGGCGTCGACCAAGTCCTCTCCGAGCTCTCTCCCCAGGAGAAGATCGAGGCTGCTGAGGCCGAACGACGCGGCGGCCTCACGACGATCATGGTCGGTGACGGGATCAACGACGCGCCTGCCCTGGCTGCGGCTGATGTCGGGGTCGCGATGGGTGCGCGAGGTGCGACGGCTTCTTCCGAAGCCGCCGACGTCGTCCTCGTGGCGGACCGACTCGACCGGCTGGTCGACGCCGTGACCATCGCACAGCGGTCCAGGTCGATCGCCATCCAGAGCGCGGTCCTCGGCATGGGGCTCGCGTTCGGGTTCATGCTCCTCGGCGCCTTCGGGCTTTTCGGGCCCGTGGGAGGCGCTGTCGTGCAAGAGTTCATCGACGTAGCCGCCATCCTCAATGCGTTGCGAGCGCTGGGCGATCAGCGCCGATCTCGGAGGTAGACGAACCAATGGACGAGGCCGACCAAGAGTGCTCCGCCGGACGGGAGCGAAGTCTTCGCGGCAGCGATCGACAGAGCGGTCGCACCGACTGCGCCGTCGGACTGTTTCCACCATTCGGGCAGCCACACCATGAGCGCGATGCCGAGGGCACCGATTAGGTTGCCGACGTAGACCGGGGCCCAGTCCCCGGACCCTGGCGTCGAGCCGGTGAGGATCGTCGTCGACAGGACGGCCGCGAGACCGATGAACGCCCAGGCCAGGACTCCGACACGAAGGTCGATAAGACGGGTGCGTTCGCCTTCGCGACCCCGCGTCTCAACGAGAGCCGAGGTCTCGTTCGGGGCGAAGGAGAGCGCTCGCACCACTGGCCGGATGGCCCGACGGTGATGGGTCGCGGCCTCCCGAACACGGGCCACTCGGCCCTGACTCATGGACCCGCTTCGACCAAAATGACGAGAGAGGTCCGGCCGTGGGCCCGGGCGTGATCCGAGAGGAGGACGAGGACGATGACACGGCTCGTACGTGATGTCATGAAGCCTGAGGCGATCTCGATCGGGCGGGGTGCCGCATTCTAAGGATGTCGCCCGGTTGATGTCCCATCACCGGCTGAGTGCCCTGCCGGTCGTCGACGACGACGAGCGTGTGGTCGGGGTCGTGTCAGAGACCGATCTCATCGTGCGTGACGAGACGTTCGGGCGACCGCATGTGGTCGAGGGTCGCAGGGTCCGATCGCTACGTCGGAAGGAGCCCAGGCCGTTGCGGTCCACGACCTGATGACAGCGCCCGCGATCACGATCGGACCCGAGGCGTGCCTGGCGGAGGCAGCCGGCCTGATGCGCAGACATAGGGCGAAGATCCTGCCCGTCTGCGACCCGAGCGGTCGTCTCCTCGGAGTGGTGTCGCGGTTGGATCTCGTTCGTGAGTTCCTGCGTGACGATGCAGAGATCGCCGAAGAAGTGACCCACGTGCTGCAGCGAGAGATGTCGATCCCTGCGAGTGCGGTCCACGCAACTGTGAACGAGGGTATCGTGACCCTCGAAGGCCAGGTCGAACGCTGTTCGCAGGTTCCGTCGATCGTCGACCGAGTCCGACGCATCGCTGGAACGGTCGAGGTAGTCACCAGGCTCAATCGGATCGAGGATGACACGCTCCTCGAGTTCGGCCCTCTTCCCAGGGTTGGATGGTGATCACCACGGAACGAGCGGGGTGCACGTGGCGAACGAGAATCATCGCGTAGCTATCCCACCGTCCCCACCTGAGCCCTCCCTGACCCTGAAGGTCGCCGCCAGGCTCGAGATCAAGGCGCTGATGCAACTCCTCCGGACACGGGCGGAGGGCCTGTCGGCGGAGGAAGCGGCAGCGGTCCTCCACCTCGTTGGTCCCAACCGTCTTCCCCAACCGGCGGGCCGCGGTCTCATCGCGAAGCTGGTGTCTCAACTGACGCACTTCTTCGCGGTGATGCTCTGGCTGGCGTCCGTCCTCGCGATGATCGGCGGCATGCCGCAGCTGGGGATCGCGATCGTCCTCGTCGTCCTCGTCAACGGTGTCTTCAGCTTCGCGCAGGAAGAACGGGCGGCAAAGGCAGCAGCGGCGATCGTGGAGCTGATGCCGGCGGTGGCCGACGTCATGCGAGACGGTCGCAGGTCTCGCGTCGACGCCGAGGCACTCGTGCCGGGCGACATCGTCCTCCTCGGGGAAGGCAACCGGATCTCGGCCGACGCCCGGCTGATCGCCACGGACGGGCTCTTGGTCGACACGTCGACCCTGACAGGGGAGTCGGTGCCCGTGGCGCGGACGGCCTCGGTACTAGACAGCAACCCGGAGCCATCGTCCGACGCCGAGAATCTGGTGTTCGCCGGGACGCACGTGGTCGCGGGATCCGCAGCGGCTATCGTGTTGCGAACCGGCTCTGCGACCGTGCTCGGGAGCATCGCGCAGATGACGGGGAACGTGGTCCGCCGACCCACCCCACTTCAGACGGACCTCCACCGCACGGTGAAGATCGTTGCTGCGTTCGCCGTCACCGCGGGCGTGCTCTTCTTCGGGGTGTCCCTCGGGCTCGGAACCCCCGTGCGGGACGGGTTCCTGTTCGCGGTCGGCGTGATCGTCGCGCTCGTGCCCGAAGGACTGTTGCCGACCGTCACGCTCGCGCTGGCCATGAGCGCGTTGCGGATGTCCCGCAGGGGAGCACTGGTTCGTCGATCCGAGTCGGTCGAGACCCTCGGGGCCACCACGGTCATCTGCTCCGACAAGACGGGGACGATGACGACGAACCAGATGACGGTTCGGGTGCTTGCGACGGAGATGGACCTGATCGAGGCCACCGGACTCGGTTGGCGACCGGGGGGTTCACTCTTCGCGCGGGGTCGCCCGGTCTCCGCGACTGATCAGGTCCGTCTGTCGCCGATCCTGCGGGCGGCCGCGCTGTGCGGTGACGCCGAGCTCGAGGAAGGGGAGGGCAAGTGGCGCTGCGTCGGGGACCCGACGGAGGGGGCGCTCGTCGCGTTCGCTCGGAAGGGAGGCGTCGGTCGCGAGGAGGAAGCAAGGCGCACTCCACGCGTTCGGAGCTTTCCCTTCGATTCGCGTCGGATGCGGATGAGCACGCTGCACGCCCTGCCGGACGGCTCGTTCGAGCTCTTGGTAAAGGGAGCGCCAGAATCGGTGCTGCACGGATGCAGCCTCGAGCTCGTCGGCGATCAGAACGAACCGATGGATGCCGCTCGCACCGCTGGCGTGCTCGCTCGAGTTGATGCGTTGTCAGGCCACGGCCTCCGCGTCTTGGCTCTTGCTAGGAGAGCGGTGACCCCCTCTGCCGCTCCCGGTTCCTCGGCGGATGCCGAGTGTTCGATGACGCTCCTTGGTCTCGTCGGGTTGGAGGATCCGATCCGCCCGGAGGTGCCTTCGGCGATAGCGCGCTGCCGTGAGGCGGGGATCAGGGTCGTGATGGTCACCGGGGACCATCCACACACCGCCTCGTCGGTTGCCCGGTCCGTGGGTATCGACGGCGATCGTCTCCTGCTGGGCTCAGCACTTCCAGAGGACGATGACGAGCTTCGCGACGCCCTGGCCGATGTCCGTCTCGGCATCCTCGCGCGGATCGGTCCAGAGCAGAAACTGCGGATCGCGGCGGCCTTGCAGCGAGCCGGCCACGTCGTCGCGATGACGGGCGACGGTGTGAACGACGCCCCGGCACTTCGGCAAGCCGACATCGGTGTCGCGATGGGCATCACGGGCACCGATGTCGCGAGGGAAGCTGCCGACCTGGTCCTGCTCGATGACAACTTCGCGCACATCGTCGAGGCCGTCGAGGAAGGTCGAGGCGCCTTCGACAACACGCGGCACTTCCTCACCTACCACCTCACGGACAACGTCGCGGAGCTCGCTCCCTTCGTCGTGTGGGCGCTCTCCGGCGGCAGGATCCCACTGCTGTTGACCGTGCTTCAGGTGCTTGCCCTCGACATCGGGACCGACCTGTTGCCCGCCTTGGCGCTGGGCGCTGAACGGCCGGCGCCCGGCACGATGCAGCGTCATCCGCGCAGCGGATTTGAACACCTGCTGGATCGATCCGTGCTTCTGCGTGCCTTTGGTTGGCTCGGGCCCATCGAGGCGATCGTGTCGATCGGTGCTGCCCTCGTGACTGCTGCGGCGTTGTTCGGGTGGAGTGTCGGTGAGTCCCTTCCCTCCACCGGACGGGAGTTGGCCACCATGAGCGGCGTTCTCTTCTCGTCCATCGTGTCGATGCAGATGGCCAACGCTTTCGGTTGCCGCAGCGACACGGCCTCGGCCCTCAGCGACGTCCTCGGGAACCGGCTGCTGCTCATCGCGGTCGGGGTAGAGGCGTTCGCGCTCGCCGGCTTCCTATACGTGCCGGTGATTTCGCGAGCGCTCGGGGGCGGGTCTCCGACGGCTGTCGGTTGGCTGATCGTGTTGACGACTCCTCTGATCCTGGCCGGCGCGGAAGAAGCGAGGAAGGCCTGGTCGCGCCGGTGCCACCGCGGACGCGGAAGGACCCACCTCCTCTAGGAGGTGGGTCCGGGTCGGAGGTGGTGTCCTTCCTGGTCGGTGCTCGACCTCCTCAGATCGCGTAGGAGTGTTCGACTCCGACGAGGATCGGTGCGAGCACATCCTTCAGCCTCGGCGATCCTGTTTCCTCCAGTCGGTATGTCACGCGCGCGGTCGGCTGCTGGATCTGGATCACGTGACGGAGATCCATCGGTGTGCCGATCACCACCGTGTCGCACGGTGTCTGCGCGATCGTCTCCTCCAGCTCCTTGAGCTGGCTGGGGGAGTAACCCTGTGCTGGAAGCACGGCGCCGACGTCGTAGCGCTCGAACACCTCCGCGATCGTGCCGTGCGCGTAGGGGCGAGGGTCGACGATCTCGGCTGCGCCGGCCCGTTGGGCTGCCACGGTCCCGGCGCCGAACTTCATGCCCCCGTGGGTCAGCGTTGGTCCGTCTTCGACGACCAGCACACGCTTGCCTGTCACGAGCTCGGGCTCGTCCAGCGTCAGCGCGCTGTTCGCGTGCAGGATGTCGGCCTCGGGATTCAGCTCTCGGACCGAGGCCTCCACCTCGAGCACCTTCTCGGGCGAAGCGACGTCCACCTTGTTGATCAGCACGACGTCGGCCATACGGACGTTGGCCTCACCAGGGTGGTAGGCGCGCTCGTGGCCCGGGCGTAGCGGATCGGTGATCGTGATGTGGACGTCGGGTCGGTAGAACGGCAGGTCGTTGTTGCCGCCGTCCCACAGCAGGACATCGCACTCCTGCTGCGCGTCCTCGAGGATCGCGCCGTAGTCGACGCCCGCGTACACGATCGTGCCCTCACGGATGTGTGCTTCGTACTCTTCCCGTTCCTCCACCGTGACGCCCGCTGTGTCCAGATCCTGGAGCGTGGCGAAGCGTTGGACGCGCTCGGCAACCAGGTCGCCGTAGGGCATCGGGTGTCGCACCGCGACCACACGCAGACCTTCGTGCTTCAGCAGGTCGGCGATGTACCTCGTCGTCTGGCTCTTGCCGCAACCGGTTCGCACGGCGCAGATGGCTACCACCGGCACCGAGGCAGTGAGCATCGTTGCCTCCGGCCCGAGCAGCGTGAAGTTGGCGCCCGCCGCCATGACCTCGCTCGCCTTGTGCATCACGTACTCGTACGACACGTCGGAGTACGCGAACACGACATCGTCGACCTTCCGGTCCGCGATGAGGTCCGCGAGCTCCTCTTCAGGGTGGATCTCGATGCCGTTCGGATACCGTGGCCCGGCGAGCTGCGCCGGGTAGACGCGGTCGTCGATGAACGGGATCTGGGCCGCCGTGAAGGCGACCACCTCGGTCAGCGGGTCGTCCCGGTAGACCACGTTGAAGTTGTGGAAGTCGCGACCCGCGGCTCCCATGATGATGATTCGTCGCTGCATGACCACCATCCCCTTCCTGTAGGTGATGCCTTCACGTTCCTGTAGGTGATGCCTTCACGCTAGGCGCGCGAGCATCGCTCAGCCCGGGTCGATGGTCCCGAAGGTAGACGGACTGCTGGCCCTGGGTCCCTCGTGGTCGGTGCTGCGGTCGATCCGTTCCTGGCCGAGTGGGCCCCGGGAGCGTCGGTGCGGTGTCTCGAGCGTCATGACCGCCTTCCTTGTCCGCCCCCAGGATGCGCGCCTCGAGGGGCCCACAGCGACCGGGTGGCCCCCAGCCGGTGGGACCTTCAGCAGGGGGCCGGGTGGTGTCCGGCTCTTACGCTCAGAGCAGGAAGGGAGGAGCGACCTCTCCGCCCATGAGAAGGAGGGACAGAATGACACCGCGTGTCGCACGTCCCACTGTTCGACCTCGATCCGAGCTCAAGCGCGAGATGGGCTTGTAGACCGCCACCGCGATGGTGGTCGGCAACATGATCGGGTCCGGGGTGTTCCTGCTTCCTGCGGCTCTCGCAGGGGTCGCGCTCGTCTACGGCTCCAGCGCCCTGCTGGCGTGGGTGGTCACCGGCGTGGGAGCGATGCTCCTGGCCGGCGTGTTCGCGACGATGGGTCGCGCTTACCCGAAGACCGGCGGACCGTACGCATACGCACGCCGAGCGTTCGGCGACTTCGTCGGGTTCCAGACGGCGTGGGGCTACTGGATCGCCGCCTGGGTCGGCAACGCAGCGATCGCGACGGCGTTCGTCGGCTACACCACTGTGGTGTGGCCGGGGCTCGCTGACAGCAACCTCGCCATGGCGCTGCTCGCGGTCGGCTCGATCTGGCTGCTCACCTTCGTCAACATCCTGGGGGTGCGTGAGGGAGGTCGGGTCCAGGTTGCGACGACGATCCTGAAGTTCGTGCCGCTCGCCTTGATCGCCGTGATCGGCCTCTTCTCGATAGACACGGCTCACTTCACACCGTTCCTCGAAGCTACGGGGTCGACCGGACGCAACGCCCTCACGTTGCTCGAGGGCATCACCGCGGCAGTGGGCTTGACCCTGTGGGCGTTCATCGGGCTCGAGTCGGCGACCGTGCCGGCCGAGGAGGTGAAAGATCCGGGGCGGACGATCCCCAGGGCGACGTACCTGGGAACGGCCGTCACGACCCTGATCTACATCGTCGCGACCTCCTGTCCCCGACGATGCTCGATCCTTTGCTCCGCGGTACGGAGTGGGGCAGGGTCTCTGATCGCTCCGAACGGGGGTGAGTTCGATGTTCCGCGACCGTGTGGAGGCCGGGCGCCGCCTCGGCGAGCGGCTCAGGCAGTTCCGGGCCAGTTCGCCCGTGATCCTCGGGCTTCCCAGGGGAGGGGTGCCGGTCGCGGCGGAAGTGGCTCGGGCGCTTGAAGCGCCGCTGGACGTCCTCGTCGTCCGGAAGCTGGGCGTCCCCTGGCACCCCGAGCTCGGCTTCGGAGCGATCGGAGAGAGCGGCGTCACCGTCGTGGATGAAGAGGTCGTCGCGATGGCCCGGATCAGACCGTCGGAGATGGAGGACGTCATCCGTGCGGAAAGTGCGGAGCTCGAGCGGCGGGTTCGCCTCTACCGCGGAGATCGTTCACCCGTCCCGTTGCAGGGTCGCACCGTGATCGTCGTCGACGACGGCATCGCCACCGGAGTCACGGTCCGGGCGGCGATCGAGGTGTTGCGGCGCAGGGGCGCGGGCCACGTCGTGTTGGCGGTGCCGGCGGCGCCGCCGCGTGCCGTCGAGGCGCTGCGGTCCCTCGCTGACGAGATGGTCGTGCTCAAGTCGGAGGAGGCGTTCTTCGCGGTTGGCCAGTTCTACGACGAGTTCCCACAGGTCACGGATGAGGAAGTGACCCGGGTCCTGTCGGAGCCCGACGGCGAGCTCACGTCGGTCGGGGCCGACGGCCCCTTCGTGCGGAGCTGCGACATCGACCTCGGTTCGGTCAGTCTCATGGGCGATCTGGCGATGCCTGCCCGGGCGACCGGTCTCGTCCTGTTCGCCCACGGCAGCGGCAGCAGTCGCCACAGCCCGAGGAACCGTTCGGTCGCGCGCAGACTGAACGAGGCGGGACTTGGGACGTTGCTCTTCGACCTGCTGAAGGCCGAGGAGGAACTCGACCGCTCGAACGTGTTCGATATCGGCCTCCTGGCGGATCGCCTCGTCGAGACGACTGGATGGCTTCGCCGTCAGCCGGAGGCTGCCGGCCTGCCGGTCGGCTACTTCGGGGCGAGCACCGGAGCCGCTGCCGCTCTGATCGCAGCCGCAAAGCTGAGCAACACGATCGGGGCCGTCGTCTCTCGGGGCGGGCGACCCGATCTGGCTGGATCCCGCCTCGCCGACGTGCGTGCGGCCACGCTGCTGATCGTCGGGGGCCAGGATCGAGTCGTCCTCGGGCTGAACAGGGACGCGCAGGCACTGCTCGGCGCCCCGAGCGAGCTGCAGGTCGTGCCCGGAGCGACGCACTTGTTCGAGGAGCCGGGCGCGCTTGAGCGGGTCGCCGTGCTCGCCGCCGGATGGTTCACGCGGTATCTAGCAGGCGTCGCGGCGGAACCTGTAGGGTCGGAAACTCCGATCCGCCTCCAGCTCGCCGATCCGTAGCATGCGCGGAAGCTGTTTCTCCTCTCCCTGATCGTCCGCGCGGTGGCTCGCTGTGTCGCGAGCTCGGCGGATGACGGCTCCAAGGACTGCGGGTCGGGTCCTTCGGCCCCCCGGTTGGGGGGCCGAAGCCCCTTCCGCTGGCCGTTCCCCCGACCTACCGTCGTGGGCGAAGGGAGGACGAAGATGGCACGGAAGCTGGACCGATGGAAGCAGTTCAGGCCCTGCCCTCAGTGCAACTACAACTTCGGCACAGGAGAGGGCGAACGGGGTTGCTCCTGGGGCGAGTGCCCGTACCTTCCTGAGGAGTTGAACGTGTTCTGCGACTCCTGCAGGTTCGACTTCCTCACTATGGAGGGGAACCCCCCATGTCCCGACCCCGCGACCTGTGAACATGGCGTGGAGCCCCGATCCCACGTCGAAAACGTGCGCGAGTGGATGAGGACCCTAGACATCGCGGTGCCGTAGTGCATCGGGAGATGCCATGAGGACGTGCCCCGGGTGCGGCTATCGTGGCGGCCCCAATACTGCCGGTCCTAGGCCGACGACGAACTGCCAGCACGTCCCCGATCGGCCGCGCGATCTGCCGGTTGATCCGTCTTGGTCGCCGCCGCGGACCTATGCCGACGATGACCCGATCGGGCCGCATGCGGAAGGGGGCTGCGAACCAGGTAGCGCACGGACACATCTCCCTTGCCCTCGACGTTCGATGGCCGCCGCCGGCCGGCGACGAGTGGCTGTACCGCGCGGCCTGCGCCCTGGACTGCGGGAAGTTCTTCGGGCGGTTCCATATCGATCCCGCAACGGACCTGCAGGTCGGTCACGAGATGGTCCTCGTGCAGTGGCGGCGCGGGAGGAAGCTCGTGGTCTGGCCGCCCCCCGTGTCCAAGGCTAGGCCCTGTACCCGAGGCCGCGATGGACTGGTGGCAGTGGGGGTGTGAACGACGAGGACTAACATGGAAGCCATGCAGGTCTACCACCTGACGATTCAGGAGAACGGGCACTCGGTACGGTTCGTCTACGAGGACCGTGATGAGGCGCTGGCGCGCCTCGCCGATGCGATCGCCGCCGGGCTCGACGCAAAGCTCGACGAGGTTGTGCGCGCGCCGGCGTTCCCGAAGCCGACCGAGAGGTTGCCGGACGAGATCGTGCCCGTTCGCCACCAAGGCGAGAGGCTCGGGGCGGTCTCGATCGAGAAGAAGCCGGGCGAGTCCCTCACCCCGCCCGAGCGGATGCTTGTCTCTGACCTCGGCTCGCAGGCGGGCCTCGGGCGTGGAAACGCGGCGCTCATCGCCGATCTTCGCGACTCCCGCCAACGCCTAGTCGCCGCTCAGGACGACGAACGTCGCAAGCTGGAGCGGAGTCTCCACGGAGCGCAGCAGCATGTCGGCGCGCTAGCGGTGAAGCTCCGGCTCGCGGAGTCCCTCGCGGAGCGCGACCCGTCCGCCACCAAGACGATGCTCACGGATCTTCGGACCGAGACGGGGGAGGCGCTGGAGAGCCTCCGTGACCTCGCCCGGGGGATCTACCCACCCCTGCTCGCCGACAAGGGGCTGGCGGCCGCTTTGGAGTCGCAGGCTCGCAAGGGTTCGGTGCCGACCGAGGTCAGATCCGAGGGGATCGGGCGCTACCCCCCGGACGTGGAATCGGCCGTCTACTTCTGCGCCCTGGAGGCGCTGAACAACGTCGCGAAGTACGCGGGCGCCACCCGAGCGGAGGTTCGCCTCGCCCAGGCCGACGGGGAACTCACCTTCGAGGTCTCCGACGACGGCGACGGGTTCGATCCTGCCCAGACCGGCTACGGGACCGGTCTGCAGGGCATGGCCGACCGACTGGATGCGATAGGCGGGACACTCAGGGTTCACTCGCAGCCTGGGAAGGGCGCGCAGGTCACAGGGCGAGTTCCCGTCTAGGCGGTACCTGCCGACGCGCTACCTCGGTGCATATCTGGAGCTCTTCCTTCAACTCATTCGAGGAGGAGTCGGCCGTCCTCAGGCTCGCTCCTGACCGTTCCGAGACCGATCACGCCACGTCGACCATCGGCACGGCGGCGGTCCGCCGGACGTGGCGGAAGCCGAGGAATGCGAAGACCGCGAGCGCGACTCCGGCAACGATGAGCGCCATGCCCACGTACAGAGCGATGGTCGCCACCGTCCACCATCCGTAGGCGTTCAGCAGGATCGATCGGAGCGCCTCGCCCTTGAACAGGGTGTCGGCTTTCCCTTGGAGCTCCGCAGCCGTGTCAGGATCGAGTCCCTCCTCCCGGGCGGCTGCGCTCGTCTCCGAGTAGGTCTTGCCCTCGTTCACTTCTGCGAGGTGCCCTCCGATGTACCGGGCGAAGCCTTCGGCCTCAGGTCCGGTGTCGACCGTCTGACCGGCGAAGTCGCCGAGCTGCTCCTGCTCCTCAGGGGTCATCGCATCGAGAGGTGGGAACACCACTCTCTCCGGCCGCAGCCGATCCTGCACGTTGTCCCTGCCGAAGTCACCCCCGTACACGGCAGCGGCGCCGATCACGATGAGGGCGATCGCCACAACCGCTCCCGCTGCGCTTACGATCCGGTCCCAGCTCGTCCTGTCCATGTGGCATCTCCTCCCTTTCGCATCGCATCACGATGCGTGCGGTCCTTCGATGTTCAAGTGTCTCTGGGTGGCGTCCGATCCCGGGGTGCCGGACGGCCCTCGCTTCTCGGGACCTTCGACCCGGTGCGCACACGCTCATCAGGCCATGCTGGCTGACGAGGAGGCGAGATCATGCGCTACATGGGTGAGTGCACCGGCTTCTCGTCAACAGAGCCCCGCCTCGAAGGTCTGGTCGGCGCGCCGTCGACGAGAGAACCCGGTCCGATGTTCGCTGTCGGGATTCACGGGCGTGGCGCGACCGTGGTGCGTCCTTCCCCGCGGCGGGCGTTGCCGCGCCAAGGATCTGTAACGCCTCCGGCCGGAGGAGCCAACGGCCGAACGAACAGAAGGTCCCGGAGCGGCAGGGTCGGACGCCCCTCACGGCGACCCCGTTCCTCGGCCAGACTAGGGATAGGAGGGAGGTGAATGCCATGTTCAAGAAGATCTTCTTGGCGGTCGACGGCTCCGAGAGTAGCGGGCGGGCCACGAAGCTCGCCGCCGATCTCGCGAAGGCGTCGGGTGGCGAGGTGGTCGTATTCCACGCTCGTGAGCGGGAGTTCGCTGCACGCGCGGGCATCGTCGACATCGAGACGCCGACGGAGACACGCGAGCTGGTCGACGAGACCGTCAGAGGCCTCAAGGAAGCCGATGTCAACGCCCGAGGCGATGTGCGAACCGCACTGATCGGAACTGTCGCGAGAGAGATCGTCGATGTTGCGGCGGCCGAGGGCGCAGATGTGATCGTGATGGGCACCCGCGGCCTGTCCGACTGGAGCGGACTCTTCCTCGGAAGCGTCACCCATCGGGTGATCCACGCCGCAGAGGTTCCGGTCCTCGTCACTCGGTGAACCGTGATCTGGAGGCGGCAGCCATGTCGGTGCCGCCTCCGCGGACGCCAACACGCTGCCCCATGGTCCCGGGGGGTACAGGGGTGAACGACGGGTTCGCGGAAGGTATACCGGGCCGCAGTCAGCGATCTGACGGGAAGGGGAGGCGACATGAAGGCGACCGTGGGCGACAAGCTGGTGATCCAAGGCCATCACATCGGTGAGCATGAGCGGGACGCGGAGATCCTCGAGATCCACGGGGAGGAGGGGACCCCTCCGTTCCTCGTCCGGTGGTCGGACACGGGCCATGAGGGCCTCGTGTTCCCGGGACCCGATGCATCGATCGAGCATCCCGGCGGGTCTCTGCCGAGCTGATCCGATGCGTAGCTCGCCTGAGTATCCGTCGCCTGGACCGAGGGTTCTCATGGAACCCTCGGTCGGTCTTGAAGACTCTTCCCTCGCTGCTTCCGCGGCGCGGGTACGCTGCGACGATGTCCGCGGGCACCCCTTCGAGCCAACGGGACCAGGCGCTGATCGAAGCAGGCATGATCCTTGCATCGGAGCTGTCACTCGACGCGGTGTTGCAGCGCATCGTCGAGTTGGCGGTCGAGATCACCGATGCGCGGTACGGGGCTCTCGGGGTCTTGACGCCTGACCATCGGGCGATCGAGGAGTTCATCACCGTGGGCGTGACGCTCGAAGAGCGGGCAGCGATCGGTGACCCCCCCGTCGGCCACGGGGTTTTGGGGGTCCTCATCGAGGACATATGCCCGCTCCGCCTCCCCGACATCGGGAAGGATCCTCGTTCGGTGGGATTCCCTGCCAACCATCCACCCATGCGGTCGTTCCTCGGCGCTCCGGTGGTGGCCCGCGGAACCGTGTTCGGCAACATCTACCTCACAGAGAAGAAAGACGCGTCAGAGTTCAGCGAGCAGGACCAGGACGCGCTCGTCGTGCTCGCTTCCCAGGCCGGCATCGCGATCGAGAATGCGCGGCTCTACGAAGAGGCGCAGCGAGCCCAACGGAAGCTGGCACGTCTCGAGCTGTTCGAGGAGCGGGAGCGCATCGCGAAGGAGCTGCACGACGGGGTGATCCAGTCGCTGTTCGCCGTCGGCATGGGACTGCAGGGGATCGCAGCAGCGACCGATGACCCCGAGGTCGCTCGCCGCCTCGAGGGCGCCGTCGAGGAGGTCGATAGGGCGATCCGCGACCTGCGGAACTACATCTTCGGCTTGCGCCCGGGCATCCTGGCCGACAGACACCTCGGCCAGGCATTGCAGCAGCTGGCGCAGGAGTTCCAGACCAAGACCGAGGTCGTCACGATCGTCGATCTCGATCCCGCCCTCGCATCGGCCCTCGCCTCGAAGGCGCCCGATGTCGTGCAGCTGACCCGCGAGGCGCTCTCGAACGTCGGCCGCCATGCGGGGGCGACGACGTGCCGAGTGTCACTTCGCCGCAAGGACGACGGCGCCGTGCTCGAGATCGACGACGACGGCGCCGGCTTCGACGTCGACGGGCCTCACTCGGGCATGGGGCTCGCGAACCTCGAGAGTCGCGTGGCGGGCCTCGGTGGGTCGTTCACCATCCAAAGCACCAAGGGAGAGGGCACGACCGTGCGTGCCCTCATCCCCTTGTAGCGTCACGAACAGTCCGTCCGGCTACGACACGACCAGCGCCGTCACCATGCCGAACATGCCCTCAGGTCCCTCGACGTGGGGAAGGATGTGGCAATGGAACGCCCATGCCCCCGGATACACGGCGTGGACGAGCACGTCGAACCGTTGTCCCGGCGCCACCACCAGCGTGTCGGCCAGATACGGCTGAGCGAGCGGGAATCCGTCCTGGGCGACCACCTCGAAGTGATAGCCGTGCAGGTGCATCGGGTGCAGCATCGCCCCGTCGTTCGCGAGGTGCAGCAGCACCCAGTCACCGCGCTCGGCGGTGAGCGGCGCGGTCGCAGGGAACGACTTGCCGTTCAGCGTGAACCCGAGCGGACCGTCGCCGAGGAACATCGTGTACTCGCGATCGATGCCTGCCGGGGCGCCCGTGCGCAGGTGACCAGCGGCGTCGGTCGTGAAGGACGGATAGGACCAGGAGCCCTTCTCGGGCAGCACCATGAGCGCCCCGTAGAGACCCCGCCCGACCTGTTCGGTGGAGTTGAAGTGGGAGTGGTACACGTAGAAGCCAGGCGGATCATTGATCGTGAACGTGTAGGTCCAGGAGCGCCCCGGCATGATCGGGTCCTGCGTCACGAAGGGCACGCCGTCGAACTCGTTCGGCACCGTCACGCCGTGGAAATGCAGTGTGGTCGGCTCGTCCAACTGGTTCTGCAGCACGAAGCGAACCCTGTCCCCTTGCCGAACTCGGATCTCGGGCCCGGGGACCTGCTCGTTGAACGACATGGCATCGACGAACTTGCCCTTGGAGACTTCCCACTTGACCGGGAACGCCCACAGGTCGAACTGCTTCGTGCCATCGGGAAGGATCGTGGGCTTCAGGAGCTGACCGCCCTGCGTGTCGGTCTGATCGCCGGCCAGGAAGTCCTTCACCCCTTGCTCGTGCATCGCGGCCATCTGCTCGGCCGGCATGCTGGCCTGGGTTGGCGCCGCTGCGGTCTCCGCCCCCGCCGCGATCGTCGCGACCATGCCGAGATCGGCGTGACCGGACACGGTGCAGAGCGCGTCGTAGCTGCCTTCGGCGAGCGGCGGCAGGTCCAACGTGGCCTGGGCACCGGGGTCGATGACCTCGGTCTCGATCGTGGAACCGTCGACGACGACGCCGAACGTGTGAGGTGCCTCGCCTTGGTTCATCACGGTCATGCCGACCGGCGTGTCGGCGGGCACGGCGATCGATGCCGGTTCGATCGCGAAGTCCGAGAGCATGACCTCGACGGCGGCCGGGGCGGCCTGTGCTTGCACTTCTGCTCCCGTTCCCTCGGCCGGGGACGTCGCGCTGCAGCCGGCGGCGACCAAGGTCAGTCCGACTGCACCCGCTGTGAACGCGGTTCGGATCCTGTGCATCGTGGTGCTCCTTCCCTACACAAGAACGGTGTGACGCCGTACGCGTCCATCGGAGTCTCGCCGCGATCGGCGCGGGGGACAGCGGCCGATGGGCCCGTGACGACAGGGACCCTCGGCCCCTCCGCCGTGCCGCGCCATGTCCGACACTGGCCCGTATGTTCGCCCGGTACTTCGTCGAGATCGCTATGGACCCCGCCGGTGTCGAGGCCGCGCTGCTCGACGACCCTCAGGCGTGGCTCCCCGGGCTTGCGAGCGAGGCCAATCAGCGTGGCGACCACCTGCTCGCCGAGGTCGGGTTCGGCCAGAGGGTCCGCGTCCGCCGTCGGGTGCGTGTCGAGCTCGGCGAACCGGTCCACGCCGCCACGAAGACCGTCGTGCCGCTGCGGTGGACCGCGGTCGATGCGGCCGGGCTGTTCCCCGAGCTCGACGCGGATCTCGAGATCGCGCCGCTCGCGCCGCGCCGCTCTCAGCTCGCGATGAGCGCCCGATACGTGCCGCCGCTCGGCGTGATGGGCCGGGCGCTCGATCGGGCCGTGCTGTCCCGCGTGGCGGAAGCGACGCTCAAGGACTTCCTCGACCGCGTGGCGGAGCGGCTGGTCGAGGTTCCTCTCGGAGAGCCGTCGGTGTCCGGCTAGTATCGGGTTCGATGGGTCGGACACCTCCACTGAGGATCATGCTCGTGGACGACCACGAGATCGTGCGTGACGGCATCAAGGCGATGCTCGATACCCAGGACGACGTGATCGTCACCGCGCAAGCCGGCACCGTGCAAGAGGCGATCGACGAGGCCCAACGCACGCGCCCCGATGTCGTGGTGATGGACGTGCGGCTCGCCGATGGAAGCGGCATCGAGGCGACCCGCGAGATCCGCGCGAATCATCCCGAGACCCGCGTGCTGATGCTGACGTCGTTCGCCGACGACGAGGCGCTGTTCGCCTCGATCATGGCGGGCGCGTCCGGCTACGTGCTGAAGCAGGTTCGCTCCGACGACCTCCTGCGTGCGATCCGTTCGGTGGGTGCAGGGGACAGCCTGCTCGATCCGAGCGTCACCAGCGCCGTGCTGGACCGGCTGCGCAAGGGCAAGCATCTGTTGAAAGACGAGAAGCTCGCACGGCTCTCTCCGCAGGAGGAGCGGATCCTCACGCTGATCGCCGACGGAGGGACGAACAGGGAGATCGGCGAGGAGCTCCGCCTCGCCGAGAAGACCGTCAAGAACTACGTCAGCTCGATCCTGTCCAAGCTCGAGGTGGCCAGACGCGCCGAAGCCGCCGCGTACCTGGCCAGCCACACCACGCTTCCCGGCACCTTCGAGTAGCTCCCTGCGCGGTCCGAAGGTCCTGCGCCGACCTAGGCAAGTCCTGCCCAGGAAGGGTCGTCCGACCGGTGCCGCCGCCTCCCACCTCGCACATGCTGCGGGTATGGATATGGACACAGAAAGGGAGGTGGGAACGATGCAGACGACGCGGGACGTGACCGCGGTCGAGATGCCCCCGATGGAGCGGCTGGAGCCGATCCACACCAAGGGGTTGCAGCGGGTCTTCGGGTTCCTGCGGGTGGCGATGGGATGGACGTTCCTCTGGGCGTTCGTCGACAAGCTGTTCGGGCTTGGGTTCGCCACTGGCCGCGACGCCGAGACCGGCGCGATCGTGTTCGGCAGCGCCGACGCATGGGTCAACGGTGGGTCTCCGACCGCCGGTGTCCTCGGCTTCGCGCTCAAGGGCCCGTTCAAGGGCTTCTACGAGACGATCACTGGGGCGCAGATGGGTGCCGCAGGCCCGATGGCCGCAGGCTGGGTCGACTGGGTGTTCATGCTCTCGATGCTGGGGATCGGCCTCGCGCTGATCCTGGGGATCGGTGTCAGGCTCGCCGCCCTCGGCGGCATCGCGTGGATGGCGATCTTCTACACCGCCACGGCGATCTGGCCCGACAACAACCCGATCCTCGACAATCACATCATCGAGGCAGGCGTGTTGACGGGGCTGTTCCTGGCCAACGCGGGCCGCTACTACGGGCTCGGCAAGGCCTGGCAGGGCCTGGGGTTCGTCAAGGATCGGAAGTACCTGTACTGAGATCCGTCGAACGGACCGAAGGGCGGGGCCTGAGGCCCCGCCCTTCACCGCGTGCCGGTGGCGAACCAGAGGAGGCATGATGGCGAAGCTGAGGTTCGACGTCTCGACGTCGTCCAGCACCGAGGTCGTCGAGGAGTCGCTCGACAAATGGGCAGTCCCGATCGACTGACGTGCGGCCGAGGATGACCACCGCCGTGTACCAGACGGTTGCGCGCGCCTGGCTGACGCTTGCCGGGGTCTCGCTCCTGCTCCCTCCCGAACGGCGGGTGGGCATCTGGCTGCCGCTTCACTTGACGCTCGCGGGCGCCGTGACGACCGCCATCTCGGGAGCGATGCAGAACTTCATGCTTGCACTCACCGCGACACCGGCGCCCCCCGCCGGGGTGAGCTGGGCGCAGCTCGGCCTGGTCGTGGTGGGTACGACCTCGATCGTCGTCGGGGTGCCCTTCTCGATCCCCTGGCTCGTGGTCGTCGGCGGGACCGCGTTCGTCGCGGCGACCGGGATCCTCGCGTGGATGCTGTGGCGCTCGTGGGGGCGCGCCCTGAACAAGCGGCACGCCTTACCGATGGCCGCCTACGGGGCGGCAGTGCTGGCCGCGTTGATCGGCGGAACGCTCGGTGCGTTGCTCGGGAGTCACAGCGTCGCCGGCGCGACGTACGTGCACGTGAGGCGAGCGCACATGACGCTCAACGTGCTCGGCTTCGCGTCCCTCACCGTGGTCGGGACGCTCGTGACGCTGTTGCCGACCGTCCTGCGCGTGCGCATGCCTCGCTGGAGAGGTCAGGTCGCAATGGCGCTGTTCGTCGGCGGGCTGCTCATGCAGCTCCTCGGTTGGGGTCTGGACCTCACGCCGATGCTCGCCGCGGGCGGCATCGCCTACGCGGCCGGATCGCTCAGCCTCGCCTGGCTCGTCATCTCGGTGCTCCGCGTCGAACGTCGATGGAAGGCGCCGTTGGCGGCCCTGCACATGGTGGCGGCGGCCGCCTGGTTCGTATCGGGGTCGTTGGCGTTCGCCTGGGCACTGATGCATGGACCCGAGGGGTTCGATGCCTTCCGCTCGAACTTCCTCGTCGCGTTCGTCGGGGGCTGGCTCATCCAGGTGCTGCTCGGCGCCTGGTCGTACCTGCTGCCGAACGCGAGACCGGCGCATCCGGACATGCGACGGCGCTGGCTTGCGGCGTTCGAGATGGCGGCGCCGTTGCAACTGATCCTGCTCAACGCCGGGCTCGTGCTGATGGCGTTGCGGGGTGCAGGCTGGGCGAGCCACGAGATCGGCGACGCCGGCGTGCTCCTGGCGTTCACCGGCGCGGGCCTGGCGCTCGCCAAGGCATGGTTCTTCCCGCTGTTGGGCCTCGGGCCGGTGGACTCGGACCGCGCGCGAGCCATCTGGGGCGGGTGACCCCGGCGCTACCTGGGGCTCTAGTCCGGATCCCGCCGGGAGGAATGACGGGCCGCCTCGGCCAGGCCGTTGTCACGGATGTCGGCCAAGGTGATCGAGCCCATCACCGACTGCAAGCCCGGCTTGATCTCCGCCCACTGGAAGTGCAAGGGACACGGGTTCTGCGGTTCGCATTCTTCGCGCCAGAAGATACATGTCTCCCAGATGACGTCGTTGCCCTCGACGGCGGCGAGGATCTCGCTCAGCGACACGATCGTGGCCTCGCGGTCGAGCCGATAGCCGCGGCCGCGCACCGAGGAGATCACTCCGCCGCTCGCGAGCCGCCGCATGATCTTGGAAAGGAACGGCGCGGGCAGGTCTGCCTCGGCGGCGAGTTCCCTCGCCTCGACGAGCTCCCCGGGCGGACGAGTGGCGAGCGCGCTGAGCGCCTCGATGGCGTAGCGGCTCTCTCGTGACAGGCGCATGTGTCGTCTCTCTCGCTGGTGGGCGTGCCGATCGACGCCCCTTCCTTCCTATAGATCCATCCGCGGCAGCGCCCATCGTGCCACAAGCAGCGGGAGGACGGTCCACGCGACCAAGTCCCCGACGAGCAGGATCACCGTCCCCACCGCGCCGAACGTGGCGATCAGGTACGCGCCGAACGGCCCGAGCGCCGTGCCCTGGAAGTTCGTGCCGAGCAGGGCGAGGATGCGACCGGCCTCGAGCGGGTTCAGCAGGATCGCGCCGAGCAGCCCCGAGGGGCCCATGTGCACGCTCGGCGCCAGCGCCGCGAGCGCGAGATCCACGCCGAGCGAGAACAGGATCCAGAGCGCCACGGCCACCGACACAGCCTGGACGCGGCTGCCGACCAGGGAAGAGATCGCGACGCCGATCGCCACGCTCGCGGCAGCCACGCCGAGCGTCGCACCGATCAGGGTCATCAGGGCCGGCACGTCGCCGCTCTTGGCGACCCCCGCCATGATCAGCAAGGCGGATCCGAACCCGATCCCCAGGGTCGTCCAGAGTGAACCGGTGAGCCCGAGGAACGCGCCCGTTGCGACCTGGGACCGCCGGAGCGGCTGCGCGCAGATCATCGCGAGCATGCCCTGCTCTCGCGCACCGACGAGCGACCCGGCGCCGAGCAGCAGCCCCATCAGAGATGGCAGCAGGACGCCCAGGTTCACCAGGGTCGCCGACGCGGGGCCGATTCCCGAGAGCCCCAGCTCGCGCACGGTTCGGAACGCGAGCAGCGTCACGACCACGCAGAGGACGCCGAAGACGGCGGCCATCGTGAGAACCCAGCGGGCCCGCACCGAGCTGCGGTACTCCCACGACGCGATCACGCGGGTCGGTCCGGGCGTCGACGACGCGCTCATGAGCATGCCTCCAGGGATCCGTCGGCGCAGGGCGTCGCCGCTTCCGCCAGCCGTTGCACCGTGAGTTCCTCCTCGAGCACGAGTCGGCCGTCGTCGACGTGCAGCGCCCGGTCCGCGACCCCCCGCAGCTCCGAGGGGGAGGGACTCGACACGATCGAGGTGACGCCTTCACGGTCCCGCAGGGTCTGCAGCATCGTCCAGAACTCCGCCCGCCCACTCTCGTCGAGGGACGCGGCGGGCTCGTCGAGCAGGAGCAGTTTCGGGCGACCGAGCAGCGCGACCGCCAGGGACACCCGGTGTCGCTGACCTCCGGAGAGCATGCCGATCAGGTCGCTGTCGGGCCGCACGAACCCCTCGGGCAGCGGGACGTCGTCCCGGTCGGCCCTTCGCAGCGCCGCGAAGAAGTCGAGGACCTCGCCGATCGTCGAGGCCTCGGGCATCGACACGCTCTGCGGGAGGAACCCGATGATTCGGCGCGAACCGGGTCGGGCATCGAGGACCTCGCCGTCGAGACGAGCCGTCCCGTCGAACCGCGACAGCCCGGCGAGACACTTCAGGAGCGTGCTCTTGCCGCTGCCGTTGGGTCCGCCGAGCGCAACGATCACGCCGGGCGGAAGGGAGAAGCTCACGTCGTGCAGACCCCACCCGCCGCGGTACGCCTTGGTCAGGTGCTCCACCTCGAGCAACGCCTGGGCCCGCGCGAACTCAGGCACCGGCCATCGCCACTCTCCGCGGCCGGCGCGCACGCATCAGGAGCCAGGCGCATCCTGCCGTCATCAACAGCCCCGGGATCCACAAGGGCACCAGGCCGCCTTCTGGGTCGCCCCGCAGCGCCGGCCCCCGCGAAGCCATGAGCGGCACCTCGTCGCGGACGATGGTCTCGATCGGCGACCACTTGTCCTCGACCGAGGACAGCAGGCGGAACGCCGGGCCTGACTCGAGCGCCTGCAGGATCGGCTCCTCGGCCACGAGCTGGCTCATCCGCCCGCTCTCCACGTGGGCGAGGTCGCCGGTGCCGTCGCCGGCGGCGTCGAACCCGCTGTAGTCGCTCCAGTAGTTGCCGATGCCTTCCTCGGACCATTCGACCTGCGCGTATCCCTCTCCTCCCAGCGTCACCTGGGTGGAGTTCTCGACGAACCCGTTTCCCGTGAAGACGGCATCAGCTGACGGGTAGAGGAGGACGCCGATCTGATTCATCGCGATCGTGTTGTCGATGAGTCGGGTGGGAGCTCCTCCCGTGCGGCCAGCGTCATCGATGTGCAGCCCCACCCGGTTGTCGGCGATCACGTTGCGGGTCAGCGTGACGTCGCCGGCGTCCTTGACGAGCACGCCGAACCCGGTCGAGGCGCTCCCCGACTCGAGGATCGTGTTGTCGGACATCTCGACCGGCCCGCCGTACATCAGCACGACGCCTGACAGGTTTCCACGCAGCGTCTGGCGCCGGATCGCGAGGTCCTCCGAATACATGTCATGGATCGCATAGCGGCTGTCGTGCACCGTGTTGTTGTCCAGTGTCGCTCCCGTGCCGTAGGACAGGTAGATACCGTCGCGGACCGTATCGATCGTGGAATCGCGCACCAAGGCGTCGATGGTGTTCCACAGCCAGATCCCGTCGCCGCGGATCTGCGCGGCGGGGGCCACGTCTCCCACGTCATGTCCGGCGTGCTCGCCGGTGTCGACTACGTGCAGCTCACCGGTGATCATGCCCTCCCCGAGGATCGATGCGTCGTCGATCACCACGTCTGCGGAGCCGCGCACGGTGATGCCGATGTAGCAGTCCTGCACGTCGACGTCCTCGATCACCGCCCGGTCGGCCTCGTTGATCATCACACCCGACGGTGTCCCGACGGGCCCCCGCCCCGAGTCGCGGATCGAGAAGCCCCGCACCGTCACGTCGGGCGCCACGACCCTGAGCACCGAACCCATGCCGGCGCCGTCGAGGATCGGCCGGCCCTGCCCGACGAGCGTGAGCGGCCGGTCGATGCGGATCTGCCCCACGTACACGGCCTCGGGAACCTCCACCATCGATCCCGGCTCCGCGTCATCGATCATGGCCTGGAGGTGCTCGGCGGGCATCGAGACCATCCCGTTGGGCGTGGTCGTCAGGTCCCCCATGTCGTGCCCGGCCCCGTCGGTCGCGCCCGCACCGACGGGGAGCGAAAGTGCCGCCGCCAGGAACAGCACCGCCAGCGCATGGATCGGCCTCATGCTCGGCTCGACTCCTTCGGCTCCCACACCACGATGGGGCGATGGATCCACCATCCTCGCGCACGGTGAGCGAGCGGTACCGCGAACGAGAGCAGGAGCGCCGCCCCGAACAGGCACCAGAGCGCGGGCCCCGGGTACGACCAGGTCGTGAAGTTGAGCACCTTGGTCGGACCCACCACAAGGGGGGTGAACGGGTCGAGGCGGATCGCTGCGTCGCCGGTCACGCTGTGCCCGTACTGCCACAGCCGGAACTGCACGTCCGCCAGGGCCCCGATCGGGATCGACCAGAGCCCGAGCCGCGCGAGCCGCGCGAGGAGGTAGCCACGTGACAGGGCCGTCGCGACCGCGACCGCGGTCAGCCCGAGCAGGATCACCGGCCCCCACAGCTTCATCTCGGCAGCGTCGGCATCGGTGAACGCCTGCATCCCCACGTAGTGGTTGAGCTCGTTGATCTCACGGATGTCGCCCTCCACGCCGTGCCCGTAGGCGGTCAGGGACAGTCCTGCCGGATACTGCGGCGCCGAGAGCCGGGCCTCCCAGATCGGCAGGCGCCAGGCGAGGATGACGAGGACGGCGGCGGCCACACCCAGCCCGATCCGGATCAACCTCGGCCCGATCTCGGTGCGGGTCCGCTCGGCCGCCATCCTCGGTCACCTCTTGCCGCTACTGCACCGTGAGCGTGCCGACCATCGAGGTCGTGTGCACCACGCAGTCGTAGGTGTAGGTCCCCGCGGCGAGGGCCGGGATCTCGTAGTCGGTTTCAGCCGGCCCTGTGGTCACCGCGTCGTCGGCCGGCGCGAACACCGGCGTCCCGCTGTTGTCCGTGCCCTCGAAGATCTGCACGTTGTGCGGGATCCCCGGGTCGTCGTTCACGAAGTGGATCGTGAACGACGTGTCGGCCGTCGCCGTGATCGCGGTCTCGGCGAAGCCGGTGGTCGCCGAGTTCGCCGGTGCCGTCAGCGCGATCGCGTCGGTCGCCGCGGGGGCGCTCGACGTGTCGGTCGCCGCGGGGGCGCTCGACGTGTCGGTCACCGTCGAGCCGCCGCCCCCGCCGCAAGCGGCGAACACGAGGACCGCGACCGCCGCAAGGGCGGTGAGGGCGGTGAGGTGGTTTATCCGGTGGGTGCGCATAGCGATGAACTCCCTTTCTCGATCGGATGTGGTCACTGCGGGGCGACCTGCAGCCAGCCCTGCATCTCCAGGTGAAGCGCCGAGCAGAACTCCGTGCAGTACATCCCGAAGGATCCGGCGCGATCCATCGGGACGCTGATGTTGACGACCTCGCCAGGGTCGATGCTGGCCTCGATGTTGTACTGCGGGATCGCGAAGCCGTGGGTCGCGTCGGGGGTCTGCTCGATGTTCGTGATGTGCACGTGCAGGGTGTCTCCCTGCTTCGTTTCGACGATGTCGGGAGTGAAGTGCGACCGCATCGCGGTCATGTACACGTGCACGTCCCTGCCCTTGCGTTCGATCCGCTCCCCTCCCGCCGCCGTGGCGAACGGCGACGCCGCAAACGTCAGCGGATCGGTGCCCACCTCGTAGACCTGGATGACGTTCTTGAGCTTGTCCCGGTGGATCATCTGGACGTAGTGCGGCTCGCCCATGCCGATCGGCATATCGGACAGGATCTCCATCTGAGGGGTCGTCAGGTCCACCAGTTGGAAGTTCTGCGGGTGGAGCGTTCCGACCGGCGGGAAACGGTCGATCGACCACTTGTTGAGCGCCACCAGGTATCGGCCGTCCGGCTCGACGGTGTCGCCCTGGGCCGTGCACAGGTGACCGATGTTGTACTGCACCGGCAGCTTGTCGATCAGCTTGAAGGCGTCGGCGCCCTCCTTGCCGGCCTTCGGTCCCAGCGACCATTTGGCGACCGCGGAGTCCACGAACAGCGACGTGTACGCGTTGCCCTCGTTGTCGAACTGGGTGTGCAGAGGCCCTGCGCCGAGCTCGACCTGCGCCTCGAGGACGGACTCCAGCTTCAGGATCGGGACGCCGAACGGATCGCTCCCCTGGTAGTCCTGCTTCGAGATCGCCTCCTTGATCCGGTCCATCGAGTACACGGAGGCACTGGGGTCGAGCTTGCCGCTGACGCAGACGTAGTCGCCCGTCGGGCTCACATCCACGCCGTGCGGGTTCCGGGGCTCGGGGACGAAGTGCAGGATCCCCTCGCTGACGGCCACCTCGAGCGGGATGACGCTCATCCCGCGCAGGGTCGTCAGCCCGCGACCGGCCTTGAAGACCTCCTCGGCCCTCTGCCAGTCGATGATGTGCATGAAGTCGTAGTCGTTCTTGGTAGTGGTGGCCTCCAGCGCGCCGGCCGGGTTCAGCGTCCCGTCCACGTTCATGTCACCGCCGATGGCCATCTCCGTGTTGTACGAGTTGATGAACCCGTAGCCGAAGCTCGTGAGCTTCCCGGCGTCGGCCAGGTCCTGCGTGTAGGGGGGCAGCTCGATCTGGAAGCTCTGCGCCTGGTCGAACCGGCCGGTCTTCTGGTCGATGGCCAACCATGTCGAGAAGCCGCGGAAGTCCTCCTTGTACCGCGACAGCGGCGCATAGCCGCTCTCGGTCACGGCGGTCGGCGTCATGGTCGAGATGTGCACGTATTCCGAGTTCGGGGTGACGAAGCACCCGCCGTGCGAGGTGGACAGGTTGGGGACGTCGAAGATCTGCTTGGTCTTGAAGTCGCGGAGGTCGACCATCCCGATCCGGCCGTTGGCACGGTCGTTGATGTAGAGCCAGCGCCCGTCGTAGGCGCCCTCGGTCTCCGACAGGGCCGGATGGTGCGTGTCGCCCCATGCGAGCGGATTCGACTTGGCCGGGTCGGAGCCCTCGCCCAGCACGATGTTGCCCTGGTCTGTCCCGTAACCATATCCCTGCCAGGAGTCCGGCGAGAACACGGGGATCACCTTGAGCAGACGCATCGACGGGACGCCGAACACGTATACCTGGCCCGAGTGACCGCCTGACGACATGAGGAAGTACTCGTCGAACTCGCCGCTCGGGACATAGGTCTTCAGCGCGGCCTGCGCCGCGGCCCCGTCGAGGCCACGTTCGTTGGCCACGTCGGACAGATCGCCGCCGCTGGAGGAGCCGAAGCCGACCCTGGTGCCCGCCACGCCGACGGCCGCCCCGCCGGCGAGCATGCCGAGCGCGGTGCGCCGTGACACGACCGAGCCGTGCTTGGTCACGACTTTGCGTTCGGGCGCCTTCGGGGTCTGCGCAGGGTGCTCGTTCGCGCCCGGGGCGCCCCGCTTGTCGTCCGTACCCATGTGTTGCCCCCTTCCTGGATCCGGTCCCTCTAAAGGACTGGTTTACTCTGTTGCCGAGCCAGGCTAACTCCCGGGGTTGGAAGGTGTAGGGGACGATGGTCCCGGGTCAGGCAGGACCATCGGCCCGGTCTTCTCCTGGTCAAGGTGGGGCGCACGAGTCCAGCCATGAGAGGAGCCTTGGGCGTCCTACTGCCATTTCGTGCCTTCTTCGGAAAACTAGGGCTGCTAGCCTCAGTTGCGTGGGCAGTCCAACCCTGATCATGATCATCGTCCTGTCCGTGCTGGTCGCGCCGGCCGCTGTCGCGCTGATCGTGATCGCCTCCGGCGGATCCCCGACCCTCGCAGGGCTTACGGGCTCGGGGCAGCTGCCGTCGAGCTCGGTGTCGCGATGATCCACCGGCCGGCGATCATCCAGGGCGGGATGGGCGTGGCGGTCTCGGGCTGGCAGCTCGCACGCGCGGTCGCGCGGATCAGTCAGCTCGGGGTGGTCTCCGGCACGGCCCTCGACGTGGTGCTCGCCCGCCGGCTGCAGCTCGGCGACCCCGACGGCGACGTCCGGAGGGCCATGGCGGCCTTCCCCGAGCCCGCCGTGGCCGAGCGGATCCTCGCCGACTACTTCGTGGAGGGTGGGATCGACGACGGCCGGTCATTCAAGGCCGTGCCGATGTTCGCCGCCGAGCCGCACCGTCGGAGCCTCGATCTCGCCACGATGGGTGGGTTCGTGGAGGTGTGGCTCGCGAAGGAGGGGCACGACGGGATCGTGGGGATCAACTTCCTCGAGAAGATCCAGATGCCGACGCCGCCAACGCTGTACGGGGCGTTCCTCGCGGGTGTCGACGTCGTGCTGGTGGGCGCCGGGATCCCGCGCGAGATCCCGCGGCTGCTCGACGGCCTCGCCGGGCACGAGCCCGTCGTGCTGCCGCTGCATGTCGCCGACGGCGACGGCGTCGCCCTCGGGTTCGACCCGCGGAGCGTCGTGCCGGCGCCGGGCGCGCCGCTGGCGCGCCCGGCGTTCCTCGCGATCATCGCCTCGACGGCGCTCGCCATCAGCCTCGCGCGCAAGACTCCGGGCGTCGACGGGTTCGTGATCGAGGGGCCGACGGCCGGAGGCCACAACGCGCCGCCGCGGGGCGCGGGCGAGCTCGTCGGCGGCGAGCCCGTGTACGGACCGCGGGACGAGGTCGAGCTCGAGAAGATCCGCGAGCTCGGGCTCCCGTTCTGGCTCGCGGGCGGGCAGGCGACGCCCGAGCGGTTGCGGCGCGCGCAGGAGGCCGGCGCGGCCGGCGTCCAGGTGGGCACGGTGTTCGCGTTCTGCGAGGACTCAGGCATGGCGCCCGAGCTCCGCGCACAGGTGCTCGCCGAAGCGGAGGCCGGCCGGGTCACGGTCTTCACCGATCCTCTCGCCTCTCCCACCGGGTTCCCGTTCAAGGTGGTGGCGCTGGAGGGCACGCTCTCGGACGACAAGGTCGTGGAGGCGCGCGAGCGCCGGTGCGACCTCGGGTACCTCCGAGAGGTGTACGTGGCCCCCGACGGACGTCTCGGCTACCGCTGCCCGGCGGAGCCCATCGAGGACTACGTGCGCAAGGGCGGTGACCCGTCCGACACGGCGGGCCGCAAATGCATCTGCAACAGCCTGGCCGCGGCGATCGGCCTGGGACAGCGCCGGCAGGGGGTCGAGGAGCCGCCGATCGTGACGGCCGGTGACGACCTCGAGGAGCTGGGTCGCCTGCTGGGCGCGGACCGTCATGCGTATACGGCCGCCGACGTGGTGGCCTACCTCCTGGGCGCCCCGCCCGCAGGGGACGGTGAGGCCGCCCGCGACACCGAGGCCGCCTCGGCGCCCGTCGTCTCCGCCTGACCTACTCGGAGGACTTCCTTGCCCCGCGGACGCATCAGCGAAAGCCGGCGCACGAGGCGTCGGCACTCGACCCCTTCCGGCTTCCCTTTGGCCTCGATCGTTCGACGCTCCCCAAACTCGAACGCCCCTCGCGCGGTCGCGACCGTTCGCTCGCCGACGAGGACCTCGCCCGGCTCCGCAGCTTGCTCCAGTCGCGCCGCCACGTTGACCGGATCGCCCGTGACGAAGGAGCTGCCTTCGCGCGGCTTGCCGACGGCGACCTCGCCCGTGTTGACCCCGATCCGCAGCGTCAGTGTCTTGCCGAAGAGTTCGTGCAGGCGCCGCAGCAACGCCAGCGCCCCATGCAGCGCGCGCTCGGCGTGATCCTCGAGCGATGCGGGGCCGAACACGGCCATCACGGCGTCGCCAGCGAATTTCTCGTCGGTCCCGCCGGCGCTTTGGATCTCTGCAGCCATGGCGTCGTAGAAGCGATCGAGCATCACTCTCGTTCGCTCCGGGTCCAGCGAGCCGCCGAGCTCGGTCGACCCGACCAGGTCGGCGAAGATGACCGTCGCGAGCTTTCGTTCGCTCTGGTCGAGACCGGCCGCTACCGGCGCGCCGCACGTCGGGCAGACGCGTGCGGCCTCGGGAACAGGAGCGCCACAGGCAGTGCATGTATCCATCGCGGCCGATTCTGGCCTTCGAGCCGCTGATGTTCCACCCCTACGTCAGCGAGGCTTCCGCGCTCTCGCGATCACGCTCATCGCGATCATCGCCTTCCGGGTCCGGAGGGATCAGCTCCCGCATCAGGCCTGAGGCCGCTGAAGGGTCGTCTCGGGTCGGTCGCGTGCTCGCTAGACTCGATGTCAGACGGATGCTGGAGTGGGGAGAGGATTTCTGCCACGTTTCCTGCATCCCCCTGGGGATGTGGAGACGCGGGACGTGGGGACGTGGGGACGTAGCTCAATTGGTAGAGCGCCGGCTTTGCAAGCCGGAGGTCGCCGGTTCGATCCCGGTCGTCTCCACTAGTTCGACAACCTGATGAAGGGAGCGCTGGAGGCCGTGATCCGCCGCCTCGTTGCCCTCACGCTGCTCACAGCCGTGATCGTGGCGTGGGGATCGCCGGCCCGGGCCGGCGCGCCCGAGTATGAGTCACGCATCACGCTGATCGGGTCCGGCACGCGAGAGCTCATGGCGGGGCGCTCATGGCGTCCCGGATGCCCGGTCGGCTTCGACGATCTGCGGCTCGTTCGCATGACCTACTGGGGGTTCGACCGTGAGCCGCACAACGGGCGAATGGTCGTGCATCGCTGGTACGCCGATGACATCGCGCGCGTGTTCCGCCGGCTCTACGACGACCGGTTCCCGATCAGGCGCATGCGGCTCGTCGATCGCTACGGCGCCGTCGACATGCGGTCGATGAAGGCCGACAACACCTCGGCGTTCAACTGCCGTTGGCGCGCCGGTGTGTGCTGTCGCTGGTCGCAGCATGCGTACGGACGCGCGCTCGACCTGAACCCCGTGCAGAACCCTTACGTGTGGAGCGGCGGAGTCTCGCCTCCGGCGGGTCGACGCTACCTCGACCGATCGAACGACCGGCGAGGCATGGTGCAACACCACGATCGCGTGTGGTGGGCATTCCATGCGGCGGGTTGGGAGTGGGGTGGTGACTGGACCAACGAGAAGGACTATCAGCACTTCTCGGTCAACGGCAAGTAGTCCATACGAGACTAGCGTGATGCGTTGCACGTGGTCGGTCGTCAGCCGCAGCTGACGCTGAGGTAGGGGTGTGGGTCGACTGCACTGCCGCCGTAAGGGTGCCACTCGAAGTGGTCGTGCGCGGTCGTGGCGTCACCTGTCGAGCCGACGTATCCGATCACCGTTCCTGCTCGCACGTACCCGAGCGTGCCGTACGACGAGAGGTGGGCGTTGTAGACGTATCCGCGCGACCCTGTAACGCGCACCTCGTACCCGCCGAGCTCGGTCGAGCTCGACGACGCGTACCCATCGAACGGCGCCACGATCGGTGTTCCCGAGTACGCGGCGATGTCGCTTCCCGTATGCCGATGCACGGGTACGTCGGGGAGCCGCACGGTGATGCCGAAGTTGTCCGCGATCGAGTGCCACCCTCGGATCGGGCAGTACCGGAAGATGCCCCACGTCGCGAGCCAGGCGTCGATCGAACGCCGGCGGGCCTGCAAGGCGCGTACCCGGCGGGAGATGAAGCGCTCCGACCGCTCGATGCGCTTCGTCGCCTCTCTGCGCTCCTGCACCAGATCCCGGCGCATATGCACGAACCGCTCGGGGTTCGAAGTGGCGCCACGACCCGTCATGTGTCGCAAGTGGCTCGTCACGATGTCGATCACCGCGAGCAGTTCGTCGACGGTGCGCGCGCGGTCGCGCCGGAGATGCTCGATCGTGCGGTCGACCTCGGCGCGTGCGGCGAGCTGGCCCTCGAGCACCGTGCGACCGTGTGCGGGCACGGCAGCGCCGAGCGTGGCCGTCACGAACGCGACGACCACGGCGACACGGCGGAACGATCGGGGGGATGGCATGTATCTGGGGTCCCTCGGTGCTGGTGCTCCGACCGGGTATCGGAGCGAAGGACCCGAATCTTGAACCGCGCTAGGCTTCGGCACCGTGACGCGCGTCACACCGGAGTGCAGCTTGCATGACTTGCGTGAACACTCGCGCGAGCATTGAAGGATCGCTCAGCGAGGGCCGATGATGCATGCGATGGGTCGGATCAGGCAGGGGTTCTCACGGTGGCGTCGATCGAGCCCGTCGGCGGGCAACTCGGGCGCCCCAGGACGAGACGACATCGGATGTTCGGCGAGTGAGTACGCCGACCTACGGGCGGAGCTGGTCGAGACGGCCCACGAACGCGACGTCTCCATGGCGCGCGCCTCAGCGGCAGAAGAACGTGCCCGGCTGGCCCGTGAACGACTGGAGTCCCTCGCCTCCCTGGAGCATCGGGTCGAGGTTGCGGAACGCCGCGCGCTCGACGCCGAGCGGCGCCTCGAGGAGATCGGCGATCGCGTGAATGGTTCGGGGGAGCATGGCGACACGCCTGATGAAGCTGTCGAACCCCCTGGTGGGACAACCGCGGAGTTGCGAGCGCGACTTGCCCGAGCCGCCGCCCGCAAACGCCCACACACCCGGAACCCGCTCGAGTGAGGGCTCAGACGGTGAGGGCTCAGACGGCGAGGGCGTCGACGGCGTAGGTGTCGCGAAGGCGCTGTTGCACTTCGTCAGCTGGCAGCAGCCACCGCGGATGCACACCGTGACGCTCGGCGATCGCCAGGTGCTGCTCACACAACGGGATCAGCTCGTCATGCGGGAACCATCCGACGTGCTCGGGGGCAGGCCTGCGTACTCCCGACTTCCAGAAGCAGAACTGACAGAGCAGCCGCAACCGCTGCGGGTAGGCGAACCGGGCCCGGTAGCCGTGCTCGTGCTCGATAACCCGCCCCCAGAGCGCGACGCGCCCGAGCACGGCTGGGCATCTGGTTTTGCGCAGCACCTCGAGACCGTGGGTGTCGTGCAGTCCGCACGTGCAGCCGGGGTCCGGCGCTTCGTGCCACCTCGACGTTCGGCACGACGCTTCGACGATCTCGCGAGGCCGCCAGGTGCGAGCGCGCTTGGCCACCGGGCGCAGCAACAGGCTCGAGCCGTCGCGGTGTCCGGTGAGGGCCCACGCCCGCCACGCGATGATCGGCTCGGTCGCGACACCGGTGGCGAGCCCGTCGAGCGTCGACGCCGAGCGGCTCATCGCTGGAGGCTCACGACTGGCGCTGCTCTGGACCAGCCGGTTCCGGCTCTCGATCGGGCTGGCGCGACGGCTCCTTCTCGGGCACGACCTCACCTGGCACAGGCAGTGTGACAGGCTCGATCTCGTTGATGCGCTTCGGTTTCCCGATGTCCATCGGCCACCTCCCTCACCTGCGAGGGTACTCCCGCCCGGACGTCCCGGTCATCTCCGGATCATCTTCGGATCCTCTCCCCCGGATCATCTTCGGGTCATCTGGCGCGGAGTCGGTAGATCGAGCTGGAGTCACTGAAGTAGATGCTGCCGTTGGGACCGACTTCCATGGAAAGGATCGAACCGCCGGGCACGGTGAGCATCGTGACCGGTCCGCTCGCAACGTCGTCGCGCGCCGCGTCGAGCACGACCCTGCGCAGCAGCCCCCCATCGCAGCAGGCACCGAAGAGCAGGTCACCCTCACGCCCGGGAAGCCCGCACCCGTTGCAGAACGCGGCGCCGGTGATGCCGATCGGGCTCGAGAAGTTGACCTCGGGCTGGCGTCGCGGGGCCGGCCCGTCCTGGTTCGTGTCGGGGCAGCTCTGGCTCGACCCCCACGCGTAGTTGTCGCCGGCCCGCACGAGGTTGATCTCGTCGTTGCACTCGGGGCCGTTCTCGGTCTCCCATAGGTCACCGGTCTCGGGGTCGAACGTGAATCCGAACGAGTTGCGGATGCCGTAGGCGAAGATCCGGCTGCGCCTGCCGTCGATCATCGGGTTCGTGACGGGCGCCGAGCCGTCGGGGTTCATGCGCAAGATCTTGCCGCGAAGGTTGCCGGTGAGATCCTGGGCGTTCGCGGCGGAATGTCCATCGCCGACGATCGCGTAGAGCTTGCCGTCGGGGCCGAACGCGATGCGTCCGCCGTTGTGATAGGGGCTCGAGCTTGCGGGCGTCGACAGGATCGTGGTAAATGCCACTCCCTTCCCGTTCCGCTCGCGGATGCGCACGATCTGGTTGCGCAGCTTGCCGTTGATCGAGCGCGTGACGTACACGTAGACGAACGGCTTGCGGGGCCAGTTCGGATGCAACGCCACGCCGAGCGTGCCACGTTCGCCGTCTCCGTTCACACCCTTGATATCGAAGAACCGACGGTCGAAGCCGGTCTTCGGGTTGCGGAAACGCACCTCGCCGGTGCCGCGCTCGAGGTAGACGATCGCCCCGTTGGGCGTGAACGTGAACGCGGCGGATCCGTTGAGGCCGCCGGCAACCTTTACGACCCGCACGCCGCCGCCGGCCGTCGCAGGGTTGGCCGCGGTCGCGGCGATCAGCGAGACGCCGAGCGCGATCGTCAGCAGCCGCGTGATGGTGCGCAGGTGTTGATGTGCCATGTGGTCGTTCTCCTCTTCGTGTGTCATGCGGGCGTCAGCCGGTAGATGCCCTGCCCGTCGCTGAAGTAGATGCGGCCGTCGGGTGCGACTTCCATGGAATACACGGGTCCGGTGTAGTTCGTCATCGGCACCGTTGCCGGAGGCGAGGCGAGCGACCAGCGCCCGGCGTCGAGAGAGGCGTGCATCACCGGGCCGACGGTTGCCTTGCAGTTGCCGTTCGCACACCCCGTGAACAGATCGCCCTGGTAGGAATCACCGAGGCCGCAGCCGTCGCAGAACGCTGCGCCCGTGATGGCCACGGTGTCGGCGAACGTGAACCGTGGAAGCCGCTTCGGATCGGGGCCGTCGAGGTTCGTGTCTTCGGGCTGGGCAGGAGAGCCGCAGGCCTGGGTGGGCCCCCATGCGAAGTTGCCCCCTTCGACGATGCGGTTCAGCTCATCGTTGCACTCGGGGCCGTTCTCGCTCTGCCACATGCGTCCGGTGGCGGGGTCGAACGCGAAGTCGATCGAGTTGCGGTGCCCGAACGACCACACCAGCGAGCCGAACGGGTTCGATGCCGGCGCCGAGCCGTCAGGGTTCAAGCGCAGGATCTTGCCCCGCGACTCGTCGGCGAGCGTCTGCGCCGTCGCAGGATCCTCGCCTCCGTCGCCGATCACCACGCAGAGCTTGGCGTTGGGACCGAACGCGATGCGCCCGCCGTTGTGGTTGGCGCGCGATCCGATCGGAGAGTTCAGCAGCACCGCGCGCCCGACCACTCGCCCGCCGTTCATGCGCAGACGCAGGAGTTGGTTCCGAAGACCCCCGTTCGCCGGCGTACGCGAGACGTACACGTAGACGAAAGGCATCTGCGGCCAGCGGGGGTGCAGGGCCACGCCGAGGGCGCCGCGTTCACCGTCGGAGCTCACCCCCGTGATGCGGTGCCAAAGGCGGTCGCGACCCGTGCGCGCATCGAGCTGGCGAAGCTCGCCGGTCGCGCGTTCGAGATAGATGATGCGTCCGTTCGGGGCGAACGTGAACCCGATGGGCTGATCGAGCGCGGCGACCGTGACCACCCGTACCGGTGGGGTTGTGCCCCCCGCGAGTGCGGGTGAGGCGAGGGTCGCGATCACGCCGAGCGCGAGCGTCAGCGCGATCAGGTGCTGCCGAACATGTGGCCGGAGATGTCGCCAAAGATGTGAATGGTACGTCCGGATACGTCTTCCCCCTCTGGGAGCATGGCTCCCGTGACGACGCTTCCTCCGTCGATGTTCGGCGTCCCGGCCCTGCGCTCTGAAGACCCGAGGTTCCTCACCGGGCGGGGCCGCTACGTCGAGAACTTGACGATCGAAGGTGCGCTCCGGGCCGTATTCGCTCGTTCCATCATGCCGCATGCCGGCCTGAACGTGGTGGAGACAGCAGCCGCGCGAGCCATGCCGGGCGTCGTGGGCGTGTTTACGGCCCCCGATCTCGCCCTCGCTCGCATGCCGCCGAGTGGCAACGTGGAAGGCGCCACCGGCACGCTCGAGGGCCCGTTCGGACGAGAGGTGCTGGCTCGAGACGTAGTGCGGTTCGTGGGAGAGCCGATCGCGCTCATCGTGGCCGACACGCTCTCCCACGCCGAGGATGCCGCCGAGGTCGTGGCCGGGGACTACGAACCGCTCGATGCCGTCACCGATGTGGAAGCCGCGCTCGCCGACGGAGCGCCACTGCTCTGGCCCGAGCACGGCTCGAACGTCGCGGCTTCGTTCTCGACGAGCTGGGACGACGACGTGCTCGCCGGGGCCGACGTCGTCGCGCGCGGCCGGTTCGTGAACCAGCGCCTCGCCCCCGTGCCCATGGAAGGCAACGCGATCGCGGTCGAGCCTCACGGCGACGGCACCTACACGGTATGGGTGTCGACCCAGATCCCGTTCGACGTGCGCGACGACCTCGCCGAGGCGCTCGACGTCGACAAGCAGGCCGTTCGCACGATCGCTCCCGATGTAGGCGGTGGCTTCGGCGCCAAGCTGCAGGTCTACCCCGAGTACCTGGCGGTCGCGGCCGCCGCCGCTCGGCTCGGCCGGCCGGTACGCTGGATCGAGTCACGCTCCGAGGGCATGGTCGCCCTCACCCACGGCCGCGCGCAGGTGCAGCACGTCGAGATCGGTGCTCGTCGCGACGGCACGATCGTCGGTCTGCGCGCCGACCTGATCGCCGACATGGGCGCGTATCCGATCGGAGCGTTCCTGCCGAACACCACCCAGGAGATGCTCTCTGGCGTCTATGCGATCGCGCGCATCGCCTCGCGCGGGCGAAGCGTCGTCACGAACGCGACGCCGGTCGCGCCCTATCGAGGGGCGGGAAGACCTGAGGCCACCGCCTTGATCGAGCGCGCCGTCGACCTGGTGGCCGCCGAGCTCGGCATGGACCCCATCGAGATCCGCCGTAAGAACCTGATCCCGCCCGAGGCGTTCCCCTACCGGACGGCGTCGGGCACCGTCTACGACGTGGGCGACTACGAGCGAGCGCTGGGCGAGGCGCTGCGGCTCGCCGGGTACGACGCCCTTCGCGCCGAGCAAGCCGCCCGCAGGCAACGCGGGGACCACCTCGCGCTCGGCATCGGCGTCGCCACCTACGTCGAGATCACGTCGTTCAGCTCGAAGGAGTTCGCCTCGGTCGAGATCCACGCTGACGGCGCGGTGACCGTGGAGACCGGCACGTCGCCGCACGGCCAGGGCCACGAGACCGCCTTCGCGCAACTCGCGTCGGGGGTGCTCGGCGTGGCGTTCGAGGCTATCCGGGTGGTGCATTCCGACACAGGCCTCGTGAAGCGTGGCGCCGGCACCTGGGGCTCGCGGTCGCTACAGGCCGGAGGATCGTCGGTGTTCGAGCGCAGCGGCGAGGTCCTCGACAAGGCGAGGGCGCTCGCTGCCCATCTGCTGGAAGCGGACGGCACCGACCTGGAGCTCGCTCACGGCCAAGGGTTCGCCGTGCGTGGCGCCCCGGAACGAGTGATCTCCCTCTCCGAGCTTGCCGTGGCCGCCGCGGACCCCTCACGGCTTCCGCCCGGCATGGAAGCGGGGCTGCGCGCCGAGGGCGTTTACCGCGAGCCGGCCTCCACGTTCCCCTTCGGGGCGCACGTGGCCGTGGTCGAGGTCGACACCGAGACCGGCGATGTGCGCCTCGTGCGCCACGTGGCGGTCGACGACTGCGGCCGCGTGCTGAACCCCGCGCTCGTCGAGGGTCAGGTGCACGGCGGGCTCGCGCAAGGCATCGCGCAGGCCCTGTACGAAGAGGTGCGTTACGACGATGACGGCAATCCGATGACCTCGACGCTCACGACCTACGCGATGCCGAGCGCAGCCGAATTCCCGCACTTTGAGACGATGCGTACCGAGACGCCGACGCCGGTGAATCCCCTCGGTGTGAAGGGCATCGGCGAGTCGGCCACGATCGGCTCGACCCCCGCCGTGCAGAACGCCGTGATCGATGCGCTGTCGCCGTGGGGTGTGCGACACCTCGACCTTCCCTTCACGCCCGAGCGCGTCTGGCGCGCGCTCCGCAGCGCGTAGGCGGTGACCCAACCGGTTGTGCCGGGTAGGCTCGCGAACATGACCGATCACATACCTGCGTGGGAGCGGCGCTTCCGCGCTCCGAACGTGTCGTTGCCGCGCTGGGCTGGGCACTCGCCCGAACGTCTCGTCTTCTGGAGCACCGAGAGCGGGGTCTACCAGGTGCACGTCTGGGACCGCGCGACCGGCGAGCGCCGGCAGGTGACCGATCACCCCGTCGGTGTGCTCGCGGGCGCGCTCACCCTCGACGGTGAGCGCGTGCTCTTCTGGCAGGACGAGACCGGCAGCGAGGCGGGTCAGTGGTACGCCGAGCCGTTCGCGGGCGGTGACGCCGAGCCCTTCCTCACCGGCGTGGCGCAGGGGTGGCACCAGGGCCTCACCCAGGCGCCGGACGTGGTCGCAGCCGGCATCAGCGATGCCGACGGCTTCGCGATCTACGTCTCGGCCGACGGCGAGCCCGCGAAAGAGATCTGGCGCAGCACCGAGGCGATCTCGATCGGCGGCGCGGAATCCGGTCGCGACGGCGAGGGCGGCCTCTCCGCCGATGGATCGATGCTCGCGCTGGAGCACGCCGAGCACGGCGACAGCATGCATCCGGCGCTGCGGGTGGTCGACCCGCGCACGGGCTCGGTGATCGCCGAGCAGGTCGACGAGGGAATGGCGCTGCATGCTTCGTGCTGGTCGCCCATCGTCGGTGATCAGCGGCTCGCCGTGACCCACGAGCGCGAGGGCGAGGAACGCCCCGCGATCTGGAACGTCGCCACCGGCACATGGACCGTGCTCGATCTCGGCCTCGACGGCCCGGTCGAGGTGGTCGCGTGGTGGCCCGACGCGTCGGCGGTGCTCGTCGCGCACAACGATGAGGGACGCGACCGGCTGTATCGATACGAGCTCGAGGCGGCGACGCTCACCCCGATCGAGCACGGAGCCGGCTCGATCGGCGGCGCTCAGGTGCGCCCCGACGGCGACGTCTGGTTTTGGCTCGCCAGTGGGGAACGCCCGCCTGTCTCGCTCGACTCCGCCGGCGCCGAAGTGGTGCGCGCACAAGGTGATCGCGCACCGGCCGGCCGGCCCTTCCACTCCTGGCATTTCGACAACGGCGAGGGCGACCGGGTGCACGGGTTCTACGTGACGCCCGAAGGCGACGGACCCTTCCCCGTGATGATGTTCGTGCACGGAGGTCCCACCGGCCAGGACACCGATTCGTGGGACCCGGAGGTGCTCGCCTACGTCGACATGGGCTTCGCGGTCGGCATGGTGAACTACCGCGGGTCGACGGGGTACGGCCGCGCATGGCGTGACCGGCTGATCGGCGACATCGGCGGCCCCGAGCTCGTCGACGTGAACGCCGGGCTCGCCGATCTCGTCACGCGTGGCATCGCCGATGCCGACCGAGCCGTCGTCGGCGGATGGTCCTGGGGCGGCTACATCACCCTCATGGAGCTTTGCAAGCACCCCGACATGTGGCTCGCCGGCGTGGCGGGTGTGCCCGTTGGCGACTACGCCCTCGGCTACGAGGATCTCTCACCCGAGCTGCAGGCCTACGATCGCGCGTTGCTCGGTGGAACGCCTGACCAGGTGCCCGAGCTCATGCGCGAGCGCAACCCGATCCACTTCGCCGACCAGATGAAGGCGCCCGCGATCTTCCTGATCGGAGAGAACGACTCGCGCTGTCCGTTCCGACAGGCGATGGCATTCGTCGACAAGCTGAAGGAGCGGAACCATCCGCACGAGGTCGTGCTCTTCGGCACCGGTCACGGTTCCTACGACATCAACGAGGAAGTCGGTCAGATGCGCACGATCCTGGCGTTCCTTGCCAAGCACGTGTCCGGCGTCACCGTGCCCTAGCGGGCTGACGGGCCGCGCATAGGTTCGCTCCGGTCGACGTGGCAGTTCCCGGGTAGCGTCCAACCATGACGATCTTGGTGACGGGCGCGACGGGAGCGATCGGCGGGCGGCTCGTGGACCGGCTCGTTGCGGCAGGCGAGTTGCCCCGCATCGCATCGCGTGAGCCCTCGAAGTTGTTCGGCGAGGCAGCCGACGATGCGGGGGTCAAACGCCTGATCTATCTCGGAGGTTTCGGTGACGACGAGGACGACCTCTCCGAGCATCTCGAGAGCCGGCACGAGACCGGGCGCATCCTCGCCGAGACCGGTCCGCCTCTGCTCGAGTTCCGGGCATCGATGGTCGTGAGCGCTGACAGCGCTTCCTTCACGATGCTCACCGATCTCGTGAAGCGATTGCCGGCGATGGTCGTGCCGCGCTGGGTCGACACCCCGTCGCAGCCGATCGCGATCGACGACGTGCTGAGCTACCTCGTGGCCGGCCTCGACACGCCGCTCGAGTCTGGCCGGACGATCGTCGAGATCGGCGGCCCCGATGTAACCACCTACCGCCAGATGATCGAGACCGTCGCGGCCGAGCGCGGTCGCGATCCTTTAGATCGTGGGGGTGCCGCTGCTGTCGCTGAGCCTCTCCTCGCACTGGGTGGGCCTCGTTACGTCGGTCTCGTCCGCGCTTGCGAGGCCGCTGATCGAAGGCATGACGACCCCCATGGTTGTTCGCGACGACGAGGCTCGGCGACGCTTCCCCGACATCGAGCCGATGTCGTTCGTCGACGCCCTCCGCCGCGCGCTCGCCGAGCGCTGAGCGTCAGCGTGCGCATCTGCGTCGAGGCCCATGGTCCTGCCTCGCGAGCGGAGATCTGGGCGCGGTACGCGGATCCGAGCCGGTGGCCCCAGTGGGCTCCGCAGATCAGAGCGGTTCGTGCTGAGGGACCGCTGCATCCAGGCCTCGAAGGCGTGGTCGTGGGCCCGCTCGGGGCGAGAGCCCGGTTCTGGGTGAGGGACGTCGATGAGGCCGCCGGGCGATGGTCGTGGCGTGTACGCGGCGGCCTCGGACCGTTCGCCGTTGCGATGATCATCGAGCACCACGTCGCCGACGGCTCCGCCGCGCTCGTGATCAACGGTGCCGCTCCGGCGGTGGTGGCCTACGAGCCGATCGCCAGGTTGGGCTCGCTCGTATCGTCCGTGCATGACGTAAGGCGCTTCAGGGCAGTTGCCTTGTCGTGGTAGGGGGTTTCGGCCGGCCGGGGCGTCGTGTAAGGATTGCGCCTCGACCGTTTTCGACCGAGCCAACTTTGGGGGCGCATACCTCGTGGGTGAGCACGTACGGCGGCTGATGGCCGACGTCACGGCCAAGAACGCGAACGAACCGGAGTTCCTGCAGGCGGTGAGGGAGGCGGCGGGCTCGCTCGAGCTCTGCCTCGACCGTCACCCCGAGTACCGCGAGGCCAAGGTGCTCGAGCGGCTCGTGGAGCCCGAGCGTGTGATCACGTTCCGCATCGCGTGGGTCGACGATCGCGGCGAGGTCCAGGTGAATCGTGGCCATCGCGTGGAGATGTCGAGCGCCATCGGCCCGTACAAAGGCGGGCTGCGGTTCCACCCCACGGTGTATCTCGGCATGCTGAAGTTCCTCGCGTTCGAACAGGTGTTCAAGAACGCGCTCACGACGCTTCCGCTTGGCGCAGGAAAAGGGGGCGCGGACTTCGACCCCAAGGGCAAGAGCGAGCAGGAGGTCATGCGATTCTGCCAGGCGTTCATGACCGAGCTGTACCGCCACATCGGTTCGCACACCGACGTGCCGGCCGGCGACATCGGTGTGGGCAGCCGTGAGATCGGCTACCTGTTCGGGCAGTACAAGCGCATCACGAACGAGTTCACGGGTGCGATCACGGGCAAGGGGCTCGAGTGGGGAGGCTCTCTGATCCGACCAGAAGCGACCGGTTACGGCGCCGTCTACTTCGCCCAGGAGATGCTCGCGACGCGCGAGGGCTCGCTCGAGGGCAAGACGTGCCTCGTGAGCGGTTCCGGCAACGTCGCGCAGTACACCGTGGAGAAGCTGCTGCACCTCGGCGCGAAGCCGGTCACCCTGTCGGACTCGGGTGGGTTCGTGCACGACCCCGACGGCATCGACGAGGAGAAGCTCGCCTGGGTCATGGACCTGAAGAACACGCAGCGTGGTCGCATCATGGCCTATGCCGATCGCTTCCCCCGCGCGACGTTCACGCCGGCAGACCCCTCGGACGACCGGAACCCACTGTGGGAGGTGCCGGCCGAGTGCGCGTTCCCGAGTGCGACGCAGAACGAGATCAACGGCAAGGACGCCGCGAACCTGATCTCCAACGGCGTGTTCGTGGTGAGCGAGGGCGCGAACATGCCTACGGTGCCCGAAGGCGTCGACCAGTTCGTCACCGCGGGCGTGCTCTACGGTCCGGGCAAGGCCGCGAACGCCGGCGGGGTCGCGGTGAGCGGGCTCGAGATGTCGCAGAACGCGATGCGCCTGTCGTGGACGCGAGAGGGCGTCGACGAGCGTCTGCGCGAGATCATGCGACGCATCCACGGGCAGTGTCGCGACACCGCCGAGGAGTACGGGGAACCGGGCCACTACGTGCACGGCGCGAACATCGCCGGCTTCAGCAAGGTGGCAGACGCGATGCTCGCCCAAGGCGTGATCTAGCCTGTTTTCGCTGCGCTACCGCTTCGCTGCTTGAGCTCGTTCTCGTGTGACCGCTGTTAGCGTGGGTTCGTGCCTGACTGGTTGCTCGTCATCACCGCGATCTTGGTGGGTGCGCTGATCTGGCGCATCGGCATCGCGTCGTTGCGCGTGTTCTCACCCGATCCGGGCGTCGAGCCGGCGCCCGCCGAGCCCGAGGACGTCGAAGCCCTCGAGGTCTACTTCGTCTGCGGGGAATGCGGCACGGAGCTCAAGGTGTCGCGCCTGGGTGAGATGCAGATCCCTCGCCACTGCGGCGAGAGGATGCAGGTCGTCCGTCGTCCGGCCGGCATCTGATCGCTTCTCGAACGAGCTTTCCTCATGCACGTCAAGGAACCGGGAACTCAGGTGGAAGAGGCAGAGCGTTGTCCACACGGTGGATAACGCTGTGGAAGATCACATCCGTGTGATTCTCGGCGCATGTCGGCTCGAGGGGCGCGAAGCTCCGTGATCGGGTCAGTACCAGAAACTGGTGCCCACGAAACCTGCGCCGAGGATGCCGAGCCCGATCCAGAGCCAGGCCGACGAGGCGACTTCGTCGGTGCCGGGGATCACGCCCATGTAGTTCGCCACGATCACGACCACGCCGAGCGCCATCAGCCCGATCAGTAGGGGGCCGTACCACCGAGGGCTCGACCGGTGTCGCTTCTTGGCTTGCTGCGGCGTGGCGCGGTAGCGCGGGGTAGATCGCTTCTGGCGACCCTTGGACTTCGGCATCAGTCGAAGATGCTACCCGGCACAAGGCGCATCTCGGCGACGGCTGCCGCCTCGACCGCCGCTCGTGAGAACGGCAAGGGGTGCGTCTCGCCGGCGAGCCACAGCGGCGCCTGGTCGTTCCAGTGCGGGCTCGCCGGGTTGCCGCTGTTGCCGGCCGGAAGCACTCCGACACTCCGATCGAGGTCGGCCAGGTCGTAGACGGCCCGCCACGACGGGATCACCGCCGCAGGGAAGCCGTCTCGTGCGTCGACGCCGGTCTGCATCACCGTCTGGTCGTCGCCGTCCACGCCTGCCTCGAGGGCCACGAAGAGCGACTCGAACCCCGGGATCGAGGCGAGCGGATGCGCCAGCGTGACTCGGTGCAGATCGCCCCAGCGCCACCCGGCCATGTCATCACCGAGCGTTTCGTGCAGCTCGACGATGGCGGCGTCGAGCGCATCCTCGAGCGTTCCGCGATCGAGCTCGCCCGCACGGAGCATCTGCGCGAGCGCGCCACACTGGAACGGCTCTCGCCACGCGTGGTAGCGGCGGAAGAGCTCTTCGCCGAGCTGTGGCGTCAGTGCGCGCCGCGCGATCTGTGCGCACCACACCTGGTAGACGGCGGTCGCTGCGGACCCGGCGGTCATGCTCGCGTCCCACGAGCCAAGCAGCACGAGCGCGGCCTGCCGGGCGGGGTCGTTACCGGCGTCGGCCCGCTCGAGCAGCAGAGGGACGCTCTCGCGAGCGGCGAGCGAGACCACGTCGGACTGAAGGGCAGCCATCGAACGCACGTCATGATCCTCGCCGCCGGCCAGCACCTCGGAGATCCTCCCTGCTCGCCACGGCGTGTGGAAGTCGTGACCGATCAGGTGCGGGTAGGCGTCGTCGTGCATGCGGTGGTTCGCGGTCACGAGGAAGCCCCGCGACGGGTCGACACCCCACGGCAGCTCATCGGGCGGCACCCACCCTGTCCACTCGTGATCGCCGGTCCAACCGGGCGCGGGCGCGGTGCCGTCGCCGCGAGCGCGCACCGGGTACCGGCCGGTGCAGGCGTAGCCGATCGTGCCGTCGACATCGGCGTAGACAACGTTCTGGCCCGGGCAGGCGAGTCCGTCGAGCGCGGCTTCCCGGAACGGTTCGAACGATGTGGCCTGGGCGACATCGAGCACGAGCGACGGGCGCGTGCCGTGATCGAGGCCGACCCACGAGAGCGCGTAGACCGGCTCGCCAGGTAGCGGCGCGTACTCGGGATGCAGCGTGCCGGACACGAACGTGTCGAGCAGCGGCCCGTGGCGCGACTCGCGCACCTCGACGACACGTGGTGCGCTCTCGCCACGAACGGCGATCTCCTCACGGTGCACCGTGAGCGGTTCCCACCCGCCGCCGTGCTCGGCGGCCGAACGGTCGTCGTTCAAGCGCTCGACGAACAGATCCTGCACGTCGCCGCTGACGTTCGTGACGCCCCAGGCGTGGTGCTCGGTGCATCCGAGCAGCACCCCAGGCGAGAACGTCAGCCCCACCCCGCGCGCCCGGTAGCCGGGGGCCGAGAGGTGACATTCGAGCCAGACGCCCGGTTGGGTCGCGAGCAGGTGGGGATCGTTCGCCAGCAGCGGCGCGCCGGTCGAGGTCCGCGACCCGGCGACCACCCATGCGTTCGAGCCCTGCCCTTTGGCGCGCGGCGCGGCGTCGAACAGCGCCCCCGCGAGCGCGCCCGGCACGACCTGGGGTGGGTCGGCGGGAAGCGGGGGCAACAGGCGCGTGACGAGCTCGTCGTCGCCAGCCTCCGCGATCCAGGCTCGGAGCAGCTCCGTGTCCCAGTTGCCCGAGAGGCCCCACGCCAGGAGCACGAACGCCGACGCCCACGCCGCCTCGTCGTCGGGCACCCAGGGGGTCGTGTCGAGCAGCGTGTACTCGATGGGCGCGGCCGGCATCGCGTCGACCCATGCACGAACGCCCGCCCGGAACCGCTCGTGCATGCGCCGTGAGCGCTCGTCCCAGGCGGCGGCGATGCGCGCGCCCGCACGGTGCAAGCCCACCGTGCGGGCGAGCCGGTCGTCGTCGAGCGTGCGTTCGCCGAACAGCTCCGACAGGCGCCCGTTCGCCGCGCGCAAGGTGAGCTCGAGCTGGAACAGTCTCTCCCCGGCCGTGACCACGCCGTGTGCGAACCAGAGGTCGTCGAGCGATGGCGCCTCGATGTACGGGACTCCCCACGCATCGCGGCGCACGATGACGGGTTCACCTAGCCCGTCGAGCGCAAGTTCCCCTTCGGCCGGGAACATCGATGCGGACGCCATCGCCCGGAGGTCATCAGCCGGATCATCGGGATGAGTCACCCGATGAGACTATCGAGCTGCTCTCGGGTGGGAATCGGCGAACTTGTTCGGGTCGGGCCAGGTTTGTCAGACCCGGTGTGGATAGTCGTCGCCGCACCCTTGCTGACCTAGGGCGAGACGTCGTCAAGCATGTGGATCTCAGGGGGAGGACTGGTGGATAAGTGGAGAACAACGGTGGGATGCCGCATGCGGGTCGATAACCTAGGGCGTACGGTGGGCCGAGACCCCGAGGAAGGATAGAGGTGTTTTGGCTCATGACTCCTGGACCCGAGACAGATCATCGCGCGGCGGGAAGGATCCTTAAGTCGGTGGATGATCCTAGAGTGCGTGAACGTATCGGGGTTGCCGAAGAGAGGGTTCGCTCCGGCGAAGTAGACGCAAGCGAACTTTCTTCTGCCGACGAGCTGGGAGCGATGATTGACGACCTCAAGCACCCGAGACAGCTCCCGCTCGCCATGGAAGATCCGTAATCTCGCGGAGCTCCAGGCCTGGGTTTGGAACGGATCCACGTCAGACGAAGACGGCTTAGCGGTTCTGGAGTTCATCGACCAGCGCGTGTGCGAAGGCCCCGACTTCGGGGAAGTGATCGATGTCCACACTCGAGGCGCAGTTGCTCCAGGGTCAGATGTCGAAGTCATCTGGACGTTCAACCCTGACAAGAAGTACGTAGACATCATCACCCCAGCACCACCGGGCTCTTAGCCCCGGTCGTCGTCGAGCTGGGTATTGCCGAGCCAGCTCTCGAACAACCCGGCGTACACGCCGCCGAGCGCCACGAGCTCGGCGTGCGCACCCCGTTCCACGATCTCGCCGTGGTCGAAGACGAACACGTGATCGGCGTGCTCGGCGGTGCTGAGACGGTGTGCGATCGTCACGGTCGTGCGTCCGGCCGACAGGCGCCGCAGCGCCTCGGTGATGCGCGCCTCGGTCGCCGGGTCTACCGCGCTCGTGGCCTCGTCGAGGATCAGCAAGCCCGGGTCGGCGATCTGGGCGCGAACCAGCGCGATGAGCTGGCGCTCGCCGACAGAGAGTTGCTCGCCGCGCTCGCCGGCGCGCGTGTCCAACCCGTCCTGCAGCGCCCGCACCCACTCGCCGAGCCCGAGCTCCTCGAAGGCCGTCTCGACCTCGCGGTCGGTCGCCCCTTCGCGGCCGACCTTCACGTTCTCGCGCACGGTCCAGTCGAACAGGAAGCCGTCCTGGGGCACCATGCGGATCGCGACCCGTCGCGACGCCGGGTCGACCTCGCGCAGGTCGACGCCGCCGACCGCGATCGCACCCTCGGCCGGGTCGGCCAGGCGCGTCAGCAGCTTCGCGAACGTGGTCTTGCCGCTTCCTGTCTCGCCGACGATCGCCACGTGCGCGCCGGCCGCGATCTCGACCTCGATGTCGCGAAGCACGGCGGGGCCCTCCCGGTATCCGAAGGTCAGATCGTTCACCGCCACGTCGAGCGCGCCGTGCGTGGGCAGGCGAACACCGTCGGCCGGTTCCGTGATCTCGACCGGAAGGTCGAGCACCGCGAGGATCTTCCGCCACCCAGCGATCGCCGTTTGCGTCTCGGAGTAGATCTCGGGAAGGTCCTCGAACACGCTCAGGAACACATCGCCGAGGAATAGGAACGCCGTGACCGTGCCGAAGGTGAGCCCCCACTCGGGGCCGAAGATCGCGCCGACCGCGATGACGACCGACAGGGTGAGCGCATAGAACACGCTCGACATCGGCCACAGTGTCGCCGCTCGCAGGTGCGCCAGGACCTCGGCGTCGTAGCGACGCGTGATCGCACCGGTCACCCGGGCGTGTGTCGAGTCGTCGATCCCGTAGGCGCGCACGACCGCAGCGCCCATGACGCTCTCGCTCACCTCGCTGAGCATCTCGCCGACACGGGTGCGCGCGGCGTCGAACGCCGCCGACAGCCGCGCCTGCATCGAGCCCATGATCACGACGAGCGGCACCATGAGCAGCACGACGACGATCGAGAGCTGCCAGCTGTAGGTGAGCATCAATGCAAGGGCGCCGATGGCCTGCGCGAACGAGATCAGCCACGCGATGCCGCCCCATTCCGTGAACTGCTGCAGGGAATCGGCATCGGCGGTCACGCGGGCCACGAACACGCCGCGCTTCTCCTCGCTTTGCTCGGCGATCGACAGCCGGTGGATATGCGCGAACGTTCGCACGCGCAGGTTCATGAGGGCTTCCTCCGAGGCGCGAACGAGCCGGCGACCGGCCGAGCGAGCCGCGAGGAACGCCACGATCACCAGCACGAAGGCCAGCGCGCAGATGCCGAACACGAATCGAGGCTTGAACTCGGGCGTGAAGCCGTGGTCGAACACCTGCTGCACCAGCACGGGCGTGACGAGTGAGACCACCGTGATGCCGAGCGAGACGATCAGCGTGAATCCGAGCCCCTTGCGAAGCTCGGGACTCTCCCGCACGCCTCGACGCAGCACCGCGAACGAGCCCTTCAGCTCCTCGGGCACGGGCAGCTCGCCGTCATCGCCGCGCAGGCGAGTGAGTTCCGCGCTCATCGCTCACCTCGTTCGTAGGCCTTGATGATCGATCCGTACCCGGGCTGGGTCGCGAGCAGCTCGTCGTGCGATCCGGTCGCCTCGACCCGCCCGCGTCGCAGGAAGATCACCCGATCGGCGAGCCGGATCGTCGACAGGCGGTAGGCCACGACCACGAGCGTGGTCGAGAGCTCGCGTCGCAGCGCGCCCAGGATCTCTGCCTCGATCGACGGGTCGACCGCGCTCGTCGCGTCGTCGAGGATCAGCAGGCGGGGCTTGCGGACCAGCGCCCGTGCGAGCGCTACGCGCTGGCGCTCGCCACCCGAGAGTGTGAGTCCCCGCTCGCCGACCACGGTGTCGTAGCCCCGCGGCAGCGCCCTGATGAATCGGTCGCACGAGGCGATCTCCGCGGCGTGCACGACCTCGTCGTCGGTCGCGCCCGAGCCGAGCGCGATGTTCGAGCGCACGCTCTCCGCGAACAAGAAGCTCTCCTGGAACACGACCGCGACCGACCCGCGAAGCGACGCCACGTCGACCTCGCGCAGGTCGACGCCGCCGATCTCCACGTGGCCCTCGTCGGGGTCGACGAGTCGCACCATGAGCTGGGTGAGCGTGCTCTTGCCCACGCCGGTCGGGCCGACGATCGCGACCGACTCGCCGGGCGAAACCTCGAAGGTCACTCCCTCGAGCACCGGGGACCGCTGTTCGTACAACAGGTGCAGCTCGTGCACGTGCAGCCCGAGCGGGCCGTCGGGGAGCGGGGTGCCCTGGCGCGGCGGCGTCACGGTGACCGGCTCGGCGAAGACTTCCTCGAGCCGGTCGTAGCCGACGACAGCTCGCGGCAGCTCGGCAAGGATCCATCCGATGAACCGCATCGGCCACGACAGCAGCTGGAACAGGGCCACGAACCCGATGAGGTCGCCGAGCGTGATCGCGCCGCTCGACACGCGCCACGATCCCACCGCGAGCAGCAGCGCGATCGCCATCGTCGGCAGCGCGTCGAGCGCCGCCTCGAACGACGCCCGAACAGTGCCGGCGCGCACGCGCTCGTCCCGCAGCGCGCTCGCCTTCTCGAGCAAGCGCTGGGTCTCGGCATACTCACGACCCAGGGTCTTCACGACCAGGGCGCCGTCGATCGATTCATGCGCGACCGCACTGACGTCGCCGATGCGCTCTTGCGCGAGGCGCGAGGGTTCCTCGATGCGCCTGGCGAAGATCCGGTTCATGATCGCGAGCGACGGGAACACGACGAGGCCCACGATCGCGAGCACCGGGTCGGTCACGAGCAGTGTGACCAGGGCGAGCAGCGCCAGCACGATCACGCCCATCGCGAACGGCACCGGCCAGAACACGTCGACCGCGGCCTTCACGTCGGCCTCCATGTGGGCAAGCAGCTCGCCGGTCGGGGTCTCGCGGTGAAAGCGCAACGACAGCTCGCGGTAGCGCTCGGCCACCCGGGTGCGCAGCGTCGCCATCACACGCTCACCCGCCACGCCCGAGTAGTAGCGGCGCAGCATGATGCCCAGCGCCCGTCCGACACCGCCCAGCATCAGGGCGCCGACGGCGAGCCACACGTCGCGCGATTCGACCTCACCCTCGAACGCGGGCCGCAAGACGTCGTCGGTGGCGCGTCCGAGCGCTTGGGTCAGCCAGAGCGAGGCGAACGCGAACAGCACGGCGCCGGCCACCGAGGCCGCGAACGGCTTCGGGTGCATGCGCACGTACGACACGACCAGTCGCATGCCACGCCGGAAGATCGCACGGTCGACCGTGGGCGTCGTTGTCGTCGTCGCTTGCATGGAAGTGCCTTTCGAGGAACGCGGCTGGATGCGTGCTGCATGCCTCCGGCCTTGCATGGTACGAAGTCGGAATCTCGACGCGGCGCGAGAGCCCGTTTCATCTGTCGCGCACGGGAAGCACGCGCACGAGAGTCGATCGGTGGAGCGGTTCCCGCAGCGAGAGCCGCGGCCTCAGATCCCTTGCGGGAAGAGGGTCAGGTCACCGGACCTGTCACCACCGCGGCCGAGGGGAGGGAAGCGCCACTGGAGCCACCGGTATCGCCGACTATCGCCAGCGATCCGAAAAGTGCCTTCTCATTCATCGCAGAGCCTCCCTCAGATGGTGCCGTGAAGGAACCATCGTCGCACCGGTCGGGACTGGTCGCAACCCCACCATGTCGATGGTGGTGGGTCACCCACAAGGAAGCGATCAGGGAGGGGTGGCAGCAGGCTCATGAATACAATCTGAGCACCATGCTCGACGACCGCACCAGACACGGAAAGACGGCTGGTGAACTCATCCGTGAGTTGGAGGCCGACCCGAAGTGGCGAGCCTCAATGGCCGAACGCGATCGGGCGAGGTCGCTCCAGGTGCAGGCGAACCTCGCCGACTTGCGCCGCTGCATGCCGAGCTCCGCCGGTACGGCATCGACGTGGCAGCCCTCGTCATGTTTCAGGCTTCCCCGGCCTACGAGGAGGTAATCCCGATCTTGATGAAGTGGCTTCCGAGGGTCTCGCGCCCCGATTGCAAGGCGGCGATCGCTCGAGCTCTGACATCGCCGAAAGCGCGGCCGCAGGCAGCCTCCGTGCTGCTCGATGAGTACCGGCGCACGAATGACATCGGCCCCAACAGCGTTCGATGGGTGATGGGCAATGCGCTGGAGACGGTGGCCGACGATTCTGTGTTCGATCGCGTCGAGGCGATCCTGCGGAATCCGACCTACGGTGAAGACAGGGACATGTTGGTTCGGTCATTGATCCGCGGGCGGAAGAACCCTCGAGCGGTGCCCCTCCTGAGGGATCTGCTCGATGACCCAGACATCGGCGGAATGGCCGCTTACGTCTTGGTGCGGAGAGGCGTCATGGACATCGACGAGCAGGTCGACCGGCTCGCCAAGGATCCCAATGAGTTCGTTTCATATTGGGCAGGGAGGGCGCGCGAACTCGTAGTCAAGCGCCGGGCGAAGGCGAGTGGTGTCGAATGAGGGCCCCGATCAAGTAGACGGATGTAGCTGGAGGTTGCGGCCGCGACGCCCCCCGGCCATGATGCGCCCCATGACCGACCACCGCTCGTGGTTCGACTCCTACCCGCCGGACGTGCCGCACTCGCTCGAGCCGTACCCGAAGGAGTCGGTGTTCGCGTTGCTGCGGAACGCCGCGGCGGGGTTCCCTGACAAGCCGGCGCTCGCGTTCTTCGGGGCGCACATGACCTACGCGACGCTGCTCGGCGAGGTCGAGCGGTTCTCGGCGGTGCTCGCCGGCCTTGGGGTGCGCCGGGGCGACCGTGTGGGCATGATCCTGCCGAACTGCCCGGAGTATGTGATCGCGTTCTTCGCGTGCCAGCGCCTCGGTGCCGTAGCCGTCGGCAACAATCCGCTCTACACCGAGCGGGAGCTCCAGCACCAGATCACCGACTCGGGCGCCAAGGTCATGATCGTGCTCGACCAGATCTACCACCGGTTCGGCGACGTTCGCGACGCGTCCGGCGTGCAGGAGGTCATCGCGGTCAAGCTGAACCACTACATGCCGGCGCCGATCAAGTGGTTGGCGCCGCTGAAGTTCAAGGGCGACGCTCGCAAGCAGGGCACGCCGCTTCCGTTCGTGCCGGCGGGTCACCGCGTGCGCTGGTGGGCCGACATGATGAAGCAGGGCGGCCCCGTACCGCCCGAAGCCACGATCGCCGACCCGGCCACCGAGGTCGCCGCGCTCGTTTACACCGGCGGCACGACCGGTCTATCGAAGGGCGCGATGCTCTCGCACTCGAACCTGGTCGCGAACGCGCGCCAGGCCTCGGCGTGGCTGAACGTCGTGCGCCAAGGCGAAGACGGCATCGTGGCGGCACTGCCCTTCTTCCACTCGTTCGGCACGCTCGTGATGGACTTCGCGATCACGAAGGCAGCGAAGCTGATCCTGCTTCCGCGATTCGAGATCGACATGGCGCTGAAGGCGATGTCGAAGGAGAAGCCGTCGTTGTTCCCAGGCGTGCCGCGCATGTACATCGCGCTGAACCAGGACCCACGCACCGCCAAGCACGACCTCGCGTCACTGAAGGCGTGCATCTCGGGGGCGGCGCCGCTTCCCATGGCAGTGGCGAAACGGTTCGAGCAGATCACCGGAGGCGCGAGGGTCGTCGAGGGCTACGGGCTCACGGAGTGCTCGCCCGTGACGCACGCGAACCCGCTCGTCGGCGAACGCAAGGAAGGCTCGATCGGCATGCCGCTTCCCGACACCGACGTGAAGCTCGTCGACCTCGACGAGCCCGACCGTGAGGTTTCCCAGGGCGAGCGCGGGGAGATGTGCATCAAGGGTCCGCAGGTGATGCTCGGCTACTGGAACCGCCCCGACGAGAGTGGGCTCATGATCCGCGACGGTTGGCTGCATACCGGCGACGTCGCGATCATCGACGAGCAGGGGTACTTCTCCATCGTCGACCGCATCAAGGACATGATCTTGGTGTCGGGCTTCAACGTGTACCCGACCGAGGTCGAGGCGGTGCTGTACGGGCATCCGAAGATCCTCAAGTGCGCCGTGGTGGGCCTGCCCGACGAGACGACCGGCGAGCGAGTGAAGGCCTTCATCGTGCTGAAGCCCGGCGAGACCGCGACCGCCGAGGAGATCGTCGCGTGGTGCCGCTCTCCGGACCAGGGGTTGACCGGCTACCGCGTGCCGAAGGACATCGAGTTCCGCGATGAGCTGCCGGAGACGCTTATCGGCAAGGTGCTGCGCCGCGTGCTGCAAGAAGAGGAGCGCGCTCAGAGGGAAGCCGCCGGGGGCGCGGCGGGCGCTTCAACTTCGTGATCCTAGTTGTGGCCAGGCCCGAGGGTTTCGAGGGCTGCGGCATCTTCGTGGGCGGTGAGCTCGCGGGCGGCGTGGGCCTCGGGTGGGACCCGTATCGCATCGCCGGCGAGATCGGCTACTGGACACGCGCGGCGTTCGAAGGACGCGGCCTGATCACTCGGTCGGTTCGGGAGCTCACGCGGCCTGGCCTTCGAGCACATCGGCCTGAACCGGGTGGTGATCCGGGCGGGCGTCGAGAACGTGCGCAGCCGGGCCGTGCCCGAGCGCCTCGGCTACACGCAGGAATGCCTCGAACGAGGAAGCGGCCGCGGTCTCGGTGGTTACTACGACATCGTGGTGTGCGCGATGCTCGCCGACGAGTGGAAGGCCCGCCGAGCGGGCGATGGTGTCTAGTCCGAGCCCGGATACGTGGCCGGCGCCGCAGCGCTGTTGGGGCTTCGACCGGCGTGACTTGGCAAGGACCTCCCTAGTTCCACCTGCATCGAAAAGACGGAGGTCCCTGCCTATTCGCCGCGAGAACCGGACGGCACACGCGAACCGAGCGCTAATGGGACTCGCCCGGCAGCCATGGGGCATGCTGGGTCCGAGCCGCCGGC
>JBBEAY010000024.1:0-36889 GCA_040882605.1 Actinomycetota bacterium
ATCTTGGAGGGTCTCGCTGCATATTGCGAGCGGATCTCCGACTCAGGACACTAGGAGACTGCTGAACAATCCGTCCGCTGGTGCTCGCGATCGAGCCCTTGAGCCGCGAGGCTGTCGGCATGCAAGGACACAGCGATCCCGATCGTGAGTTGTTGGATGCAGCGGCCTTGTGCCGCAAGCTCGTGCCGGAGGGCAGCGTCGAGGGGTTCTTGGCCGATCACCGCCAGGATCTGTTCCCCGACGAGCTGTTCTCAGACCTGTTCCCGTCCGGGCGTGGCCGGCCGTCGGTGCCCGCCGACGTGATCGCCACCGGTGATGGTGCTCCAGGCGCTCGAGGGTCTCTCGGATCGCGACGCCGCCCGTGCACTGCGAGACCGGATCAGCTGGAAGGTGGCATGCGGTCTCGCGCTCGACGACGAGGGGTTCCACCATTCGGTCCTCACCTACTGGCGCACGAGGCTGCGGAGCTCAAAGCGTCCCGAGCGGATCTTCGAGGCGGTCCGGGCAGTGGTCGAGGCCACCGGGGTGCTCAAGGCAAGGACGCGCCGCGCGCTCGACTCGACGCTGCTCGACGATGCGGTCGCCACCCAGGACACCGTGACCCAGCTCATCTCGGCCATCCGATCGGTGCGCCGGGTGGTCCCTGAGACGGATGGGGTGGCTCTATCCGCCCACGACTACGACGCAGGCGCCAAGCCGCTCATCGCCTGGGACGACCCGGTGGCCAAAGCCCAGCTGGTGAGCGACCTCGTGAGTGACGCGCTCGCCCTCGTCGGCGCGACCGAAGGCTCCGAGCTCACCGCCCCCCAGCACGACGCCGTGGGGCTGCTCGGCCTCGTGGCCGGACAAGACGTGGAACAAGGCGACGAAGAGGGCACGTGGCGGATCGCGGAGCGGGTGGCGCCGGACCGGGTGATCTCGGTGGTCGACCCAGAAGCCCGCCACATGCACAAGTCTCCCTCGCACTACCGCGACGGCTACAAGGCCCATCTGACCGTGGAGCCCGAGACCGGGATCGTGACCGCTTGTGCCCTCACACCGGCCAACGCCGCCGACGGGCCGACCGGGGTGGGGTTGCTCGCCTCAGAGGAGCCGGGGCTCGAGGTGCTGGCGGACTCGGCCTACGGCTCTGGCGTGGTGCGGGCCGCGCTCGCCGAGGCGAAGCATCACCCGGTGATCAAGCCGATCCCGCTCCGCCCGGCCATCCCCGCCGGGTTCACCCTCGACGAGTTCACGATCGATGTGGCCAACGATCTCGTCACCTGCCCCCAGGGCATCACCGTCGCGATCAGCCGAGGCGGCAGTGCCGCGTTCGGCGCGAGGTGCCGCGGATGTCCGCTTCGGGATCGATGCACACGCTCGAAGACCGGGCGCACGATCAACGTTCACCCACACCACGATCTGATGCTCGCCGCCCGCCGTGATGCCCGTACCGAGGAGTTCCAGCACTCCTACCGAGGGCATCGGCCCATGGTTGAGCGCTCGATCGCATGGCTCGTCGCCCGCGGCCACCGTCGGGTGCGCTATCGAGGCGTCGTCCGCAACCAGCTGGGTCTCTCGCACAGGGTCGCCGCCATCAACCTGCGGCGCCTCGTGAACCTCGGCCTGGATCACGACGGGGGCTGGGTCCTCGCGACGTAAGGATCTCGGCCAGATCCTCGATCGGGGGACGAGAAGGGTGAGCGAGGTTCCCCTCGTGCGCCCCCAGGACCAGTCATCGGTGATTCCGCCTGCGCCAACCGCCACTACGGCCGGTTCCCTTCCCCAGATGCCTCTTGTTCAGCAGTCTCCTAGCCGCCGTGCGCCTGAGTCACCGGCACGATGTGGCGGACGCCGCTCGCCTCGATGACGGCCATCGCATCATCGTGCAGCTCCTCATGGCCGAAGTCCGTGGGTGCTCCATCGGAGTCCCCGTGCCCGTGCCGATCCAGCGTGATCACCCTGTGCCGAGCGGCCAGGCGCTCCGCCAGCGGGCCCTAGTAACCCCTATCCATCCACCACCCCGTCAGGCAGAGCACGGGGCATCGGCGCGCGGTCCCTGGTCGTCGTAGGCGATCCGTACACCATCGGGTCCGCGTAGCTCATCGAGCCCTCCTTCGTGCGCCGTGCCAACTGCTGAACGCTCCACCGCGCCAGTCACGGCTCTCCCGCGGCAGGTGACCAACCTCCTTCTGCTCATCGGACGCGGTCAAGGATTGGGGGATCGCTCCGCGCGGGTCGCTCATTGTGCGTGTCGCGGGGAAGTGACGCTCACGATGCCTGCGTCCTGCGCCATGCGCCTTGCGACGGCTGCTCGGCTCAACCACCTTGGGCGAGACCGGCCTCGAGGTCGGCCAGGCGCACCTTCACCTGTTGCACGAGCGGCTCGTTTCCGATCGCCTCGGCCTCGCGCAGCGCCTCGGCAAGCAACTCGCCGGTTTGCTGCGCGCGCAGATCGCCCTTGCCGGACACGGCGTACTTGAGCTTCTCGTCAGCCTTCACGATCAACTGGAAGATCTCATCCGGTTCCATGCTCGCTCCTTCCTGCTGAGTGATGGAACGTTCGAACCGTATCGCGAGTCGCTTCCATGAGCGGTTACGCCACGCGAGCCTTGTCACACGGGCGAGGTCGCGGGGCATGGTGCCATGCAAACGTCCGGCGAACGGTGCGGGAACGTTCCCCGCAGGCCGTTCCCCTCCCCGCACCGTCGTCGGACACTTCTGCCGGCGACCGCGTCACGGAGGGGGTTGGCATGAGCACCGATATGCAGAGCGGCATGGAAGTCGGCGAGGAAACAGAGGCAGACGCACGGCGGGTGATCGTCCGCGCACTCAACCGATACCCCTACGACGTGTGGACGCGAGACAGTCTGGCCCGATCGCTCGGCATCTCATCGAGCCTCGCCGGGAGGGTCCTCGGGCAGCTCGCGAGCGCGGGCATGGTGCACCGGCTCCAACGGCGCTGACGGCCTCGACGAGGAGTACACGGTCGCCGGTGACGCGGGCTAGTCCTTCGCAGACTAGCCATGCTCACCGATCAAAAGCTCAGAACCGCGGGCCGAGCGGGGATCCCGGGATCCTCGCGCGACGCCGTCAAGGGAACGTGATCGTCGCGAGCTGGCGAGCTTCCGTCTCGATCGCCAAGCGATCGGCGAGCCGGTCGAGCCACACCGGTGGCAACGCCCGAGTGCCGTGCAGCGCACCGAGCAGCGCTCCCGCGATCGCGGCATTCGTGTCGGTGTCGCCGCCGAGCGCCACAACTGCGCGGAGGCCGGACTCGAATCCGCGGCTCTCGCCCGCGAGCCGCAGAGCGACGCCCGCGGTGAACAAGACGAACCCCTGGTCGGGCCCGTCGATCGGTCGTTCGGTGCCTGCGGCGCCCACGAGGTACTCGAGCTCCTCGCCCCCTTCCCGGTCGGCGACTCCCTCGAGCGCATCACGCACCGCCGCCTCGGGCGGATCGCCCCGCACGAGCGCGGCGGCAGCGAGGGTCACAGTGAGACACGCGGTTCGGCACCGTTCGTCCGCATGGGTGATCGCGCTGAGCGCGGGTGCGGCCTCGTGCAGATCGTCGGGCCGCTTGGCGTAGACGAGGCCGAGCGGCGCGCAGAACATGACGCTTCCATTGCCGGCGCTCACCTCGGGTCCGCGGCGCGCGACGTATTCGCGTGCCGGATCGAGATGCCCGTCGCGCCAGCCGCTCAACACCTGTCGGGTGAGGTTCCCCACATCCGGCGGCGAGGTGGCGAACCACTCCAAGTGGCGGCGGAGCACGTCGTGGGTGTCGAGCTCGCCGCCCGTCGCGATCAGGCTCGACCACAGGTTCCTGGCCATCGCGGTGTCGTCGGTCGTGGCGCCCGGCGGCGATCCCATCCATGGAAGCTCGAACGCGGGAAGCGGTTCCGGTACGTCATGGGCGCGACGAAACTCGAACGGCGCTCCGAGAGCATCACCCAGCGCGAGCCCGACGATGCTGCCGATGATGCGGTCCCTGGCGGCTTGGGGGAGGGCGTCTTCCACGGGGACATCTTCGCAGGTCAGCTGGTATCTTCGGGTGGCATCACGAAGGGCACGAGCTCTCGCAGCGCGCCTGTCGCACTCGGCGACGTCTTCACGGTCAGGGGCAAGAACCGGCCCGTGCGCCCTGACCAGCGAGAGCACCCGGCAGGGCCGAGGGACTCGGAGACCATGGACAAGATCGGACCCAAGCACCGTACCTGTCGACGCGTCGGCGAGCCGCTCTGCGGACGCCCGAACTGCCCATCGAACAAGCGACCCTACCCCCCCGGCCAGCACGGACGAGGCCGCAAGCGCATCTCGGAGTATCAGACCCGTCTGGTCGAGAAGCAGAAGCTCCGCGCGATCTACGGGGTGAGCGAGAGCCAGATGCGCCGGTATTACGACGAGGCCACGGCGAGCAAGGGCGTGACCGGCGAGGAGCTGATCCGCCGGCTCGAGACCAGGCTCGACTCCGTGGTGCTGCGGCTCGGGTTCGCGCTCACGACTCGACAGGCCCGTCAGCTCGTCTCGCACGGCCACGTGCTGCTCGACGGCAAACGCGTGAACGTTCCAAGCGCCCGGGTGAAGCCCGAACAGGTCATCGAGGTCTCGGGCAAGGCCAAGAACTTCGTGTCCGTGCGGGAAGCCGTCGAGATCACCGCCGAGCCGCCCGTGTACCTCTACCGCAACAAGGACGAGCTGCAGGGAACCCTTTCGCGGCTGCCCGAGCGCGACGAGGTGCCATTGCCGGTCACGGTCGAAGAACGCCTCATCGTCGAGTACTACTCGTAGAGGCCGGCAGGCGCCGCCCGCTCTGATCACCGGGCGGGGCTGCGTGGACCAGAAGGTGGCGGCGATGCAGCTGGGAATGGTGGGACTGGGGCGCATGGGCGCGAACCTCACGCGCCGGCTGATGCGCGCTGGCCACGAGGTGGTGGTCTACGACGTCGACGTCGAGGCCATGGCGCAGTTGGTCGGTGAGGGCGCCAACGGCGCCGGCTCGCTCGAGGACTTCGTCGGCAAGCTCACCACGCCGAGGGCCGCGTGGATCATGGTGCCGGCCGCCTTCGCGGGCGAGACCGCCGAGGAACTCGCCTCGCTCATGGAACCAGGCGACATCGTCATCGATGGCGGCAACACCTACTACCGCGACGACGTCGGTCGGGCGTCGGGGTTCGCGGAGCGTGGTGTTCACTACGTCGACGTCGGAACGAGCGGCGGTGTGTTCGGGCTCGATCGCGGGTTCTGCATGATGATCGGCGGCGAGCCCGAGATCGTCGCTCACCTCGATCCGATCTTCGCCTCGCTTGCGCCGGGCGTCGACACCGCATCGCGCACACCGGGCCGGGCGTCGTCGTCGAGCGCGAGCACCGCTGAAGCCGGTTACCTGCATTGTGGCCCCGCAGGCGCGGGCCACTTCGTGAAGATGGTGCACAACGGCATCGAGTACGGCCTCATGGCGGCCTACGCAGAGGGATTGAACGTGCTGCGCCACGCGAACGTCGGCAACCAGCAGCGAGAATCCGACGCGGAAACGACGCCCCTGCGAAACCCCGAGTTCTATAGGTACGACATCGACACAGCCGAGGTCGCGGAAGTGTGGCGTCGCGGAAGCGTCATCTCGTCGTGGCTGCTCGACCTGACCGCGGCGGCGTTGCTGGCAGACCCCGATCTCGAAGGCTTCAGTGGACGGGTCTCCGACTCGGGCGAAGGCAGGTGGACGCTACTCGCGGCCGTGGACGAGGGCGTGTCGGTGCACGTGTTGTCGGCGGCCCTGTTCGACCGGTTCGAGTCCCGAGGGGAGGCAGAGTTCGCGAACCGGGTGCTCTCGGCGATGCGCAAGGAGTTCGGCGGCCACGCTGAGAAGCCGTGAAGATCGCCGAGTCGCCGGAGTGGGCTGCGCTGCGGGCCCACGCCGACGTCGTGCGCCAGGCGAGCTTGCGAGACCTGTTCGTCGACGACCCTCACCGCGCTGAGCGGCTCTCCGCCGAGGCGGGTGAGCTCTTCCTCGACTACTCCAAGCACATCGTGAGCGACGAGAGCATGCAGTTGCTGGTCGCCCTCGCCGAGCGAGCGGGGCTCCGACAGAGCATCGACGCGATGTTCGCCGGCGAGCACGTCAACGTCACCGAGGATCGGGCGGCCATGCACGTCGCGCTGCGAGCTCCCCGAGGCGCCACGTTCGAGGTCGACGGGCACGACGTGGTGCCCGACGCGCACGAGGTGCTCGATCGCATGAGCGCGTTCGCCGATCGGGTCCGAGACGGGGAGTGGACCGGCCACACGGGCGAGCGCATGCGTACCGTCGTGAACATCGGCATCGGTGGCTCGGATCTCGGCCCGAAGATGGCCGTCGAGGCGCTGCGCGATCACACCGATCGGTCGATCACCTACCGGTTCGTTTCCAACGTGGATGGCGCCGACATCGCCGAGGCCACGCGCGACCTCGACCCGGCGACCACGATGTTCATCATCTCCTCGAAGACGTTCGGCACGATCGAGACGCTCACGAATGCCCACAGCGCTCGCGCATGGCTGCTGGCGGGGCTCAAGGGCGACGAAACCGCGATCGAGCGCCACTTCGTCGCGGTCTCCACGGCCGAAGACAAGGTGCGCGAGTTCGGCATCGACCCGGCGAACATGTTCGGGTTCTGGGACTGGGTCGGCGGTCGATACTCCATGGATTCCGCGATCGGGCTGTCGCTCATGATCGCCATCGGGCCCGGCGCCTTCCGCGAGATGCTCACGGGCTTCCGCGACATCGACGAGCATTTCTGCACCGCGCCGTTCGAGCGGAACGTGCCGGTGCTGATGGGCTTGCTCGGGGTCTGGTACTCGTCGTTCCTGGGAGCGCAGACCAAGGCGGTGCTGCCCTACAGCCATCACCTGTCGAGGTTCGCCGACTACCTGCAACAGCTCGAGATGGAATCGAACGGCAAGTCGATCGACATCGACGGGGAGCCGGTCACCTACGACACGGGTGAGATCGTGTGGGGGACGCTTGGCACCAACGGTCAGCATGCTTATTACCAGCTCCTGCACCAGGGCACTCGGCTCGTGCCGGCCGACTTCATCGGCTTCGCACGACCGACGGACCCCATGCCCGGGCACCACGACCTGCTGATGGCGAACTTCTTCGCTCAGACCGAGGCGCTGGCGTTCGGCAAGTCCCGTGAGCAGGTCGAAGCCGAAGGCGTGGTGGCGCACCAGGTCGCCGCTCGCATGTTCACCGGCAACCACCCGACGAGCACGATCATGGCGCCGGCGCTCACACCCCGAACGCTCGGCCAGCTCATCGCGACCTACGAGCACGAGGTGTTCACGAAGGCGGCGATCTGGCACATCGACCCGTTCGACCAGTGGGGTGTGGAGCTCGGCAAGTCGCTCGCGATGAAGGTGCTGCCGGAGCTGCAGGCCGACGACGACCCCGGCGCCGGGTCGCACGACCCATCGACGCTCGCGCTGATCCGCCGCTACCGTCGACTGCATGAGCCGTCGAGCGAGCCCAAGGAAGGTTGACCCCATGGCGTCGTCGTTGCGACCGCCCAACCCCCAGCTGATCGTCATCTTCGGTGCGAGCGGTGACCTCGCGAACAAGAAGGTCATACCCGCGCTTTACAACCTGGCCGTCGCGGGGCTGCTTCCCGAGCGTTACTGCGTGATCGGCTTCGCCAAGGACCCATGGGACGACGACGCGTTCCGAACGCACGCGAGAAGTTCAATCGAGACCTATTCGCGCACCCCGCTCGACGAGGCAGCCTGGAAGCCGTTCGCTGACTCGCTCTCGTTCATCTCCGGAACCTTCGACGACGAAGCTGCGCTCGCGCGATTGAAGGCGGTGCTCGATGTCGCCGACCACGATCTCGGCGCCGAGGAGAACCGCCTCTACTACCTGGCGGTACCGCCGGCAGCGTTCCCGACGATCGTGCATTCGCTGGCCGTGATCGGCGCCAACACAACGGATTCGCGGATCGTGGTCGAGAAGCCGTTCGGACACTCGCTCGACTCAGCGAAGGCGCTTTCGGCCGAGATCCACACCGCGTTCGAGGAGTCGCAGGTGTTCCGCATCGACCACTACCTGGGCAAGGAGACGGTGCAGAACCTCGTCGTCTTCCGGTTCGCGAACGCGATGTGGGAGCGCGTGTGGAACCGTGACGCAGTCGACCACGTGCAGATCACAGTGGCCGAGTCGATCGGCGTCGAGGGGAGGACTGGCTACTACGAGCAAGCGGGCGCGATCCGCGACCTGTTGCAGAACCACATCTTGCAGGTACTCGCATTCCTCGCCATGGAACCGCCACGCGCCCTCGAGGACGAGTCGTTCCGTGACGAGAAGGTGAAGCTGCTGCAGGCGATGCGCCCGATCTGCCCGGCCGACATCGTGCGAGGACAGTACGACGGCTATCGCAAGGAAGACGGTGTCGACCCGAAGAGCCAGACCGAGACATTCGTCGCCGCGAAGCTCTACATCGACAACTGGCGTTGGGACGGCGTTGCTTTCTACGTGCGTCACGGCAAGAAGCTCCCGGAGCGGAACACGGAGATCGCCGTGTACCTGCGACAGGCGCCCGACGTGTTGTTCCGCGAGCTCGAGATGGACCACATCCCGTCGAACCACCTGACGATCCGGATCCAGCCAGACGAAGGGATCTCGCTCGCGTTCCAGGCGAAGGTGCCGGGGCCGGGGTACGAGCTGCAGACGGTGCGCATGGACTTCGACTACGACCGATCGTTCATGCACGCGCTCTCCGAGGCGTACGAGCGCCTGCTGCACGACGCGATGGACGGCGACCACACGTTGTTCACGCGCGAGGACGGGGTCGAGCGCGCGTGGGAGATCGTGACGCCAGCGCTCGAGCAGCCATCGCCGCTCTTCTTCTACGAGCAGGGCTCGTGGGGACCGACCCAAGCCGACGAGCTGCTCGCGCCCCACCACTGGCACCTGCGCACCCGGCCGGAAGGGGTGCACCACACATGAGCGCCTCCGAGGCCGGCTGGATCGACATCTCGCTGCCGATCGGGCCCGACCTGCTGGTGTGGCCGGGGAACCCAGCGGTCGAGATCCGGCCGGTCCAACGCATGGCCGGCGGCGACGGAGCCGACGTGAGCGAGTTGCGGCTGGGAACGCACACCGGTACCCATGTCGACCCCCCACGCCACATGATCGAGGGCGCGTCGGGCGTCGACCGGGTTCCGCTCGACGTGCTGATCGGCCCGTGCTGGGTCGTAGACGCGACGGGCCGCAGTGGTGCGCTCGGCGCCGACGACCTCAACTCACTCCAGGTACCCGCCGGCGCCGACCGCGTCTTGCTACGGACCGACAACTCCGACCTGTGGCGATCGATGCCCACAGCGTTCCCGCACGAGTACGTCTCGCTCACCCCCGACGGTGCACGCTGGATCGTCGAGCGCGGCATCAGGCTGATCGGGACGGACTTCCTCGGCATCGAACAGCGCGGCGCCGCCGGGCACCCGGCGCACGTCGAGCTCCTCACGCACGGCGTCACGATCGTGGAAGGGCTCGATCTCGGTCACGTGCAACCCGGCATGTACCGGCTGATGGTGCTGCCACTGCGCATCGTCGACGGAGACGGCGGGCCGGCGCGGGCCGTACTCGTGCCGGAGCCCGCCGATACTGCGTAACGAACGACGGCGCCCTCGGCGTGCGCACGGGAGAGAGGAGCGGTGATGCATCAACGCTCATTCGCTCGACCAGGGCTGGGTAAGCAGAGCGTCCACACTTCCTCGACAGGTCAAGGGGCCAAGGGAGGACCCGCGATGAGCACACGACCGATCGGCAGCTACGCGTTGATCTCCGACTGCCACTCTGCCGCATCGGTCGGCGACGACGGTTCGATCGACTGGCTCTGCTTCCCTCGGTTCGACCGGCCATCGGTGTTCGCGCGTCTGCTCGACGAGGCCGCGGGTCACTGGTCGATCAGACCGACCGAGGTCACGTCGTCGAGCAGGCGCTACATCGATCGTTCGATGGTCCTCGAGACGACCTTCCGAACCCCCACAGGGGCGCTCACGCTCGTCGATGCGATGTCGATGGGTGAAGGGGTGCGCGAGCACGAGCTCGGCCACGACAGCCCCCATGTCGTCGTCCGCCGTCTCACGTGCACCGAGGGCACGGTCCAGGTCGATATCGAGTACGCGCCGCGGCCCGAGTACGGGTTGATCTACCCGATCCTCACCGCTGCCGACGGCGTCGTCTCCGCGCGCGGAGGCGCCGACGCGCTCACCCTCGAGTGCCCGGTGCGGCTCGAGCTCAGCGACTCCACCGCCCGCGGCCGCATCTCGCTGCAGGGCGGTGAGTCGGTGACCTTCGCCTTGCACGACCGGCGGAGCTGGGAGGCCCCCTCGACCCCGTGGGGCCAGGACGGCATCGCTCACCGGCTCGAAGATACGATCGCCGCCTGGCAGTCCTGGTCAGACCTGCACCAGGCGTACGAGGGACCCTGGCGCGACCTAGTGCATCAGAGCGGCCGCGTGCTGCAGGCGCTGCAGTACTCGCCCACCGGAGCGATGGTGGCGGCACCGACGACCTCGCTGCCCGAAGAGGTCGGGGGCGAGCGCAACTGGGACTACCGCTATGCGTGGGTGCGTGACGCGAGCCTGACGCTCGAAGCGCTGTGGGTCTCGGCCTGCCCCGACGAGGCTTCGGATTTCTTCTCCTACCTGGCAAGTGCCGCATCGACACAGCTATCGCGGGGCGTCGACCTGCAGATCATGTTCGGCATCGGGGGAGAGCACGACCTCTCGGAGCGCATCTTGCCTCACCTATCTGGTTGGCGTAACAGCCGCCCAGTGCGAGTGGGCAATGGGGCGCGGGATCAGCGGCAACTCGATGTGTACGGCGAGCTACTGAACTCCGCGTACCGGCTTTCCGAACAGTGGGACGAGCTCGACCCCGCGACGAAAAGCTTCCTGGCCGATGCCGCGGCAGTTCCTTTACTCGAAACTCATGTGCTGGGTGACGCTCGACCGAGCGATCGAGCTCGCCGACCGCATCGGCGCCCAGGACCGTGTCGACGCGTGGGCCAGAACGCGGGAGGAGATCCGCGACGCGATCCTGCAGCGAGGGTGGAACGAGAACGCGCAGGCGTTCACGCAGTCCTTCGGCAGCGAGGACCTCGACGCCTCGAACCTGATGATGTCGATCGTCGGCTTCCTGCCCGCGAAGGACCCTCGCATGCTCGCGACGATCCACGCGATCGAGGAGAGTCTCACCGACGACCACGGACTGGTGTACCGATACCCTGCGCACGACGGGCTCGAGGGCGAGGAAGGAACCTTCCTGCTCTGCACGTTCTGGCTCGCCCAGGCGCAGGCGCTCGCGGGCGAAGTGCATCGAGCCCGGGCGACCTTCGAGAACGCCATCGCGTACGCGAACGATCTCGGGCTGCTTGCCGAAGAGGTCGACCCGAACACGAAGGAGCTGCTCGGCAACTTCCCGCAGGCGTTCAGCCACATCGGGCTGGTGAACGCCGCCTGGGCGATCTCGCAGGCGGAGCAGGGTCTGTCGCCTGGAGGCGGGCCGCTGTGAGCGTTCGCGAGGCGGTGAATGCCGGCGATGTTGCGACCCCCCGCGAGGTGGCGAACAAGCTCGAGCGGGTGCGCGCCGCGGGTGGCCTGGGTCGAGCGGTGGATGACCCTCGACCCCGTCACGATCGGCCCCGATGCCACGGCTGGCGAGGCGCTCGATCTGATGCTGAAGGGGGGCTTCCGTCACCTGCCCGTTGAAGACGGGGGCGCAGTGATCGGAGTCATCTCCATGCGTGACGTCGCGAAGAGCACCACCAAGGACCGCTAGATCGGTCACCCGGCGGGTCCGGACACCTCGAGATCGGCGAAGTTCGCCGACGTCTTCCCGAACTCCCACCATCCGTGCACTCGCGGCTTGACGACCGCGAGGCTGCGCCCGTACACCAACGGGATCACGGCGACGCGATCGGCGACCGCCATCCGGTCGGCATCGTGGAACAACGCCAGCCGTCCTCGGTCGCTCCGCTCCTGCCGCGCCCGCTCGATCAACTCGTCGAACGGGGGATGGTCGAACCCGCCCTCGTTGGTCCGGCTCTGGGAATGGAACAGTAGCCGCAGGAAGTACTCGGGATCGGCGTAGCCGGGCAACCAGCCGGTGAAGTAGACCGGCGCGTGCTCCCGCGGTGGTCGCATCGTCGCGGTCTCTTCCAACGACCATGTGTGTCCGTCTACCGCAACGCCGAGCACCGATCGCCACGATGCGATCACCGGTTCCAGGATGGGCAGATCGTCGTCGAGGATCGCGACGGCGATCGGTCCCTCGACGCTCGATCGCGCGAAGCACGCGCGTGCCAGCTCCGGGTCGAAGCGCAGCGCGATGTCAGGTGTGTGTCCCTGCAACGCCGGGGGCACGATACCGCCCGTGGCGACCACCATGTTCGCGGGCATCGCGGCGGCGAGGGCGTCGCGATCGATCGCATGGGCGAGCGCTCGCCGAAGCTCGAGTTCCGATCCGGTTTCGCTCGCGTGATCGAAGGCCAGATACCCCGACCACGCCGCCGGGCCGATCGACGCATCGGGCACGTCGCGCGACATCAGATCGGCCAGGCGCGGCGTGTAGCGGGCAGCGATGACGTCGATCTCGTCTCGCTCGTAGCCGCCCAGCGCCTCACCGATCCTGGCTCGTGTGTAGCTGACCGACGCAACGTTGCCGACACGACCCCCGTTGTCACCCGTCCGGCGCTCGAGCACGAACCCGTCCGAGGACCGCCGGGCGACCCGGAACGCGCCCGAGACGACCTGCTTCCCCGGCTCGGTCCACCCATCACCGAAGGCCTCGATCGCGTGCCGGGGCTGCGGTCCACCGTCCGGGCGGTTCATCACGCTCATGAAGTACGGGGCCGGCGCCACGAGCCGGAACTCCACCGTCAGGTCGTCGAGGGCTCGCACGCCGATCCGCCGGGGATCGGTCTCCTCGCCCAGGTAATGCTCCTGACCTCGTTCCAGCACGAAATAGATCGCCACCGACGACCCCGGCGTCGTCGGGTCGAGCACGCGCTTCACGCCGAACTCGACATCGTGTGCGGTGAGCGGCGTGCCGTCGGACCACGTGAGCCCGGCGCGCAGGTGGAAGACGTATCGCAAGCCGTCGTCGGAGATCTCCCATCGCTCCGCCAACGACGGCACGATCGTGCGCTCGGGCCACTGCTCGACCAGGCGATCGAACAGCTGCATGCACAGTTGGATGTTCGGCCAGGCGATCGCCGAACGCGGATCGGGATCGTCGGGTAGGAAGCTCGTGGCGATGCGGAGCGAGGCTGACGAGGCCTCGGGCGAATCCTCGGGCGGCGTCCAGCGCTCGAATGCCCGCTGATAGGCCTCGTTCGCCTCGGCGAATCGCAGCGAGACATGCAGCGCGAGCGCCAGCTTGAAGAGCACGAGCGCGATCTCGCGGTCCTCGCCACGGCGATCGAGCAGCGGCAGCAGCTCCCGATAGTGAACGATCGCTTCGTCGAGCGCGTATTCCTGGCGGGCGCGATCTCCTGCGATCGTCAGGTAACGAACGGCTTTGTCCTCGTCCTGCGCACCGAGCCAATGGTGCGCCAACAGTCCGGCGACCTCGTCCTCTCGGCCGGCGTGGTGCTGCTCCAACCACTCCGCGGCCTTGCCATGCAGACGCCGTCGATCCTCGGCAACCAGCGTCCGATACGCCGTCTCCTGGATCAACGCGTGCGTGAATCGGTACTCGGGCTCCGGCCATCGACGGCCTTCACGCACCAGGTCCACCCGCATCAGCTCTCCGAGTGCAGCGCGCACGTCACTGCTGGCCGCCACAGCGTGCAGCAGCGACAGGCTGAAGGTGCGTCCCAACACCGATGCCGCAACGACGGCATCGTGAGCGGACGGTTCGAGCCGGTCGACGCGCGCGAGGATCACCTTCTCGACCGTGGGCGGTACCTGCAGGTCGACCTCGTGGTCGAACCGCCAACCCTCCCCGCCGCGAACGAGCGCGCCGGCGTCGACCATCGAGCGCACCAGCTCCTCCAGGAAGAACGGATTGCCTTCGGCCGACTCCAGGATGCGCGGCTCCACGACCGGCGGCAGGGTTGCTCGGCCGACGAGCGCCGCCAGGAGCTCGTGCCCGGCGTCGCCGGACAGGGCTTCGAGGGACACCTCCTGGAACCGATGCGGCAGCGTGCGAGCCACGTCTTCCTTCAGTCGCCACGACGCATGATCGCGTTCGGGACGCCCGGTGCAGATCAGCAACAGCGCCTCGTCCTCGGTGTCGCCCACCAAGCGTTCGACCAACTGCAACGAGGTGGCGTCGGCCCAATGGAGGTCTTCGAGCGCGACCGCCACCGGCCCCTCGGCCGCCAATCCCTCCAGCGTGTGGCGCACCACCTCGAACGTTCGGTACTGCAACGCCTCCGGCGAGAGCTCAACGAGCCGTGCCGACTCGGCGGCGGTGGGCGTGAGTCCGAGCAGCGCCGCGAGGTAGGGGACCATCTCACCGGATCGGTCGGCGAAGAGCCGATCTACCTGCCGGCGAAGCGCGACGCGGACCCGGAGCTCGGGTTCGTCGCCTCGTACCCCCAACCACGACCGCAACAGATCACGGAACGGCCAGTACGGGATCGACCCCCCGTAGCTCACGCAACGACCCTCCAGCCACAGCGACCGGCCGAACTCAGGCGTCATCGCACCGAACGCGCGACGCAACTCGTGCACCATGCGTGTCTTGCCGATACCTGGCTCACCGGTGACGAACACGATGCCGCCTGTTCCTTCCGCAACCGCGTCGACCGCGTCCCGGGCTTTGGCGAGCTCTCGGTCTCTGCCGACCATGCGAGCGGACGATCCGGGATCGGCCGGACCGTGCGCGCCGGCCTCGTCGCCCGTCACGGTGAACGCGGCCACCGGGTCGGCCTTGCCCTTGAGCTCGAACGTCTCACCGTCGTCCCACGTGAATCGGTCCGCCACGACCTGTCTGGTCGCCTCGCCCACCAGCACAGAGCCCGGCCGCGCCTTGGACTGAAGCCTCGCGGCGACGTTCACCGCGTCCCCCATCGCGCCGAATTCGATCCGTTCGCCGGCGCCGATCGCACCGGTCACCACCGGCCCGGTGTTCACCCCGACGCGCACGTTCAGCACGTCAACCCCCCAGGCCTCGGCAACGTCACGCGCGAAGCTCTCGATGTCGTCGACGATGCGCAGACCGGTGCGAACCGCACGCTCTGCGTCGTCTTCGTGAGCGACCGGCGCGCCGAAGAGCGCGAGCACCCCGTCGCCGGCCAGATCCTTCACGGTGCCGCCGAACGCTTCGACGGCCATGACCATGCGTGCGACGGCGTCGCCGACGACGAGCTTCAGTTCCTCCGGATCGAGGCGCTCGCCGAGCGCGGTCGACCCCACCAGGTCGGCGAAGAGCGCCGTGACCACCCGTCGTTCGTCGCGCACCCCCACCGGGTCATCCTGCCCGTCGCAGCCACAAACGGCAATGCGGCGCGAAGTGTGAAGACGGCGATCGCGGGGAACGACGGATCGAGAGCATGCCGACGGGAGGACGACGATTCATCGTCAGAGGGTCCATCGGGAACGCAAGCCCGCCAGGCGAACCGGCCGTCGCAACGAGGTGCTGCCTCTCGACCCGCGCGATCCCGACATCGCGGCCGTGAAGTAGGCACAGCGCACCTTCAACGAGACGGTCCACCTCGATCGGCGCTAGCACCGCTCACTCGGCGGGGCGCAGCGCCGCCCGAACGAACAGCAGCACCTCACGCTCGCGACGGCGGAGCGACGCCCGGCCACTGTCCGCTCCGACCACGGCGCTCAACACACTCGCCTCGGTGAGCGAGCCGACGACCGCCGTGTACAGGGTGAACAGCAGCATGGCGGGGTCCTGCTTGCGGATCTCGCCGGTGTCCATGCCCGCCTGCAGGAAGTCGATCGCGCGCCGGCGAAGCGGGTCGAGCACAACGGCGAACCGGTCGAACGCCGAGGGGCCGAGGCGGGCGGCTTCCCGAATGAACATCGGGAACTCGGGCCATTCCGCCGCGAGGCCGAATACGCCGTGGATCACCGCTTCAGCGCGATCCCAGTACGTCTCGGCGCCCTCGAGCGCGGCCGCGAGCTCCGAGCCGAGTCGTTCACCGGCGGCCTGCAGACACGCCTCGAGCAGCGCTTCCTTGTTGGAGAAGTAGTAGAGCAGCGTCTGCTTGCGCACCCCGACCGCCGTCGCGATGCTCTCGATGCTCGCGCCCTTGTATCCGTCGCGGCCGAACTGGTGGATCGCCTCGGCGACGATCGTGGTGCGCCGTTGCTCACCGCCGGTGCGGGGCACGCGCTACTCCCAGGTCTTCCTGCTGCCGCGTCGCTCGATCGGGCGCGAGCCTTCCCATCGCTTGCGCCACTCCGGGCCGCTCGGGCCATACGGTGGCGGGGTCTCGCCGCGTTCGGCGCGCTGCAGCGACTCCCACCACGTCGTGCGATCCTCGTCGAGCAGCTCCGCCACCGCTTGTGTCATGCGCCCAGTGAACGCCTGGTGGGTCTCGCCTTCGGCGGGGAACAGCGGCGCGCCGATGCGCACGCGCACCGGCGGCCTTCCGGAACGCGGCCACCAGCGACCCTTGGGCATCGCCTGATACGCCCCGCGGATGCCCACCGGCACCGCCCCGACGCCCGCCTCGATACACAGCCGCGCCGTGCCGTGGCGGAACCGCTTCGTGTGTCCGTCAGGCGAGCGCGTGCCCTCGGGAAACACCACGAGGCTCCACCCGTCGTCGAGCAGCTCGCGCGCCTTCGTGACCACGTGCCGCCCGCCGCGCGAACGGTCGATCGGGAACGCGCCGTAGGCGAGCGCGGTGAACGACGCCCGCCACCACACGTCGAAGAAGTAGTCGCGCGCTGCGCCGACGGCCGTCTTTTCCTGCCAGCGCTCGGGCAGCGCCGTCATGAGGATCGTCGCGTCCAGGTGGCTCGAATGGTTCGAGAAGAAGATCACACCGTCGTCGATCGCCAACAGGTGCTCCAGCCCGAACACGCGCAAGGCGACCTGGCTCCGCAGCAGCGGTCCGAGTCCGACGTTGAGGATCACGAGCCTCGCCGCCGTGCCGGCGCCGGTCCGAGCCCAGTCGGTCGGGAACACGGGATCTTCCCGTGGCGGCGTGTGCGGCTCCGCGCTGCGAGGCACCATCGGCCGGCGTCCCCATCGGAACCCCTGGGACATCGTCTTCAGCTCGTCGCGCACGCCCATCGCTCAGCCCCTCAATGCACGTCGGCGATCATCACGGGCGGCGCGTGGAAGTACGTGATCGTTGGCGACGAGCCGACAGTGTCCTTCGCCATCTCGAGGGCATCGCGCATCGAGTCGGCGCGCCGGTAGCCGAGTCGCGCGACGCTCGACGGGTTCCCCCCGACGAAGATCACGTCGCCCGCGTGGTCGCGCCCGTGCGCGCCCCAGTACCACATGTAGAACGGGTGCACGCCGTGGTAGGCGTGGCTCGTGCGATACAGGTGCACGTACCAGGGGTCGGTCGCGTAGCGCTCCTCGAACTTCGACTCGATCGTCTTCGGGTCGGTGCTTTCGGCGAGCACCTCCTCGAAGAAGTCGATGTAGCTCGGGTGGTGGATCGAGTGGAACTCCCACGGCACGGGGTGGTGCAGGATGATCACTCCGCCCTGCTTCACGAGCGGCTTGTTGCGGTACATGTTGAACAGGTACCCGAGCCCCAGGCAGTGCACGAGGATCGGGTTCAGGATCGAGTTCACGTTGTACGGCCCGAGGTAGGGCACGCCCATGATGAGCACGTCGGCCTGGCCCTGCACCTCCACGAGCTGCTGGCGGTGCAGGTTCGTGAGCGTGCGCTCGTGCACCGCTTCGACCTCGCCCGCGTTCACGCCCGTGAGCTTGTAGGGCGCCTCGATGCGCCTGAAGAACTCGCGTCGCACACGCGGCGGCGCCATGTCGTTCGCCTTCTTCGCGGCCATCATCAGCGCTTGGTCCGACGCGCCCCATTCCCATTCGCGCTTGTTCAGGAATCCGAGGTTCGACGGGAACGTCTCGGAGTTCACGGTCGTCTCGATCTGGAAGATCTTCACGCCGGCGTCGCGCAGGACCCGACCCATACGATTCACCGAGTCGTTGATCGCGCTGTGGCCCTCGCGCGGATCCATGTACGACTTGGAATGCATCATCGTCTGCACGTTGTGGTGATGTTTGAGGCTCCGGTACCCCGCGAGGCCCACGGCGACCGACTTGTGACCGCCGTCCATCGCAACGAGGTTGATGTTCACGTAGACGACCAGGTCGCTCTCGGCGGCGCGCTTCGAGATCTCGACGAGCTCGTTCTCTTCCGTCTGACCGATCTCCACGAGGCCCTGCGGATCTTCGGCGTCGAAGTTCTTCAGATGCTCAGGGAAGAAGGAGCGGTAGACGCGCTCGCCGACCGCTCGGCGGATCTCCTCGGCGGTCATGCGCCGATGCAGCGCGGTCGCGACGATCAGCTCGAGGTCGTCGACACCCGCGCGGGCAGCGAGCTCGATCACGTGCTCCAAGATCGGCTGACGCACATCGGGGGTGCGCATCGGCGGCAGGGGGATCGAGATGTCGTCGATCGCGATCGTGAGCTTCATGCCACTGAAGAGCAGTTCGGGCAGCGGCTTCGAGTCGCCCACCGGGTTCAGCAGGGCGTGGCGAACCGCCGCCGGCACGTCGCGGATGCCCGGGAGGGCGTCAGGTGGATACACGACGCGCGTGCCGAGCGGGAACTTCTGCATGCGGTAGCCCTCGCCCTGGTGCACGAGCAGCGGAGGCGTCCGCTCGTCCACCTGCAACACGAATCCGGGTCTGGGCATCTGCGGTCTCTCCTAGGTCGAGGGTTGGTGAGGCGTCGAGCTTTCCTGCGGGGCGAAGGCCACCTTGAACGTGCCGAGCCGCCCGGCCGACATGGCATGGTCGATCGCGTCACGCCAGCGGTTGAGCGGATAGGTCGCGCCGACCATCGGCGCGAGAACCGGACCGATCTCGCTCGCGAGCTCGAGCGCGAGCGCGAACGAGTGGCGCCGACCATCTGAGGTCTCCTCCATGCCGGTCGTGTAGGCACCGACGAGCTCGAGCTCGCGGAACCACAGCGGCGTGAGGTCTGCGCTGCCGGCCGGGATGCCGCTCACCACCACGCGCCCGCCCGCCTTCGTGGTGCGCAGCGCCATATCGAGGGCGCGACGTGTGCCCGTGCACTCGAACACCACGTCGGCGCCGCCGAGCAGGAACTCCTGGCCACGCTCGGGCGTGAGCTTCACAGCGTGCCCCGCTCGACGCACGGCCTTCAGCGCATGCTCTGGCCGCACGACCTCGTCGGCGCCCGCCAACTTCGCGGCGGCGCGTTGCGCGGTGTGCTTCGCGGCCACGATCACACGCCCGGGCTGGGCGAATCGCCGCAGCGCCACCTGGGTCAGCAGCCCCACCGTGCCCGAGCCGATCACGAGCACGTCGGCGCCCTCTGCGATGCGAGCCCGGAAGACCGAATGGATCGCCGTCGCGAGCGGCTCGATCAGCACCGCGGTGCGGTCGTCGATGCCATCGGGCACCGCCCAGAGCTGCGATCGGTGCGCCAGCATCATGCGGCTCCACCCACCGCCCGTGCTCGAGCAGAATCCCGTCTGCAGTCCGGCTTTCAGCGATCCGACCGTCACGCGATCGCACCGCCCGTACTCACCGGCGGCGCAATGCTCACACAGCTCGGCCTGGTCGCGCGCGGCGCAGCCCAGCACCGACGAGAGCGTCACCCGCTGGCCCGCCGAGTGGTCGCCGCAGTCGTCGAGCAGCTCACCCACCACCTCGTGACCCGGCACGAACGGCATCGAGACGAGAGGCGAGAAGTAGAACGAGGACTCCCCCGCGATCGTCGACAGATCGCTCCCACAGATGCCCGCGAGCGTCGGCTTCAGACGGGCCCAGCCATCGCGCAACGGCTCGGGGTCGCTCTGAGTAACGAGTCGCAACGGCGTCAACGGGCCGCCGGCCACCAGCCCCGGCACCTTCCTGCCCGCGACCCGAGCGCCGACGTACCGCGGCATCGACCGGAAGTACTCGAGCGCGAGCGCCATCAGTTCGCCACCCCGCTCATGCGCGCACCGCCGGCTTCGGGAACCGCACCCGCGGCATGCCCTTGGTCATTCCCCATTCCTCTATCGGCCAGCGGCGGCGGCGCGAGTAGCGATACAAGGACGCGTCTGGCGAAACCGCGACCGGATTACCCACGGCCCGGAGCAGGGGCAGGTCGGAGTACGAGTCGGCGTAGGCGTAGGAATGACGCAGGTCGATGCCCTCGAGCAACGCATAGCGGCGCAGCCACGCCGCGCGAGCCTCTCCCACGAGCGGCGGCGCCGACATGAACCCGGTGTAGCGTCCGTCGCGCTCCTCGAGATCCGCTCCGATCACCACGTCGAACAACGGCGAGAGCGGCCGCACGAACGGCTCCGCAGCAGCCGTGATCAAGATCGTCAGGTGACCTGCGGCGCGATGCTCCCTTATGCGCCGGATCGCCGCCGCGCTCGCCTTCTGCAGCATGAACTCGGCCACATGGCTCGCCACGAGCCGGTCGATGCCCTCGACGCTCGCACCCTCGTACCGCCGGAAGAACGTTCGCAGGAAGTCTCCGCGGTCGCGCCGATCGATCTGCAGGTACCCCGGGATGCGACTGAAGACGCTCACGAGCTCGCGCGGCCATTCCTCGGGGGTGAGGTCGGCCATGCGCGCCCACACGTAGCTCTCGACCACGTTCGACGTGATGATCGTGCCTTCCATGTCGAACAGGGCGAGCACAGGTTCGTCGCGTTCACGGATCGTCACGCTCGCGCGCTGGCGGTCCCGCCTCGACAGCTCGCGCAGCGACTGCGTGACCGCGGGCGAGTGCACGTCTTGCATGTAGTGCTTCCAGTCGATCGCCGCGGCATCGAACGGGAACATCGCCGCGTCGCCGGCCGAGAGCGATCCGAACAAGCTGAGCGTTCGATCATCCGTGTAGACGACCTCCGCCTCGGTGTACATGCCGTAGAGGTCGCTGTAGCGCTTCACGAAGTCGATGCGCGCCTTGTCGCGATCGACGCGGCGCACGGCATCACGCATCGACTTCGACTTCGGCATGTGGGTCACGACCTGCTCGGCGATGTCGGTGAGCCGCTCGGCCCGGCGCAACATGCGCTCGACGGTCAGGTTGCCGGGGAAGTCCCACTCGGGCACCTTGTGCTCTCCGCGGCCGCGTTCGGGAAGCGGGTGCTCCTCGAAGTAGGCGCGGATCCATTCGTACATCTCGAAGAACCGCAGCGGGTTCCGAGAGCCGGAGCTCACGTTGTAGTGCGCGACCGCACCCGGCGCGGGCGGGTTCGCGGCGACCGCGAGCAGCGCGTTCACCACGAAGTCCACCGGGATGATGTCGATGATGCCCTCGGGGATGCCGGGGAACTCCGGGATCTGCCCAAGCCCGTATGCGCGGATGATCGGGTCCGCCATCTTGAACCCATCGATCCAGCCAGGGAACGGGTGCGTGTACGCCGACTCGATGATCGACGGCCGCAGGATCGACAGCGGAAGGTTCGCGTCGGCCGCGAGCTCCTCGACGGCCCGTTCACCCATAGCCTTCGTGAACGTGTACACGTCGGGCCATCCGAGCGAGCGAGCCCGGGTGCGCCCGTACTCGACCAGTCGCTTCGTGACCCATCTCTGGCGCCGGTCTTCCGCGTCATCGGCGACCGTGGTCGGCCCCGCACGCGAATGCTCGTCGCGGGCGAGGTCCATGAACGCGGTCAGCATCTCCGGCTTGCGACTCGCGGCTTCCACGTCGCTTCGGGCCGACATGGCGAGCTCGAGCTCGAGCTTGTAGTCGACACGGTGCTCGAGCGGTCCTTCGGGGATCACGCCCTTCTGCACCCCGGCGACGTAGGCGGTCGAGACGTGCACCAGCGCGGGGGTCGAGCCGCCGGCGATCACGCCGCCGTAGAGGTTCATCGCGCCCTGCAGGTTCGTCATGAACGCCTCGTCGATCGGCGGGTCGAAGCTCACCGTCGCCGCCGAGTGCATCGCGATGTCGATCCCGGCGGGCACCTCGGGTTGCCCTCGACCGAAATCGCCGTCGATCACGTCGACCCGCTCGTCGAGCATCGACATGAGACCGTCCTTCCCGACCCGCTCGCGCAACGTGTCGAACGCCGGTTTGCGGAACAGGTACTCAACCCGTTCGCGGCTGGTCGCCCCCGTCTGCGATCGCACGAGCAGCGTGACTCGCGTCTCGGGGAAGTTGGCCAGCAACCGCTCGAAGACGACTTGGGCGAGGAAGCCGGTCACCCCGGTCAGCAACATCGTCTTGCCCGAGAGGGCTTCGACGATCGAGGAAGGCACGGGCGCGCGGGCCTCGCTCTCTACCATGCGGCAGATTATGCCTTCTCTACCGGTCGGTAGACAACTGAGGGGAGGACGAGCGAGCTATTACACTCGCCGCGATGCATCTGGCCGATCTCCAGTCGACGATGCGCGACACCTTTCTCGAGCGCGACGCGTCGCGCGGGCGTGACGCGACTTTCCGGTGGCTCGTCGAGGAAGTCGGGGAGCTCGCGAAGGCGCTCCGCACCGGCGACCGCGACAACCTCGAGCACGAGTTCGCCGACGTGCTCGCATGGCTTGCCTCGCTCGCCAACATCGAAGACATCAACCTCGAGAACGCTGTCGCGCGCTATGCAGCGGGCTGTCCCAGGTGCGGCGAGACGCCGTGCGGGTGCCCGTTCCCGTGAGCCAGGCTGAGATCAGAGCACCCGAGGTCGTCAGCGCCCTGTACCCCGCCGTGCTGAGGCCGTACCGGTCGCTCGGCTACGAGATGGCGGGCACGTTCACGAAGCACCGCGTCGAGCTCGATGCGATCCCCCCGCAAGCTCGGGCCTTCCAACGCCGGAGCTCTTCGACCTCGAGCGTGACCTTGCCGGCGTTCGCGCCGTGTCCCTTCTTCTTGTTGCTAGTGTCGCGATGAGCGAAGTCACGGTTCGCATGGCGGCACCGGACGATTGGGTCGCGATCGCCGGTCTGCTCGTCGAGCTCGGACGCGGCGTCGCCGCCGGCACCGCCGAGGACCCGACCCATCGCCAGTCCTTCGCCGGACATCTGCGACAGCTCGGCAACGTCACTCTTGTGGCCGAGGTCGGCGGCGAGGTCGTCGGCGTCATCGACATGGAATACCACCAGCGACTCGGCGATCATCGCCCGCAGGCGCGCGTGAACGACGTGGTCGTCACCGAGCGCGCGCGGAGCGCAGGCGTGGGTACCACGCTGCTGCAACGGGCCGAGGAGCTGGCGCGCAAGCGGGGGTGTTTCCGCATGGCGCTCGTCACGGCAACCTGGCGCGAAGCATCGATCGCTTTCTACCGGCGCGAGGGCTGGCAGGACTACGGGGCGTGGTTCGTGAAACCGCTCGCAGACGACGTGACCCCCGGCGGCGAGTCCACGGACGACAACTAGTCCCGCATAGACTAGTCATCGTGTGAACAGCTGCTCGGCGATCTGGATCGCATCGAGCGCCGCGCCCTTTCGGAGGTTGTCGGCGCAGCTGAACAACACTAGTGCGTCGTCGCGCCCGGGCACCTGCCTGATGCGCCCTACGAGCGCCTCGTCGCCGCCCGCCGCGTCAAGGGGCGACGGGAAAACACCGCTCGCCGGATCGTCCATGAGCCGAACACCCGCGGCTGAGGACAACAGCTCGCGGGCTTCCTCGACGGTGATCGGACGGGCGAACTCGGCAAGCATCGAGACGGCGTGACCGGTCACGACCGGCACCCGGACCGAGGTCGCCACCACCCGCATGTCGGGGGCACCGAGGATCTTGCGCGGCTCGGCCATCATCTTCGTTTCCTCACTCGTGAAACCGTCGGTCTCGAACTCCCCGATCTTGGCCACGACGTTGAAGGCGATCGGCTTGGCGAAGACCTCGCCTTGAGGCAACGCGTCGTGGTCGGGGTGGGCGAGCGACTCGATGTCGCCTCCGAGCTTGCCGACCTGCTCGGCCAGCTCGTTGGTTCCCTTCCTCCCCGCACCGCTCACGGCTTGGTAGCTCGAGAGCACGAGTGATGTACAGCGGGCGGCGCGGTGGAGCGGGCCGAGCGCCAGCACGGCGGTGATCGTGGTGCAGTTGGGAACAGCGATGATGCCCGGGTGCGGCCACCCGTCGAGTGCCTCGGGGTTCACTTCGGGGACCGAGAGCGGCACTTCGGGGTCCATGCGGAACGCGCTCGAGTTGTCGATGCAGACCGATCCCTTCGTCGCGATCTCAGGCAGGAACGCTCTCGACGTCGTCGTACCCGCCGACACGAAAGCCACGTCGGCGCCGCGCGCGGCTTCCACGGTCAGCTCACGCACCTCGTGCTCACGGCCGCCGAACGCCACTCGGCGCCCCACGCTCCGCGCGCTGGCGAGCGGCACGAGCTCATCGACAGGGAAGCGTCGCTCCTCGAGGATGCGGATCATCTCCCGGCCGACTGCCCCGGTGGCTCCGATGACGGCGACCTTCATGGTCGTGCCACGCTACCAGTGAGCGCCGGACGGCCGATCAGATGAATCGCCAGGAATCGAGCAGGCTACCGAGGCGCTCGAGGCTAGCTTCGAACCCCACCTGCTCGTCGGCGAGCGTCACCCTCCAGGCGATGCCGGCGCGCACGAACAGCACCTCACGCGATCTCACAACGCCCTCGGGGCCCTCGAGGGCCGCGTCGAATGCGACCGCATCGACCCCGTCGACCTCCAACGGCATCGACCGGCCCGCACTGGCGCCCACGGTCTCGTCGTAGCCGCGCACGAACTGCTCGATTCGAGCCAGGTCCTGACCCCTGGTGAGCGGCACGGCGGTGACCGTGATGACGGCAGGACCGGACCGCAGAAGGAAGCGGTCGAGCGGCGTGTCCTTCCCCTGGGCCGCGGCCGCGGTCCACCCGGCGGGTGTGCTCGCGCAGTATCCGAACCGAACGGACTCGAAGTCGGCCTCACCGCAGATAGCGCCGCCGGTGGCCCATGACACCAGCGCGAAGCCACCCGCGCCCACGAGCACCGTCAACATCAGAGCGAGCACCACCGGCATGGTCGCCCGAGGCTGCGACTGCTCGTCTGGGGTTAGTGACGCAGAGCCGTTGTCATGGCCGTCCGTAGCTGGAGGCGGGGGAAGCCTAGGGTCTTGCGGCGGCAGCGGGAGCGACGACGCGAGACTCTCCACGGCGTCGTCCGTGGCCACAGCGCCCAGGTCGTCGAGGTCCATCGGCCCATCAGCCTGTCGGGATCTCAGGCGTCGAGCCGGACTCGTCGAGCCCGAAACGCTCGTGCACGACCCTCACCGCCCGCTCGCCGTCAGCCTCGCGGATCACGCACGAGATGCGGATCGGCGAGGTGGAGATCATCTCGATGTTGATGCCCTCGCCGGCGAGTGAATCGAACATGTCGGCGGCCACCCCCGGGTGCGTTTTCATGCCAGCACCCACGAGCGAGAGCTTCGCGATGTCGTCGTCGATCGTGTACGAGTCGGCGCCGATCTCCTTCACGAGGCGTTCCATCACGCTGGTGACCCGAGGAAGGTCGGCGCGAGGCGCGGTGAACGACAGGTCGGTGGCACCCTGATGCGACACGTTCTGCACGATCATGTCGATCGAGATCGCGTCGTCGGCGATCGCCTTGAACACCGTGGCTGCCACCCCCGGTCGGTCGGGCACTCGATCGAGCGTAACCTTCGCCTCGTCGGTATCGAGCGCAACTCCCGAGATCAGTACGCCTTCCATCGGTTCATCGACCTCCTGGACCCATGTCCCCGGCTCATCGTCGAACGACGACCGCACGTGCAAACGAACGCCCGTGCGTCGTGCGTACTCGACCGAGCGCGATTGCAGCACGTTCGCCCCCGCGGCCGCCAGCTCGAGCATCTCGTCGTAGCTCACTACGTCGAGCTTGCGGGCCGCCGGCTCGATGCGAGGGTCGGTCGTATAGACGCCGGCCACGTCGCTGTAGATCTCGCACACCTCGGCCCCGATCGCTGCGGCCATGGCGACCGCCGTGAGATCGGAGCCTCCCCGCCCCAGCGTGGTGATCTCGAACTGGCTGACGCTCAGCCCCTGGAAGCCGGCGAGCACGACGACGCTGCCGGCTTCCAGGGCCTCGAGGATGCGCCTCGGACGGATCTCGACGATCTTCGCTTGCCCGTGTTGATGGTCGGTCATGATGCCTGCTTGCGATCCCGTGTAGCTCGCGGCCCGACACCCGCGCGCGTTGATCGCGATGCCGAGTAGCGACATAGCGATGCGCTCGCCCGCCGTCAGCAGCATGTCGAGCTCGCGTGGATCGGGCACGGCCGCGATGTCGGCTGCCATGGCGAGCAGCTCGTCGGTGGTGTGCCCCATCGCCGAGACCACGACCACGACGTCGTTGCCGCTCTCGCGAGCATGCACGACCCGATCGGCGACGGCCTGGATGCGCTCGACCGACCCGACCGATGTGCCGCCGTACTTCTGAACGATGATCGGCACGCCGCGTCGCTCCTGTTCGCCGTCGTGCGAACTCCGGAGTCCGAGTCTATCCGGGCGCGCGGCCGGTCTCGGGAACGGCGAGCGCTCGGTGCAGGAACTCGACCTCGATCTGCAGCATCGCTTCGGCGGCCGCCGGGTCGATCGGGCGGTGCGTGATGCCGCTGAGAGGGATCATCGCGTGGCGGCGGCCTGCTTCCATGAGCGCCTTGGTCATGCGGAGCGAATGCGTGACGTACACGTTGTCGTCGGCGATGCCGTGGATCAGCAGCAGCTCGCCCTGCAGCTTCGAGGCATCGGGGATGAGGTCGGCGTTGGCGTATGCCTCGCCATCGATGTCAGGCATGCCGAGGTAGCGCTCTGCGTAGTGCGTGTCGTACAGGCGCATGTCGGTCACGGGCGCGCCCGAGATGCCGGCGCGGAAGACGTCGGGCCGTCGCAGCAACGCCGCCAGCGTCAGGTATCCCCCGTACGACCATCCCCTGATCGCCACGCGTGAGAGATCGAGGAACGGGTGACGATCGGCCGCCGCCTGCAATCCTTCGACCTGGTCCTCGAGCGCGGCGTCGATGTAGCCGCGATGGATCGACTGATCCCACTCGACGCCGCGGAACGGGGTGCCTCGTCCGTCGATCACGAGCACGGCGAACCCTTGGTCGGCGAGCCACTGCGACTCGAGCAACGGACGCTGGGCGCGCACGACCCGTCCCCAGTGGGGGCCGCCGTACGGATCGAGCAGCACTGGCAGCGGCTCGCCTGGCTCGCGGTCGTCGGGCGTGAACATCGCGACGCGAACCTCCTTCGGGCCGGCCGAGAAGAAGGTCGGCCTGCCGACGATCACCGGCGACTCGGCGGCCCGGTCGAAGGTGTGCAGCTCGTCGGCGCCGCGGACGAGGCGAGCCGAGGGCAGGGGCTCGTCGACGGTCTCGGTCACGACGACCGCGAGGCCGCCGCCGGCCACGGCGCCGTGCTGACCGACGACCTCGCTCACCTGCTCGAGCGAGCCATCAACGGCGAGCTTCCAGACGTGCATCTCGGTGGGCTCACGGGTGGCCCTGAACCACACGTCGTCACCGGCCTCGATCACCGACTCGACCTGCAGCCCGGTGGTCGACGCGGGCTCGCCGTCGATCAGCAGCATGCGCGTGTCATCTCGGTGTCCTACCGTGAGCAGACGCCCGCCGGGGAGCCATGCGGGCACGCCCGGCGTGATGTGCGTCCAGCGGTCGTCGTGGTCGGTCCACACGACCTCAGACGCGCCGGTATCGGGATCGATCGCGAGTACCTGCACGTCGCGTTGATCGCGCGATTGCACGAGCACGAGAGGCGGACCTTCGTCGGTCCACGAGACGGCAACGAGGTACTCGAACGCCTCGCGGTTCCACTCGACATCGACGTGGGCTCCGTCGAGATCGACCACGTGCAACGTGACGATCGAATTCGCCGTGCCGGCCCGCGGATAGCGCACCGCGCGCGGGGGCGAGGCCGGGTCGATCGGCGAGGCGATGTGCCAGAGACCGACCGGTCGATCATCGACGCGGCAGGCGAGCAGCCGCCCGCCGTCGGGCGCCCACCAGTACCCGCGCAAGCGTTCCATCTCTTCGGCGGCGATGAACTCGGCCACGCCCCACCGCACATCGGGATCTTCGTCCTCGGCCAGGAGTGTGTCGTCGCCCGAGGACAGGTCGTGCACCCGCAGGGCGGCGCCCGTCTCGTAGGCGACGCGATGCCCGGTCGGATCGAGGCGGGGGTCGAACGGCGGCCCAGCGGTCTCGAGCGACCGCATCTCCCCGCTCACCAGGTCGGCCAGGTACAGGCGCCCGCCGGCCGCGAACGTCGCGAGCCGAAGATCGGGATCGGTCTCATACGACGTGACTCCCGACTGCGACTCTCGCGCGCGTTCCCGGCGATCGAGCTCTTCCCGGGTCACATCCTCCTCGGCTGCTGCGGGGTGGTACACCTCGCGTTCCTGGCCGGTCGCGACGTCGAGCACCCACAACCCGGCAACCGTGTCGTCGCCCGAGCGCGTGCGAAGGAACGCGACGCGCGAGCCGTCGTCGGCGATGCGGAAGGCCCGCGGCAGACCCAGGTTGAAGCCGCGCGTACGTGCGTACTGCCGCGGGAACGAGTCGGTCACGCCTGCCCCTCGGCGACGCCGACCTTCACGACCGCGTCTCCGACGCGCACCGAGCCCCCTTCGACGACACGGGCGTTCAGGCCGCGCAGGCGAGCCACGCGCCCTTCCTCGGAGTTCACGAACCGCAGGGCCCCGGCGCCGAAACGAGCGGAGAACTTCGAGCATCCGGTGTGCGGCTTGGCGCTGGCCTCGAGCAACACGCCGCCGATGCGCAGCCTGCTTCCGGGCGGAAGGTTCGCCAGGCTCAGGTCCATATCGACGAAGAGCTGGTCGTCGGCGAGCGGCCACCGATCGACGTCGCCCGCCAGCAGCGCGATGCACCGGGCGTTCATCAAGGTGACCTCGGCGTCGGGGTTCGGACTGCGCCTCGAACGCCACGAGTCGCCCCCCACGCCGTGTGCGGGCTCGATGCGCGCTTCGGTCACGACCTCACGCTCGTCCTCGGCGGGTCGCCGCACGACCATCTCGAGCCAACCCCTCATCACGCGGCGACCCCAGGATGTGCGCGAGCCCTTCCTGCAACTCGTCGAGTCCGAGAACTGCCACTCGGGCCCCCTTTTCGTTCGGACCGGTGGACACCATCGAACGTACCATCGCGTGATGCGCGCCTGGCTGCTGCACGTGCCCGATGGCCTTTCGTCATATGAGCTCGGCGACACTCCTACGCTCGAGCCCGGCGTCGGTGAGGTGCGGGTGACCCTGCGCGCCTCGGCCCTGAACCACCTGGACCTGTGGGCATCGCGGGGCTTGCCCGCTCCGCCGTCGCTGCCCCACGTGAGCGGCGCCGACGGAGCTGGCGTCGTCGATGCGATCGGCGCCGGGGTCGACGACGTCGCGGTGGGAAACGAGGTCGTGATCGATCCGTCGACGTCGTGCGGGGCCTGCCCGGCATGTGCACGCGGCGACGTGCCGTTCTGTCGAGACTTCCGCATCGTTGGGGAACACCGTTGGGGAACCCACGCCGACGCGGTCATCGTGCCCGCCGAGAACGTTCGCTCGAAACCGTCGTCGATCTCGTGGGAGCAGGCCGCGGCATCGGGACTGGTGACGTCGTCAGCCCTTCGCATGCTGCGCCGCGCCCGGTTCGAACCGGGCGACGACGTGCTCGTCGTCGGCATCGGCGGCGGTACGTCGACCGCCGCCTTGCTGCTCACCATCGCGCTCGGCGCAGGCCGGGTCTGGGTGACCTCGCGCGATGAGGCCAAACTGGCATGGGCGGTCGAACGCGGCGCGGCGGGAGGCTGGGGCACGTCCGAGCCATTCGACGAGCGTGCCCGCGCGGCCACCGATGCCCGAGGGGTCGACGTCGTCATAGACAACGTTGGCACGATCACGTTCGAGCGATCGCTCCGCTCGCTCGCTCGAGGCGGACGCCTCGTGACCAACGGATCCACCACAGGCCGAGACGCCGAGCTGCACCTTCCGACGCTGTTCTGGCGGCAGCTTGAGGTGATCGGGTCGACGATGAACGATCACCAGGAGTTCGCCGACGCGATGCAGCTCGTCGGCAGTGGAACGGTCGAGATCCCGATCGACGCGACCTTCGCATTCGAGGAGTTCCCGGCTGCACTGTCACGGCTCGACTCCGGCGAGCAGCTCGGCAAGATCGTGCTCAGCCGCTGATGACGGAACCACACCGGCCGCTCGAGCGTCACAACCGTGTCACACACCGGAACCCCCGCGGCATGTCTTGGTCGTACCGCTCCACGTATCGCCCGGCCCCGCGGGACGGACACGAGAGGTGAGGCCGTGCTCGAAGAGCGCACCGACTCCGAACTGCTGATCGCATCGCGCACCGAACCAGAAGCGTTCACCGAGCTCTACCGGCGTCACGCCGAGGACCTGCTGCGCTACTTCGCGCGGCGCACCCTCGACCCCGAGACGGCGGCCGAGCTCACCGCCGAGACGTTCGCCGAGGCGTTCGCCTCGCGCGCCAACTATCGAGATCAAGGGGTGAACGGCGTGGCTTGGCTCTACGGAATCGCGCGACACCGGCTGGGGCGGTTCTTCCGCAACGGCCGGGTCGAAGCCGCTGCCCGCCGCAAGCTCGGCATGCCCGAGCGCGACCTCGCCCCCCAGGACTACGAGCGCATCGAGGATCTGATCGACTTCGCACCGATCCGCGAGGCCTTGGTCGAAGCGCTCGACACGTTGAACGACGAACAGCGCGACGCCCTGCGCCTTCGAGTGATCGATGGCCTTGGGTACGCGGAAGTCGCCGAACGCCTGAAGTGCACCGAACAGAACGCCCGGCAGCGGGTGAGCCGGGGTCTGAGGAAGATCGCGCTACTGCTGCAGGAGCGTGGGATGCAGCTCACCACGGAGGTAGAGACATGAACACGGACATCCAGGCATTGCACCTCTTGGAACGAGACCTCGAGGCGGTCGCCGGACGGGAACGCGACCGGCTCGATTCGGTCGGTCGAACGCTCGAGGGTGGTGGGCCGGGTGCACCGCGCCGCCTTCCCCGGCGCGGACGCGGCGGTTCACACGCATGGAGCGGCGTCGCCGCGGCCCTGGTCGCGGTACTCGTGCTGGCCGGCGGCATCGGCTACCTGTCGCAGGGCGGATCGGACAACGGAGCCACCCCGGCCAGCGGCGCGGCGGACTCGGTCTCCACAGGAGCTCCGCAAGCGACTACGGCTCCCGAAGACGAGGCGGTGCGCGATCAAGCCGTGGCCCCCGGCACCGGTGGATCCATAGAATCGCCGAACGAACGCCTCCATGTCGACAACGACTCCGCACTCTCCTACCTCGATCAAGTAGGTGGTGGAGACGCGGCTGGTTCTGCCACGCGCCAAGGGGTCGGTGCGGTCCCTGCGCAACAGGGTGATCTCACGAAGATCATCCGGGACGGGCGTATCGGTATCGTGATCGCCGACGGTTCCTTCTCGAAGGGCGTCTCCCGTGTGACGCAGATCGCCCGGTCGACCGGCGGCTTCGTGCTCGAATCTAGCTCTCGCGACGAGCGTTCCGGCACGCTGACCCTGCGCATCCCGGCGAACCGCTTCGACGACGCGATGCTCGCGCTCCGCGGGCTCGCCGAGGAGCTCCAAGGTGAGGTCGAGTTCCAGGACATCACCGGTCAGGACGTGACGGCCGAGTTCATCGACCTCGGCGCGCGGCTCGAGATCCTGCAGGACCGACGCGACCTGCTGCGCGACATCCAGGCCGACGCGACCTCGTCATCGGAGATCCTGCGGCTCGCCGCCCTGATCGACGACGTGACGCTGCAGATCGAGAACATCCAGGGACGGTTGAAGTTCCTGCGGGACCAGGTCGCCGAGGCCACGATCAGGGTCGAGGTGCGCGAGCGCGACGTGCAGCCCGAGGACCCGGGTCCCGATACCGAGAACCCGAGCCTCGCGGACTCGTTCGAGCTCGCAGTGCAGGGGTTCCTGCGCATCCTCGGCGCGATCGTGATCGGCTTGGGCTACATGATCCCGCTCGCAGTGATCGCGCTGCTCGTCTGGGGCGTGATCACGCTGGCGCGGCGTCGCGATCGCGGAGCCAGCTGAGCGCCCGGAACCGTTCGGCAGCCGCCGAGGCCACCTGCGCATCTTCCCCGGCGCGGCCCTCGGTGGCGCCGAACCATGCGTCTGCCTCGAGCCAAGCGGCCTCGATCTCGCCGTCGGGCCGCAGCCGGCCCTCGGAGCGGAACGCATCGACCGACCCGTAGCGCACGATCGCCTCGTCAAGCTGCTGCTGCTCGAACTCGAGCCCGTACTCGGGCATGCGCTCCAGGTGCAGGAGCGCCCAGAGCAGCGAGCCGAGTGCTTCCTTGCGCCACATGGCGTCGGCCACGGCCTCGCGTGGCCACGACCCCGACGGCACCTCGAGCAACGATCGCTCGGTGTCGCGCACCGCGGGCCAAACACCCTCGCGCTCGAGCCAGTCGTCGGTCTCGCGTCGTGCCGTCTCGGCCTGGCTGATGCGCCCCGGGTCGCCCGCCGTCTCGTTCACCACGAACTCGATCGAGCCCCGGCGCACGAACGCATACAACACGAGCGCCCGGTCGCTCACCTCGTCAACGGTCGGTCTGGTCGCGGCTGTCTCCACGCCGACCAGTATCCGACGCCGGCGTCGGGCAACGTCTATACCTCTGAGGGCTGGGGCGCCACGGGGTCCGCCATCTGGAAGTCGGGCTGAGTCGTGCCCTCAGGAACGTAGCTCGCGTCGGGTGTCGGGACTTCTTCGATCGACGACGTGATGCCTGCCTGCTCGATCCACGAAGCGCCTTCGATCTCACCGGTTCGCTGGTTGACCCAAAGCTGCCCCATGAATTGCCCGGTCGATGGCTCGAAATACCACTCGACCCTCGAGCCCGGCCCGATGTTGTAGTCGACGACCCAGCTCAGGCGGACGGCGTCGCGACCGAACGGATCCTCGACGCCTGACTCGGTCGTCACGTCGCTGATACTGCCCGCTGCCTCGAAAGCCGCCGCGGTCTGCTCAGGCGTGAGGAAGACGTCACCACCCAGCGTCAGGATGTCCTGCAGGGTTCGGAGCAACGACGTAGTCTCTTGCGAGCGGCCCGGGCTCGTGCTTGCGATCGGGTTGGGTGATGCCCCGCCCTCCGATCCGCGCTGGATCAGCTGTCCCAACAGAACCTGTGGGTCTGTGGAAAGCTCAAGAAGGAAGGAACCGGGGAACTCGCCCGGCTCGAATCGCTCGTCGTGCTTGCCCTGCACGACACGCCCGGAATCGTCCGGCCCGGCCCAGATCTCGGCGACCGTTGCGCCGGTCCCGCTGCCCGGATAGAACGAGCCCGCTCGCACGTAGTAGTAGCTGCCTGGCGGCGCCACCAGCGGCACCGCCGAGTCACCGGGCTCGAAAACACGAGGATCTCCGTCGTCGCTGAGAGGCGACCATGCGAAGAGAACCACGACGATCGCGGCTGTGACGCCGAGGCCGGTCGCCCCCGCAGCCACACGCCCGCGACGCGCCTTCGCGTCACGGCGATCGCTCAGCCGGTCGAACGCATCGAGGTTCGGCGGCAGAGCCTGGTCGAGCCGGTCCAGCAGGGCGTTCCGGTCACGTGTCATCGTCGGTTACCTCCTGGTGCATGCGTCCTCGACCCCGTGAGGCCAGCACGCGAACGGTTGCGGACTTGATGCCGAGCGCCTGCGCTGCTTCCTCCGACGAGAAGCCGAGCACGTCGGTGAGCACGACGGCGGCCCGTTCACGCGGCGTCAGGGAAGCGAGGGCCTGCACCAGCACCTCACGTCGTTCGATCGAGTCGAGCAGATCGTCGGGCGCAGGCGCGTGGCCGATGCGCCTGATCGCCAGCGCTGCGCGACGCTTCCTGCTACGGAACACGTTCATCGCGGTCCGGTACAGGTAGCCCTCTGGGTCGTCGAGGCTTCCGACCCGATCCCAACGCTCCCACATGCGCAGGAAGGCATCCTGGATGATCTCCTCGGACTCCTGGCGATCGCGAGTGATCAGCCACATCGCGGCGTACACGTCGCGGTGGTGATCCTGGAAGAACGACTCGAACGTGTCGGGTCCGTGTATCGAGATCACGCGTTCTTCGTCGGTGCCTCTGGCGGGCTCCATCAACGACATGAACGCACCGGCGGCGGCTTCCGTTTACGTGTGCGAGGAAACCGTCACATCTCGCGGCGGCCGTCGAGGGCTTGGGAGAGCGTCACCTCATCGGCGTACTCGAGGTCGCCGCCGACGGGAAGCCCGCTCGCGAGGCGCGTGACCCGCACCTCGAACGGCTTCAGCATCGCCGCGACGAACATCGCCGTAGCGTTGCCTTCGAGGTTGGGGTTCGTGGCCAAGATGACCTCGGTCACGTGATCGCGATCGACCCTGTCGAGCAACTCCTGCACGCGCAGATCGTCGGGGCCGACGCCGTCGAGCGGGCTGATCGCACCGCCCAATATGTGGAACCGGCCCTTCATAAGCGCGGTCTTCTCGATCGTGGCGGCGTCCTTGGGCTCTTCGACCACGCAGAGGAGCGTGCGATCGCGGGATTCGTCGCGACAGATGCGGCACAGATCGCCCTCGGCCACGTTGCCGCACTCACGGCAGAAAGCGATGCGATCCTTGGCCTGCACGATCGCGGCGGCCAGGCGTTTCGCGTCGACCGGATCGGCCTTCACGAGCCAGAACGCGAGCCGCTGTGCCGACTTCGGCCCCACACCTGGAAGCCGCGCCAGCTCGTCGATCAGCTCCTGGATCGGACCCTCGTACAACGCCTACTCCGACCGTTCCGCATCGGCGGCGACCTGGGCGCCGAGCATATCCTGCACGCGCTTGAGGGCCTGAGCCTCGTCGACGACCTCGTCGTCCTCGACGATCTCGATCGTCGCCGGACCGCTCGCATCTCGCACCTCGCGCACGATGCAGACGACGTCGGGCCTGATGCCGAACATGTCGCCGAGCGCCGCCCTCAGCTCGGTCTTCTTGCTCTCGACGCGCAACGGCCCGACCCTGCCGATCGAGGGAGGGAACACCAACTCGAGGATGGTGCCGTCGTAGCTGCCGACCGTGGCCGATTCGAGGATCGCCGCGAGGATCATCTCGCGACTGCTCGAGAGGTGATCGAGGAGCGACTGCCACGATCGTCGCAGCAGGGCGACGTCGACACTGGCGGCGTCGGCGGCATGCGGCACCGGCATCTGTTGTTGAGGCGCCGCGGGTGGGGTGACGGTGTCGTGAGTCGGAGCACTCACGGGCGCTTCTGATGCCTCGCGCGCCGCCTCGGGAACCTCCACGACCTCGAGCGCCGCAGACTCGGCCGGCACCGCAGACTCGACCGGCGCCGCAGGCTCCACATCGTCGACTGGACTCGGTGGACCCTTCACCTGTGCCACGTCGGCTGCCGTGGGCACCACCGAGCCCGGGTCCAGGTTCGCGAGCCGCTCGAGCCGCTCGAGCCGCGTGAGCAATGCCGACGTGTCGGCGTCGGTCTCGGGCATCGTGGCGCGCACGAGCGCGAGCTCGAGAGAAAGACGGGGAGAGGTCGTCCACCGCATGTCGTTCTGCGCGGCCAACAGCAGCGCGAGCACACGAGCAAGCTCGCCCGGCGTGAACTTCTCGGCCTGGATGCGAAGGGTGTCGTACGCATCATCGGGAACGTCGACGAGATCGGGCTGCCCGGGAGCGGTCTTCACCAGCAGCAGGTTGCGGAAATGCGCCAAGGACTCTGCGGTGACGTTGCGCAGGTCCTGGCCGTCTTGCACCAGGCGGCCGACGATCTCGAACACGCCCTTGGCGTCGCCGATCGCGACCGCATCGGCGAGCTCGTGCTGCACCTCGCTACGAGGGGCGCCGAACAGGGCGCGAACCACGTCGTCGTCGATCGCAGCACCCCCGAGCACGCGCGCCTGGTCGAGCAGCGAGAGCGCGTCACGCGAGGACCCCTCAGCCTGCCGGGCGATCGCCTGCGCAGCCGACTCGGTGAGCGTCGCGCCTTCGGCCGAGGCGATCGATTGCAGCTGCCCGGTCAGGGTCTCCAGGCCGAACCGCCGGAAGTCGAACCGCTGAGAGCGCCCCACGATCGTGGCAGGCATCTTGTGCGGCTCGGTGGTTGCGAGCACGAAGCGCACACCGGGCGGCGGTTCCTCGAAGACCTTCAGCAGCGCATCGAATGCCTCGCGGGACAGACGCTGCGCCTCATCGATGATGTAGACTTTTTCGCGGCCCTGCACCGGCGCGGTCGGCGCCTTCTCACGCAGCTCGCGCGCATCTTCGACGCCGCCGTGGCTCGCCGCGTCGATCTCGACCACGTCGAGGTGGGTGCCGTCACGCACCGCCACGCACTGCGAGCACTGACCGCACGGCTCGGCCGTCGGCCCCAGCTCGCAGTTGACCATCTTCGCCAGGATGCGAGCCGTCGAGGTCTTGCCGGTGCCCCGGGGTCCGCAGAACAGGAACGCGTGATGCAGCTTTCCTTCGCGGATCGCGCCCGTCAGCGCACGGATCACATGGTCCTGCCCGAGAACCTCGCCGGGCGTCTGCGGCCGATACCGCCGGTACAGGGCCTGGTGTTGCTTCTCGTCCACCACGTGCCCCCACCCCTTCCCTGGCCGGTCGTTCCGCTACTGGTGTTGCGCTCCCGAAGAGCGAAAAGGGTGGCCGTGCACCCACCGTCGACCACGGATGACTCGGTCGCTACCTGGAACGACAGCTCCAGCCAGGCATACCTGCGGCACCCACCGGCTTCCGCTTACGGCTGCTTCCTTCCGGACCTGACCGGGTTCGCGGGCCGATGTCGCGCAGGACCCGACCTTCAAC
>JBBEAY010000025.1:0-36508 GCA_040882605.1 Actinomycetota bacterium
TCGGCATACTTCGACCCTCCTTACGCAGGATGACCGTTGTTCAGCAGTCTCCTAGCGGAAGGCCTCGACAACCAGAGCGATCCCACCGAAGGCGATGGCGAACGACACGAGGATGACGCCCACGCGCTTGATCGCTGACTCAGTGGGAGAACCAGGAGGCTCCCAGCCCCTTATCTGGTCCCGCAGATCAGGCGCCTGGATCAGCTCAAGCGCCCGAAGCCGATCCTTGAGCTCACGCATCGTCCGCCTCCAGCAACGCTCGTAGTCGGCGACGCCCCTGGCTGAGGTGGACCCGCACCGTCCCAGCGGTCGAGCCGACGATCTCGCCGATCTCTTTGGTCGAGTAGCCAACGTGGTCGTGCAGAATGACCGCGGCGCGTTGACGCGGAGAGAGGCGGCCGAGCGCCTCCATGATCTGGATCGCTGCCTCGGGGATCTCGGACCACGTCTCAGATCGCATCGACATCGCTTGCCTCCGTCGCCGGTCCTTCAGCTCCCCGGCCGCTATGCGGAACGCCGACCGCCATACCCACCGGCCCGGATCGCGGACCGCCGCGCCGCGCCCGAGACACTGGGCGAAAGCCTCGGCGACGGCGTCGCTCGCCACCTCGTGATCTCCTGAGAAGGCGAAGACGGCGCGCCAGAGGTGCTCTCCATGCTCCCGATAGAAGCGATCCAGCTCATCATCGGTCTCCACGCGCCGCACCCGATCCGCTCCTTTACCTCCCCAGGGGACCGGAGCCTGTGGAACGCATAGGGCTGACCTCGACTCTCTCGGAATCTCTCTCATCCCCGGACCCTTGCGCACCGGGTCGGGCGAGGCACGGGCGCGGAGGTTATGGCTTGTGTTCCAACATGTCTTCGAGCCGTTTCGCTACTGCGCCATATCAAGCGCTCCGCGACAGCAGTTTCACATTTCTCGCGGCGTTGATGTTGCCCAAAGTGTTGCCTGATTTGCTTCAGTTCGTCCGTCGAGCGCCGGCGCGAGTCTGACGGGCGCTGGCGAGACCTTGATGCTCACACGGCCCCACCGGAGCGTCGCCGTGCATATGCGGGATAGCATCGGCGCGTGCTCATCTGCTCGACCTGCGGTACCGAGAACCCGGACGGCGCGAAGTTCTGTAACGGGTGCGCGACGCTCCTCGGCGCGTCTGCCTCGCCTGGTGAGGTGCGCAAGATCGTCTCCGCCTTGTTCTGCGATCTCGTGGGGTCCACGACCCTGGGCGAACAGCATGACCCCGAGGTGCTCCGGCCCATCCTCGACGGCTACTTCACCGAGATGAGTTCGGCGGTCGAACGCCATGGCGGTCTCGTGCAGAAGTTCATCGGCGACGCGGTGGTGGCCGTCTTCGGTCTGCCGAACGCCCACGAGGACGATGCGCTTCGCGCTGTGCGGGCCGGTATCGAGATGCAAGAGCGCCTGCAGACGCTGAACGAGGCCTCGCCGATCCCACTCGCGGCCCGGATCGGCATCACGACGGGCGAAGTGCTGGTGCCCGGGGAGAAGCCGATCATCGGCGACGCGATGAACACCGCTTCGCGCCTGCAGTCGGGTGCCGAACCTGGCCAGGTACTGATCGGGGAGCCGACCTGGCGTCTGGTGCGCGATGCGGTCTTCGCTAACGAGGTCGAGCCGCTACAGGCGAAGGGCAAGGCTGAGCCGGTCTCGGCCTGGCACGTCCTGGAGGTCCATCCCGTGGTGGCCGGGAGCGAGACGCCGCTCGTCGGGCGCGACCGACACTTGAGCGTGCTTCACCAGGCGCTGCAGGACGCGATCGATGACCAAGCCTGCGTCCTCGTCACCGTCCTGGCTCCGCCCGGGGTGGGCAAGTCGCGACTTGCGGTGGCGTTCGCGGAGGTGGTGCGCGACCGGGCGACGGTCCTCGTCGGACAGACCCCTTCATATGGCGGCGTCACGTTCGCGTCGCTCGTCGAGCTGCTCTCGCAGGCGGCCGGGCTGCCTTTAGGAGACGCCGAGCAGGTCGCGGCGGCGCTCCGCGAGCGACTGGTCGACCAGCCCGATGGCGCGTCGGTGGGTGACCGGCTGGCCCAGGTCCTTGGGGTCGGCGAGGCGCTCGCATCCGACGCCTCATGGGCGGTGCGACGTTTGCTCGAAGTCATGGCCGCCGACCGGCCGCTCGTCGTGGTGCTCGAAGACGTCCACTGGGCGGAGACGCCGATGCTGGACCTGGCCGATGCGGTCATCGAGCGCGTGCACGGTGCCGTGCTCTTCCTCTGTCTCGCGAGACCCGAGCTCCTCGAGCAGCGACCCACGTGGGCGGCCGGCAAGCCACGGGCGATCACCATGACGCTCCCTCCACTGATGCCGACAGAGGCACGGCGGGTCGCAGAGCTCCTGCTCGGAGGGGAGGCGCCCGCGGCCGTGATCGACCGGGTCTGCGAGACGGCCGAGGGGAACCCCCTGTATCTGGAGCAGCTCACCGCGATGCTCGCCGATCAGGGGCTCCTCGTCGACGGTCGCTGGGTCGGCTCGGACGACGCCGACGTCGACATCCCTGAGACCCTGCAAGCGCTGCTCGCCTCGAGGCTCGATCGCCTCGATCCCACACCGCGTCTGATCCTTGAGCGTGCGGCGGTTGAGGGACGCCGGTTCCGGATCGCGGCGATCCGTGCGCTCACTCCCGACCTCGGTCAGGAGGAGTTCGAGGCCGCGATCGCGTCGCTGGAGCGGCGCGGCCTCGTCCAGCCGGAGGACGAGGCCGCCGGTCGGTGGCGATTCGCACACGCGCTCGTCCTCGACGCCGCCTACCGAGGCCTCTCGAAGGAGCTGCGAGCGGATCTGCACGAACGGATCGCCGACTGGATGACAGTGGAGGACGCCGACCAGGCCGACGTCGACGAGTCGGTCGCGCGGCACCTGGAGCATGCGCTGCATCTGCGCGAGGAGCTCGGCGCTCGGGACGAGCGATCCGCCGCCCTCGCGGGGCGCGCCGGTGAGCTCTTCGCGACGGCGGGGTCTCGGGCGTTCACGGCGCTCGACTACATCACGGCCCGCGACTTCCTGAGCCGCGCTGCGGCCCACTTGCCGGACGGATCCCCTCGCCGCATGGAGATCCTCCCGAGCCTTGGGGCCGCGCTCGCGGATTCGGGCCGTGCGGAGGAGAGCGATGCGCTCCTGACGGAGGCCGTGGATCAGGCGCACGCGACGGGATCGGAGCGCGATGCGCTCCGCGCATCCGTGCAGCTCCTGTCCAACCGGATCTACCGCTCATCGGATGAAGCGGAGATCGAGTCCGCATCCGTGGAAGCGCGGCGTGCCTTCGACGTGTTCGAGGCCTCGGGTGACGAGATCGGCATGGCCGAGGCGGCGACCGTGGTGATCAACCTCGAGTACGTGCGTGCGCACTGCGACGAGGCGCAGCGGTGGGCGACGAGGGCGATGTTCCGTGCGCTCGCCGCCGGTCGCCCGAGGGAGGCGACCCAGGCCGCCGGCGACCTGGTCGGGATGGCGCTCGTCGGGCCCGTCCCGTTCACTCGATTCGCTGCGGATGCCGAGGAACTGCTCACCGCTCGCGATCCCATCTCCGATAGCCCCGGACATGCCTTGATGGCGGCGGCTGCGCTCGCCGCGGGCGACGAAGCCGGGTTCCGTGAGCACGAGGAGCGGTGGCGCGACGTCGTCGACCGCCACGGGCTGGCATGGCTGGCCGCGGCGCACGGGATGGAGATCGCCTTCGTCGAGCTGTGGGCGGGCCGAGCGGAGGCCGCTGAGCGGCGGCTCCGGGAGGCGCAGCAGTTCTTCACCCAGATCGGCAACGTTTGGTACATGAGCGTCGCCGACGAGTACCTGTGCGAAGCGGTCTACGCGCAGGACCGACCGCGTGAGTTCCTCCGTCTCGCAGACGCGTTCGCAGCCTCCTCGCTCATGACCGACCGTCACAACCTCGTGAAGCGTCAAGTGGTGCTGGCGCGGGCCCATCTGCTCCGTGAGTCCGCGGTGGAGGCGGAGGCCTCGGCGAGACGCGCGCTCAAGCTCCTCGAGTCCACGGACCTCATCCCGGACAGGGTAGATGCTCTGCTCGTGCTCGCGGACGCGCTGGACGCGCGGGGGATGGGGGATGAGGCGGCAACGGCCCGTCTCGACTCCATCGCGAAGCTCCGAGCCAAGGGAAACCTGGCGGCGGTCGCGCTACTCGAGCGCTGAACCCCGCTCGGCGTTGCGCTCATCGGATGGCGTCGCGTCTGCGTCGTGAACTCGTTGGCTGAGGATGGCAGGCGCAACGTGTTGCCCAGACCGTTGCCCAGTCGTCGACCCCACAAGGGGTCGCGTCTACCTCATCCCTTGGAGCGCAGGATGTCTTCGAGTCGCTTCGCCATCTTCGGGCCGAAGCCGTCTTCCTCGTGCTTGAAGTAGCAAAAGACCTCGGAGCCGGCGTCGAGTGCGGGCTGGATGCGCCCCGCCCACTCGCGGAGCTCGTCGTCGCCGTAGTCGGTCTTGCGGAGTCGCAGATATCCGACCGGTTCCCACGAGAGCTCCTCGGGTTTCGGGTCTCGCTCGTCGGTCTCGGCCACGCACCATGCGATGCCCTGATCGCGCAGCAGATCCCTGGCCTCGTTCCACGACGCGTGCCGGAACTCCATCGCGAATGCGGGGGGACCCGGCGGCAGGTAGCCCACGAACCTTTCGATCAACTCGCGGTCGTGATGCAGGTTCGGCGGACACTGGAAGAGCACGCACCCGAGGCGGTCGCCGAGCACCTTCGCCCGATCGAGGAAGTCGCGCACGTCGTCGTCGGTGTCGCGCAGCCGCTTGAAATGCGTGATGCGTTGGTTCGCTTTCAGCGTGAACACGAACCCCTCGGCTGCCTGCTCGCGCCAAGTCGTGAGCGACTTCTCAGTCGGGAACCGCCGGAACGTGTAGTTGATCTCGACCGAGCTGAGCTGAGTCGAGTAGTAGTGCAGCATCTCCCGGATCTTCAGCCCCTCGGGGTAGAAGACGCCGTGCCTCCAACCGTCGAACGAGAACCCCGAGGTACCCAACCGCAACGTGCCCTTCGCCGCCATCGAGTGCATCATGGCATGCGTGCCGACACCCGAGGAACGCCTCACGATCGACGTGCCCGACAAGGGGCCGGTGAGCGCCGCGTACACGCGCCCGGCCAAGGCCTTCGCCTCGCTCGCGCTCTTCCACGGCGCGGGAGCGGGCATGGACCACCCGTTCATGGCCGGGTTCGCGCGCGCGATCGCCGACGAGGGCGTCGCGACGCTGCGGTGCAACTTCCCGTACATCGAGGCTGGCCGCCGGGCCCCCGATCGCGAGCCGATCGCCGTTGCCACCGTGCGAGCCGCGTTCGAGACCGCGAGCGCGCGCGCCGTCGACGACGAACCCATCTGGGCCGGAGGCAAGTCGTTCGGCGGGCGCATGGCGTCGGTAGCTGTCGCCGAGGGTCTTCCCGCGGCGGGGCTCGTGTTCCTCGGATACCCGATGCACGCGCCGGGCAAGCCTGAGCGTATTCGCGACGAGCACCTGTACCGCATCGAGGCGCCGATGCTGTTCCTGCAGGGCACCAAGGATCCCTTCGCGACCGCCCCGGCGCTCGAGCCGGTGCTCGCGAAGCTCTCGACCGCCACCTACGTTGCCGTCGAGGGCGGGGGCCATTCGCTCGAGCGTTCCCGCAAGGAAGACCCGCGCGAGGTCGCTGCAGCCCTCGCGCCCCTCGTCGCGGCGTTCATGCGCGGGGAGCAGGTCTGATGCCGAGGAAGAATCGCCGCAACCCCGAATACTTCCAGGCGCCGGAAGCGGCCGCTCCGCTCAGCCGCTCCGATGCGCCGATCTGGGCGCAGGTTCCCGGATTCGATGTACGCAACGTGGGTGGCCAGAAGCCGTACCGATGCCCCGGGTGCGACCACGAGGTCCGCGCCGGCATCTGGCACCTCGTGGTGGTGCCCACCGATGACGCCGACGCCCGTCGCCACTGGCACACCGAGTGCTGGCGTTCCGAGCTGCGCAGGACAGGCCTCTACCGCCCGCCTCCCATCGACTGACACGAAGGAGTCGAGGCATTCAGCAAGGAGTCAGCATCCCTCAGTGTGGCTTCAGCTTTCCCTCTCCACGGTGTGATGAACGACGCACGGTGAAGGAGAGCGATGCGGGTCCTTGTGGTCGAAGATGACGAACGACTCGCGGCCGGGTTGCACAAGGGCTTCGTGGCAGAAGGCTTCGCAGCAGACGTCGCCCATAACGGCACGGACGGGTTGTGGATGGCTCGCGATCACCCTTACGACGCCATCGTGCTCGACATCATGTTGCCGAAGCTGAACGGCTTCAAGATCTGCGAGACCCTGCGTCACGAGAAGATCTGGACGCCGATCCTGATGTTGACCGCCAAGGACGGTGAGTGGGATCAGGTCGAAGCGCTCGACAGCGGTGCCGACGACTACCTCACCAAGCCCTTCTCGTATGCGGTCTTGCTCGCGCACGTGAGGGCGCTCATGCGCCGAGGTGCCCAGGAGCGCCCGGCCGTGCTCGAGGCCGGCGATCTGTCGCTCGACCCGGCGACCAAGCGAGTCGCCCGCGGCGATGTCGAGGTGTCGCTAACCGCTCGCGAGCTGTCGTTGCTCGAGTGCCTGATCCGGCGCGCCGGCGAGGTGATCTCGAAGCTCGAGATCCTCGAGCACGTGTGGGACTACGAGTTCGACGGCGATCCCAACATCGTCGAGGTCTACATCCGACACCTGCGAAACAAGCTCGACCGACCCTTCAAGCGGGAGTCCATCGAGACCATCCGGGGAGTCGGGTACCGCCTGAGAACCGACGGCGGCTGATCATCCTGCTCGCTAGCCCGCCTCGTCTCCCGCGGGCCTGAAGACAGCTTCAGGGAGGTTCAGAACCTCCTCAGGGGCCTCCTCGCATCCTTGGGATCACAGCGAGGTCGCACCGGGAGACCGAGGTCGGCGACGACGGCTCGGCCTACGGCGTCGAGATCCGCCTGGAAGACGGCCGTCAGGTCGAGGTCAACCTCGACTCGAGCTTCGCCGTCATCAACCAGGAGCCCGACCATGACAGCCCCGGTGAGCAGAGCGGCTCCGAGGCCGGCTGATCCCCCAACGGAGAGCCAAGGAGGGTGGGTTGGCCCATCCGGGCCAACCCACCATTCGACGAGACGAGGAGGGACGCACGATGGATAAGCGAGTTGAGAATCTCACGAACGATCAGAGCATCAAGTGGCGAACGAGCGGGCTCGTCGGCGCCGCACTGGCGGCTGTCCTGTTGATCGGCGCGATCGGCTACGGCGGTCCTTCCGATGCAGCCGCGAAGGACAAGCGAGTGGACCTCGACAAGCCGACGTTCTCCAACCCGACGTCGATCACGAACCCGCTGTTTTCGAGGGACACCGTGTCCCAGGTCATCCAGCTCGGTGCGGAGGGTAAGGACAAGCTGCGGTTCGAGGTCACCAATCTGCCTGAAACCAAGTTCATCAAGTGGAACGGCCAGCGCGTCGAGACCCGCGTCACGCATTTCGTGGCCTACATGAACGGACGCATCCTCGAGGTCGCGACCGATTTCTACGCGCAGGCCGACGATGGTTCCGTGTGGTACTTCGGCGAGAACGTCGACAACTACGAGAACGGCGTCATCGTGGATCACGAAGGCACCTGGCTCGCCGGCAAGGACGGTCCTCCCGGCATGATCATGCCCGCCGATCCCAAGGTCGGCGACGTGTACCGGCCCGAGAACATCCCCGGCCTCGTGTTCGAAGAGGTGACGGTCAAGCGCACCGGTGTCACGGTGAACGGCCCCCGAGGTCCCGTGCCGGGAGCCGTGTTCGTCCAGGAACGCCTCATGGACGGCACCATCGAGGACAAGATCTTCGCCCCGGGCTATGGAGAGTTCAAGGCCCGCGTCGCGTCGCTCGATGAGCTCTACAAGCTCGCCCTCGCGGTGCCCATCGACGCTCTGGGTGGATCCGTTCCTCAGGATCTTTCCACGCTCGACAAGGGCGCTTCACAGATCTTCGAAGCAGCACCGACCAAGAGGTGGAACCAGCTCTCGGCCAAGGTCGAGAAGGTGATCGCCGCGTGGACCGCATACCGGACGAACGACGTGCCCAGCCTGCTCGACGCTCAGATGACGGACGCCCTCGATGTCCTCGAAGCCGCGGTGCGCGCTCACGACGTCGCCGAGGTTCGTCAGGCGGCGATCTGGGTCGGGCACGCGGCGCTCGATCTTCAGCTGCAGTACCGAGGCCCGGACGACGTCGACCGTGATCGACTGGAGCTCTGGCGCGACCAACTCGTCGTCGACCGAGCGGCCGGTGACTCCGACGCCGTCACTGGTGACCTCGCAACGCTGAAGACGATCCACGACCGGATCAACGGCAACACTCAGTAAGGGAGACTGTAGTCGCCGCGTTCGACCGTGCGTCGCCTCGGGAACTAACCCGGGGCGGCGCACGACGACGTGCGATGTCATGCTGAAGATGCGCAGCCGGGTCGCAGGGCGAGGCTAGGATGCAACTCGTGATCTCGAACGCGTCCCCGCCGCGCAGCACCCAGCAGTGCCGGTCGCCGGACGGATCGAAGCGCCCACCGTGCGACGCGTGTGGCGAGCCGATGGAGCCCGAGCACGCGCACCACAAGTGTCCCTCGTGCGGCTACATCCTTCCCTGCTGCGGCTGGTGAGTCGATGTACGACGAGGTGCGTGCGCGCTTGTGGCACACGGGAGGCCGTTTCTACGCCCAGGTGCTCGACGCTCCTGTCTTCCTCGAGGTCACGGGGGTGAGCCGTCGAGAGTGCCTCGCCGAGCTTCGGAAGGCGACCGGCGACGACGTCACGCTCACGATCGAGGTCGTGCCTGACGTTGTCGGGGTCGCGGAAGCCGCAGAGATCATGGGCTGGGACAAGCGCCGCGTCGTGACCTACATAGATCGTGGCTCGTTCCCCGAGCCGATCACGGCGCTTGCGTCGGGACGTATCTGGCTCAGGGACGATGTGCAGGCCTACGCCGATGGATGGCGAGCGCGCCACGCCACGAAGGCCCGCAAGACCGAGGCGGCCGGGGCGGTTCCAGCGACGTGAGCGATCGACGCCTGTACGTCATCCGCCACGCCCGCCCCGACTACGAGTCGACCGACCACACCGATACCCCCCTCGGTCGCCAGTACGATCCTCCGCTCGGTGAGGTCGGTCTCGAGCAGTCGGCCCGCCTCGCCGCCCGGCTCGAGCTGCTGGCTCGCCCGGCCGCGATCTACTCATCGACGCTCGCCCGCGCCAAGCAGACCGCGCACGTCTTCGCCGACCGCATCGGCATGCCGGTGATCGAGCGAGACGACCTCTGCGAGTGGTTCGGAGGCGAGTGGGAAGCCAAGGACTTCGAGCAGATCTTCGTGGAGCACCCCGAGGCGATCGACCTGTTCCGCAATCAGAACCCCGCGTGGCACCTGGCGCCGGGCAGCGAGCGGGCCGACGACTTCCAGCGGCGGTGCGTCAGCGCCGTCGAGGCGATCATCGATGCCGAGCCCGTGGGCGACGTCATGGTCGTCGCGCACGGCGGCGTCATCAACGCGTACTTCAGCCACATCCTCGGCATCCGCGACCAGGACATGTTCTTCCTGCCCGAGAACACGAGCCTGAACACGGTCGTGATCCGCGGCGACGAGCGGCTCGCGTGGTTCCTCTCCGACGCCTCGCACCTCACCGACCCCGGGTGGTTCGAGCCGCGCGATGGGGAGCGCGACCTCGCCGAAGGAAGCTGACCCCCCGCTTATACTCGCCCCGCGCTGCCTCGGCCCTGGAAGCCGAGCCGAGCCGTCAAGGAGACGACCGCCGATGTCCGTAAAGTTCCTGTCCACCGAATGGGCCGAGGCCGTCAAGGCCCAGCTCAACGGCAGCGACGGCTTCGGCCAGGCCGCCGGGGGCCAGAAGGCAACGATCCAGCAGGTCATCACGTCGAGCGAAGGCGATGGCGACACCCACTATTGGATCGAGATCGCCGAAGGCGAGATCGACATGGGTGTGGGCGACCTCGACGTACCCGACGCCACGATCACCCAGAGCTACGAGACGGCCGTCAAGCTCGCGAAGAGCGAGCTGTCGGTCGTGACCGCGTTCATGACCGGCAAGGTGAAGGTCGCCGGCAACATGGGGCTGCTCATGGCGCTGCAAGGAGCGCTCTCGCAGCTTCCCTCTGCGATGCAGGCGGTCGACACCGACTACTGACCTTCGCCGGGCGCGTGACCCTCGACCTTCGGCGGCGACACCGCGATCGTCACCTGAGCTCGCGCGACCACCTCGCCGCCCGCGTCGGTCACGTCGGCTTCGGCGAACGCGATGCGCCGACCCATGCGCACCACGCGGCCGGTCGAGAGCAATGGTCCCGTGCTGGCCGACGCCAGGTACTGCACGTCGAGGTTCACGCTGACGTGGCGACTTCCTGGTTGGATCGCCGAGCGCACCGCGAGCCCCGCCGCGGTGTCGAGCAGCGTGGCGAGCACCCCCCCGTGCACCGTGCCCTGCAGATTGGTATGACCTAGGCCCGCGTCCAACCGCAGGTCGACGGACCCCTCGCGCACCTGCTCGACCGTGATGCCGATCGACGCATGGAACGACGACGAGGCGACTCGTTCGCGGATCTCGTCTTCGGTCGAGCGCTCGCCGTGCTCAGGCATCCCGTAGGCCCTCCGGCTGCGTAGTCTCCCACGGGTCCCCGTTTGACGGTCTCAGGACCCCAAGGGGACAATCCACGCGGACCGCGTTCGCGCGATCCGGGATCCGATTCCGAGGAAACGGGAGGGGAAGCATGTCGAAGTGGCTTCGCATGTTCGCCTTGCCGCTCGTTGCGCTGTCTCTCGTTGCCGCCGCGTGCGGCAGCGACGAGCCGACGGACGGCGGCACGAGTGCGGCCGGTGGCGATGGATGTACGTCCGACATCCGTGTGGGGGTCGCGCTCGACATCGGCGGCCTCGGCGACAACGGATTCAACGACCTGTCGAAGATGGGTCTGGACAAGGCGATCGCTGAAGGGGTCATCTGCGAGTCCAACACGAAGTTCCTCGAGGCTAACTCCGAGGGCACGAACCTGGACGAGAACACCGAGTCGCTGGCCGCCGGCGGGTACGACCTGGTGGTCGGCACCGGGTTCGCGTTCACGCCCGGCATCAACGCGATCGCGATCGACTACCCGGAGACCTCGTTCGGCATCATCGATGGCTACGCGACCTGTGGTACCGCGTGCGGGCTCGACAACGATGCCGATGCCATCCCCAACGTCACCGACCTGGCGTTCCAGGAGGAGCAGGGTTCCTACCTGGTCGGTGTCGCCGCGGCGTTGAAGGCCGAGGAAACCGGTTGCGACACCATCGGGTTCTTGGGCGGGCAGACGGGGCCGCTGATCGCGAAGTTCGAGGCCGGGTACGCCGCAGGCGCCGAGGCCACCATTCCCGGTATCAAGGTGTTGGTGGAGTACATCGGCGACACGACGAAGGCCTTCGATGACATCTCGGGGGGCGAGGTCAAGGCGAACAAGCTGTACGACGATGGCGCGTGCATCGTCTATCACGCGGCCGGTGACGCGGGGAACGGCTTGTTCAAAGCCGCTGCGGAGCAGCAGAAGATCGCGATCGGCGTCGACTCCGACCAGCATGAGGTTGTCTCAGCAGACCAGGCGGAGTGGATCATGACCTCCATGATCAAGCGCGTTGACACGGCCGTCTACGACACGATCGTGGCCGCCGCCGACGGATCCTTCAAAGGCGGAGGTCAGGTGTTCGGCCTTGCCGACGAAGGTATCTCCTATGCGACGTCCAACCCCGACCTGATGGGCCAGGACATCGTCGACGCGATCGAGGAAGCCAAGGCGGCGATCCTCTCGGGCGAGATCAAGCCTCCGACCGAGCCGTAGGCACGGTCGAGGGCGTCTCGATGGTCACGAGTGACGACGGGGCGGGGCGCGAAAGCGCCTCGCCCCTCGTCGTGATGCAAGGGGTCTCGAAGCGGTTCCCGGGCGTGGTCGCGAACGACGACGTCACGCTCGATCTGCGCTCTGGCGAGGTGCATGCGTTGATCGGTGAGAACGGTGCCGGAAAGTCCACCTTGATGCGGGTGCTGTACGGCCTGTATCCGCCCGACAGCGGCACGATCAGCGTACGCGGCCGAGCGGTGAAGATCGCGTCGCCACGCGACGCGCTGGCGCTCGGCATCGGCATGGTCCATCAACATTTCGTGCTGGTGGACCCGTTCACTGTGGCGGAGAACGTCACCCTCGGCGACGAGGGGGGGCCGATCCTGCATGCGCAAGACGCAGAGCAACGAGTGAAGATCCTCGCTGATTCCTACGGCTTCAATATCGACCCGGCCGCCGTAGTCGAGGATCTGTCGGTCGGAGAGGAACAGCGGGTAGAGATCTTGAAGGCGTTGTACCGAGGCGTTGACATCCTCATCCTCGACGAACCGACGGCGGTGCTCACCCCTGCAGAAACGAGTGACCTGTTCGAGAATCTGAGCCGGCTGCGAGCCGACGGCAAGACGATCGTGTTCATCAGCCACAAGCTCGACGAGGTGCTGGCGATCGCCGATCGCATCACCGTGTTGCGCCGAGGCTCGGTCGTGGGTGAAACGTCGCCTGCCGAGACGACCAAGGCCAAGCTCGCGGAGATGATGGTCGGCCGGCCGGTGTTGTTCCGGCTCGACAAGCCTCAAGTGCAGGCGGGCGACGTGGTCCTTCGCGTCGACGACCTGCGTGGCGGACGCCTGCGGGGGCTGTCGCTCGAGGTGCGCGCCGGAGAGATAGTCGGAGTGGCGGGCGTCGAAGGCAACGGTCAACGTGAGCTCGCCGACTCGATCATGGGCCTGCGGCCACTCGACGCCGGTCGCATCGTGCTGGGTGATCGTGACCTGGCGGGGGTGTCCACCGAGGAGATCCGCAACGCAGGCATCGCCTTCGTGCCGGAAGATCGGCACGAGCAGGGGCTCGTGCTGGACATGACGCTCTGGGAGAACGCGGTGATGGGTCGTCACGACGACGAGGCGTACTCAGGGCGCGGGGGCGTGCTCCTCATCAAGAAGATCAAGGAGCTCGCGCGTCGCCTGATCGACGAGTTCGACGTGCGCACGCGCACCATCGAGTCCACCGCGCGCACGCTTTCGGGTGGCAACCAGCAGAAGCTGATCCTCGCTCGCGAGCTCGAGACGGACCCCCAGTTGCTCCTGGCTGCGCAGCCGACGCGAGGGCTCGACGTCGGCGCCATCGAGTTCGTCTGGGGCCAGATCTTGCAGCAGAAGGCGGAAGGCCGGGCCGTGCTGTTGATCTCGGCGGAGCTCGATGAGATCTATGCGCTGTCCGATCGGATCGTCACGTTGTACGAGGGCCGCATCACCGGTGAGTTCTCACCGGACACCCCCGCCGAAGAGCTCGGGCGCGCGATGCTCGGCGGTGTCGTGGATCAGGCGAGCTGATGGCAGCGGTCGAGACGAGCACTGGGGCTCGAGAAGCCCGTCGGCCTGAATGGCTGGAGAACATCGGCGGACAGTTGCTGGCCCTGCTGACCGCGCTCGGCATCGCGGTGCTGTTGGGCGCCGTCATCATCGTGGCCTACGGCGAGGATCCGATCACCGTCTACAGGGCGATCCTGAACGGTTCCTTCGGCGACAAGAACGGGTTCGGGTACGTGCTCGCCAACGCGGGGCCCTTGATCTTCTCGGCGCTGGCGGTCTCGGTCTGCTTCAAGGGCGGCATGTTCAACATCGGCGTCGAGGGGCAGTTCATAGTCGGCATGGCGACCGCGTCGTTCGCCGCTCTCACGTTCACGTTCCTGCCGGCGCCGTTGCTTGTGCTCACCGTGCTGCTGTTCGGCATGCTGGGCGGCATGGTCTGGGCGGCCGTTCCCGCGATCTTGAAGGTGAAGACCGGGGCACACGAAGTCGTCACGACGATCATGATGAACGGCGTCGCGGCGAGCCTGGTGGCCTGGGTGATCCAAGGGCCGCTGCGGTACGAGGACACCGGTGGCGGCTTCAACGTGAACCTGCGCACCGACCCGTTCCCCGACGCCGCCATGATCCCCGACCTCGGACACCTCTTCGGGATCCGCTCCAGCGTTCGTCTTTCATGGGTCTTGCCGCTCGCACTGGTGGCCGCCGCGGTGATGTGGTTCGTGCTCCGCCGCATGCGCCTGGGGTATGAGGCGCGGGCCGTCGGTGTATCGCCGGGGTCGGCCCAAGCCGGCGGCATCTCGATCGGCGCCGTCCAGATCAAGCTCTTCCTTCTCTCGGGAGCGCTCGCTGGGCTCGTCGGCATCCAGCAGCTCTTCGCCGATCAAGGATTCCTGCCGGCCGGGTACGAGGCGGGCATCGGGTTCACCGGCATCGCCGTTGCGTTCCTCGGACAGAACAGTCCTGTGGGGATCGTCTTCGCCGCGCTTCTGTGGGGTGTGCTCGCGCGTGGGGAAACCTCGCTGCAGCTCGAAACAGACGTGCCGCGCGAGTTCATCATCATCCTGCAGGGGCTGTTGATCCTCTCCGTGGTCGTCACCTATCAGCTCGCGAAGCGCCGGCTCTTCGCGCGACAGTTGCGTCGGGCGGCCGCCGTCGAGGATCTGCGGGACTCCGAGGCGTCCGAGCAGGTCGAGCCGGCCGAAGGCCCGACGGACGGTCCGAAGGATGGCCCGACGGGGGAGGTCACCCACTGATGCCGCTCGGAGACATCGGCGCAGCGATCGGCATCGCGCTCACGTACTTCACGATCATCTACGTGACGGGGCTGGGCGGCCTCTTCAGCGAGCGCTCGGGCATCGTGAACATCGGACTCGAGGGCATGATGATCATCGGCACGGTCACGGGCTCTTGGGGGACCGCTGAACTTACTCCCGAGCTCGGCCTGCCGTGGGGGCCGCTGGCCGGCATCGTGATCGGCATGGTGGCGGGCGCGTTGTTCGCCTCGATCCACGCGCTCGCGACGGTGACGTTCCGCGTCGACCAGATCGTGTCGGGCGTCGTGATCAACCTGGTGGCGATCGGCGTGGCGCGCTTCCTCTCGACGATCTTCTTCGGTCAGGCGACACAGTCGGACTCGGGTCAGCCTCGCATGAACCCGATCGACCTTCCCCTGCTTTCGGACCTCCCCTGGGGCCTCGGCAGGGCGTTCCAGAACCTCTCGCCGATGGTCATCGTCGCGTTCGCGATGGTCGTGCCCGTCACGTACGCGCTCTACCGGACGCGGTGGGGGCTGCGACTACGGTCGTGTGGAGAGAATCCGGAAGCGGCGCGCTCGCTCGGTGTGCGGGTCGCCGCCTACCGGTATGAGGGCGTGCTGCTCTCGGGCGCGCTCGCCGGGTTCGCCGGCGCGTTCCTGGCCGTAGAGGTGAACCTGAGCTGGAACGAGGGGCAGACGCAGGGCCTCGGATTCATCGCCCTTGCCGCGCTCATCCTGTCGAACTGGAATCCGATCCGGTTGATGGCCGCCGCGTTCATCTTCGGGTTCGCGCAGGCGATCCCACTCCGGCTCGCCGACGCTCCGATCATCGGTGCCATCCCGCCCGAGTTCATCCGCATGACCCCGTACGTGGTCACGATCGTCGTGCTGGCCGGATTCGTCGGCAAGGTTCGCCCACCAGCGGCGGCCGGCCGCGCATACGAGGGCTCGGGCGGCGTCTAGTCTAGCGTGGACTAGCTTGCGGTCGTGCCGTACAGACGATCGCCGAAGTCGCCGAGTCCCGGCAAGATGTAGGCATCAGAGTTGAGCTGTCGGTCGAGCGCCGCGGCGACGATCGGCACGTCGGGGTGATCGGCCTGAAGCCGCGCCAGCCCCTCGGGAGCAGCCACGACGCACACGAAGGTGATGTCGTCGGCGCCCGCGTCCTTCACGTAGCCGACCGCAGCGCTGCCGGAGCCGCCGGTGGCGAGCATCGGGTCGACCACGAGCGACTTGCGCTCTGCGAGGTCGGGCAGCTTCGCGTAGTAGTCGCGCGGCTGGTGGGTCTCCTCGTCGCGCTCCATGCCCAGGTAGCCCACGACCGCGTCGGGGAAGAGGTCGGTCACGGCCTCGAGCAGGCCAAGACCTGCCCGCAGCACCGGGATCGCGACCACGCGCTTGGCGACATGGGTTCCCTTGAACGGTTCCAGCGGGGTGTCGACCTGGCGGGGCTCGGTCGCGAGGTCGCGCGTGGCCTCGGCGACGAGCAGCAGGCCCAGGCGGCGCGTGAGCGCCCGGTACTCGGCGGGGCCGGTCTCGCGGTCGCGCAGCCGGGTTAGCAGGTCGCCCGCGAGCGGATGGTCGAGCACGGTGAAGGCCGCGGGTGACATCGAGGCGAATCCTACGCCAGCGTCACGAGGGGTGCGGTGCGAGACATGATGGTCCCGTGAAGCCACTCAACGTTGCCGTGCTGGTGTCGATCGGCCTCTCTTCGTGCGCATCCGTTGGGTTAGGCGACGACCAGCCCGTGACCGTCGACGGCATCACGCTGCTTACGCATCAGGGGGGCAGTAACGACGCGTACCCGGCTGGACTCGGGATCGGGAGGTTGGCGATCCGGGACGGATGCATCGCGATGGAGCGCTCCGCAGGACCGGCGACCTTCATCCTCTGGCCCCCCGGCTACGGCCTGAGAACCCGCGGCGGCATGATCGAGGTCACCGATGCCGAAGGCGACCTTGTGGCCGCGCGTGGGGATCCGATCACGCTGGGCGGCGGGTTCGGTGAACTCCCGTGGGCCGTTGAGCTGACCGGCGGCTCGATCCCGAACGAGTGCCGGGATGATGCGGTTGAGCGGTACTTCATCGCTGCGCCCGATGCATGGCCGTTCGCCGAGACCGACGGAGTCACGCTGCTTCGCCACGGCGGAAACCGTCTCTCTGGAGATACCGCTCTGCTCGAAGGAACCCTTGCTGTAGTCGATGGATGCGTCGCGATCGAGGACGGACCATGGCTGCTCTGGCCGATCGACTACGGCGTCAGCCAGGATCAAGCACCACCGCTCGAGATCGAAGATGGAGACCAGCGCGTCGTTGCCCGTGTCGGCGACCATGTGCGCCTGGGCGGCGGCATCGGCGACTCGATGCCCGATCCGGCCGGGTTTCCGGGCGGCATCCCAGGCGATTGCCAACAGGAAGGCGAGCACTACTGGTACGTGGGCGCGATCGAGATCGTCTCCTGACGACCGTCGCGGGTCGCTTGCCAGCCGGAGGCGTCATCGTTCATCATGGCGGCGTCATGCAGGACTTCCGCGGCTTCTGGTTTGCCTATCTCGGGCGCAACCCGGGGTAGTCGCCGGCAGCCACTGAGCGACTCACCGCCCCGGGCCGGCACCCGGGGCTTTCTCGTCCCGGCGTGCGTGTCCGGACGAGGATGCCCCGGCTCCACGCCGGGCCGAACAAGGAGCGATACGACATGGTCGTCGTCATGAAGCACGACGCGACGGACTCGGACATCGAGGTCGTCAGCGAGAAGGTTCGCAACGCGGGCGGTGAGGCGTTCGTATCTCGCGGCGCCGTGCACACGGTGATCGGCCTTGTCGGCGACACTGCACGTTTCCAGGCGATCCCGTTCACCCAGCTCGCGGGCGTCGATCACGTGATCCAGATCGGCAAGCCGTACAAGATGGTCGCGCGCGACCTGCACCCCGAAGCCACGACCGTGATGATCGGCTCAACGCCGGTCGGGCGCGCCACATTCACCATCATCGCCGGGCCGTGCGCCGTCGAGAGCGAGGAGCAGGCTGTGATCGCGACGCGGGCCGCGAAGGCCGCCGGCGCGACGGTCTTGCGGGGCGACGTCTACAAGCCGAGGACCTCGCCTTACTCCTTCCAGGGGCTGGGCGAACGCGGTCTCGAGATCCTCGTCGAATGCCGTCGTGACACCGGCCTTCCGATCATCGTCGAGGTCATGGACGTGTCGATGGTCGGGCGTGTGGCCGACATCGCCGACTGCATCCGGGTTGGCACGCGCAACGCCCAGAACTTCGAGCTGCTGAGGGAAGTCGGCCTCACGAACAAGCCCGTGATGCTGAAACGTGGCCTCGCGATGACGATCGACGAGTGGCTGCAGGCCGCCGAGTACGTGGCGCAGCGCGGCAACTCGGAGATCATCTTGTGCGAGCGCGGCATCCGCACGTTCGAGCCCTCCACGCGCAACACCCTCGACCTCGCCGGCATGGCGGTCGCCCAGCACGAGTCGCATCTGCCGGTGATCGTTGACCCCTCACACGCGGTGGGCAAGAAGCACCTGGTGGCGCCGATGGCGCGAGCAGCGGTGGCCGCCGGCGCAGACGCCGTGATGATCGACGTGCACCACGACCCCGAGACGGCCCTGTGCGACGGCCCCCAGGCGCTGCTGCCCGAGGAGATGGAGGCGCTCGGCAAGGAGCTGATGATGCTCGCCGAAGTCATGGGCCGCCCCGTCAACCGCCCGTCGTAAGGCTCACCGAGGACTGCACTTGTAGTGCGTCGACTGCCAGCCCTCGAGCTGGCGCACCTCGAAGCCCCGCCTGCAGAAGCCGTGATGGGCGAGGTGCGTGCCCGACGCAGCCTTCATCGGCGTGTCGACCCAAACGGGTTCGGGGGCCGGGGTCGACGTCGGGTCACCAGCCGTACCGCCTCCTTGTCCGCTGGCGATTCCCATCACCAGCACCCCTCCGATTATCAGACCCACTACGAACCTTGCCATTCCGGCCTCCTTCGCTTCGGCTGCTCGAGATCCCTCGCTGTTCTGCGTCAGGGATAGAGCGGTGTGATCGTGTGCCTGTCGTGATCCTCGAGCGTTCGGGTGAACGTCTCACCCCACCCAACACCGTTGGCGAGGCACATGGTCGCTGCGCCGCCTCCGGCCGGACACGTGCCCGCGACGCCGTCGAGATGGTCGATGCCGAGGGCGTGGCCGGTTTCATGCGTCGCGACCGACTGCAGGTCGAGCTGACACGCCGGCTGACCGATCCCGCCGCACGACGGTGGGTTGATGCCGGCCGGGTCCGCACCGGCGTACCAGTACGACCGCTTGTCGATGCCCATCTCGAACGAGACGATATTGCCCGACGTGCCCTCGCACACCAGCACCGCGCCCGATGCGGTCGTGCCGATGTTCTCGTAGTGGACCTCGTTGTCGTTCGGGCAGATGAAGTCGACCGGTGAGTTCGCGCGCTTCGCGCCTTGTGTCAGCGTGATGTCCATGACTACCGAGTCCCAGGTCTCGATGCCCCGCTTGATCGAAGCTGCGTGCCCGGTCGGCACCTCTTGGGTGAAGTGATAGGGCACGTCGGGGTGCGCTCCACCCCAGAAGTCGGCCGAGTCGCCCGCGAACGGGTTCACATACGCGTCGGGGCTGTGCGCCCAGGCGATGGCGCCGAAAGCGATCACGGTCTCGACCTGGCACTCACGGATAGCGTGGGTCACGTACCCCGCCTCGGTCTGCTCGATGACCAGCGCGTCGTAACCACCCAGGTCGGTCTCGCCTTCTTCGATGTCAGCCGGAAGTTCGACACCACTGTCGAACTCGACAACCGCATCTTCGGCGGCCGCTTCCGGCGTGGGGAAGCCCACATGATCCGGATAGGAGATGAACAACGTTCCGCACATCGTCGGCACCTCGGCGGATGAAACTCCCGTGCCCCACGCCATCACGGTGATCACGAGCACTGCGAATGCTGCCTTGCGCATGGTTCCCCCCCTGAGCCATCGCCCGCTTGATCGACGGCTCCCGTCACACCGCTTCAGATGGGAACACGTCGTAGAGGGATTCATACTCCGAGGCACCGACACGCCAGCCGGTCCGCGATACGAAACCGATGCCGACGGATCAGGCGGGAACGTTCGGCGTGAGCTCGGCGATGTCGCACGAGCCGCGCCACTTGGCGATGTTCTCAGCGGGTGAGCCGACGCGGCTCTTGCGCTTGTCGGCGAGCAGCACGGCCGCGGTTTCCCATTCGGCGCCTTCGAGCAGACGCTGCGCGGCCCAGAACTCTTCGAGCGCAGTGTCACGGAGCTTGCGGCGTGTGACCACCACGAGCTTCTGCGCCTCGGGCACCCCCGGCACCGTCTGTTCCTCAGGTCCGGGTTCTCGCTTGGAGATCACGTAGATCTTGCCGTTCTTATAGGCGAACCAGACGGGCGCGGTCCGTCGCTGTCCGCCTCGCTCGAAGCCCACCCAGATCACGTCGGACTTCTTGAGCCCGTCCTCGGTCTCCTTAGGAAGCTTGTCGGCTGAGGCCTGCACGAACACCGGGAACTCGATCTCGCCCACGATCACGCCGTCGATGATGAACGAGGCCACGTAGGTACCGGTCTCGTCGAAGACGACGCCCTCGACGCGGTCCAGCTCGGTCGTGAGGTCCATCGCGCCCGCCATGCGCCTGGCCTCGGGCCCCCAACGGAAGATCGTTCGCCCCGACGGACCGACCAGCCGGACTTCCTCGCTGACGAAGCCGGCGGGCGCTTTCCATGCGCGGAAGATCACGAAGGAAAGCGCGGGGCCGGGGTGGCCGACCAGATACACGCCATCGTTCGCTTGCGCGCCGTAGGCGTTCCAGACACGTTCGTCGACGACAGCCGCCGCGACCAGCTCTCCGACCGGTTCCATCGAGCGCAGAGGATACCCGACCATGGACATGCTCCCCGCCTCGACGAGGCTTCGGCGGGGTCGCGAGACCCCGCCCAGAGCTGTTACGGGCGAACCCGGTGTGAACGCCCTCCGAGCTTGTCAACGTGCGCGTACGTCGGCGTCTCGTCGGCATTCGTAGTGGGTTTCACGGGCGGCAGCACGTACCAGCCGAGCCTGCCGACCGGCACCTGTACGCCGGCGTCGTGAGCGGCGCGCTTCGCGAATACGAACGCGGCTCGAGCGTGGTCGAATGCCCCGGCGTAGTCGTGGCCCTCGAACGCTGTCTGCGTCAACCCCGCCTCGGCGTCGGCCCTGCCCAACGCCGCCATGCCTGCAGCGGCGTCATCACTCGCGAGCACGTCGGCAGCGATCGCGTTGGCGTTGATCAGGTATTCCGCCGCGGTCGTGCGCCAGTGGTTGTCGAGGTCGAACTGGCCGAAGTCCCAGTTCACGTCGATGTAGCTCATGATCGAGTTCGACTCGTCGCCGGACCAGGCGTAGTAGAAGCGGTCTGCGGGGCCGAAGTCGAGGCCTCGCTCATAGTCGAAGCCGTCGTGCGGATGGCTCATGCCAACGTGATGCCCGACCTCGTGGATCGTGGTCGTCGAGAGCCCGTATCCGAACTCCACGATCGTGGGGTCGACGAACGCGAAGATCGCGCTCTGCGTCCCGTCAAGCCAGTTGTCGTCTGCGTAACCGAGCAGCCCGCCGCCGGTATCGAAGTCGGTCGCGTAGTTGAACACCGTGGCCTCGTACTGGCCCCCACCGTCGGTGAACCGTCCGCGGTTGAGCGCTCCGTACAGGAACAGGTTCGCGAACGCGTCGGGGTACTGCGGCCGGTTCGGATAGCAGATCTTGGCCTTCGTCCACCGGATGAAGCAGTATTTTGCTTTGCCCCTGAGCGCGACGTCCTGGCGGTCGAGCGTGGTCGGGATGCGAAGCAGCTCCGCTTCTTCGCCACGCACCAGACCCGGATCGATGAATTCCTTCGACGCGTCGACTCCAGGCCAGCCCTCGTAGGTATTGAGATCCAGATCCATCGAATTGGGCATGCGTGGCGGGGTGAGCGCCGGCGGGTAGAGGGGCGAGGTCGTGAACAGCAGATCGATGCCCACGTAGCGTGCGATGCGCGCGAGGTCGCCGGTGAGCTTGCGCGATGGACGGTTGCCCCCCGGTTCCAGGTACTCCCATACGGCGGGCATGCGGTAGTCGCGTACGCCGTTGCCATCGAGGTCAGCATCGTCCACGTTCCAGTTGTCGGTCCACGACTCGGGACCCGCCGAAAGATCGTAGAACCACACGCGATGGGTTCCCCGGGACCCGAGCCCGGTTTCCTCGTCGTCGGCGGTCGTGCCGCCCCACGCGATCATCTTCCGGCTCTCTCGGTCCACCCCGAAGTCCAGGCCGGTGTCGGGGTCGGGCTCTCCGGTCTTCGTGTACACGTGGAACTTGAAGTCACTCCGACCCCACCAGTTGATGAAGAACAAGGTGTCCTGCGTGGTGTCGACGCCGTTGGGCGCGTGGTCGATCAACCACCGCTCCACGCTCGGTGCATCGATGAAGTGGTTCTCGGTCACGTCGAGCACGTTGGTCTTCTGGTCGTTGTACTGCTGTTGATACAACGTCAGGGGAGCTGTGTCCGCGAGTCCGGACAACGCGCCGAAGAACCGATCCTCGAACGCGGCGTCGGTATAGGTGACCTCGAAGTCGTACGTGTAGCCGATGCCGAGATCCGACGGGAGGCCGTAGAACATCTTCGACCGCACCTGCGGTCGATACCGCTGCGGCAGGCCGGACAGGAACTTCGCCTGCCCGACCTGATCCGGCTCGTAGCCCACGAAGACGAAGTTCACGGGCACCTGCTCCCTCAGCGGGGTGACGCCTCCAGGATTCAGATGATCGAACGAGCCTCGAGCACTGGCGCCGGACGGGACGATCATCAGTCCGGCGAGCGTGGCGAAGGTCGCGATGAGAACGCGGATCCGCATGGTCCCTCCCCAAGGATCCACGGCGGGGAAGGGAGCCCCGCCTGATTGAGCCGAAGCTAGCATGGCCCTAAGGTTGCGCGCCAGGGGCACTTCAACCCAAGGAGGCCGCTCAGACGGTGCGTGCGAGCCAGAGCCGGGGCTCGGCGACTTCCGGCAGTGACGGCATCGCCTCGGGCGACTCCCACATGCGCGCAAGCGTGGCCTCGTCGGTGAGCTCGACGACCGTGTCGCAGAACGCACGGCCGGCTTCGTACTGCTCACGCTTCATCTCGACGCCCAGCAGACGCTCGAACACCGGATCCCCGGCCTCGCCCTCGCGGTAGCGGCGCATCGCTTCCTCGATGCGACCGTACGAAGGAAGCAGCTCGGATCCGAGCGCGTGCATCACGTGGTCGCCGTAGCCCTCGGTCGCCGACATGAACGCCTGGATACGGGCGAGCTTCAGACGCTGTTCGTCGTCGAGCTCCCCGCCGAACAACCCCTCGTCGCTCTCGAACGCCTGTTGCATCGCTTCCGGGTCGCTCGTGTCGAGCGACGACAACCGAGCCTGCATGCCCTCGAGATCGATGCGAAGGGTCGACAGGAAGTCGTCGAGCAGCGCCGCAAACCTCTCACGCGCCCACGGCTGGGCGAACTCGAACCGGTGGGTCACCTCGTGGATCGCCACGAAGGTGCGGAAGTCGGTCGGCTCGAGCGACCAGTCGGTCTCGAACCGTCTCACGTTCGCCACGACGAACATCACGACGCCCGGGCCCGAGCGTGGCAGTGCCACGTCGAACTGCCCCAGCACCCGCTGCGCGAGGAAGCCGAGCACCTGTCCCACCTGGGCGCCCATCAGCAGGGGTGAGAGCTGCGAGAGCATGCCGCTCATCGCCTGCATCTCGGGCGGCAGCGCTTCGCGCTGTGCGAGATCCATCGACTCGCCGATGCGACGAGCCGCGGGCTCCAGCAGACCCGCGAGGTTCTCGGTGTTCGCGCCGATCCACTCCGCTCGGCGCACCGCTCGCACCTCGGCCACGTCGGTCGGGGCCTCCAGGCCCGTGAACCTGGCGACGTGTAGCTCTGCGACGCGCACCGACTCCTCGAACCCGTGGCGTTCGTCGTCGGTGGCCTCTTTGTCCTCGCCCGCCTCGGCGGCGCCCGCGACAGCCACCTGACGCGCGATCTCCCAGTTCACGGGGCCCGACGAGGCCGACATCACCCGCTGCATCTCCTGGAACAGCGGCGCGTCACGCAACGCCTCCGGATCCATGCCGAACCCGAACCCGAGCCCGCCGCTTCCCTGGTCGCTCATGAGGCCATCGTACGACCACTCGGTTCGTTGGCCTTGGTTACGATGGGCCGCGATGGCCGACCCCCGCCCCGAAGCCCAAGGCGCGCGCGTGCTCACTCGCGTGCAAGAGGCCCCTTTGTCGCTCGACGAGCTGGCACGAGCGGTCGCCGACCCCGCGGCGGGCGCCGTCTGCACCTTCACGGGCACGGTTCGCGACCATTCCGACGCAGGAAGCGTCACCGGGCTCACCTACGAGGCCTGGCACGAGCTCGCGGAGCAGCGTCTCGCCGAGCTCGCGAACGAGATCCTCGAGCGATGGCCCGCCCGCCGCGTCGCGATCGTGCACCGGGTCGGTGAGCTCGCGGTCGGCGAGGCGAGCGTCATCGTGGCGGTTTCCGCGGCGCACCGAGCTGAGGCGTTCGAGGCCTGCCGCCATGGCATCGAGCGACTGAAGGAGGACGTTCCGATCTGGAAGAAGGAAGGTCTCGTCTCGGGCGACGCCCACTGGGTCATGGGCAGCTAGATGGGCCGCGACCTCGCGATCGACCTCGGCACCGCGAACAGCCTCGTCTACCGCCAGGGCGAGGGGGTCGTGTTCGACGAGCCGGCGGTCGTCGCCGTGCGCTCCGACACCGGTGAGGTGCTCGCCATGGGCGAGGAAGCCTGGCAGCTCCTCGGTGGCGATGCGGGCAACGTGCTCGCCGTTCGGCCGCTCCGCCAAGGCACGATGACCGAGTTCGACATCACCCGACGCATGATCGAGGTCGTGATCCGCCGCGCGCTGACCGTGCGGTTCCCTCGCCCCCGGGTGTTGGTCGCGGTGCCGTCGATGAGCTCGGAGGTCGAACGCCGCGCGGTCGAAGACGCCGTCAAGTCCGCAGGCGTGCGACAGGTGACCCTGGTCGAGGAACCGCTCGCGGCGGCGATCGGCGCGGGGCTCCCGGTGCACGAGCCGGTCGGGCATCTCGTCGTCGACGTCGGGGGCGGGCGATCGGAGATGGCCGTCGTCTCGATGGGTGGGGTCGTGAGCGGTCGTTCAGCCTCGATCGGGGGGTTCGACATCGACGCGGCCGTGCAGCGATACATCCGCGACGAGTTCGGAGTGGCGATCGGCGAGAAGGCGGCCGAGGAGATCAAGATCGCGATCGGGTCTGCCTTCCCGACGCCGACGGGCAAGGCGGCCGTCGTGATCGGGCGCGAGCTCGCCACCGGCAACACCGTCGAGGTGAAGCTGTCGGAGGATGAGATCCGCAAAGCGATCGGTGAGCCGGTGAGAGGCATCGTGGAAGCTGCCCGGCTCACGCTCGCCGAGGCGCCTCCGGAGCTCACGCACGACGTGCTGGAGACGGGCATGTTCCTCACTGGAGGGGGGGCGCTTCTGCGCGGCCTCGACATGTTGCTCGCCCAGGAATGCGAAGTGCCGGTGCACCTCGTGGACAACCCTCTGCAGACAGTCGCCGTCGGCGCCGGCCGCATGCTGGAGCACCTGGAGGATTACCGCTCGGCGTTCCAGCTCGTTCGTCGACGCTGAACGGTCGAACGATCGCCTCAGGTGGGCTCAGGCGGCCGGGGGGGCCGCATCGGACATCACGCGCCCCACGAGCGAGACCAGGGTCCATAGCGACAGCGCCAGCACTATCGCGCCGATCGCCACTGCGATCACGAGTCCCATGGCGCCACCGAGTCGGGCGCTCCATGACGTGGGGCTCGGGTCGACGCGTATATATCCCTCGGGCGCGGGGCGGTCCGATGGCGCCGATGGCGTCAGCACATCGCCGTCTTCGATGCCGACCTCGCCTCCAGCCCACCCTTCGGCTTCTCCCTTCGATGCCGGGGTCGAGGCTGATGTGGAGCCCATCGGGCTCGGCGGGTCTCCGGCTGCCGTCAGCCGGAAGACGAGCACGCCGACCGCGACGGCGATCGCAACGATGAGCACCAACCCGATCCCCACGACCTCTGCGTCCTTCCCACTCGGTCGCACGAGCGTACTTCGCACCCATCGCTCCCGTGAAGCACGCTCGCCCGTACGATTGACGCCGCATGAAGCGATTCGCCCGGCTCGCAGCCCTCATCGCCTTGTTCGCCATCGCGTTCGCCGCAGCATGGATCAGGTTGCCGTATTACGCCGTCGGCCCAGGACCTGCCGACGAGGTCGGGCCCCTGATAGACGTGCGGGGTGCGACGAGGTACCCATCGCAGGGTCGGTTCATCATGACCACGGTGAGCTTCTCGCAGGTCACGGCCCTAGAATCGCTCGCCGTGTGGATCGACGACTCGCAGTTCATCGTTTCTCAGGACCAGGTCTATCCGCCGGGGGTTGACCCCGACCAGGAGCAGCAGCGGGCGATCTCCGAGATGGACACGAGCAAGATCGCCGCGTCGACCGTGGTGCTGAAGGAGCTGTTCGATTATCCCGACGAACACGGCAAGGGCGCGTTGATCGCTCAGGTCGGGGGCGACTGCCCGGCCGAAGGCGAGCTGTTCGTCGGCGACCTCGTGGTCTCGATCGACGCTCGGCGCATCGGGTCAGTGCGGGACGCGCGGTGGGCGATCGACGGGGTGCCCGCCGATGAGCCGATCGCGTTCCGTGTGCGCGCGGGGGGCAAGGTGCACGAGGTCGAGGTTCAGCGCGGACCCTGCCCCGGAAGTGAGGATCCGCTGGTCGGTATCAACATGGTCGACTCGTTCCCGTTCGAGATCAAGATCGCGAGCGGCGACGTGGGCGGCCCCTCGGCGGGACTGATGTTCTCGCTCGGCCTGTACGACACGCTGACACCGGGCGACCTCACCGGCGGACGCACGATCGCGGGCACGGGAACGATCACGCCCGAAGGCGATGTGGGCGGCATCGGTGGCATCGTCGACAAGGTGATCGGCGCCGAGCGGGCGGGGGCGACCGTCTTGCTCGTGCCGTCGGAGAACATGGCAGAGCTGGCCGGCGTCGACGCCGGCGGTATGCAGCTCATCTCGGTCGCCACGTTCGACGATGCCGTCGAGGCCCTCGAGGCGCTCGAGGCGCCTTGAGGACCGTCGCTCGCGACGGCATGCGTTAGGCTCGCGGTCCATGTCGACCGTTCGCCTCCCCACGTCTCAGCGACGTTGGCCCGTGGTGCTGATCGGGGCGCTGGTCGTGCTCGCCGTCGCCTTCACCGTCATGTCGACGTTCTACGTCGACCTGCTGTGGTTCCGCGAGGTGGGGCTCACGGGAGTGTTCTGGACGGAGCTGCGCACCAAGGTGGCGCTCGGCACGGTGTTCGGCATGCTCTTCTTCGCCTTGCTCTACGTGAACCTGCTGGTCACCCGGCGCCTCGCGCCTCCGCCGGTTCGGTTCCTCACGCCTGAGCAGGAAGCCGTGGAGCGGATCCGCATGGCGGTCGAGCCTTACCTGTGGTGGCTGCTGCCGATCGGAGCGACCGTGCTCGCGTTGCTCGTGGGCATCGGGGTCTCGCGGCAATGGCAAGTCTTCCTGCTGTGGCGCAACTCCAGCGGCATCGAGTTCGGCAATCCCGAGCCGTTGTTCGACCGCGACCCGGCGTTCTACATCTTCTCGCTGCCTTGGATGAAGTTCCTGCAGGGCTGGTTGTTCTCGTCGCTCGTCGGAGTCACCTTCCTCACGGCGATCGCGCACTTCTTCTGGGGCGGCATCCGTCCGCAGGCGCGCACGTGGGCCGATCGTGTCGTGCCCGCCACGCGCGCCCATCTCTCGGTGTTGCTCGGCCTGATCATGCTCGCGAAGGCGTGGGGCTACTACCTCGGGCGCTTCGACCTGCTTACGTCTGAGCGCGGCGTGGTGCAAGGCGCGTCGTACACCGACGTGAACGCGCAGCTTCCGGCGCTCAACTTCTTGATCATCGCTGCGGTGATCTGTGCGGCGCTCTTCTTCGCGAACATCGTTCGCCAGCGGTGGGCGCTGCCGATCATCGCGGTGATCGTGCTGGGCGCCGTCTCGGTTCTGCTCGGAACCGCCTACCCGGCGTTCGTGCAGCGGTTCCGCGTCGCGCCGCAGGAATTCCAGCGCGAAAAGATCTACATCGAGGACAACCTCGAGGCCACGAGACGAGCGTTCGGAATCGATGTGATCGACAGCCCGCCCGAGGGAACCTACGAGCCGACCGTGCTGGCATCGGACCTCGAGGCCAACCGCACGACGATCGAGAACATCAGGCTCTGGAGGCCCGAGGTCCTCGAACAGAACTTCGAGTCGCTGCAACGCTTCCGCTCGTACTACGAGTTCCGCGACGTCGACGTCGACCGGTACGTTCTCGACGGAGAACAACGTGTGCTGATGCTGGCGGGACGCGAGGTGGCGCAGGCCGGCATCGACGGCCAGACCTGGCAGAACGAACATCTGGTGTTCACGCACGGATTCGGGGCGGTGGCGAGCAAAGTAAACACGGCCAACTCCGAGGGCGCGCCGGTGCTCGTGCTCGCCGATGTGCCCACGCGGCCGATCGGCGATGCTCCCGAGCTGCGCCAGCCCCGCATCTACTACGGCGAGGGCGACCCCACCGACGCCGAGTTCGTGATCGTCGGTTCCAAGACCGATGAGCTCGACTACGACGGCGCGCCGGAGGCCGCCCAGTACACAGACACGGGGGAAGGAGGCGGCATCGGGGTCGGCAACCTAGTGCAGCGGGCGCTGTTCGCCTGGAGGTTCCGCGACGTGAACCTGCTGATCTCGGGGCAGGTCACGTCCGAGAGCCGCATCATGATCTACCGTGCCCTCGCCTCCCGGGTGCCCAAGCCGGCGCCGTTCCTCACGTTCGACCGCGACCCCTACCTGGCGATCGTCGACGGCGGGCTCACGTGGATCTGGGACGCCTACACCACCACGAACGAGTACCCGTACTCGGAGTCGATCGACCTGCAGGCCGCGACCGAGGACCCCGAGGTGCCGTCGGAGCTCGTGAACTACATGCGGAATTCTGTCAAGGTCACCGTCGACGCGTACGACGGCTCCATGACCTACTACGCCGACCTCACCGAGCCGATCGAGCCGATCATCGCGGTGTGGGCCCGTATCTACCCGGAACTGTTCACCGACATGACCGAGGCACCCGACGAGCTCCGCGCGCATTTCCGCTATCCGGAGAACCTGTTCCAGGTGCAGGCAACGCAGTACTCGACATATCACGTGACCAGCCCGGAGGTCTTCTATCAGAATCAGGATCGCTGGGAGATCGCGGCCGACCCGACCCAGCAGGAGCCGACGGAGCTTGGCACGACGCCGACGACATCGCTCGGTTCGGTCCCGCGGCTGCGCCCGTACTACTTGCTCATGCGCGCGCCGGGCGAGGAGACCGAACAGTTCCAGCTGGTGTTGCCGTTCACCCCTGAGGGTCGCCAGAACATGGTGGCGTGGCTCGCCGCGAGCTCGGACCCCGACCCGGCGAACTACGGTCGACTGATCTCACTCGACCTGCCGGCCTCGGAGAACGTGCCGGGCCCGTCGATCGTGTTCTCACGCATCAACCAGGATCAACAGTTCTCGGCTGAGCGGACGCTGCTCGGCCAGGGGGGGTCGGCGGTGATCTTCGGCGACCTGCTGGTGATCCCCATCGAGAGCTCGTTCCTGTATGTGCAGCCCGTGTACGTGAAGGCCAACCAGTCTGAAGCGCCACCCGAGCTCAAGCGGGTGGTCGTGGTCAACGGTGACGCGGTTGCGGTCGGGGACACGCTCGAGGAAGCCCTCGCGGGCGCCGTCGAAGGAGAGGTCGCCGAGCCCGGTGGTCCCGGTGGCCCCGACAACGGTGGGGTCGATCGCACGGTCGCCGAGCTGCTGGCCGAGGCTGCCGATCACTTCGCAGCTGCCGATGCGGCATTGGCCGCCGGGGATCTCGCCACATACCAGGCTGAGCTGGAGGCCGCGGAGGCACTGGTTCTGGAAGCGCTCGGTCTTTCCGGTGAAGCGCCGCCCGTCGAGGGTCAGCCGACGCCGTCTCCCCCTCCCTCGGTCTCGGTTTCGCCAACCCCGTAGAGGCGCGAGAGAGGCCGTTCGGCGTCACTCTGGCAGGCGGAACCCAAGGTCTGCTTCGATGTCGGCGACATCCATCTGGGCCTTCTGCAGGTGCCCCGAGTAGTCCCAGTTCATCGCCTGCCAACGGGTGAACTGGTCGAGCACCCAGATGCCCGACTGACGAGAGCCGTTGCCGCTCTTTCCGTTCCCCCCGAACGGAAGGTGCGCCTCGGCTCCCGAGGTCGAGTTGTTCACGCTCACCATGCCGGCGGCGACCTGTTCGCGGAACCGGAACACGTTCAGCGGATCGGTGGTGTAGATGCTGCTCGACAGGCCGTAGCCGTGGCCGTTGGCGAGCGCCATCGCCTCGTCGAAGGTCGCGAACGTCGCGACGCCCACGAGCGGCCCGAACGTCTCGGTCGAGTACAGGTCGTCGCCTGGGGCCACGCCATCGACGATCGTCGGATGGTAGTAAAGGCCGTCGCCGGGGTCGCCCACGAATCCCTCGCGCGGGTTCGACGCCGTGATGCGGCCGATGCCCGTCGAGCCGAGCACGGTGTGATGCGGCTGCACGAGCTCGAGCCAGGCCTCGAACCGCTCGCAGAACCGCGCGGAGATCATCGGCCCGTACAGCACGTCGGCGGTCGGGTCGCCGATCGCCGCCTGCGACGTGGCCTTCGAGAACCGCTCGAGGAAGTCGTCGTGCACGTCGGCGTGCACGATCACCGTGCCGAGCGACGTGCACCGCTGGCCCGCCGTGCCGAACCCGCTGAACAAGGCGCCCTCGACCGCGAGGTCGAGATCTGCGTCGGGCATGACCACGAGCGGGTTCTTGCCTCCGAGCTCGAGGCACGGCGTCTGCAGGTGCCGCCCGGCGAGCTCGCCGATGCGCCGGCCTACCTCGGTGGAGCCGGTGAACCCTATCTTGTCGACGAGGCTCGCATCGAGCGCCTGTTCGAGCCCGGTGAACGTCGATGGGCCGTCGGCGAGCACCATCGAGAACACCCCGTTGGGAATGCCCGCGTGCAACAGGAGCTGGGCGAACGCCTCGGCGGACGCGGGTGTGTACTCGGCCGGCTTCCACACGACCGCGTTGCCGCACACGAGCGCCGGCACGATGTACCAGCTCGGCACCGCGACCGGGAAGTTCCCCGCCGTCACGATCACCGCGACCCCCACCGGCGTGCGGAACGTGAAGAGCTGCTTGTCTGGCATCTCGCTCGGCACGGTCTGTCCGTAGAGGCGGCGACCTTCCGACAGGAAGAAGTTGCAGGTGTCGACGACTTCCTGCACCTCGCCGCGCGACTCACGGATCGGCTTGCCGATCTCGCGCGTGATCAGCTGTGAGAGGGCTTCGGCGTTGTCCTCGACCAGGCGCCCGAACTGCTGCACGACCCGGCCGCGGGTGGGCGCGGGTGTCGCGCCCCAGGTGCGTTGGGCCTCGCGCGCCAACCGGCACGCGTCGATCATCGTAGTCGCGTCACCGAGCGCGGCTTCGGCCAACGTGTCGTCGAGCCGCGCGGGGTTCGAGATCTCTAGGGTGCCGCCCGGTGCGCCGTCGACCGGCGTGCCTGCCACCAAAGATCGGATCGTCCGCATGACGGCGATGCTACGACGGGCCGCGCAAAGTCGCGGGCCCGGTCGGCTTCCTGATTGAATCGAAACGTGATCCCAAAACGGCTCCACCAGATTGGGAGCTGGACGTGATGGTCCTGCCGGCATGGACGTTCTTCACGACCTCACTCGACGGTGAGGAACAGCTGGGGGGTCAGCCGTACGCGCGGCACTTCTGGTCCACGACCGCGGAACGCTGGGGTCGCACCACCGCCACGCCGTACCCAGACGAGCCCGGCCATGATCCCTATGAGGAGAGGTGAGAGGAGCAGTTGGATCTTTTCACTGTGGCGCAGACACTCAGAGGTGCAGGCTGCATCGCTGCTCGCGAGGAAGCCGACGAGCTCGTACGGGCTGCTGCCGGTGACCCGGACGTGCTTGATGACCTGGTGTCTCGTCGCACCAACGGCGAGCCGATCGCATGGCTGACGGGTGCGGTCACGTTCTGCGGCGTCCGGTTGTTCGTCGAACCGGGCGTCTACGTGCCGCGATGGCAGACCGAGCCGCTGGCGCGACGAGCAGCGACGCTCCTGCCGCCGGCGGGAGTCGCCGCGGATCTCTGCACGGGCGCGGGTGCGATCGCGGCCGTGCTAGCCGCGGCTGTGCCGACGTCGCAGGTACTTGCGACCGAGCTCGACGAGAACGCAGTGCGATGTGCCCGACGCAACGGTGTCGAGGTGTTCGAGGGCTTCCTCGATGATCCGCTGCCGCGAGCGTTCGAGCACCGCGTCGACGTGCTGACGGCTGTCGTGCCATATGTGCCGACGGGATCGCTCCGCCTGCTCCCGCGCGACGTGCAGGCATTCGAGCCTCGCCTCGCGCTCGATGGCGGGAAAGACGGCACGGACCTTCTGGTCGAGGTCGTGCGAAGAAGCCCAGGTTGGCTGCGTTCCGGTGGTTGGCTCCTGCTGGAGCTGGGTGGTGACCAAGCAGAACCGATCGGAGGGCTGCTTCACGACGTTGGATTCGAGGGGATCGTCGTCATGGACGACGAAGACGGCGACCCTCGCGCGATCTGCGCCCACCTCGGCTAGGGCTGACTTCCGTTCGTGCCTACGCCGTGAGGATCGCAACGGCATCGGATCCAGCGCGCCACAGCCCGAAGACCAAGGTGCCCGCCAAACCTGACAGGCCCAAGAGGCGGGCGATCGAGAGTGACCGATCCGAGCGACCCCCGATCTCCGACGCCCAGAGCGCCAGCGTGCCCACCGCGGTGACCACCACGAACAGGGGTGCGATGATCGGCGTGTCGCAGTCGCAAGAAGGGGAGAAGAGCAGCGGCGGCATCCCCAGGAGTGTGATCGCCACGCCCAGGCCCGTGATCGCCCCGTACACCACACGAGCGGCCCTATGGTGTTCGTCCCCTGGAGGAAGCCGGCGGTCCAAGACGCCGACCATGAGGTTCATCACGAGGCCGAAGCCGAGGAAGAGCAACACGATCAACGTCACGTTCAACGCCCGGTTCTCGAGGAGCGCGAAGTCGACGTTGTCCGGGTTGAGCACATCCGATGTGGCGCTGGTCACTGCGAAGAGCACGGCCCCGAAGGCAAGACCCCGCAAGCGCCCTGCCCACTCCAACCATGGGCGGAACGTCGCATAGAGCACCGCGCCGAAGATCCCGGTTCCGATGCCGACGAAGACCACGAGGCCCATGGTTCCCTCGAACGTGATCGCACCGACCGTCTCTCCAGCCTCGGTGGTGGCTCCTTGCGCGGCCTCGCTCGACGCGGCAGCCGAGATCCGCATGAAGAGTCGGGAACCGATGCCCCCGACCGCGATGCCGGTCACGAGGCCTGCGATCCCTACCAACGCGATGGATCGCGCCAGCTCGGCTCCCGTCCTGAGAGGGACACCGAGTTCCTCTGTCGATGCGAGTTTCGATCCCAGCAACTGAGTCTCCCGGGTTCGGTGGTGGTGGCACTCAGCCGGGAGTCTATGGCCCCTCCGTCGTCGAGTTGACATATGTCTACGAGGCCATGCCCGACGGCGAAGCCCTGGACACGCTCACGCTGACCGAAGCGGACGGGTCTGACGCTCCTCGTGCAACACCAGAACCAGGAGCATCGTGACGCCACATCAACTCCGGCATGGAAGTCGGCATGCAAGAAGCGATGGACCACCTCGAGCAGGTCGCGATCTCGCTTGGCTGAGCGGACCACGGACCACCGGGACGATGTTCCCGGTGGTTCCGGCGTGCAGTCCCGCTTGGGGGATAGGGGATAGGGGATAGGGGATAGGGGCGGCCTGCCCGAACGCGGCCCTCACCCCCCTCCCAGGGGGCCGTGATCGCCTCCAGAGCGAGTGGCACCCTCACTCGATGCGCACGGACTCGACGATCTGAAGGAGCTCTGCTCGGTCCTCCGGCGAGGTCTTCGGGAAGAACGCGGCGCGGATCACGAGCCGGACGCCGTCGACGTCGACGATCCACAGTCGGTCGTACTGGCCGGGGCCCTGGTGGTACCGACCGCCCGACGGCAGCGCCGTCCAACTGTGGAACTCCGAGTGCCAGCAGTCGGAGAAGTCGATGGTGGGTGGAACCTGCAGCTGCATCTGCTTCCCGGGATACCCCGCCAACGTCACGTCTCTCGGCGTCGTGGCGTAGCGTTGCCGTTGCTCGGCAAGCGCCGCTACGAGATCGAGCACACTCGATCCGACCGCGGGGTCGATCCAGCCGCGGTTCCATCGGCACGGATCTGCGTAGACCTCATCGACGATCCAGAAACCCACACCGCGCCCGGCTGGCGGTTCGCCACCTCCCTCGGTGTCGACGACGCCGTACTTCCACGCTTCCCAACCATCGGGGATCCTGAACGTCACTCTCAGTGTGACGGGGCTGCCCGCGTACAGATGCAGGTCGAGGGCGTACCTCCTGGCGTCGAGGACTTTACCTTCGACCAGCGGTGCAGCGAGAGCGGGCGATGACGGCGTCGGAGTGGTCGACGATCCGGCGCCGCCGCACGCCGGGAAGAGCAGGATGGAGCCGAGAGCGAGCCAGCAGCGTGCTCGCGCGAGCCACGAGGGGCGATCGCCAGGGCTCACGGGGGGACCGCCTGCCAGTCGAGATCCGATGGGGTCGTGAAGTACAGACCGAAGGTCACAGGAGAGACGGCGACTGCAGATGAGGTTCCGTCCACCGAGAACGAGACCACCGCGTACGTCACGTCCGGCTTCAGCACCGCCCCGATCGAAAGGAGACGCTGCCCGTCAGGTGACCACTGGATCGCCCAGATGCTCAGGGGACGCTTCGAGATATCCGGTAGTTCAACCGACGGAAGGGTCATGGATCCGCCCCCGTCGGGATCCGCCAAAACGATCCGGTCATCCTCCACGAAGGCGATGTGCTCTCCGTCAGGAGACCAGGCGGGATCCCCTCCCATCTTGGGGTCATCTCCTAGGTCGAGGGTGCGCACGACGTTCCGGTCGACGTCGATCACCTGGATGCCGGGATTCCTTGCACCCCAGCTGCCGTCCCTGCCCACTGCGACCCTGGTGCCGTCCGGAGCCCATGTCAGCGTCCCGCCGTTCATGCCTCCCGGTACGACGCTCACATCCTTGCCGTCGACCGGGACCAGGAGGATCCCCCCGTTCAGCAAGGACACCGCGATCTGGGATCCGTCGGGCGACCACTCGAAGTCATGGACGGGGTCGGAGCCTCGGCTATCGAACAGACGAACGGGCGTCTGGCCGTCCAAGGAAGCGACCCACAGTCCAGTGTCGTCCTCATAGGCCAGTCGTCGGCCGTCCGGGGACCACTCCGCGCAGAACAGATAGGGCTCCAGCATGGTCGGGGCAGCGATCCGCTGCTCCGCGCCAGTCGGATCGCCGGTGCCGTCCAACGCCGTCACGACGAGGGTGACGGGTCCCGTCGGCGAAGCGTCATAGGATGAATATTCGCTGTAGGCGAGCTTGGAGCCGTCGGGCGAGAAGACCGGGCACCTCCGAACGAGACCGTCACCATCGGAGCCGACGATCCGGCGCGCCGCCTCCCCATCACGCGACAGGTAGATGTATCTAGGGGCGTTACTGCCGGCCGCTTCGTTCCCGGGCTCGGCCGCGTAGGCGATCCACCCGTTGGTGGGAAGTGGCGGCGGCCCCACGATCGGTCTCGCACCTCGATCCGCGCTCACATTCGCTAGCGCGAGAACCAGGGCTACCGAAACGGTGAGTCCGATCACGCCCGCTGAGATCCGCTGGTTGCGTCGCTTCCTGTCGCGGCGTCGAAGGATGCGGTCGAACGCTGGCTCTGGCATCGGCGCTCGATCACCGACCCTCTCGAGGACATCCCGATACTCAGTCATCGTCGGTCTCCATCACCGTTCTCATCGCCTTGTGTGCCTCTGAGACGAGGCTTCGGATCGTGCTCGTCGTGACGTGCATCAGATCCGCCGCTTCGTCGGTGCTCCGATCCAGGAGGTCCGTCAACACCAGCGCCTGACGCTGGCGTGGCGACAGGCCGGAGATCGTCCGAACGACCGCGTCTCGAGCGTCCGCTGCACCGTACGGGTCAAGAGATCGCTCGGGCGAGAAGGGCACCTTCGTCACGCGAAGCAGCCGTCGGAACCGGCTCCGGGATAGGTTCATCGCCGCGCGATACAGGTACCCGGCCGGGTTCACCATCGTGCTGACACGGTCCCAGCGATCCCAGACCTTCAGGAAGGCGTCCTGCGCGATCTTCTTCCGCCTCTTGCACACTGCCGGTCATCAGGGCGCGGAAAAGATGCCGCCGCTCTGCCTCGAAGAAGAGCTCGAACGCGAGGGCGCCCGACACACTCTCGAGCCGCTCTGACCCCGTCGACTGCTGCATGCCACATAAACGCCCGATGGTTGGGATTCGTCCAGACGCGGATCGATTCTCGTCCTAACTTGCTCCCCCGGAAGGACCCGGCTCCCGTGAGCCGAGGCGTCGGACCCAGGTAAGGGAGGAGGGGGCGGCGGTTCGACAAGGGTCTGGGGGGCGGCGTTGGGACCCTCGGAGGGAGAGGCGTTTCGCACCCCGCTATCTCCTATCCCCCATCCCCGGAGTCCCCTCGTGGCGTTCACCCGACCTTTGCTAGCATGGTTGTGCGGGGTGGAGCAGTCCGGTAGCTCGCTGGGCTCATAACCCAGAGGTCACAGGTTCAAATCCTGTCCCCGC
>JBBEAY010000026.1:0-5943 GCA_040882605.1 Actinomycetota bacterium
GGTCGCGGCGCGGTGCGCGGGATCGCGGTGCTTCCAATTGTCCGTGCCAGGTCAATGGTCGAGGCCAACGTCTCTGGCGCAAGGCACCACGCGGATCGTCGACGCGACCCTCAGCCACACGAGGCTTCCATCGTGGTCGGCCGTCACAGGCTCTCCAGTTGCCCCGTACGCGCGCGATCGAACACTCGCCGCAGGTAGTGGTCCATGACGGCAGCCTGGAACGCGGGCTCGTCGAGGATCTTCTTGAAGATGTCCTCGTTGTCGTCCATCCGCCCGACGATGCTCTTGATGAAGACGTCGTTGAAGACGAGTCGGAAGTTCTCGATCGGGTTCGCACGCGCCTGATCGAGGAGATGGTGGTCGCCCATCCAGGTCGCCTCGAGCTGGTCGAAGAAGAGCTGATCGGCCGTCCCAAGCTGGAGGCCGAAGCGCTCGTTGAGCACCTCGATGATCTTCGACAGATGCTCCTTCTCCTCCTCCGCCTCCTTGCCCTTGCCGGAATAGATCGAGGTCAACTCCCCGATGCCGTGGTCTGGCGTGATTGGCTGCGTCTCGCTCGTCTTCTCGAGGCGCAGGTGGGTCAGCTCGACGTCCGATCCGAGGTCGAGGCGACCTCCGCCGTCCGCCGGCAGGAGGGCGATCAGGGCTCGGCTTGCGAGGTAGAGCGCCTCGAGCGCGACATCGCCGAAGTCCACGACCTGGGAGAGGAACGAGTAGGCGCGGACGTACTGGTCGAGTGCGTCGCGGACCTCCGTCTGCTCGTCGGGTGACTTCGCCTTGAACCGCTCGACGGGTGGGGCCAGCTGGGCGTGAACCAGGCCGTGATCGCCCACCTTCCGCGTCCGATCCGCGATGAGCGCTGCGACCCCGCGCGCCTCCGCGTCGTCGACCTCGACGTGCTCGCCAACTACACGACCTACGCGACCTGGAAGGTCGGTACCCGAGGCTCGTAGATGCAATCACGTTGGCCCGCCTCGATGAACTTCGTCCGGATGCCAACGACGCCGAGGTCGTGGACCTGCTGGCCACCTGGCTCGCCGAGGTGTCGGCCGAGGCCACGCTGCGTCTGGCTGACGGAGACGAGGATCTACCTCGAGCGGATACGGCCCGCTGATGGGCCTTGCCTTCGTGGCCCGACGGAGCGTTCATGCACTGGTGGCCCAGTACGTCGTCTACGTCCGCCGCTCGTACAAGGAGGCGACCGCGGCCGACGTCAGCGACGAGCTGCAGGAAGCAGCCTGTCGGGCGCTCCTGCCACCGGGAGCCTCGGCCCGGGTCATCTCCGACTCGGGCGGCCATCAGTCGGGCTTCAGCGCGGCACGCGATGGCTACCAGGCCCTGCTCGCGGCGGTCGCCGCGGGCGAGGTGGCGGCGATCGTCGTCTACGACCTGTCGCGTCTGGCCCGCAACGCCCGGTTGATGCTCAACCTGCTCCACGAGCTCGAGCGCCGTCAGGTGTCGCTCCTGGTGGCCAACCTGCCCGGAGCCAAGTTCGATGGGGCCACCGGGCGCTATCTGTTCGGCCAGCTATGCCTGGCCGCCCAGCTCCAGCGCGACGTCGACTCCGAGCGGATGATCGGGATGCAGCGACGCCTCTTCGAGGACGGTCGGCACCGCGGCCACGACCCCCTCGGCTACCGCAGCCTGCGCGATGCCGCGGGCGGGCTCGTGCATCCGCGCGAGCTCAAGATCGTGCCCGAGGAGGCCGACGTCATCCACCGGGTGTGGAACGAGCTGGCCCGGCGATCGCTGATCGAGGTGGCCGAGCTCATGAACCGCGAAGGCGTCCCCCACCGCGGCCCGTGGACCCGCGACTCGGTCAAGGACATCTGGCGGCGGGGCCGCTTCTACTTGGGTTTCGTGGTCGAGAAGCGCGACCGCGACGAGCGGCCCGGACGGCACGAACCGATCCTCACCGAGGCGGAGTACCGCCGGACCGTCGCCGCCGTCGCCGCTCGGAAACGGGTCGGCAACAAGCCACGACCGTTCCGCCACTACGTCCTGCGGGGCTTGCTCTACTGCGAGTGCGGCACCCGGATGCGCGGCGAGGCGCACCTCCAACGCGGCACCGAGCGCCGCTACTACCGCTGCCCCGCGCTCGGCTGTCGCGCCCGACGCTGTCCGGCCGACCTTGTCGAGGGCGACGTCATGACGCAGATCGCCGACGGAGTGCTGCCTGCCTCGGTGATCGATGCCGCGCGAACCGAGCTGCGCAAGCTCCTCGAGACACCCGAGGTCGCGGTCGCGGGACGTCAACGGGCGCGGCTCCTCAAGCGTCTTGAGCAGCTCCAAAAGCAGCATGCCTGGGGCGACCTGACCGACGTGGAGTACCTGGCCCAGCGAGACGCGGCCCGCGCCGACCTGGCCGCGCTGCCGGACGGCGACCGGATCAGGACGTTCGATGCCTACCGGGCGCGGGTCCTGGCGCTCCCCGACGCGATCGAGGCGGCGTCGCCCGAACGTCGCGAGGAGCTATGCCGCATCGTGGTCCAGCGGGTGGTCGTCCAGAATCGCCAGCTTGCCGCCATTGATTGGACGCCCGCGGCCCGTCCGTTCTTCAGAAGTTGGTGGAGTGCCCCCAAGGGGCCTTGGGGACCCGCCCGCTGTCTGATGACGATCCCCTGACGTGGTACGTCGCGTGAAGGCGGCGATCGCGCGCCCGACAGGTGTTGGGCGCGCGATTACAACCTACACCTGCACGATCCCGATCGAGGGCCGCGACGAGTGGATGGCTGCGGCGCGGCGGCTGGCGTGAAAGACGGGCACCTGCGCGGCGCCCTCTCCACGCGGGCGACGCAGCGCCAGTGGGATGTCCTCGCAGCCTACGTTGCCGCGGGAGGCTCTGTAGCGGACGCGGCTCGGCTCCTAGGCATTCAGCGGAGCACCGTCAAGAGGCATCTCGCCGACCTACGCGCGCGGTCCGGTTTCACTACGGAGCAGCTCATCTACGTCGGACGAGCCCGAGGAGAGCTCGTCGTGCCGAGCCTGGAGTCCCTCTAGGCTCCCTTCCCGCCTGCGACTGACAGCCTCCATCGAACTTGGCGCCCCCTAGTCTTGCGGGATGCACCACGGCGCCACGTCCGAGCACCCGGGGATTCTCCCATCGGCCGCGCGAATCATCACCTTCTCGTCCATCGCGGGAGCGATGACCGTCTTCGGCCAGACAGCCGGCATCTCGGTCTTCATCGATTCGCTCATCGCCGATCTCTCCGTTTCGCGCGCGGAGATCTCGACGGTCTACTCGGCCAGTTCGCTGGTCGCGGCCTTCGCCATGCCCTGGATCGGACGCCGGATCGACCAGCACGGAAGCCGTCGAACGACGCTGGTCGTCAGCGTGCTCTTCGGGGCCGCGATCATGGCCATGTCGCAGGTCGGGGCGGTCATCGGGCTGGCCCTTGGCTTCTTCGCGCTGCGCCTGCTCGGTCAGGGAGCGTTGAGCCTGATCTCCAAAGTCGTCGTCGCTCTCCGCTTCCGGGTGACGTTGGGCCGTGCGGTGGCGATCTCCGGCGCGTTGACGGCACTCGGCTTGTCGCTGCTGCCGATCGTCCTGAGCGCTGGTATCGAGCGACTCGGCTGGCGAGAGACCTGGGTCGTCGGCAGTGCCGCGGTGTGGTTGGTGGTGATCCCATTGACCCTCTGGGCCCTGCCACCGGGAGCCGACCGTGCGATGGCGTCCGTTCGACGCGCCGCCGACGCGCCGGTCGACGACTGGACACGGGCCCATGCGGTGCGCACCGGGATGTTCTGGGCGATCACCCTCACGGTGGCGGCCAATTCCCTGGTCATCACGGGCCTCTCGTTCCACCAGATCTCGCTTCTTGGCGAGGCCGGCCTGTCGGCGACGCGGGCGGCCGCGAATTTCCTACCCCAGACCGCGGCATCGGTGACGGCTCTGACGCTGGTGGGTGTACTCGCGCACCGCATCCCCGGACGAGCGATGCTGGGCCTGTCGATGGCCCTGCTCATCCTGGCGACGCTGACGATCCAGGTCCTCGAGGACAGCTGGATCACGATCGTCTACGGCCTCTTGCTGGGGGCGGCCGGCGGCACCGGATTCGCGGCCGAAGGCGTCCTGTATCCGCGCTACTTCGGAGTCCGGGCGATCGCGTCGATCCGCGGAACGGCGTTCACCGTGAGCGTCGCCGCGGCGGCCGTCGGGCCGATCCTCGTCGGGGTGGCCTACCAGGCGACGGGCGGATACGCGGTGGCGGCCGGGATCCTGACGGCCATTCCTGTCGCCGTTGGCATCCTGCTCGTCCTGGTGACAGTACCGAGAGCGCCCGAGGCGCAGCAGGTCTGACCCGGATCAGACCTCGACGACCACCGGAAAGACCATCGGGCGGCGCTTCGTCTGCTCGTACAGGTAGCGGGACACCCCCTCCTTGATCTGGGCCTTGAGCAGGGCGACCTCGCTGATGTGGTCGCCCGGCATGTCGATCGCCTTGACCACGCGCGCGATGGCACCCTCGATCGTCGGAGCGTCCTCGTTGCCGTGGACGAAGCCCCGCGTGACGATCTCCGGGCGTCCGACCAGGTGGCCGGACTGCTTGTCGACGGTGACGACGATCATGAACATGCCGTCCTTGGCCAATGACTGCCGATCGCGCAGCACGACGTCACCGACCTCGCCGACCGAGAGCCCGTCGACGTACACGTAGCCCGCGGTCACCGGTTCACCGCGGCGGGCCGAACCATCGGGCCACAGCTCGATCGGTGTCCCGTTCTCGATGATGAACACGTTCTCCGGCGCGACGCCGGCCTCGATCGCGAGGCGGCCGTGCATTACCTGCATCCGGAACTCACCGTGGATCGGGATGAAGTGCTTGGGCTTGGTCAGCGCCAGCATCATCTTCAACTCTTCCTGGCTGGCGTGGCCCGACACGTGAGCTCGCTTGATCGTGTGGTAGAAGACGTTCGCCCCGGCCTTGAACAGGTTGTCGATCGTCCGCGCGACCGACTCCTCGTTGCCCGGGATCGGGCTGGCCGACACGATGACCGAGTCGCCCGGCTGGATCTCGACGAAGCGGTGGTCGCGGTTGGCCATCCGGGCGAGACCCGCCATCGGCTCACCCTGGGCGCCGGTCGTGCAGATCACGAGCTTGTCGTCCGGCACACTGCGCAGCTTCTCCTTCCCCACGATCTGCCCATCGGCGTAGGTCAGGTACCCGAGGTCCGCCGCGACCTTGAAGTTCTGCTCCATCGACCGGCCGATCACGGTCACCTTGCGATCGAAGGTGGCGGCGGCATCGAGCACCTGCTGTACCCGGGCGATGTTGCTGGCGAAGGTGGCCACGATGACCCGGCCCGTGAGCGGCTCCATGATCTCGCGGAACGCTTCGCCGACCGTGCGCTCGGAGGGGGTGTAGCCGGGGCGCTCCGCGTTGGTCGAATCCGACAGCAGGACGGCCACGCCCTCCTGGCCGAGGCGCGCCAGGATGGCGAGATCGGGGGTGCGGCCGTCGACGGGGGTCTGGTCGAACTTGAAGTCGCCGGTGTGGACGACGGTGCCGGCCGGCGTGCGCAGGGCGATGCCCATGGCGTCGGGGATCGAGTGGCCCACCTTGAACGGCATCACGTGGAACGGCCCGATGTCGACCTCGTCGCCAGGCTCGAGCGGGATGAGCGGGTTGTTGTGGAGCTTGTGCTCCTTGATCTTGTTGCCGAGCAGGCCACGGGCCAGCTTCGTGGCGTAGACCGGCACGCCCGGGAACTCCGGCAGGACGTGCGGCAGCGCGCCGACGTGGTCCTCATGGGCGTGGGTGATCAGGAAGGCGCGAACATCGGCCCGCCGTTCCTTCAGATACGTGATGTCGGGAATGATGAGGTCGATCCCGAACATGTCGGCGTCCGGGAACATCAGGCCGCTGTCGATCACGACGATGTCGTGGCCGTACTCGAACACGTACATGTTCTTGCCGATCTCGCCGACCCCGCCGAGCGGGA
>JBBEAY010000027.1:0-35196 GCA_040882605.1 Actinomycetota bacterium
CGAGCACCCACTTCACCGTGCCGTCCTCGTGCACCATGCGGTACTCGTGGTTCAGCGTCGTGTGCTCGTTGAACGCCTGCTGGTATCCGTCCCAGACGCGGTCGATGTCCTCAGGGTGCACGTGGTTGCGCCAGCAGTACGGATCGGTGAGCCACTCGTTCTGGTCCACGCCGAGCAAGGTCACGACTTGCGGGCTCACGTAGATCGAGTCGGAATCCTCGTCGATGGGGTCGAGGTAGACGACCGCGGGGATCTGCTCGACCAGCGCTTTGTACTTCGCCTCGGCCTCGAAGCGGGCTTCGCGCCCAGCCTGCAGCTCGCTCGCATCGCGGAGCGTCACCACGATCAGCTGCTCTGGACCGTCGATCCGCCCGATGTGCACCTCGACGGGGAGATCCCGTCCGTCGCTGGTCCGGCAGACGGCTTCGATCCGGGATCCTGGCTCCTCGTCGAGCAGATCGGCCGCGATGAGCAGCTCCACCGAATGGCCCACCAGCTCGTCACGCCCGAAGCCGGTCAGCTGCTCCACGTGGTGGTTCGCGAACAGGATGCGACCGTCGGCGCGCGCCACGACGAGGCACTCCGGGGTCGCCTCGAGCAGCGACCCCGGCTCGATCATCGCGGCGAGACGAGCGTCGGCGGCATCGTCTGCCAACGCCCGGTCGCGTTCGGTCACCATACGAGCTGTCCTTCCGAGACGTGTTCGTAAAGAAGCATCGGACGGACCGACACCCGACCTGAGTGCGAACGGCCTTGAGGACGGTCGGATCGTGCCAGACACGAACCGGTGCGTGGCCCTTATCCTCGATACATGGCGCACCACGTAGAGCGAACCGTCGAGACCGGCTGTCCACAGGAGCGAGCGTTCGACTTCGTGGCGGACTTCTCGACCACCCAGGATTGGGACCCCGGCATCGCGAAGGCGCGACGGCTCGACGATGGTCCTATCGGCAAAGGAAGTCGGTTCGAGCTCGTGTCGCGCTTCGGCTCGAAGGAACAGACGATCGTCTACGAGATCACCGCGTACGACGGGCCGAACAGCGTCACGCTCGCCGGCGACGGGAAGACCTTCCGCGGCACCGACGTGATCTCGTTCGCAGCCCGCGAAGGGGGCGGCACCAGGGTGACGTACGTGGCCGACCTGGGACTCAAAGGGCTCACGGCCGTCGCCTTGCCCTTCATCGGGGGCAAGCTGGATCAGATGAGCGACCGGGCGGTCGCCGGGCTCAAGGGAGCGCTCGACGCCCGCGCCTGAGGTTCATCACGACCCAGCCGACGCCGTCATCTCGGTCATGCCCCAAGGGCTGCCGTAGTCCTTCAGCAGGTCCATGAACGGCACGGCGTCGAAGGCTTCGGGGCCGAGCACACCGGCGCCCGACCACGTGCCGGTCGCGAGCAGCTCGAGGCCGATGACGGGGTTGATCGCAGTCTGCCACACCACAGCCTGCGCGCCGTCGGACTTCCACGTCTGCTCGTTGTCGACCGCGTGGTACAGGTAGACCTCGCGCGGGTTGCCGTCGACGCCGGTGCCCGACACCCACGTGCCAGCGCACGTCTTGCCGGTCATCTTGTCGCCGAGCGTCATCGGATCGGGGAGCGCGGCGGCGACCACGTCGCGCGGGGAGACTTCTGCGCCGCGCACGGTCACGGTCTCCACCCTGTCGAGCCCGAGCTTGCGCAAGGTCTCGAGCACCGCGATGAACTCGTCACCGAGCCCGTACTTGAACGTGACCCGCTTACAGTCGACCCAGCGCGGCACCAGCAGGACTTCCTCGTGCTCGACGTTCACGCATTCCACGTCGCCGATGCCCTCGGGGAACGTGAACGTCTCGGGCTCGCTGAACGGTGCGGTCGTGAACCAGCCGCGGTCCTTCTCCCAGATAACCGGTGGGTTGAGACATTCCTCGATCGTGGTCCAGATCGAGAACGTCGGGGCGAAGTCGTAGCCCTCGATCTCGAGGTTCGCGCCGTCGCGCACACCGACCTCGTCGATCTCGCTGAACAGGTGATCGGCCGCGTACCGGGCGAAGACGTCGGCCGCCCCCGGCTCGATGCCGAGACCGACGAGGGCGAGCAGCCCACGCTCCTGCCACTGCTCGGCCACCGCGAACTGATCGTCGCCGAGCTTCTTCCCGACTTCTGAGTGCGGCCGCTCGGGGTGAGGCGCCGAGAGCGACATGGCCATGTCGATGTAGCTGACGCCCGCGTCGAACGCTCCTTGGAAGATCGGCATCACGAACCTCGGATCCGCGGCGTTGAGGATAACGTCTGCCCCGTGGACGCGTGCTGCCTCGGCCACCTGAGCGGCATCGGTCGCATCGACCTTCGCGGCCGAGAACTTCCCATGCACGTCGTATCGGTCGACGAGACGCTCTGCCTTCGACCGGTCGATGTCGGTGAAGACGATCTGCTCGTAGAAGTCGCGTCGCGCGGCGATCGGGGCGAACGCCGACCCTACTCCCCCGCTGCCGATCACCAAGATCCTCATCGCACGCACTCACTCCCCTCGACGTTGACCCCTGCTGGGCAACGCAAGCCGCGATGGTACGCGCACCGACGGCTGCACACCAAAGCTGGAGACGAGCACAGGTTTCAGTTGCAGGGCACCGGGCCGCCGCTGTCGAGCACGGCTCCCGTGATGTCGACGAACCGCCACGAGTAGCTGTCGGTTCCGAGCGTCAAGCGCAGCACGCCGAACGAGTCGGCGTTGCCGTACTCGAGATCGGGGTCGGGCGTGGCGAGCAGCGCGTAACGCTCGCTCCCCCCGGTGCCGACGATGAACTCTCGGATGCCGTTCGGCGCGGTGTTCCCCGAAGGATCTTGTTTCGCGAACCGCTGATAGCTGTGCTCGTGGCCGTTCAGGACGATGTCGGCGCCTGCGGCGTAGAGGTCGTCCCAGAAGGGTCTGACTGCCGGGGCGGCACCGTGGCGGGTCCCGGAGTTGAACAGCGGAGCGTGCCAGTAGGCCACGGTGCAGGCCTTGGTCGTGGCGGCGAGGTCCTGCTCGAGGAAGTCGTTCTGAGGGCTTCCCTCGCTACACGGCGGGCCGTCGGTACATCCATGACCCGAGGAGTTGAGCGCGACGACATGCCACGCGCCGAGATCGAAGCTGTGATACCCGACACTCCCTCCGGTCGGCCGGCCCTTCGAGGCCCAATAATCGACGAACCCTTGGGCCCCCACGGTCTGATACTCATGGTTGCCTGGCACCGGAAACGTGGCGCCGGCGTACTGGCCCCAGGTGGGATCGTAGGACCGGTTGAATTGGTCGAGCGTGCCGGCGGAGTACTGCAGGTCGCCGAGCGGGAACACGGCGTCGGCCCCACTCAGCAGATCGTCGGTCGCCCGGTGTTGGCACCGGGCGGGATCCGCTCCGGCGAAGGCAGAGCTCGTCGGGTTGCAGGCGATGTCGCCTGCTGCGACGACGGTCACCTCACCACCGGCCGGAAGATCGGTCTCGTCGGTGTCGGCTGCGCCGCTGCAGCCGGGGTCGGCCGGATGATCGATGAGCCCGTCGGTATCGTTGTCCAGGCCGTCGGCGCAGGCCGCGGCCGGACCCGCGCCGGTCTCGACGATGAGCCGAGGGGGGTCGAAACCTGATTCCCGACTGTGGAACACAGCGTCGGCCGACGCCTTACAACCGATCACGTGCCGCAGGACGAAGCTCACCGGACCCGCCCCGGTGACCACGGCGCCGACGTCGAACGGCCGAGGGCCGGCGGAGGCCCAGGTCGCGCTGTCGAGCATAGGGCCGGTCGTTCCCGGCTGGTTCGCCCACGTGATGGCTCCTTCGGTCCAGGTGTCGTTCGCGGCCCGCACGACCTCTGCCCCGAGGGTGCATTGGCTGCCAGTGGTGGCTGAGACCTGCAGGGTCGCGGCGCTCACCGACTCGCCCGCCGGAAGCCCGGGGACGTTGAAGCGCAGGTACGAAACCTTGCCCGCGTTCTTGATGCGAAGGGTCGACGCTGTGCCCTTGTTGGAAGTCGGAGTGCTCTTCACCACGAAGGCATCAGCTTCCGCCGTCGCGGTCACGACCGTCGCCGCGGTGACCGGGAACGTCGGTGTCGGTAGAGCTATGACGGCCAGCGCGACCACGGCGCTCCCGAGGCCCGTCCTCATCCTCCCTACCCCCACGCCGGCACCCTACCCAGGAAGGCCCCCGAAAGCACCCTCGGTTCGGGCGACGAGCGAAGGCGCTAGCTGCGATGGATCGGTGGACCCAAGGGGATTCGAACCCCTGACCTCTTGGCTGCCAGCCAAGCGCTCTACCAGCTGAGCTATGGGCCCCCGGTGCCGTGGATTCTATCGGCCCGATGCGGCCGCGTCCGAAGCCTGCCATTCGACCTGCGGCGCATCGGACCACAGACGTTCGAGGTCGTAGTAGGCGCGCTCCTGCTCCCCGAACACGTGGATCACAACATCGAAATAGTCGAGCAGCCACCACCCCGCCTCGGGCTCGCCCTCGCGGCGGATGGGCTTCACCCCCAGATCGCGGAGGGCCTGCTCGACGGCGTCGATCACCGTTCGGATCTGCCGCTCGCTCGCCGCCGAGCAGATCACGAAATGGTCGGTGATCACGATGATCTCGTGCACGTCGAGCACGACGATGTCGGTGGCTTGTTTGTCGGCGGCTGCGCGGGCTGCGGCTATGGCCACGTCGCGACTGGACGGCAGCGTTCCCTCATCACCTGCTCTGTTGCCCTGTCCCCGCGTCAAGCCGTGAAGTCCTTTCCCACTACGATCGTGATGTCGGCGACGTTCGATGGTAGCGCCGTCACGCGAACACGCCCCACTCCGAGCGCCGCCTTGACCGCCCGCGCCTCGGCCTCGTGCTCGGGGCCGTTGGCGAACACATCGGTTCGGTTCACGTCGAAGCTCAGGGCGTTCTGCGACAGCACGACCCGGAACCCCTCAGGGATGATGCGCGCAGCGACCGCCTCACCGACCCCCGGCTCCCCGCTGCCGTTCTGCACGATGGTTGATACCGGCATCGGGCTGCCCAGGCTGGCGGAAAGGAGCTCGTCGAGCGTCGGGTACTCCGGCAGCACGATCGTTGCACTGATCCGCTTCGTGGGCATGTCGAGCACCTCGGCGCCATCGGCCGCGGACACGATCGCGTTCACTGCCTCTGCATCGTCGGTCTGAGCGGACCCGTTCGTGACGAGCTGTGGCGGGTCGGCGAGCATGGCGCCCAAGACGATCTCCCACCGCACCCCGAAGTCATCGGTCGCACCACCCAGGAACGCCTTGACCTGGCTGCCGCTCATGATGATCTCACCGGGACCGAGCATATCGGTCGCGGTCGGGTAGGCCTCGGGCAGGTTCACCGCGAGACCGCCCCCCTCGTCAACCGCTGCCTCAAGGTCGCGGAGCGAGACCACGGCGTAATGATCGATCCAGACCCCGGCCATGTTCGAGAGCGCCACCCGCATCGAGTCGCCCGGCAGGGCCGCCACGCCGGCCGCCGAGGTCTCCCCCTGGCCCGGCATCGTCACCGTGAGCTCGGTCGACAACGGCATGAAGAACGGCTCGCCATCGCCGGGAACACCCACGACGGCGAGGGAAGGCCCCGGGCCACCGGTCACCTGCAACGCCAACAACATCGAACCGATCGGAGCGTGCGGTTCGCCGGATCCACGACTCGCAGGGGGCGGTGGGTCGCCACCGTCGCGACCCACGAGATACACACCCAGGGCCACGATCGTGAGCGCCCCCAAGGCGCCAGCGGCCACGCCGCGCCGGACCCGCTGGCTGCGCACACCACGCTTGACCCTCGACGGCCGCACCGGGCCTGCGGGGAACAACGGGTCACTCACCGATAGAGCCCCGCCTTCTCGATGTAGCTCTTCACGCTCTCGGGAACCAGGTAGCGGATCGGCCGTTCGGCGTGCACCCGACTGCGCACGTCGGTCGATGAGATCGCGAGCGCCGGCACGTTCATGACGGTGATGCCCGGGTGCTTCGTTGGGGCGTGGGACTCGAACGCCTCGAGGTCGAACCCCGGCCGGGTCGCGGCGATGAAGTGCGCCAGCGCGAACAGCTCGTCGGGCTGCTTCCATTGCACGATCTCGAGCACCGCGTCGGCGCCGGTGACGAAGAACAGGTCGGTGTCGTCGCCCCGCTCGTGCTTGAGCTCGCGGAGCGTGTCGGCGGCATAGGTCGGTCCGTCTCGGTCGACCTCGACGCGCGAGACGCTGAACAACGGGTTCGACGCGGTCGCGATCACGGTCATCAGGTAGCGGTCCTCCGGCGGCGAGACGGCCCCGTGCTCCTTCATCCACGGACGGCCCGTCGGCACGAACAGCACCTCGTCGAGCTCGAACTGGGCCAACGCCTCCTCGGCGGTAACCAGGTGTCCGTAGTGGATCGGGTCGAACGTGCCGCCCATGATGCCGAGGCGGGTTCTCACGCGCCCATCCTATCGAGGTCGGCGATGTGCTTGGGGTGGTGCAGGGCGCCCGACTCCTCGAACCACTCCATCGCTTCGGGCGTGGGGTCATCGAGGGCGCTGAAAGCTTCGATCATGCGCCGGCGGGCCTCGGCGAACCTCTCGCGCACATCGGCCGGGCTCATCGTGCATGAGACCTCGAACCACGCCTGGTTCTGCTGCTCGATCGTCTCTCGCGTTTCGTCCGTGAGGCAGAACGTGCCGTTGCGCATGCGTTCGAGCTGCTCGGCGCAGTCGCCCATCCAACCCCCCAGGTGGAACATGGCGTCCTTCGGGGACCAGCCTTCAGGCGTGAGGGTCGGTTCTTCGAACCGGTCGTGGGGGATCTGCTCGAAAACCTCACCGAGGCGGCGCCAGGCAACGTCTTCCTCTCGGAGCAGGCGCGCCGCGTCGATCACTCGTCGGCTTCCTGGCCGCCGGCGCCCGATGGGCCGGCCCCATCGTCGTCCGGGAAGTACTCGAAGACCCGATCCAAGATGGCGACCTCTTCGCCACGGCGCGCCCCGAGCGACGCGAGCTTGCGCTCGACGCCTTCCTTCCTGAGCCTCATCTGCATGGTCTCAACGGCGCCTTCGTCGTCGAGCTCCGTCTCGAGCACCCACCGTTCCACGGACCGGCCCGCGACCCGCCAGCGGCCGTCGGGATCGCGCGAAACCGTGAACCGGGGGCGTCCCGGCCGTAGCACCACGTAGGACTGGCGATCGGGCTGCGCCTGCTCAGACTCTCGCGAGAGCAGACCAAGACGCTCGAGCAACTCGTCGAGCCCCGCGCCGGTCATGGCCGAGATGGCGAACGCACCTTCGCCGAGCAACCTCGCGACCGCAGCAGGTTCGTCCACCAGGTCGGCCTTCGCGCCGACGACGACGGAGGGCCTCGTGGCCAGCTCAGCATCGTATGCCGCCAGCTCCTCGCGAAGGGTGGCCAGATCGCCCGGCGGATCTTCTGAAGCGAGATCGACCACGAGCACGAGCGCGCGACAGCGCACGATATGCCGCAGGAAGCGGTGCCCGAGCCCCCTGCCGGTGCTGGCGCCTTCGATCAGCCCCGGGATGTCGGCCACGACGAATCGATCTGCGTCGCCTCCCGCGACTCCCAGGTTCGGTGTGAGGGTCGTGAAGGGATAGTTCGCGATCTTGGGCTTCGCGGCCGTGAGCCGTGCGAGCAGCGTCGACTTTCCGGCGTTGGGAAGCCCGACGAGACCCACGTCGGCCACCGTTCGCAGCTCGACGCGCAACCGCTTCTCCTCGCCGTCTTCCCCGGGCTCGGCGGTGCGCGGCACCCTGTTGCGCGCACTCGCGAACGCCACGTTGCCGCGTCCTCCCCGGCCGCCACGCGCGACCACCGCCCGCGCACCGTGGCCAACCAGGTCGGCCAGCAGTCCCTGCTTGTCGAAGATCACGGTGCCATCGGGTACCGGAACCACCACATCGGCGCCGGTGGCGCCATCGCGCTTGGACTTGCGGCCGAGGTCGCCCGCCGGCGCCCTCTGGTGAGGGTGATCGGCGAGCCAAGAGAGGTCGTGCACGCCGCGCGAGACCTCGAACACGATCGACCCGCCGTCGCCACCGTCACCGCCGTCAGGGCCGCCGAGAGGCTTGAACGGCTCGGAGTGCAGCGAAGCGGATCCGTTGCCTCCACGGCCGGCTGTCGCGAACACGGTGCACTCATCGACGAACGCCATGACCTCAGCCTACGGTGGTCGCGGCAGGCTCGGGCGGGCGATGATACGGCCATGCTGGAACCGGTGACGGTGTGGAGGGTTCGTCTGCAGCGCGGCGACGTGCGCGACTATGAGGGCACGCTGCGCCTGGACGACGATGCGCTCGTCTTCGAAGACCGAGCGTCGGCTGGCCAGACGCGCCTCGAGCTTTCGGTGATCCACTCGGCCAGGCGCGTGAGGGCATCGCCGGTTCTGCTCGTCGCGCACGACGACCGAGGCGAGCGGGTCCAGACCGCGTTCTACTTCTCGCAGCCGCCGCCACTCGAGATGCCACCTCTCGAAAGCACGCGTGCGATCCCGATGGGGCGCCCGTCGAAGAGGCGCCACCAGCGCGAGAACGTGAGCTACTTGACCACGAGGTCGGGAGGCATGAAGCAGACGATCGAAGCTTGGGTAGAGGAGATCCGCGCCCGAACGAGCCACTGAGGGTTGCTCGGGCGTTCAGGACTCGGCGACGAGGACCGAAGCGAACTTGCGTCCGCGCGAATCCGAAAAAGTCACCTGACCCTCGCGCAGGGCGAACAGCGTGTCGTCGCCACCCTTGCCCACGCCGTCACCGGGGTGGATGCGGGTGCCACGCTGGCGCACGATCACCGAGCCCGCGCTGACGGTCTCGCCGCCGTACGCCTTGACGCCGAGGCGTTTGGCATTCGAATCGCGGCCGTTCCGGGACGAGCCGCCGCCCTTCTTGTGTGCCATAAGGTCTCCAGGGTAACAAAGGCGCGGGCCGGCCGGCCTTACTTCGCCTCGTCGGCCTCAGGGGTAGTCGTTTTCTCGGCCGTGGATTTCTTCGCGGTGGATTTCTTCGCGGTGGATTTCTTCGCGGTGGATTTCTTGGCCGTGGTCTTCTTCTCAGCCGAACCCAGGGTCACGCTCTCGATCTCGAGAAGGGTCAACAGCTGACGGTGCCCCCCACGCTGTGCGTAGCCGCTCTTGGGCCGGTACTTGAAGATGCGGACCTTGTCGCCCTTCTTCTCCCCCAATGGCTTCGCGGTGACCGAGGCTTTCAAGGCTTCGGCGCCCACGTGGGTCGCTCCTTCGTCATCGACGACGAGCAGCGGCTGGAACGTGATCGTTTCGCCCTCATGCACGATCTTTTCGACCTCGATCACGTCGCCGGCCTTCACCTTCTGCTGCTTGCCGCCAGTCTTGATCACCGCATACATCGCTTGCCTCCAGAGTGAGCGGACACGCGGGCGCTCAGGCCTCGTCCTGGGCGCACCCCGCGCTCATGATCCGTCGGGGGTTCACCCCGCGCCTACGACTCATAGTTGATGAGGATGCCCCTGCCTTCGCAGGTGGGGCATGTTTCGGAGAACGACTCGACCAGGCCAGAGGATACGCGCTTCCGGGTGACCTGCAGCAGACCGAGCGGGCCGATCTCGAACACCTGGCTCCGGGTCTTGTCCAGCGCCATGGCCTCCTTCATGGTCTCCTCGACCTTGTCCTTGTTCTTGTCGAGCAGCATGTCGATGAAGTCCACGACGATGATGCCGCCGATGTCGCGCAGCCGAAGCTGGCGGGCGACCTCCTTCGCGGCCTCGAGGTTGGTGTTCACCACGGTTTCCTCGAGGTTGGTCTTGCCGACGCTCTTGCCGGTGTTCACGTCGACGATCGTCATCGCTTCGGTTCGCTCGATGATCAGGTAGCCCCCGCTGGGCAGCCACACCTTGCGGTCCAACGTCTTGAGGATCTGTTCCTCGATGCGATGCTCCTCGAACGCCGGAAGCTTGCCCCGGTGCAACGTGACCTTGGGCTCGAGGTCGGGAGCGATGTCGCGCACGTACGCGAGCACCTGCTCGTACACCCGGGGAGAGTCGGTCACGAGCCCCTTGAACTCCTCGTCGGTGAACAGGTCTCGGAACACCCGCAGGGTCAGCTCGGGCTCCTCGTAGAGCACGGCCGGCGCCTTCACCTTCTTGGCCTGATTCTGGATGTCGTCCCACAAGCCGACCAGGCGCTTCATGTCGTGCACGAAGGCCTCTTCGGCGGCGCCCTCGGCGGCCGTGCGCACGATCACGCCGTGCCCCGATGGCTGCACCTTCTTGAGGATCGTCTTCAAGCGCTTGCGCTCGTTGTCGCCAAGCCGACGGCTGATGCCGGAGAGGTCCTGGTCGGGCGCGAGCACCAGGTATCGCCCCGGCAGCGAGATCTGCGCCGTGAGCCTGGCTCCCTTGCCGCCCATGGGGTCCTTGGTGATCTGCACCATGACGGCCTGGCCGGGCTTCAGCACGTTCTCGATGCGCGGCGCCGGCCCCTCGAGATCCTCAGGCCGGTAGTTGACTTCGCCTGCGTACAGCACCCCGTTACGACCCCGACCGATGTCGACGAAGGCTGCTTCCATGCCGGGAAGCACGTTCTGCACCCGGCCCAGGTACACGTTTCCGACCATCGATGTCGCACCCTGCCGGGTCACGTAGTGCTGGACCAGCACGTCTTCCTCGAGCACCGCGATCTGATCGCGCTCGCCCCGCTCGGTGATCACCATCAGCTTGTCGGTGATGCGAGGGGGAAGGATCGTGGGCTCCCGGCGGCGTCGCCCGTCACGGCCCCCGCGGCCGGTGCGGCTACGGCTCCCCTTGATGCTGCGGGTCGGCCCGCCCGAGGCGACCTGCTCCTCGACCGTCATCTGTTTCCTGGGCTGGCGGGCGCCACCCTCGGTCTGGCCGTCGAGCCTCTCGGTCCTTCCGTCGTCGCCTCGGCCGCTCGGCTTCGTGGTAGACCCACCCCTCGACCCGCGGCTCCGAGAACGCGGAGTGGCGTCTGGGGGGTCGGGGATCGCGTCGTCGCGCTGGGAATCCACGGTCTGCGCCTCGGGCGAGGCATCGACCTCATCGACGTTGGTCAACCTGGCACCCGCGCCGCTGCCTCCTCCTCCTCGGCCTCTGCCACCCCGGCGACGGCGTCGGCGGGCTGAGCTCGAAGGGGTCTCGGAAGACTCGTCGATCGTCGTGGGACCACCCGGAACCGCAGGGACCGTGCCGCTCGTCGGGGCGACAACCGGACGTGGCGAAGGCGTCGTCGCTACGCCGCTCGTCTCGCCGCTCGCCTTCGCGCCCATCGGATCCTGTACCTCACGAACGCTCCCTGCGTTGTCGCCGCTGCCGGTTCCCCGGCCGCCTCGCCCGCGACCACCCCGGCGGCGCCGAGGCGCCCCACTCCGGGGAGCGACGCCGTCCGACTCGGGCCCTTGACCCTGAGTGGCGACCGGGCGGGCGGGCGCCTCGGCCCTCTCGGGCGACGTGGTGCGCGAAGGCCTCTCGGCCTCGGCTGCGCGCTCCACCTTCGGCGCGGGCTCCACCTTCGGCGCGGGCTCAAGCTTCGTGGGCTCGGTCTTCGCGGGCTCGGTCTTCGCAGGCGTCGTCGTTCGCGCAGACCTGACGGCCTTCTCCTGGCGCGCGGGCGCCTCGGTGACAGGCTTCGGCATGGGGGCGCCTCGTTTGAACGCTGCGATGCGCTCATCGACCTCCGGCGCCTTGGGCGCCGCGACATCGGTCTCGTGATCCACGGTTACTCCTCTCGGTCGGTGCGAGGAGTCGCGCCGGTGCCGGAAGGAACGCAACGATCGAGCCGCGCATGCATCGGAGCCGCGATCAGCGGAGTGATGATGCCTGCGCCCGCACCGCGGCGAGCGCCGCGCCCCGGGCCTTGCGCGAGATCGCGCACCCGTTACGTCCTTGTCCGGCGCTTGCGGTCCGCGCTCCTGGCCTTGTGGCCGGGCGGCGGTGCGCGCCTCCTCGACTTGGTTGGAACCCCGCCGGGCCTCATGAACGGCTCTCGACGGGAACGTCTGGGCACAAGCATAGCAGTGACACCCGCCCACCCGGTTGAGGCAGAGCGACGCGAAAGTCGTGCGCCCTTCGACCTTCAGCGTCGACCATCGGGCACATCGAGCAGGGCGAGGCCTAGTTCCTACGAACCAGAGGAGGCGGTTCTTGTCCCCCGGAGGGAACCCGGCGTTGGCTGGATAGCGCCGTGGGCCGTTCGCGTCGACAATCATTCCATGAACGACGTCGCGGCCTCCGCCCGCGTGGCCACTCTCTCGAGGCCCCTGCCCCGAGTGCGGGTGTTACTCGTCGACGACAATGACGGGTTCCGCGAGTCGCTAGCGATGCTGCTCGGCGCCGAAGAGATGGTCGTAGTAGGCCAAGCGCCCGACGGACAGTCTGCCCTCGCCATGATCGAAGGACTCGACCCCGATGTCGTGCTTATGGACGTGCGCATGCCCGGCATGGACGGCATCGAGACCACGCGGGAGCTGAAGTCGCGATTCCCGGCGCTCGGCATCGTGGCGTTGACCGGCTCCGAAGACCAGCGGGCGGTGCGGGAGATGCTCGTGGCGGGCGCATCGGGGTACGTGCTCAAGGACAGTGACGGCGACGAGATCCTGTTCGCGGTGCGCCAAGCGTTCACCGGGGGCGGGGTGCTCTCCCCCGAGGTCACCCCCACCGTCATCGAGGAGCTCACCGAGGCTCTCGAGCGGGAACGCCGCCGCACCCGGCAGCTCGAGATCGCGCAAGAGGCCCTTCTCGAACGAGCCGCGCGCCGCCACGAGTTGATATCGCGCCTCGGGCACGAGCTGCGCACGCCAGTCACGGTCATCCTCGGCATGGCGCAGACGCTGGCCAAAGGCACCGCTCCCGAGCAAGAGCGCGGCCCGATCCTCGACAGCCTCGTCGATCGTGCGAACGGGCTCGCACGGCTGGTCCACAGGTTCGAGGCAGCCGTCGAGGCGGGCATCACCGAGTGGGCAGACGTCGTGCAGGTCGCGCGCGAGGTGGCCGAGGGCAACCATCGGGTCGAGGTGGACGCGCCGGCCGGCCCCGCTATGGCGAGCCTCAACCGCACCGCCGCACACCGGATCATCGAGGAGCTCGTCGACAACGCGCTCGCCTTCAGCTCACCCGACGCTCCGGTGACCGTCAACGTGATACTCGGCGCGTCGGGTACGGAGGTTCGCGTCACCGACCGTGGCCCGGGCATCGACCCTGACGCGCTGCACCGCATCTTCGAACCGCTGGAGCAGGCGGAGAGCCTGAACACCCGCACCCATCCGGGCGTGGGGCTGGGCCTCACGCTCGCGCGCATGTCGGCGAACGCGATGGACGGCGATGTGGTGCTGGAGTCGACCGGGCCGCAAGGGTCGACGTTCCTATGGACGGTGACGCGCCCTACTTGAATCGGCGCATGTGCACGTTCAACAAGACGCCGATCGCCGCGAAGTTCACGAGCATGGCGGTGCCGCCGTAGCTCAGGAACGGCAGGGGGATGCCCGTGATGGGCATGATGCCGATCACCATGCCGATGTTCACGAAGATCTGGATCGTGAACATGGAAGCGACCCCCGTGGCGAGATAGGTGCCGAACGAGTCCTTCGACATGTACGCGATCCGGATCGCACGCCAGATCAGCAGCGCGAAGAGTGCGAGCACGAAGGCCGAACCGAGGAACCCGAACTCCTCCCCGATCACGGTGAAGATGAAGTCGGTGTGCTGCTCGGGCACGTAGTCGAGGTTGGTCTGCGAACCCTGCAGGAACCCCGCTCCGAACATGCCGCCGGAACCCACGGCGATCACCGACTGGTCCAGGTTGTATCGGGCGTCGGCGCTGACCGAACCGGAATCGAAAACAGTCAGCAGGCGCTCGATCTGATAGTCCTCCACCACGTTGAGCTGGAACGCGAGCGCGATCAACACGGTCGCGCCGACGGCGAGGGAGATCAGGTGCTTGGCGTGGGTGCCGGCCACGACCAGCACGCCCACCGCGATCGCCGCGAGCACGATCGTGGTACCGATCTCGACGTTGATGAACACCAGCAGCATCGTCACCACGGCCACCCCGATCACGCGCACGAGGTCTGCGGCCATGGGCATCGGTGAGCGGAGCTCCGAGAGCATGGCGGCGAGGATCACGATCAGCCCGATCTTCGCGAACTCCGAGGGACTGATCTGCAGCAGGCTGATACCTGGGATGTCGATGTAGTTGCTCGTGCCGGTCTCGGTCGCCGCGACCCCCGGGATCTGCAACACCAGCAGCCCCGCGACCGTCGCCCCGTAGATGAGGCCCGCGTATACCTTCAGGAACCGGTAATCGAACGTTGCCATCACGAGCAGCAGCACGATGCCGAGGACCGCGGTAACGACCTGCTTGTTCACCCGGGACAGAGGATCGAGGTTGTCCTGGCGCAAGGTCTGACTCGTGGCCGAGTAGATCGCGAAGAGCCCGATCACGATCAGGGCGGCCGTGACGATCAGCAGCGCCGGGTCGAGGTGCCTGATCGGCCGGCGTTCGGTCGTCCAGCTGCGACCCGCGACGACGTCCATCAGTCCTGCCCCGTCTGCGAGATGACCTGCCCACCGGGCTCGATGCCGTACATCGTCTCGATCATGCGACGCACGAGCGGCGCAGCCACGTCGGAACCGAACCCCGCCTGCTCGACCATGGCCACCACCACGTACTTCGGGTCGTTGGCCGGCACCATCGACGCGAACCACGAAGTGTCTTGGTAAAGGGCTCCCCGGAACGCCGTGCCGGTCTTGCCGGCAACCGGGACCTCCGACAGCGGGAACCCGAGGAAGGGAAGCTGCGCGGTGCCGCTCACCGGCACCTGTGTCAGCGCGTTGCGGATGTAGTCGAGCTCCTGCTTCGTGTACGGCACCGTGCGGTCACAGCCACCGCCCACCTTCTTCAGCACGGTCTCGCCGTCGCTCGCCATGACCCGATCGACCACGTGCGGGCGGCACAGATGACCGTCGTTCGCGATCGCCCCGTACGCGGTCGCAAGCTGCAATGGCGTCACCGACATGTACCCCGACCCGATCATCGTGAGGATGTAGCCGCCGGGGTTCCACCCTCTGGGGAACAAAGCCTTCTGCTCGTCGGCGTTGCCCCACTCGGCGTCCGGCAGGAATCCGCTGGCTTCCCCGGGGAGGTCGATGCCGGTCGGCTCCTCGAACCCCCAGGCCCGCAGATCTTCCTGAAGCGGCTCGTTGTTCTCCCCGAGCTGGTCGTTCTGATACCGGAACCAGAAGTCCGACCCCCACGCGTAGTAGTTGGAGTCGCACGAGTCGATGAGCGAGGTCGCGACCGTGACAGGAGCAAGGTCTGAGTCGGACCAGTTCTCGAAGTCCGCGCCCGACGTGTCGTTCGGGTGCACGTACACGGCCGGGCAGGGATAGTAGCTGCTGTAGTTTGCGAACCCTTCCTTGACGGCGGCGAGCGCGGTGAACGGCTTGAACGTCGACCCCGGAAGGTAGACCTCCTGGTAGGCCCGATCGAGCAGTGGCGCAACCTCGTGGGCGCCCGCACATCGGTCTCTGTAGCCCAGGTCCAGATAGCACTGCTGATCCTTCGTCAGGCCGTTCACGTACCAACTTGGGTCGAAGTCGGGCCACGAAGCCATCGCCTTGATGCCGCCGGTCTCGACATCGAGCACGATCACGACGCCTGCATCAGCCTTGTAGTAGGTGCCACGGTCCTCGTCGAGCACCTGGCGGGTTCGGAAGATGCTTTCTCGGAGAGACTCCTCAGCGGCCTGTTGCCACTTGCTGTCGATCGTGAGCACCAGGTCGCCGCCCGCGGTGGGCGCGCGACCTCCCAGGTCGCGGATGCGCTCCCCGTCGGAGTTCACGACGTAGCGAAGCAGACCCTTCCTGCCTCGAAGCCACTTCTCGTACTGCGACTCCAGTCCCGCCTGACCCGCCATATCGTTCGGGCCGTACTCCCCTTCGCGAGCTTCGTCGAGTTGTTCGGGCTGCACCTGTCCGACCCAACCAGCCATGTGCGAGCCGAGCCGCCCCATCGGGTAATCGCGCACGCTCGTGTTGCGCACATACACGCCCGGGAACTCTTCTTGCCGCTCACGGATCGCGAAGGCGACCTTCTCAGGTACGAACTCGGCGATCGGCTTGGGCTGGTAGTCGAAGTACTGCGTGCTCTCGATGCTGCCTCTTATCTTCCGGACAGGCACGTCGAGCATCTCCGAGAGCCGCGCGAGGACCTGTTCGGCGAGCCCGCTCTCCTCGAGCTCTTGCACGTCGATGCGGACCTCGAGGCTGCTCACGTTCTCCACCAGCGGCACGCCGTTGGGCTTGCCGTACTGGTCGGCGGTCCAGATCTCACCTCGCAAGGCGTCGATCGCGATGTCGCGAACGCCGTTGTCCTTGGCCTGCTCGGCGTAAGTCTGGGTAGCGAGCACCTGCAGGAACCACAGGCGCGTCGAGAGCGCCCCGAACATCACGAGCACGAGGATCGCGAATAGCTTGAGGCGGGCCGAGCTCCGTTCCATCAGAAGCGCACCACCCTCGTCGGCCGCGATCCTTCGATCACGCGCCGAAGCAGCGGGTAGACGATGGGCGTGAGGATCGCCCCGTACAGCGCCGAGAGCAGCGTCACGCGCATCGCGTAGCCGACCGTTTCCTGCAGCTGATCGAGCAGGAACGCGACCACCTGGTAGAAGGCCACGCCGGCGGCGGTCCCCACCGCGACCAGGATCGTCGGCAGCAACGGCGACGCTGACACGATGTATTGGCGAGCGAGGCCGGCCGAGTAGCCGACCAGGGTCAACGTGAGCGCGGTCACACCCTTGGGCTGGTTGAGCAAGAAGTCCTGCGCGAGTCCGGCCGCGAAACCGGTGATCGCGCCGTCCTTGGGCCCTTCGAGGATCGCGACGACGATCGTCACCAGGAACATCAGCTCCGGGCGGACGCCGAGCAGCTTGAACTGCCAGAACAGGGTCGACTGCAACAGCAAGCCCGTGACGATCACGATGATGGTAACGAGCACCCGCCGGGTCATCGGCTCACTCCTCAGAGCCCGTCTGCAGCACGAGCACGAACTGCAAGGTCCCGAAATCGACCGCGGGCCGGACCTCGACGTACTGCTGCGTCTCGTTCTCAGACGGGATGAGACGCGACACTTGCCCGATCAGCATGTCGGGAGGGTAGAGGCCCGGCTGGCCATCGAGTTGGTAACCCTGGGTGAACACTGACTCGCCGCCCTCGATCAGCGAGCCCGATGCGAAGAAACTCATGCGAAGGTCGCTGGCGCCTTGTCCTTCGACGAGTCCGGCTTCCTGGCTGTTGCCGATCGTGGCCGCGACGGCGAGATCGTGATCGATGAGCAGCAGTACGTCGGCCGATATAGGCGTGACCGACACGACGCGGCCGACGAGCATGGGCGCGTCGGCGCTGCCGGTCGCTACCGGTTGACCCGTTTGGATGCCGTCGGCGGACCCCTTGTCGATGGTGATGGTGTACTCGAAGTTCGAGACTCCGTTGCCGCTCACGTGCGCGGCTACCGCGGTCGGATCGAGCGAGCCGCGCAATCCCATGAGGTCGAGGAGAGTCTGGTGGCGCGACTGCTGGTTCGCTCCGACCTGACCCTCGGCCATCAGCGCCGCGTTCTCTTCGCGCAGCCGTTCGTTGTCGTCGGCGAGCGAGGGCAGGTGCGCGAGACCCGAGAAGAAGTCGCCGACCGGCTCGGTCACGGTGGTGACGGCTTCCTGCATCGGGGCCATGAACGCCTTGGCGGCGTCACCTGCGACCGAGAGCGGGCCCGAATCGCGCTGTCGGTAGTCGAGCGTGATCACCGCGAGCGATATCGAGACCAATGCGACGACCAGGAGCCGCGTCGAGCGGGGGCGTTGCCGGATCAACACGGGCGGCTACCGGCGCGAAGAGGTCACCAGGACCCGCTGCAGCACCTCGAACTCCTCGAGGCACTTGCCGGACCCCAGCACCACCGCCTGCAACGGCGTGTCGGCGATGCGCACGGGCATGCCGGTCTCGTGCCGCAGGCGCTTGTCGAGCCCGCGGAGCAAGGCGCCGCCGCCGGTGAGCACGATGCCGCGGTCCATGATGTCCGCGGACAGCTCCGGGGGAGTCCGGTCGAGCGTGGTCTTGATGGCGTCGATGATGGCGTTGACCGGTTCCTCGATCGCGCGGCGGATCTCCTCCGCGCTGATCGTGATCGTCTTCGGCAGACCGCTGACGAGGTCACGCCCCTTGATCTCGGCCACGAGCTCCTCGGGCATCGGGAACACGCTCGCGATGGCGAGCTTGATCGCCTCGGAGGTGCGCTCACCCAGCAGCAAGGAGTACTCCTTCTTCACGTGCTGGATGATCGCCTCGTCGAGCTCGTCGCCGCCGATGCGGATCGACGTGCTCGTGACGATGCCGCCGAGCGAGATCACCGCGACCTCGGTAGTGCCGCCGCCGATGTCTACCACCATGTTGCCGGTGGGCTCGTGGATCGGGAGCCCGGCGCCGATCGCCGCCGCCATGGGCTCCTCGATGATGTAAGCGCGACGGCTTCCCGCCGCGATGGTCGCCTCCTCGACCGCGCGTTGCTCGACGCCGGTGATACCCGACGGCACGCAGATGACCACACGCGGTTTGGCCAGCAGACGACGCTTGTGCACCTTCTGGATGAAGTACCGGAGCATCTTCTCGGTAACGTCGAAGTCGGCGATCACACCGTCCTTCAGGGGGCGCACGGCCTGGATGTGGCTGGGCGTTCGGCCGATCATGCGCTTGGCCTCGGCGCCCACCGCAAGGATTGCTCCAGTGAGGGTGTTGATCGCGACGACGCTCGGCTCGTTGAGCACGACGCCGCGTCCACGCACGTACACGAGCGTGTTCGCAGTGCCGAGGTCGACGGCCATATCGCGACCAAGGAACCCGAGTACACCCTCCGCCCCTTGGTTCTTGGACGTGGGAGAAGAAGAACGCTGAATCCTCTCGGCCATGATGGGACTCGCAAGTCATTCAACAGGAGGGCTGGCGCCCTGGCAACTCCACGAGAGCGAAACCACCGGCCCAACACATACCTTCTCGAGCCCGGCCGAGGACTGAGTAGGCTCCGCGGATCATGTCGATAGCGGTGGTCTTCCCGGGGCAGGGGTCGCAGTACGCCGGCATGGCGGACCCCTGGGCGGTGCACGCAGCTGGGCAGGCGGTGCTCGAGGAAGCCGGCGAGGCCATGGGAAGAGACGTCGTCGCCGACGCCCACGACGAGGCGGCCCTCGCGACGACGGAGTTCGTGCAACCGGCGCTGCTCGCGTGCGGGGTGGCGGCGTTCCGCGTGCTGGAAGCCGAGGGGCTCACGGGCGTGGTGGGCGCGGCGGGGCACTCGCTCGGGGAGTTCTCAGCCCTGGTTGCGGCCGGGGTGCTCACGCTTCGAGAGGCGCTGCGTGTGGTGGTCGCGCGGGGGGGGGCTATGCAGCGCGCCGCAGAGGCCAGGCCCGGCACGATGAGCGCGTTGCTGGGCGCCGGCCCCGACGACGCCGAGGCGCTGTGCGACGACGCCCGTGGCGACGACGTGCTGCTCGTCGCGAACCGCAACTCCCCCGTGCAATCGGTGATCTCCGGTTCGGTCGCGGCGATCGAACGCGCCGAGGCGCTCGCCGCCGAGCGGAAGATACGCGCGGTGCGACTGAATGTGGCTGGCGCGTTCCACTCTTCGTTGATGGGACCTGCAGTCGAACCGATCCTGCGTGAGCTCGCCGGGATCGAGCTCGGGCAGCCCGCGTTCCCGATCGCGGAGAACGTGAGCGGCTCTCTGGTGTCCGACGTCACCGAGCTCCGGTTGCTGGTCGAGCGTCACGTGATCTCGCCGGTTCGATGGCATGACGACGTGCAGGCCCTCGCCGCTGCAGGCGCCACGACCTTCCTCGAATGCGGGCCGGGCGAGGTGCTCACGAAGATGGCGAGGCGGGTGGTGCCGGGTGCGAGCGCGCTCGCGGTGGGCTCTCCCGAGGCCGCCGTGGCCGCGGTAAGCTCGGCGACGTGACGCGCCACGCCACCATCGCCGGGGTGGGAAGCTCGCTCCCGCCGCGACTCGTGCCCAACACGTGGTTCGAGGAGATCGTCGAGACCAACGACGAATGGATACGGGACCGTACCGGCATCGAGGCTCGACATTTCGCCGACGACGGCGTGCAAGCCTCCGACCTGGCAGTCGAGGCGGCTCGCGCCGCGCTCGAGAGCGCCGGCATCGCCGCTGAGCAGCTCGACATGATCGTGGTGGCCACGATCACCGGCGACACCGTGTTCCCGGCGACGGCAGTCTGGGTGCAGCGCAAGCTCGGCGTGAGCTGTCCGAGCTTCGACATCAACGCGGCGTGCGCGGGGTTCAGCTACGGCCTGTCGACCGCCACCGCGTTCATCACCGCGGGCATGGCCGACACCATCCTGCTCATCGGCGCCGAGGTCTTCAGCCGCATCCTCGACTTCACCGATCGAGGCACCTGCATCCTGTTCGGCGACGGAGCGGGCGCCGCGGTAGTGCGCGCATCGGAGGTCGCTGGGGTCGAAGGCTCGATCCTCGGGGCCGACGGCAACGCGGCCGAGATCCTGTGGATGCCGGCCGGCGGCACTCGCACGCCCGCGTCGGCCGAGTCGGTCGCCGCCAACGAGCACGTGGTGCGCATGCCGAACGGCCGCGAGGTCTTCAAGCGCGCCGTCACCGAGATGGCGAGTTCGTGCCGGGATCTGCTCGAGAAGTCGGGACACACGATCGACGACGTCGACGTGCTGATCCCCCATCAGGCGAACGCCCGCATCATGACCGCGGTGGTCGACCGGCTCGGCATCGACCCGGCAAAGGCCGTGGTCGACGTGGCCGAGGTCGGCAACACGAGCGCAGCATCGATCCCGGTCGCGCTCGACCGGGCATGGCGAGCGGGCACGATCCGCGAAGGCGACCTGGTGCTGTTCACCTCGTTCGGCGCCGGCCTCACGTGGGGCGCGACGCTCGTGCGCTGGACGCTGGCGTCACCCGCGACCCTCGCCTCGCCCGCCGAGGCCGGCGCGTGACCTCGAAAGTCGCGGTGGTCACGGGCGCGTCGCGCGGCATCGGGCGCGCATGTTCTGTCGCGCTCGCTGAGTCCGGGTGGACGGTGGCCGTCGGCTACCGAAGCGACGAGGCCGCAGCCAAGGACGTGCTGGGAGCCCTCGAGACCGCCGGCACCCCGGGACTGACCGTCTTCCTCGACACGACCGACGAGACGAGCGTCGTCGAGGGATTCCGGCGAGTGACCGAGGAAGCCGGCAACGTCACGGGGCTCGTCAACAACGCTGGGTTCAGCCAGGACGGGCTGCTGCTGAAGTACTCGATGGAAACCTACGACAAGGTGATGGCCACGAACGTCAAGGGCGCGTTCGTCTGCGCGAAGGCCGCGATGCGCGGGATGCTTCGTGAGAAGTGGGGCCGTATCGTCAACGTCTCGAGCGCGGTGGCGCTGCACGGCAACGCCGGTCAGACGGTGTATGCGGCGTCGAAGACCGCGCTGCTGGGTCTCACGACCTCGCTCGCGCGAGAGATCGCGGCCAAAGGAGTCACCGTCAACGCGATCTGTCCCGGCCTCGTCGACACCGAGATGACGTCGCATCTCGATGAGCGGGCGCGTGCCTACTACCTGGAGCAGACGCCTCTCGGTCGCACCGCGCGCCTCGGGGAGGTCTCGGCCGTGGTGCGGTTCCTGATGTCCGACGAGGCGTCGTACGTGAACGGCGCCGTGATCCCGGTCGACGGAGGGCTCACTGCTTAGGACTTGGCCGCGTCAGGGGGGTCGCGAGGGCGCTGGCCCGCTAGCCTGGTGCGGACCTTGATGGAGCGACAGGAGGGGAAGACGACATGACCGACCGTTCGGAGATCGAGACCAGGGTGAAGAAGGTGCTCGCTGAGCAGCTCGCCGTCGACGAGGTGCAGGTGGTGCCCGATGCGCGGTTCGCCGAAGATCTCAACGCAGACTCGCTCGACCTCGTCGAGGCCGTGCTTGCGCTCGAGGAAGAGTGGAGCATCGAGATCCCCGAGGACGAGATGGAATCGGTGAAGACCGTGGGCCAGGCCGTCGACCTCGTCGCCGGCAAGCTCGGCGTGTCCTAACGCGATCGCCGTCAGAGCGCCGAGAGGGAGCGATTCCCCCGTGAGCCCACGCACCAAAGTCGTCATCACCGGCATCGGTCCTGTAGCACCGGTCGGGACCGGAGTCGACGACTTCTGGCAGGGCCTCACGAGCGGGCGCAATGGCGTCCGCCAGATCGTGGCATTCGACACGAGCGACCTGCCGGTCAGCGTGGCCGGCTACCCCGAAGGCTTCGTCGCGACCGACCACCTCGACCCCAAGGAAGCCCGCCGCACCGACCCGTTCGCGCAGTACGCGATCGCGAGCGCGAAGCTCGCTTGGGCAGACGCCGGTGAGCCCGAGGTCCGCTCAGAGCGAGGCGCAGTGATCTATGCGACCGGCATCGGCGGCGTGCAGACGCTCCTCAACCAACACGATGTGTTGCGCGAGAAGGGCGCGGGTCGCGTCTCGCCGTTCATGGTGCCGATGCTCATGGCTAATGCAGCCGGTGGCCACATCGCGATGCACTACGGACTCACGGGGCCTAACTACTGCACGGTGTCGGCCTGCTCGTCGTCGAACCACGCGATCGGCGAGGCGATGCGGCTCATCCGCGACGGCTACGTGGACCTGGCGATCGCCGGCGGCTCCGAGGCCGCGACGATCCCGCTCACGGTCGCCGCATTCGCCCAGATGACTGCGCTTACCAAGAACCCAGATCCCGAGACGGCCTCACGTCCGTTCGACGCGGACCGCAACGGCTTCGTGCTCTCCGAAGGCGGATGCGCGTTGATCCTCGAGAGCGAGGAACACGCCCGGGCCCGGGGCGCCCGCATCTATTGCGAGGTGGCCGGCTACGGGGCGAGTGACGACGCGCACCACATCACTGCCCCGGACCCTAAGGGCGCGGGCGCCGCGCTCGCGATGACGTGGGCGCTCAACGATGCCGGCGAGGACCCATCGGCGGTGAGCTACGTCAACGCGCACGGTACCTCGACACCGCTCAACGACGCGGCCGAGACCGCCGCGATCAAGACCGTGCTCGGCGACCATGCGCACACCGTGGCGGTGTCGTCGACGAAATCGATGACGGGCCACATGCTCGGCGCCGCAGGGGCGGTCGAGGCGGCCGCGTGCGCGCTGGCGATCGCGAACGGCGTGATCCCCCCGACGATCCACTACACGACGCCCGACCCCGAGTGCGACCTCGATATCACCCCGAACGAGGCCCGCGAGCTCGACGTCACCCTGGCATTGTCGAACTCCTTCGGGTTCGGCGGCGCGAACGCCACGATCGCGTTCCGCGCGATGCCCTGACGATGCTCGCCGACGCTGCCAAACACCACGTCTGGGCGACCCACCTCCTGCTCGACTCTTGCGCTGCCCTTCGCGAAGACCAGCTGACCGCCCCCGCGACGGCCGTGTTCGGAAGCGTGCTCGACACCATGCGCCACATCGTCGCGGCCGACGACTGGTAACTGACCGGGCTGACACATGGCGGCTATGGGCGAGGCCGAGTGGATGAAGGATCTCTATCGCTCGCGGACCTGCAGCAGATCGCGGACGAGGATGCAACCGCATGGGAGGCAGTGATATCGCAGGCGCCCGACCCAGACGCTGACATCGCAACATCGAGCATCGATGGCGGGCAGCGTCACGCCGCGACCGGCATCCGTCTCGCGCAGGCGTTCCATCACGGGACCGAGCACCGCAGCCAGGTCTGCACCGTGCTCACGACCCTCGGCGTGGAGCCGCCGGACCTCTCGGTGTGGCGGTACGGCTCCGAAGTCGAGCGGATGCGGTGGGACCGCCTAGTCTGAGCCAGACTACTGCTCGGACGTTCGGTACCAGCGGCCGCCGTTGAACTCCGCCACCGCCGTCAGGCCACCAGCGGTTCGACCCTCGAAGCGCATCCGACGCGGGTCGCGCTGCTCCCCCACCGCGAACCAGCCGCCACCGAGCGGCACAAGCCGCCCGTCGGTGCCCTGGTCCCCGCTCTCATACGGCCACTGCAGCACGAGCCCACCCTTGCGAGCGAGCACGCGCAGCACCGGGTTCCACGGGGAGTCGTTCCGATAGAGACCCGGGAAGCCCGCCCACGCTTCGGGGAGTGGTTCGGGATCTGGCCCCGCGTACGCCTGTCCGCGGAACCAGGTCTGTCCATGGAACGCTTCGACGATCCGGCCTTCATCGTCGCGCACGAACTCGAGTGGGAACCGGTCAAGCGCCTCGTGGACCAACAGGAACGTGTCGCCCAGCTCGGTCGCCAATGGGTCTCGTTCGAGCCGCACTGCGAGCGGTCCGAGCCGTGCCTCGAGCCCGTCATCGACGGACTCGACCTCTAGCTCGCGGCCGTCGTCGCCCGCATAACGTCCGGCGTAGTCGGTCGCCTTCGCGATCTCGGTCGGAAGAGGCGGCGCCCACACCTCGGGAAGCTCCTGGCCCGCGAGGCTCGCGCGAACCGTCGCGAGCGCGGCGGCAGCCACACCATGCTTGGCGCCCCCTCCATTCTGCAACAGCACGAAACCGAGGCCGTCATCGGGCGAGACCGCCAAGAACGCGGTGTACCCCACCATGCCACCGGTGTGGGCGATCCAGCGATGGCCATCGACGTCTTCCTGCCAGAGACCGTATGCATAGGGGGCGCCGTCGCCCCCGTCGAAGCCGTCGTCGGTGAGCAAGGCGAACGCGGAGTCGGAGAGGATGCGGCCGGCTCGGCCGTCGGGCACGTCGCCGCGGACGATCAGCAGACGCGCATACGCGGACATGTCGATGACGTTCGACACGATCGAGCCGTCGGCGCTGCTGCTCACGATGCGAGTGGCCGCCGACAGTGTGTGCCGCAGCTGGGGAGGCCGGTCCCACCGGGTGGGCTCATAGCCGACGGCGGTTCGCTCGTACTCGCTCTCGTCGATCTCTGCAACGGAATCTCGCATGCCGAGCGGCGCGAACAGACGATCGGCGATCAGCTCGTACATCCGCATGCCCGTGACCTGCTCGAGACATGCGCCGACGATCTTCCAGCCGTCGTTGGAGTACCAGAAGCGCTCGCCGGGCGCGCTCGTGGGCGGCACGTCGCGCATCGACCAGAGCGTGCCGGCGAGAGTCGGAGAATCCTCCGTGCCGACCGCGAGACCGGCCGTGTGCTGCATGAGGTGGTGCAGCGTGATCGGGCCGAACGGCTCGGGCAGCTCGAGCCACGGCAAGATCTCGTTCACGCTCACGTGCAGATCGAGACGGCCCGCTTCGGCTTCCTGCACGGCGACGATGCCGGCGAACGACTTCGAGATCGACCCGATCTGGAAGCGGGTCTCAGCCCGGACGGGCGTGCCGGCCGCGACGTCGGCCATACCGCGCACGGCCACCCCCAAGATCTCCTCACCGTCGGTGACGGCGAGCGCGGCGCCGGCGGCGTGGGAGTTCGCGACGTGGTGCTCGAGCGCCTCGCCGATGCCGTCGAAGGCGTCCTGGAGACCGGGCACCGAGAGACTCCCTCTCAGTCGGCGCCGAAGAAGAGAGCGAGCTCGCGCTCGGCCGACTCGGCGGAGTCGCTGCCATGCACGATGTTCTCGCCGATCTCGGTGGCGAGGTCACCCCGGATCGATCCTGGCGGCGCCTCGACCGGGTTCGTCGGTCCCATCAGGGTTCGCCAGCAGGTGATCGCGTCGTCGCCGGTGATCTTCGCGACCACGACAGGCCCGCCCGTGATGAAGTCGACGAGCTCGCCGAAGAATGCCTTCGCCCGGTGCTCGCCGTAATGCTGCTCGGCCGTCTCTCGCGGGATCGTGAACAGGCGCAGCGCGTCGATCGCGAGCCCCTTGTTCTCGACACGGCGCAGCACCTCGCCGACGAGGCCCCGGCGTACGCCGTCGGGCTTGACGATCAGCAGCGTGGATTCGGTCGCCATACGGTTCTCCTGGTGTCGAGCGCAAGGGCGGATCAGGTCGTGAGGCCGAGCACCCGACGGGCGTCGGCGACAGTGTACAGAGAGCCCGTTACGCAGATGAGATCGTCGGCCACAGCCGCTGCGCGCGCGGCGGCGAGCGCCTCGGCGACCGATTTGACCACGGTGACGGCCACTCCCTGCTCGCCGAACGCATCGGCGATCGACGCTGCATCGGCTGAACGTTCGCTCTCGTTTCGGGTCGCGTAGACGGCGTCGGCCAGCGGCGCGAGCTGCGCGGCGATCCCCGCGACGTCCTTGTTCGCGCTGATCGAGAGCACGAGGTGAAGACGCTCCCCCGGGAAGAACTCACGCAGCGCAACCGAGAGCGCCTCGGCGCCGGCCGGGTTGTGCGCGCCGTCGAGCACGATCGTCGGGTGGCGTCCGGCTACCTCGAGGCGGCCGGGCCACCGCACGCCGGCCAGCGCGCCACGCAACGACTCCTCGTCGAGCCGTTCGCCGAACAGCGACTCGCACGCCACGATCGCGGCTGCGGCGTTGTGCACCGCGTGCTCTCCGAGCAGAGGCAAGAACAGCTCATCGTAGGTGGCCATCGACCCACGCATCGAGAAGGCCTGGCCGCCGACGGCTTGCAGTCGTTCGATCACCTCCCAATCGCGGAACTCGAGCAGGAGCGATGCGCCGACCGCGTCGGCGCGGCCCTCGAGCACAGCGAGCGCCTCGGCTTCCTGCTCGCGCACGATGACCTCCTTGCCGTCTTTGATGATGCCGGCCTTCTCCCCCGCGACCTCGGTGAGAGTCGCGCCGAGCTCGGGGTGGTCGAGCCCGATGGGCGTGACGATCGCGACGTCGCCCGCGACGAGGTTGGTGGCATCCCATGTGCCGCCCATACCTACCTCGAAGATGCCGAGAGCGACCGGCCTGTCGGCGAACCAGAGGTAGGCGAGCGCAGTCAGCGCCTCGAAGTACGTCACGCGTTCGTCGGACTGGCCGTCGACGAGCTCGAGGAAAGGGTGCAGATGCGTGAACTCGTCTGCGAACTCCTGCTCGGTCATGTCGACGCCGCACACCGACAGACGCTCGGTGACGCTCTCGAGATGCGGCGAGGTGTAGAGCCCCGTCGTGAGCCCGTGCGCGCACGCGATCTCCATCGCGACCCGCGCGGCGGTGCCCTTACCGTTGGTGCCCGTCACATGGATCGTCGGATACGACAGCTGTGGGTCGTCGAGGTAGGTCGCGAGCGCGAGGATGCGAGACAGATCGGGGATCATGCGCGATTCCTTGCGGGAATCGAGCTCTTTGAGCGCCTGGGCGTGATCCATCACGGGCGTCAGGCTGGCTCGAGGGGGGTGGCTGGCTCGGGGGGCGGGTCGGGCTCGGCCAGGACGGTGTCGACCGAGAACGTGTCGGCTTCCTCTTGATCGATCGCCCGGATGCTGCCGGCTTCGCGCAGATCGGCGGAGGCGCGGCTCAGCAACCGCAGCCGGTCTTGAGTGTCGTGCACGGTCACCGAGTCGACGGGAGTCTTCAGCGAGACCTTCGCGAGCGCCTTCTCCTTGCGCACGGCGCTCAACACCGCGGCCGCCACCTCGTACACCCCTGGGTCACGGTCGGGCCCCGCCGCGTCGCTCGCCTCGGTCGATGCCGGCCACGCTGCTCGGTGCACCGAGCCCTCGCGCCACCAGGACCAGACCTCCTCGGTGACGTACGGCAGGAACGGCGCGAACGACCGCAGCAACAGGTCGAGAGCGGCGCGCAGGGCGCCGACCGCCGAGCCGGCGGCCTCGGGACCTGCGGCGCCATAGGCGCGCTGTTTCACTAGCTCGAGGTAATCGTCGGTGAAGCCCCAGAAGAACGTTTCGATCGCGGCGAGCGCCTTGGAGTGTTCGTAGGCGTCGAACGCGACCGTGGCGTCGTCGATCACGCCGGCGAGCGTGCTGAGCATCGCGCGGTCGAGCGGTTGCGTGATCGGGCCGGGAGCGGCTTCCATCGAGAGCACGAACCGCGAGGCGTTGAGGATCTTGATCGCAAGGCGGCGTCCCACCTTCATCTGTTGTTCGTCGATCGCGGCGTCGTGGCCGAGGCGCGCACTCGCGGCCCAGTAGCGCACGGCATCGGCCGAGTGCTTCTCGAACACCTCGGTCGGCATGACCACGTTGCCCTTGGATTTCGACATCTTCTTGCGGTCTGGGTCGAGCACGAACCCGCTGATAGCGGCGTTCGTCCACGGCAACGAGTCGTGCTCGAGGTGGGCGCGCAGCACCGTGTAGAAAAACCACGTGCGGATGATGTCGTGGGCCTGCGGCCGCAGGTCCATCGGGAACACCCGTTCGAACAGGTCGGGGTCGTCTTCCCATCGCCCGGCGATCTGTGGCGTGAGTGACGACGTCGCCCAGGTGTCCATGACGTCGGGGTCGCCCACGAACCCGCCTGGTGCGCCGCGCTGCCCGGCCGTGTACCCGGGCGGCACGTCGTTCTGCGGATCGACCGGCAGCGCGGCTTCCTCTGGAAGGATCGGATCGTCGTAGACGGGCTCGCCGGCATCATCGAGCGGGAACCACACCGGGAACGGCACGCCGGAGTAGCGTTGTCGACTGAGTGCCCAATCTTGGTTGAGGCCTTCGACCCAGCTCGCGTATCGGGCACCCATGAAGCCCGGGTGCCACGAGATCTGTCGACCACGCTCGAGCAGCTCGTCCTTGAGCTCGAGCGTCTTCACGAACCACTGTCGGCTCGAGATCACCTCGAGCGGACGTTCGCCATTCTCGTAGAACTTCACCATGTGCTGCACGGGTTCGGGCTCACCAACGAGCCAGCCGCCGTCACGGAGCAGCTCGACGATCTGCTTGCGAGCCTGCTTCGCGGCCTTTCCCTCGAGCTGCGCCATGGCCACGTTCGCGGCTTCAGGGTCGCGCGACTCCCAGCCTGGCTCACCGAAGTGCCCCGCGGCGAGCGTGCCATCCCGACGCACGATCACGCGCGCAGGCAGCTTCAGGTCGCGCCACCACACCACATCGGTCACGTCGCCGAACGTGCAAACCTGGGCGGCGCCGGTTCCCTTCTCAGGGTCTGCGAGCTCGTGTGCGACCACCGGCACCGGCACGCGGAACACGGGCGTCAGCACGACCTTCCCGACCACCGATGCATACCGAGGGTCGTCGGGGTTCACGACGAGCGCGACGCACGCTGGGATGAGCTCGGGTCGCGACGTCTCGATCTCGATGCGACCATCGCCATCCTCGAGATCGAATGCGATCCGTTGGTAGGTACCGGCGATCTCGCGGTCTTCGATCTCGGCCTGGGCCACGGCGGTTCGGAAATCGACGTCCCACATCGTGGGCGCCTCAGCCGTGTACGCGAGGCCCTTGCCCACCAGGCGCATGAACGCCCGCTGCGACGCTCGCTGTGAAACCTCACCGATCGTTGTGTAGGTCTGCAACCAGTCGACCGACAGGCCCAGCCGGCGGAACAGCACTTCGAACGCCTTCTCGTCCTCCACGGTGAGGCGCCCGCAAAGCTCTATGAAATTCGTGCGGCCGACGGCGACGGGCCTATCGTCGGGACGCTCGAGCGTCGAGATGTCGAAGCCCGGGTCGTACGGGATCGACGGATCGCACCGCACCCCGAAGTAGTTCTGCACGCGGCGCTCGGTGGCGAGGCCGTTGTCGTCCCACCCCATCGGGTAAAAGACCTCATCGCCCCGCATGCGCCGATAGCGCGCGATGAGGTCAGTGTGCGTGTACGACTCCACGGATCCCAGGTGCAGCGAGCCGCTCACCGTGGGCGGCGGGGTATCGATCGCGAAGATCTGCTCGCGGGTCTTCGTGCGATCGAATCGGTAGATGCCGTCGGCTTCCCACCGCTCGCCCCACTTGGCTTCAAGGCCGTCGAGCGACGGCTTCTCAGGCATGCTCATGGCGCGCAGTCTACGGAACGGCCCTAGACTCGCGCTGATGCTGACGTGTGCGGCGTGTGGCACGGCGAACACCGGCGAGGCCCGGTTCTGCTCGAGCTGCGGTGGATCGCTGCTTTCGAAGTGCGCGTCGTGCGGCGCCGAGCTGCCCATCGACGCTCGATTCTGCTCGGCGTGTGGCGCTGCGGTCTCGGGTGAGACCGGCGGCCCCGTCGAGGAGCGGCGGGTCGTGAGCGTGCTCTTCGCCGACGTCACCGGTTCAACGACGCTCGGCGAGCTCCTCGACCCCGAACAGCTCCGAGAGGTGATGGCTTCGTACTTCGGCGCGATGCGCGAGGAGATCGAGGCCGAAGGCGGCACCGTCGAGAAGTTCATCGGCGACGCCGTGATGGCGGCCTTCGGGGTGCCGGCCGCGCACGAGGACGACCCGGCGCGCGCGCTCCGAGCCGCGCTCCGCATGCGGCGCCGGCTGGACCTCGTGAACACGGGACTCCAGGCGACCCATGGCCTCACCCTGCAGGTGCGGATCGGCGTCAACACGGGCGAGGTGCTCGCGTCGGGCGGCGGCGCTCCGGGGGAGCCGATGGTCACCGGCGATGTGGTGAACACCGCCGCGCGACTGCAGTCGGCGGCCGAGCCCGACGAGATCATCTCGTCTGAACGGACGCGCCGAGCGGTGCGAGGCTTCCGTTTCGGAGACCGGCGTGAGCTGACCTTGAAGGGCAAGACCAAGCCGGTGGTCGCGTCAGCGGTGCTGGGCGGATCGGGCGAGGTCGCGCACGTGGGCCTCAGTGCGCCGATGGTCGGCCGCGACGCGGAGATGGATCTGTTGCACACGATGTTCCGGCGGTCGGCGTTGGAGCGCCGACCCCACGTCGTCACGATCTACGGAGAGCCCGGTGTCGGAAAGAGCCGCCTCACCCACGAGTTCGTGCGATGGGCCGAGACGCACGACGATGCGCCGATCGTCGTGCGGGGGCGCTGCCTGCCGTACGGCGACGGCATCACGTATTGGCCACTCGCAGAGATCCTTCGGGGGGTTGCGGGCATCGCCGATACCGACGCGCCGGCCGTCGCGCTCGACAAGATCCGTTCGTTGCGGGAGACGCTCGTCGGTGGCGCCGCGGACCCCGAACGTGCCGCGGCCGCCCTCGCGTTCACCACCGGCCTCGAGGATCCCGACCTTCCGCTCTCCGATGTCGAGCCGAAGCAGGTCCGCCAGGAGATGCATGCCGCGTGGAGGATGTTCTTCTCGAACCTCGCCGCCTCACGTCCGGTGATCGTGGTCATCGAGGACATCCACTGGGCCGATCCCGCCATGCTCGACCTTCTCGAGGAGCTCGCAGACCGCGTGGAAGGCGGCGTCTCGTTCATCTGCCCTGCGCGGCCTGAGCTCGCAGGGCACCGGCCCGGGTGGGGAGGCGGCAAACGGAACTACTCAGCGATCGCTCTCGACCCGCTCGGCGAGCACGATGCGAGCGCCCTCGTGCGATCGCTGCTCGATGTAGAAGGGATGCCGGACGCCGTGCACCGCCGGATCGTTGCACGGGCCGAAGGCAACCCGTTCTTCCTCGAAGAGATCGTTCGCCAGCTCGTCGACAACGGGGCCGTACGCAGGGACGGCGGACATTGGCGAGTGACGGGAGAGATGACCGAGGTCGAGATCCCGGACACGGTGCAGGGGGTGCTGGCGGCCCGGATCGATCTGCTCGACCCGCCGCATCGCCGCGTGCTACAGGCCGCCGCCGTCGTGGGACGGGTCTTCTGGCCGGGCGCCGTCAGCCGGCTCTTGAACGGTCAGGCGGGCCAGCTTTCCGACGCGTTCGCCACGCTCGAAGACCGCGACCTCGTTCGATCACGGCTCTCGTCGACGCTGGCCGGGGAACCCGAGTTCATCTTCAAGCATGTGCTCACCCGCGACGTCGCATACGACACGTTGCCGAAGCGCGAGCGATCGGCCGCCCACGCCGCGATCGCGAGCTGGCTCGAAGAGACCCTCGGCGATCGTGCCCCTGAGTTCCTCGAGTTGCTGGCCTACCACTGGTCCGAGGCCCACCGTTCTGCGACCGGATCGGCCGCAGCCGGCATCGAAGCGCTGCGTCAGAAGGCATTCCGCTGCACGCTTCGGGCGGCGCGCGACGCCGGGCGCCGATTCGCGCTGGGCAAGGCCGAACGCCTGGCAGAGCAGGCGATCGATCTGGCGTCGCCAGGGAGAGAACGTTCGCTCGCCTACGAGGAGAGCGGTGAGGCCTACTTCAACGACTTCGACGGTGACGAAGCGTGGCGAGGGTTCACGTCGTCGGTCGAAGCCGAGCTCGGCGCAGACCAGCCCGACCCCGTGCGGATCGCCTATCTGTGCGCACGAGCGATCGAGATCCCGACACGCTGGCCCGGGTCGATGCGAACGTTCCTCGATGAGCCCGACGTGCGGCGATACCTTGATGTGGGGCTGGCGCACGTGCCTCCCGGCGACAGCCGCGAACGGGTCAAGCTCATGGGCGCGCAGGGATCATGGCCGTTCGCGTTCCCGGAGTTGGAATTCTCCGATGACGACCTCGACCGCATCGAAGCCGACGGGCTCGAGGCGGCCGCGATCGCGCTGCGATTGGACGATGCGGATCTCGCGTGCGCCGCGTTGGACCAGGCCGTGGCGCCGGCGCTTCGGCGTGGGCGGTACGGGCGGGTTCTGGAGATCGAAGCACGGAGACTGCCACTCATCCCCCGCCTCCACGATCCGGTGGAGGTCGGCGACGTGTACGCGATGATGGCGTGGGGAAGCGGCGAAGCGGGGCGATGGTCAGACGTGGTGAAGTACGCCGCCCAGGGTGAGCAGACGGTCGGTGTGGCGATCAACTCGAGGCTCCACGTGCTCGCCTGGCTCACCGAGGGCTCCTTCCGCATCGGCGACTGGGATGGGGCAGCTCGGTCATACCTCGCGGTCACGGAGATGCTCGACGAGCGGCGCGACGACCCCCCTTACTACGTCTTCCACGCCTACGCCATCATGGCCCTGATCCACACCTTGCGCGGGGAACGCGCCCACGCCGATCGACTGATGGATCTGCTGCAGCGTGTTGAGGCCTCGACCGGTCATGGCTCAGTCCGACGAACCTGGTCGTACGTGAGTCGCCTGCTGGTGGCTCGCGGTCAACTCGACGAGGCGTGGGCCAGGTTCCAACAGCCCCCAGCCGGATGGCGCTTGGCCGGAGCCTCCCATCTCGAAGCGATGTGCGAATGGGTGCCGGCCGCCGGCGCATGGGGTCGCGCCGGCGAGATCGAGCGAGAGGTTCGCGCGGTCGCTGACGACGGGGATCTCGTCGGGTCGCACCTGTTCGCCGATCGCCTGGCAGGGCTCGCCGCGTGTCACGCCTGCGACATCGAGCAAGGGGTGGCGACGCTCGAACGGGCCCGCGACGGCTTCCTCGAGCACGGCGCGATCTGGGAAGCCGCAAGGACCGACCTGGCGATCGCCGAGGCGCTCACACCGAAAGAACTCGGCCAAGATGCGAGCGCCCGTCTCCAGGCGGCATGCACACTCTTCGACGAGCTCGGCTCGGTGGCCGAGCTCCGCCGGGCCCGGGCGCTGATCGACAGAGGCGCCGCCTGAGATTAAGCGGTCTTCTCCTGACGCTCACTGCGCTTCTTCGCCGTCTTGGTCTGGGGCACGAGCGTCGGGTACACACCCGTGAGCACGACGTCTTTGTCGACGAGGCACTTGGTGACGTCGTCGCGTGAGGGCAGCTCGTACATCACGTTGAGCAGTACCTCTTCCATGATCGCGCGCAGGCCTCGCGCGCCGGTGCCGCGCATGATCGCCTGCTCGCTGATCGCGCGCAGGGCGTCGTCCTTGAACTCGAGCTCGACGCCGTCGAACTCGAACGAACGCTGGTACTGACGCACGAGCGCGTTCTTGGGCTTCGTGAGGATGTCGACGAGCGCGTCCTCGTCGAGGCTGTCGACGCTCGTGATGACCGGAAGACGGCCGACGAACTCGGGGATGAGCCCGAACTTCAGCAGGTCCTCGGGCAGCACCTGGGCGAACAGCTCGCCGATGTCCTTCTCATCGCGGGAAAGCACCTCGGCGCCGAAGCCGATGCCCTTGCGACCGATGCGGCTCTCGATGATCTTGTCGAGCCCGGCGAACGCGCCGCCGCAGATGAACAGCACGTTCGTGGTGTCGATCTGGATGAACTCCTGATGGGGGTGCTTGCGCCCGCCTTGGGGCGGCACGCTCGCCTGCGTGCCCTCCAAGATCTTCAGCAGCGCCTGCTGCACGCCTTCACCGGAGACGTCTCGCGTGATCGACGGGTTCTCGCTCTTGCGCGCGATCTTGTCGATCTCGTCGATGTAGATGATGCCGGTCTCGGCCTTCTTCACGTCGTAGTCGGCGGCCTGGATCAGCTTGAGCAAGATGTTCTCGACGTCCTCACCGACGTAGCCCGCCTCGGTGAGCGCGGTGGCGTCGGCGATCGCGAACGGCACGTTGAGCATGCGAGCGAGCGTCTGGGCCAGGTAGGTCTTGCCGCACCCGGTGGGGCCAAGGATCATGATGTTCGACTTCTGGAGCTCGATGTCGCCCTCGTTCGCCCCGACCTGGATGCGCTTGTAATGGTTGTAGACCGCGACCGCGAGCACCTTCTTGGCGCGTTCCTGGTCGACCACGTACTCGTCGAGGAAGGCGAAGATCTCCTGCGGCTTCGGCAGCTCGTCAAGCTTCAGCTCGGTGGTCTCGGAGAGCTCTTCCTCGATGATCTCGTTGCAGAGATCGATGCATTCATCGCAGATGTAGACGCCGGGACCGGCGATCAGCTTCTTGACCTGCTTCTGACTCTTCCCGCAGAAGGAACACTTCAGCAGGTCGGAATCCCCGAACTTGGCCATCTGCCTCTCTTCCTTCTCCGACGGATCGAGCGGCCCGGTTCGGAACCGAGCCGGACGATTATCACGCGCCGGCGACCCCGGCGGAAGCAAGCTCCGCGATGCCGCGGGTGGTGATGATCTCGTCGATCGCGCCGTAGGCCTTGGCCTCGTCGGCCGTCAGGATGAAGTCGCGGTCGGTGTCCTTGGCCACCTTCTCGATCGGCTGACCGGTGTGCTGAGAGATGAGCTTCTCCAGGAGATGACGTGAGCGGGTGATCTCCTTCGCCTGGATCTCGATGTCGACCGCCTGGCCCTCGGCGCCACCGTGCGGCTGGTGCAGCAGCACCCGCGAGTGCGGCAGGGCGAATCGCTTGCCCGGAGCGCCGGCGAGCAGAAGGACCGCTGCGGCGCTCGCCGCCTGGCCCATGACGATCGTCGACACGTTGGGCTTGATGTACTGCATCGTGTCGTAGATCGCGAACAGCGACGTGATGACCCCGCCCGG
>JBBEAY010000028.1:0-34894 GCA_040882605.1 Actinomycetota bacterium
GCATCCTGGACCCGATCGCGAGCACTCAAACCCGCGAAAGACACCAGTCTCCTAGGGGGAGTACGGGCCCACGCATGGACCTCCACCTGTCCCTGTGCATCGAAGAGCCCTCGGGTTCGCCCGCCCGGTCGTGCTCGCCGCCTTGCTTCTGACGGTGCCGTTCGCCACCCCGGCCTTCGCCGCGGCGGGGGACCTCGACCCGAGCTTCAGCGGCGACGGCAAACTCACGACCAACTTCGGGGGCATAGCGTCGACTAGGGACTTGGGGGCCGACGTCGCCATACAGACAGACGGCAAGATCGTGGTGGCCGGCACCGTGACGACCAGGTCCGGGGGGGAGGACTTCGCGCTCGCCCGGTACAACGCAGACGGGGGTTGGACCCAACCTTCAGCGGCGACGGCAAGGCCTTCGTGAACATCCAGATCGCCGGGGACCCCCTCACCGCCAGCGCCGACCAAGGTCAAGGCGTGGCCATCCAGTCCGACGGCAAGATCGTGGTTGCCGGGACTACCAGACTGGGCTTGAGCGCCGATTTCGCGGTGGCCCGGTTCACCTCCGCTGGAGCTCTCGACACGACATGGGACGGCGACGGCAAGCTGATCACCGACTTCGCGACCAGCCCCGACTTCGCTCGCGCCGTGACCATCCGGCAAGATCGTAGGGGCGGGGAACAGCGGATTCCCGTCGTCCGACTTCGCCTTGGCCCGGCACAACCTGAACGGCACGCTCGACGCGAGCTTCAGCGGCGACGGGAAGGTGACTACGGACCTCGGCTCTAGCTCCGCCTTCGGCGTGCCATCCAGCCCGCCGATGGCAAGGCCGTGGTCGTCGGAGAGAGCGACGGAAGGTTCGCGGTGGCCCGGTACGCCCACCGGTATCCTCGACACGACCTTCAGCGGCGACTGGATCCAGGTCACTGACTCGGGTCCTGCGGTGACGCTGCGGGAATGTGGCCCTCCAGTCCAACGGCAAGATCGTCGCCGCGGGCTTCACGGGCGTGCAGGGACAATTCGACTTCGCTCTAGCCAGATACAACGCTGGCGGGGCCCTGGATACCACCTTCAGCGGTGGCGGCAAGCTGACCACCGACTTCGGGACCGACATCGACCGGGCATTCGGCTTAGCCATCCAGTCCACCGACGGCAAGATCGTGGCCGCGGGGTGCGTGAATCGTTCCCTCTCATCCTCTGACTTCGCCGTGGTCCGGTACCTGGTGGCCTGAGGCCGACTCCGCGACGGCCAGATATCAAGACCGACTACCACCCGCGGTCGCGTGATGGATCGTGAGGTGGCACGATGTCCCGAGACACGTGTGAACGATGTCCCGAGACGTCATATGGCGCCCCCGGCAGGATTCGAACCTGCGCTTCCGGCTCCGGAGGCCGGCGCTCTATCCCCTGAGCTACGGGGGCGACGTGGGCGAGTCTAGCAACCACCCCGTGAGCCCTTGGCGGAAGGCAGAGGCGCGCTCGGTATCCTCCCTCGATGCAGGAACCCGAGGCGCACGTGTTGATCGCCGACGACGACCCGGTGATCGTGCGGCTGCTGGAGCTCAACTTCCGACTCGCGGGGTTCCGGGTCTCGACGTCGACCAGAGGCGACCTTGCGGTCGAGCGAGCGGTCGAGGTGGCGCCCGATGCGATCGTGCTCGACGTGAGCATGCCCGGCATCGACGGCTACGAGGCGTGCCGGCGTCTGCGGAACGAGCACGGCATGGCGCACGTTCCGATCGTGCTGCTCACGGCTCATCCTCCTGACGAGGACAGGGATCGCGTTGACGCTCTCGGCGTTTCCGCCTACGTCACGAAGCCGTTCGACCCTGAGGCCCTGGTGGCCGTCGTTCGTTCGGTGCTCATCGCCGAGGGCGCGCCGTGATCGAGGACCGGCTCGTCGCGCTCATCGAGCAGGCGCTCGAAGCGGCCGCACTCTCGCTCGGCATCGAGGGTGACCTGCCGACGCCGGAGCTGTTCGTTCCCAAGCATCGTGAGCATGGTGACTTCGCGACGAACGTCGCGCTTGGCCTCGCCGCTCGTGCGGGTCGCTCGCCGCGCGAGGTCGCCCAGGCGATCGCCGACGCGATGGCGCCGGCGCCATTCCTCGAGAAGGCTGAGGTGGCGGGTCCCGGCTTCCTCAACCTGTTCACGACCGACGAGTGGCTGCATGACGCGTTGCGCGACGTGGTGGCTCGGGGCGACTCGTACGGACGGGCGGAGGCGAGCGAGCGCCGGGTGCAGGTGGAGTTCGTGAGCGCGAACCCGACCGGGCCGCTCACGCTCGGTCATGCGCGCAACGCCGCGATCGGCGACGCGCTCGCCCGCTTGCTCGAGGCAACCGGATGCAACGTCGAGCGCGAGTACTACTTCAACGACGCGGGGGGCCAGATGGACCGGTTCGGCGCGTCGGTCGAGGCCAGGTTCCTGCAGCTCGCAGGTCGTGACGCCGAAGTGCCCGAAGACGGATACCTCGGGGCATATGTCGAAGATCTCGCTCGCGACATCCTCGAGACCGAGGGCCCCGGCCTCGCCGATCTGCCCGAGAACGAGCGGTTCCTGCGCATGCGCGCGGAAGGCGTCGCTCGTGTGCTGCCCGAGATCGAGGCGACGCTCGAGCGCTTCGGGGTTCGATTCGATTCCTTCTTCCGGGAATCGGAGCTCGCCGCGAAGGGAGAGATCGAGGCGGCGGTGCAACGGCTGCGCGAGGCGGGCGCGGTCTATGAGGCCGAGGGCGCGCTCTGGTTCCGTTCGAGCGACTACGGTGACGACAAAGATCGGGTCATCGTGCGTTCCAACGGCCAGCACACCTACTTCGGTGCCGATGCCGCGTACATCATCGACAAGTTCTCCAGAGGGTTCGACCACCTCGTGTACGTGCTCGGCGCCGATCACCACGGCGACGTTGCGCGCTTGAAGGGCGCCGCGAGGGCTCTGGGTTACGACGCCGATGCCCTCGAGCTGTTGATCTACCAGTGGGTGTCGTTCATGCGCGACGGCGACCCGGTGCCGATGGGCAAGCGCTCGGGGAACTTCATCCCCCTCGACCAGCTGCTCGACGAGGTCGGGGTCGACGCTACACGGTTCCACCTGCTGCTGTTCTCGAACGACGCGACGATCAACTTCGACATCGAGGCGGTGAAGCGCAGGTCGATGGACAACCCGGTGTACTACGTGCAGTACGGGCACGCGCGCATCGCGTCGATCCTCGCCAAGGCTTCGCGCGAGGGCGTGGCTCTGCGCCCGGTCGAGCAGGCGGACCTGACCCTGCTCGCCGCCGATGCCGAGACCGACCTGCTCCGCGGGCTGGCGGACGTGCCAGCGTTGATCGCGTACGCGGCCGAGCTGCGGGCGCCACATCGCGTGGCGCACGCGGCGCAGGACCTTGCCGCCCGATTCCACCGGTTCTACACCGACTGCCGGGTCGTGTCCGACGATGAGGAGCTGACCCAGGCTCGGCTGTGGCTCGCCACCGCCACGAAGCAGGTGCTCGCGAACCTGCTCGATCTGCTCGGCGTGAGCGCGCCGGACTCGATGGAGCGCGCCGACGACGATGACTGATGCGGCGTGGGACGGTCCGTGGCCGTTGCACGCTGCGCTCGACGACAGAGGGCTCGCGCTGGCCGGCTCGCAGGCGGTCGATCTCGCCGAGCGGTTCGGAACACCGCTGCTGGTCGTCGACGAGCAGGAGGTGCGCGAGAGGTGTCGCCGCACGCGATCGGCGTTCCCGCGTGTGTGCTACGCGGTCAAGGCGTTCACCGCATACGCGATGCTGCGGCTCGCGCTCGACGAGGGCCTCGACCTGCTCGCAGCGACCGGTGGCGAGGTGCAGGCCTGCCTGCGAGCGGGGGCTCCCGCATCGCGTGTGGTGTTCCACGGCAACGCCAAGAGCGACGAGGAGTTGGCGCTCGCCGTCGACGCCGGGGTCGGCTTGGTGATCGCGGACGGTCTCGACGAGCTTCGGCGTCTCGACGGGTTCGCACTGGAAGCGAGCCGGGTCCAGCCGGTGCTGCTTCGCGTCGTGCCCGACGTGCAGGTCCGGACCCACGAGGCGATCGCGACCGGTCACGACGAGTCGAAGTTCGGCACATCGCTGTCAGCCGCCCCCGACGCCCTGCGCCGAGCCTCGAGGATGCCTGGATTGCGAGTCGACGGTCTGCATGCGCATGTCGGGTCGCAGATCCTCGACTCGGACCCATATCTGCGCACCCTCGATGTGCTGATGGACCTCGCCGCAAGTGTGCATGACGAGACGGATCTGCCGATGGGTACGATCGACGTCGGTGGTGGGTTCGGTGTCCGGTACGTCGACGAGGGTCCGCTCTCACTCGAGGTGCTCGGCGGCACACTGCGCGATCGTCTGAGCGCATCGGCGGTCGGGCTCGGCATGCCCGCGCCGACGCTGGTCGTGGAACCGGGCCGATGGCTCGTGGCCAACGCTGGGGTCACGCTGTACCGGGTCGTATCGACCAAGACGGTTGCCGGCAGCCGGCGGCTGCTCGCGGTCGACGGCGGCATGAGTGACAACGTCCGTCCCGCGCTCTACGACGCAGCGCACACCGTCGCGCTCGCGTCGGCGCCTGTCGCCCCGTCACCGCCGGGGGTGGGCGAGCCACAGGACGCGCCGCCACCGGAAGGCACGTTCACCGTGGTCGGACGCCACTGCGAGTCGGGAGACACGCTCGCTGAGCACGTGCGCCTGCCCGCGAGCACGGGGCCTGGCGACCTCCTCGCGTTCGCCGCCACAGGCGCCTACACGTACTCGCTGGCGAGCACCTACAACCGGGTCGGACGCCCGGCGGTCATCGCGGTGCTCGACGGGTCGGTCACCCCCTGGCTCCGTCGTGAGGACGCCGAAGATCTCGACCGCCTTGAGATCGCCACGGCCTGGTCTTCATCGGCGCCGGCGATCGACGGCGTCACGGTCAGGCCCGCCCGCGCGGCCGACGCGCCTTCCTACCTGGCGTTCTGGACCGCGGTGGTGCGAGAAAGTGGCCATGTGCGCACCGAACGGGTGACCGGCACGACCCGGACATACCGGCGCCGCTTCCGGCGCCCGTGGACCGATCGCGAGGCGCAGATCGTCGCGACCGATCCTGAAGGCCACGTCGTCGGTCACCTCTACATCGAACGAGAGGCCCATCCGGTGACCCGCCACGTCGCCTCGCTCGGCATCGCCGTCTCGGTCGAGGTCCGGGGGCGAGGGATCGGCACGGCGCTCATGGCTGAGGCCGTGCGATGGGCGCGCTCGGTGGGCGTCGACAAGATCGTGCTCTCGGTCTACCCGCACAACACGGCCGCCATCGCGCTCTACCGCAAGTTCGGCTTCATCCAAGAAGGAAGGCTCGCTCGCCATTCCCGCAAGTCCTACGGTGACGAGGACGAGATACTGATGGCGGCCTGGATCGGTGGAGACGGGCCACATCGCCCAACCGGCCAGGGGGGCAAGGCATGAGTGAACGCACGATCCGGATCGGCATGCTGGGTTGCGGCACGGTCGGCGCCGCGGCGATCAGGCTGCTGCACGACCACGCCGACGACATCGCGATGCGAGCAGGCTGTCGGGTGCAGGTGACGCGTGTCGCCGTTCGCGACCCCCGACGCGATCGCGGCGTGCCACTGTCGCCCGAGGCCTTCACCACCGACGGCGCATCGATCGTCGCGGACCCCGGGATAGACGTCGTCTGCGAGCTGATCGGCGGAGTCGAGCCGGCCAAGAGCCTGTTGCTGCGCGCCTTCGAGAACGGGAAGCCGGTCGTCACCGCCAACAAGGAGCTGCTGGCGACCGAGGGCAAGGACCTGTTCGACGCTGCAGACGCCGCCGGCGTCGACCTGTTGTTCGAGGCGTCGGTGGCTGGCGGCATCCCGCTGATCCGCCCGCTCAAGGAATCGCTCGCCGGCGAACGCGTCGGACGGCTGCTCGGCATCCTCAACGGCACGACGAACTACATCCTGACCCAGATGAGCGAGCGCGGGTCCGCGTTCGACGAGGCGCTCGCCGAGGCTCAGCGGCTCGGCTACGCCGAGGCGGACCCGACCGCCGATGTCGAGGGTTTCGACGCAGCGGCCAAGTGTGCGATCCTCGCCTCGATCGCATTCGATTCCCGCGTCGTCGCGGGCGATGTCTACCGCGAAGGCATCACGGGTGTGACCGCGATCGACATCGCTGACGCCCGGCGCATGGGGTATGTGGTGAAGCTCCTCGCGATCGCCGAGCTCGACGACGGCGAGATCTCGGCGCGCGTGCATCCTGCGATGATCCCCGACGCCCACCCGCTGGCCTCGGTCCGCGACGCCTTCAACGCGGTCTTCATCGAGGGCGAGAGGATCGGCCAGCTGATGTTCTACGGGCCCGGCGCCGGCGGCGACCCGACCGCGACCGCTGTCGTCGGCGACCTCGTGACCGCGGCGCGAAACCGCATGAGTGGTGGCCGTTCGATGGGATGCACCTGCGCGCTCGAGCGCCGCATCAGGCCGATGGACGACACACGTGGGCAGTACTACCTCAACCTGCATGTCGCCGATCGCCCAGGTGTGCTCGCCGAGATCGCGGGCGATTTCGCCCACAACGGCGTCTCGATCGAGCGAGTGTGGCAGGAAGGCTCGGGCGACGAGGCGACGCTCGTGCTCATCACCCACCGAGCACAGGAAGGCGCGTTGCAGAAGACGCTGCAGGAGCTGCGTGAATCCCCGGCTGTTCGTTCGGTCGCGAGCGTGCTCCGCGTCGAGGGAGAAGAGCCGTGATCAGCTCGGGCGCGCACCAATGGCGCGGCGTCATCGAGGAATACCGAGACCGGCTTCCTGTGACGGTCGCCACGCCCGTCGTCACCCTGCGTGAGGGGGGCACCCCGCTCGTTCGTTCCGCATCACTCAGCGACGAGACCGGTTGCGACGTCTGGTTGAAGTTCGACGGGGCGAATCCGACCGGATCCTTCAAAGACCGGGGCATGACGCTCGCGATCTCGAAGGCGCTCGAAGAAGGCGCCAAGGCGATCGTCTGCGCCTCGACGGGCAACACGAGCGCGTCGGCGGCCGCCTATGCGTCGGCCGCAGGTCTCACGTGCGCCGTGCTCGTACCCAAGGGCAAGGTCGCGATGGGGAAGATGGCGCAGACGCTCGTGCACGGGGCGAGGGTGCTCGAAGTCGAGGGCAACTTCGACGACTCGTTCGATCTCGCGAAGGACCTCGCCGAGCGATTCCCGGTGACCCTCGTGAACAGCGTGAACCCCTACCGGCTACAGGGACAGAAGACGTGCGCGTTCGAGGTCGTCGATGCGCTCGGCCGAGCCCCCGACCTTCACTGCGTGCCGGTCGGCAACGCGGGCAACATCTCGAGCCACTGGATCGGCTACTCGGAGTACCTCGCCGACGGCGTGATCGCCGAGCCCCCGCAACTGATGGGATTCCAGGCGCAGGGCGCCGCCCCCCTAGTGCGAGGTGAACCGGTCAAGGATCCGCAGACGATCGCCACCGCGATCCGCATCGGGAACCCGGCGTCGTGGGACCTGGCCGTCGCGGCGGCCCGGGAATCCGAGGGCGCGATCGGCGCCGTCACCGACCGCGAGATCCTCTCCGCCTATCGCCGGGTCGCGCGCGAGGGGTTGTTCGCCGAGCCCGCGAGCGCCGCGAGCATCGCAGGACTGCTCCGCCTGCACGGCGAGGGCACGCTTGCGCGCGGCGCCACCGTGGTGTGCATCCTGACGGGACACGGGCTGAAGGATCCCGAATGGGCGATCTCTGGAGCGGCCCAGCCCGCAGCGGTGCCGCCCGACGCCGACGCCGTCGCGGCCGAGCTGGGGCTGTAGCTGCGTGCGCATCACGGTTCGGGCGCCGGCGAGCTCTGCGAACCTCGGTCCGGGGTTCGATTGCTTCGGCCTCGCACTCGATCTGTGCAACGAGGTGACCTTCGACACCGACGCCGAACCGGGGGTCGAGTGGCATGGGGAAGGCGCAGGCGAGCTTCCTACCGACGGCAGCGATCTGGTGAGCCGGACGATCGCGCACGTCGCATCACTCCACCACCTCACCCCGCCGCCCGTGCGATTGATCGGGCGCAACGACATCCCGATCGAGCGAGGGCTGGGGTCCTCGTCAGCTGCCGCGGTGGCGGGTGTGGTCATCGGTTCGATCGTTGCCGATCGTGCCGCCGGCGAGACGGCCCTCGATCACGGGTCGGTCTTCGCTCTCGCCGCCGAGGTCGAGGGCCATCCTGACAATGCCGCCCCTGCGACCTTCGGGGGATTCACGATCGCCGTGCCCGGCGGACCGGTTCGCCGGCTCGATCCGCACCCCGACCTCAGTCCGGTCGCCTTGGTGCCGACCCATGTTCGACTCGGCACCGACCAGGCGCGCGCGGCGCTGCCTCGGGTGGTGCCCCGTGAGGACGCGATCTTCAACGCGGCCCACGCGGCACTGATGGTGCACGCCATCACGCGCGAACCCTCGCTGCTCGCAGAGGCGATGCTCGACAGGCTCCATCAGGCTGTTCGTCTGTCGCTGCTTCCAACGGTCGAAGAGATGTTCCAGACGTTGCGTGATCAGGGCTTCGCCGTGTGCGTCTCGGGTTCGGGGCCCACGCTGCTTGTCTTCGACACAGACGGTCGCCGGCTACCCGAGATCGGTGAGGGCTGGGTCCTGCTCCGTCCCGGCGTACGCTCGGCAGGGTTCGAGGTATCCGGCTCGTAGGGAACGGCCTTTCAGGCGGCGCAGGGACCGGTGTCGACGGCTTCGGTGACCGATCGCGCTCGGGCAAGGACCGGCGTGAGCTCGCTCGACACGATGGCGTACCCGACCTCGTCGCGATCGGCAGAGCTCGCGAAGACGAGACCGGCGACCCGGCCGTTCGTCAGCACGAAGGGACCTCCGCTGTTGCCCCGCTCGATCGTGGTCTGCAGCTCGTAGATGCGTCGGCGCACCTCGCCGTCACCGTAGATGTCGACCCCGACCGGGTCGATCACCGCGAGCACGGCGGCGGCGTCGGCTCGCAGCGACCCGCCTCCGGGGTACCCGAGCACCACGCCGACATCGCCTCGGGCAGCCTCGCCCTGCAGCAGTGGAAGGGGCTCGAGGCCGAGGCCGGGCACCCGCAGCGCGGCGACATCGAGGTCGGGATCGAACGCCACCACCGAGGCGGCCATGGACTCGTCATCGACCTGTACCCACTGTTCCTCGGTGCCGGCGACGACGTGAGCGTTCGTCACGACGAGATCGGCGCCGGCCACGAATCCCGTTCCCTGGTTCACGAACCCGACGTCACAGCCATCGCCCACCACCTCGACCGTCGAGTCCTGCGCGGCCCGGGTCGCCGCAGCCACCTGCGGATCGCTCGGCGGGTCCACCGGGGGGGCGGGCTGGCCCGGCAGATCCACCGAGCCGTCGGGCAGGCCGAACAACGGCAACAGGTCGGCAGCCCGGTCGACGAGCGAGGGCGGGGCGGGAAGGGTGGCCTCGAGCGTGCGAACTATCCGTGACGAGCGCAGCCCTCTCGACAGCATCGGGAACGGCCCCTCAGCGAGGTTCAGCGTGAGGAACCACGTTGCCAGCACCAAGGTGGCGGCCGATAGCACCGAACCGCCTATCGCGTCGACTTTGCGCAACGGGGTCTCGTGAGCGCGCCGGCGCAGCCGGCTTCCGACGAGCCAGCCCGCCATGTTGCCGATCGCGCCTGCAACGAGGGCGGTGCCAAGCACCAGAGCGACGCCTGTCGGCTGCGAATCCGCGAGCTCGGCGACTCGTGGCGCGAGCATCACCCCCACGACGACGCCGATGCACAGCCCAGCGACGCCCGTCAGTTGCAGCACGGCGCCGCGTCGGTAGCCCGAGTAGATCGAGACCGCGAGCAGCACCACAAGCAACACATCCAGCCATGTCATCGCGCCAGGTATCGTCCCACGGGCGGGTTGCACTGAGGCGCGAAGCTACTGAGACGCGAGAGGCCGGCTTCCGCGCCAGCGCGCCCCTGCCCTATTAGACTGACTACACCCGTGGTCACGATCGCCCACATCTCGGATCCGCACGTCGGCTCGCAGTTCTTCGTGCCCAACCTCATGAACAGGGTGATCGCAGAGCTTAACGAGATGCGGCCCGATGTCGTGGTCGTGAGCGGCGACCTGACGGCTGAGGGCTATCGCCAGGAGTACAAGAACTGGGTCGCCTACGCGGAGCGCATCCAGGCGCCGATGCTCACGGTGCCCGGCAACCACGACTCGCGCAACGTTGGCTACCTGCACTTCGAGGATCTGATCGGGCCACGCATGTGGTCTCATGACGTCGAGGGCGTGCGCATCGTCGGCATCGACTCGAGTGAGCCCGATCTCAACGAAGGCAAGGTCGGACGGGTGCACTACGACTGGATCCGGCGACAGTTCGAGGAGCCCGCGCAGCTGAAGGTGTTCGTGCTGCACCATCATCTGCTGCCGATCCCGGGCACGGGCCGTGAGCGCAGCACGGTGATGGACGCCGGCGACCTGCTCGAGGTGCTGATCCACGCAGGCGTCCAGGTCGTGCTCTCGGGCCACAAGCACGTGCCGTACGTGTGGCGGCTCGAGAACATGTACGTCGCGAACGCGGGAACCGTGTCGTCGCTGCGGGTGCGCGGTTACACCAAACCCTGCTACAACGTGCTGGAATTCGACGACGGGCAGGTGCGTATCCTCCGTCGGTTCCCGTTCGGAGAGAGCCACGTGATGACCCACTTCTCTCTGGAAGGCGACCAGTTCCACAGGGAGCACGAGCAGCCGGTGCAGGAACGTACCGCGCCCGTCGGCGACTAGCCGCGGCTCGGCTAACGGCCGAACGCGTTCGATAGGTCCACACCACCCTCGTCCAGGAAGGACCGCTCATACATGAGAACCGTCGTGCTCGTGGACGGCGAGCACTATCCGCCGGTCACGCGCTGGGCCATCGAGACGGCTTCCGAACGTGGTCACGAGGTGGTGGGTGCGGTGTTCGTCGGAGGCATCGAGAAGATCGACCCTCGCTCGCTGCCCGACATCGGCGTGGCGACGCGCGCCGCGGGCAGCGATCGCATGGCGGCGGTGGCCGCGGCGATCGCGGAATGGAACCCCGAGGTGGTGCTCGACCTCTCGGACGAGCCGGTCCTCGGCTACCGAGAGCGCATGGAGCTCGTTGCCGTAGCCCTGACCCGCGGGGTGCGGTATGCAGGCGCCGACTTCGAGCTCGTGCCGCCCGAGGAAGGTCCTGCCATCGACGTCCCGACGCTCGCGGTGATCGGGACCGGTAAGCGCACTGGCAAGACGGCGATCAGTGGCGAGCTCGCCAGGCTCGCATCTCGCCGCGGTGAGGACCCGATCGTGGTGGCCATGGGTCGTGGCGGTCCGGCCGAGCCGCAGGTCGCCGAGGCGGGAAGCGTGACCGTGCACGGGCTGGTGGAGCTGGTTCGAGCCGGCCAGCACGCGGCCTCCGATTACCTGGAAGACGCGCTGACGACGGGGGTGACCACCATCGGAGCGCGGCGGGCGGGCGGCGGGCTCGCCGGGGCGCCGTATGCCACCAACGTAAGACAGGCAGCCGAGCTCGCCGCGGCGCGCGGCCCGGGGCTGGTCGTGCTCGAGGGAAGCGGTGCGGCCGTGCCGCCGGTGCCGTGGGATGCGGGCGTGCTCGTGGTGCCGGCCGCCGCGCCACCAGAGTACGTGGGGGGTTACCTCGGCCCTTATCGGCTGTTGCGGTCTGACCTGGTGGTTGTTACCATGGCGTCCGGCCCGCATGCCGGGTCCGAGAATCTCTCCGCACTGCGATCCCACGTCCTTCGGTTCCTCGATGAGTCGCAGCTGTTGGTCACCGACTTCGTCCCGGTTCCGTTGGGCGATGTAGGGGATGCGCGAGTGTTCTTCGCCACCACCGCCCCCGGCGGCGTCGCCGCCCGTCAGGTCGAGCACCTGCGGGAGGCCACCCGATGTGAGGTGGTGGGGTGGAGCGCGCGACTGGCCGATCGGGTCGGTTTCGCGGAGGATCTCGACGCAGCCCAGGAGTACGACGTCCTCCTCACGGAGTTGAAAGCCGCCGCCGTCGACATCGGCGTCGAGCGGGCTTTCGACCGAGGGGCGGAGGTCGTGTTCGTGGACAACCGTGCAGTCGTCATCGAAGGGTCGAGCGACCTCGACACTTCGTTGGGCGGAGTGATCGACCTCGCGAAGCAGCGAGGCGCACACCGCGCCCGAACCCCGTGAGTGAGCCCGATGAAAACACCTGAGAGCCAACCTGAGAGCCACAAGGAACCCAAGACGCCTCACATCGTCATCACCGACCGCGAGCCGGGCCTGCCGTTCTCCAAGGGGTTGATGGCCTCGCAGGTCATGGTGACGGGCCTGTCGCCCTACCGCGCGTATCAGGTGGCCGAGGAGATCGAGGACCGCTTGCGCGAGCAGGGTGTGGCCTCGGTGACCTCCGACGAGATCGCCGAGCTGGCGCTCTCGGTGATCGGCGAGCTCGCAGGTGCGCGCTACGCCAAGAACTTCCTGCGCTGGCGTGAGGTGGAGCGTCTCGACGTGCCTCTCGTAATCCTCATCGGCGGATCGACGGGCGTCGGCAAGTCGACCATCGCGACGCAGCTCGCAGCCCGGCTCGGCATCGTGCGGGTCGTGGCGACCGACGCGATCCGCGAGGTCATGCGTTCGATGCTGTCGTCGGAGCTCATGCCCACGCTGCACACGTCGTCGTTCCACGCCGATCAGGCGCTGCGTGAGCCGCCGGGCGCCACGTCCGATGCCCTGCTGCTCGGCTTCCGTGAGCAGACCGCGGCAGTGGCCGTCGGGATCAATGCCCTGATCGAACGCGCCGCGACCGAGGGCACGAGCATCGTGATCGAAGGCGCGCACATCGTGCCGGGGTTCGTCGACCTGGAATCGCAGCAGGACCGGATCCTCGCGGTGCCGTTCATCCTCGGAGTCGAAGACGAAGCGCGGCACCTGTCGCATTTCGCTACCCGAGAGGACGCCGTCGCGTCGCGGCCCGCAGAGCGGTATACGGCGGGGTTCGACAACATCCGGCGGCTGCAGAGGTACGTGAAGAGCCAGGCGCTGTCGCACGGTGTGCCGGTGTTGCCGAACTACAGCTTCGACCAGGCCATCGCCGCGGTGATGGACCTGGTGATGGAACGAACCACCCAGCGGGCGGCCGAGATCCGTGAGGCCAACGAGGACCTGATCGACCGCGCCGACCGAGCCCGAGACGCCGCTAGAGAAGCCAGAGGAGGCACTTTCGTATGAGGTTGTTCCTCGACACCGCCGACATCGAGGAGATCCGCGAGATCAACCGTTGGGGTGTGCTCTCCGGCGTCACGACGAACCCGTCGCTGATCGCCAAGCAGGGCCAGGACCCCGACATGGTCTGGAAGGAGATCCTCGAGACCGTGCCTGGAGACATCTCGCTCGAGACCACCGAGGCGGAGGCCGAGGCGATGTACGAGCAGGGCGTCGGCCTGTCGCAGAAGGCGCCGAACGCGGTCGTGAAGGTGCCGATGACGCCTGACGGTCTGTCGGCGGGAAAGCGACTCACCGACGAGGGCATCAGGGTCAACGTCACGCTCGTGTTCTCGCCGGCCCAAGCGATCCTGGCCGCCGAGATCGGTGCGTACATCGTGTCGCCGTTCATCGGGCGCATCGACGACGTCGCGAGTGACGGCATGGGCGCCCTGCGCGCCATCACCGACATCTACACGGTGCAGGGATACGAGACCAACGTGCTCGCTGCGTCGCTCCGCCATCCGATGCACGTTGTCGAGGCGGCCGAAGCCGGCGCCGACATCGCCACGATGCCGGTCGACGTGTTCCGAAAGCTCGTGAAGCACCCACTTACCGACCTCGGCCTCGAGAAGTTTATGGCCGACTGGAAGACGCTCGAGCATGATCTGAAGGGAGAGGCATAGCCTCATGGAGACCACGACCGATCGCACCGTCCTCGAACAGAAGCTCATCCCCGAGCTGCAACGCATCGCCCAGGAGATGGGCATCGAGGGCACCCAGCGTTTGCGCAAGTCCGGCTTGATCGACGCCATCGTGAACGATGGCGGTAACGGTGCGAGAGAGAGCTCTCCGCAGCCCACAGCGGTCGCCGTGGCCGAGCCGACCGACGACCTCGCCGAGGACGCGAGCCCGGGCGGACCCGACCCGCAGGGCGACGAAGGCGCCGATCGGTCCCGCGAGCAACAGGAGCGTGACTCCAACCGCGAGCGTCCCCGAGGCGACCGCAACCAGGGAGGCGCAGGCCAAGATCGAGACCGGAATCAGGGCGCCCGTGGTCAAGCTCGTGACCGCAATCAGGCCGGTCAAGGCGGCGATCGAAACCAAGGCAACCAGGGCAACCAAGGCGGCGACCGCAACCAGGGAGGCGATCGAAACCAGGGCAACCAGGGCGGCGACCGCAACCAGGGCGGCGACCGCAACCAGGGCGGTCAGCAAGACCGTGACCGCCGGCAGCGTCCGTCTCGCGAAGACCGGCGCCGGCTGCGCGAGGAGCGCCGGCTGCGCGAGGAGCAGGAGCGGGCCGAGGAGATGGCCAGCGCCCCTACGCACACTGGCATCCTCGACCTTCTGCCCGACGGGTACGGCTTCCTACGGACATCGGGCTACGCGCCGGGCTCCGACGACATCTACGTATCGGTTTCGCAGGTGCGCAAGGCTGCGCTTCGCAAGGGCGACGTGGTGTCGGGCAAGGCGCGCCGTCCGCGCGACACCGAGAAGTACCTTGCCCTGCTCGACGTCGAGACCGTCAACGACATGGACCCCGAGTCGGCGAAGGAACGCTCGACCTTCGACAAGCTCACCCCGTTGTTCCCCGACGAGCGGTTCCGGCTCGAGTCGGGCCCGCTGGCCGTGACCGAGCGCATCATCGACATGATCGCGCCGATCGGGAAGGGGCAGCGCGGCATGCTCGTTGCGCCGCCCAAGGCCGGCAAGACGACGATCCTCAAGCAGGTCGCGAACGGGATCATCAATTCGAATCCGGAGGTGCACCTGATCGTGCTACTCGTCGACGAGCGGCCGGAGGAGGTCACCGACTGGCAGCGCACGGTCACCGCGGCCGAGGTCGTTTACTCCACGTTCGACAAGCCGACCGATCAGCACATCCAGGTCACCGAGCTCGTGCTCGAGCGCGCGAAGCGACTCGCGGAGTCCAAGCAGGACGTCGTGATCATCCTCGACTCGCTCACGCGACTCGCGCGCGCCTACAACCTCGCGATGCCGGCGAGCGGCAAGATCCTGTCCGGCGGCATCGACGCGTCGGCGCTCTACCCGCCCCGCCGGTTCTTCGGCGCGGCGCGCAACATCGAGGAGGGCGGCTCGCTCTCGATCATCGCCTCCGCGCTCGTCGAGACCGGGTCGCGTATGGACGAGGGGATCTTCGAGGAGTTCAAGGCCACCGGTAACATGGAGCTGCGGCTGGACCGACAGCTCTCAGAGAAGCGGCTGTTCCCGGCGATCAACGTCGATGCGTCCGGCACACGGAAGGAAGAGCTGCTGATGCCGCCCGAGGAGCTCGCGCTCGTGATCAAGCTGCGCCGGGTTCTCCACGCCCTCGAGCCGGGGGCCGCGCTCGAGCTGCTCACCGACAAGATCCGGGCAACGAAGTCCAACGAGCAGTTCCTGAAGGAGATCGCCAAGAGCGGCAGCTGAGCACCGAGGCAGCGCCCTGCCCTCGGGAATACCGAGGCGTTGGGAATCGGTGAGAGGTACCCTCAGCGGGCAAAGTGAGGAGACGCGAACACCATGAAGCAAGGGATCCACCCCGACTACCAGATCGCGAACGTGCACTGCTCGTGCGGGAACACGTTCCAGACCCGATCCACCGTGAGCGAGATCCGGGCCGAGATCTGCTCGAACTGCCACCCCTTCTATACGGGCAAGCAGAAGCTCGTCGACACCGGCGGCCGGGTCGAGCGGTTCCAGCGGCGCTACGCGAAGACCCAAGCCGCCCAGCAGGAAGCCCAGAAGAGCTAGCGGCGCGTGGCCGACGACCCGGCGGTCTCGTCCGCGCCCGCTCCGCACCTGTACGGCGGTCAAGCCGTCGTCGAGGGCGTCATGATGCGCGGCGCCCGCCACTGGGCGGTCGCGGTTCGCCGTCCGAGCGGTGACCTTCACCTCGAATCCCACGACATCGAGTCGATGGCCGACCGCCACCCGATCCTGCGAAAGCCCTTGTTGCGCGGGGTGATCGTGCTGGGTCAATCGCTCGCGATCGGTATGCGGGCCCTCATGATCGCGGCGAACCAGTCGGTCGACGACGACGAGCAGTTGACCTCGAAGCAGATCGGGGTGTCGCTCGCGATCGCGATGCTGCTGTTCGTAGGCGTCTTCATCCTCGGCCCAACCACCCTGTTCACCTGGGTCGAAGGCCGCGTCGGCAAAGGCGTGCCGCTGCTGATCGGCGAGGGCGTGTTCCGGGTGTTCCTGTTCGTGGGCTACCTCTGGCTCATCGGTCGCACGAAGGACATCCACCGCGTGTTCGAGTACCACGGGGCCGAGCACAAGACGATCGCGGCTTACGAGCACGGGGTCGAGCTCGTGCCCGACCAGGTCGACCGGTATCCGAAGGAGCACGTGCGGTGCGGCACGAACTTCTTGATCATCGTCATGGTCATCACGATCTTCGTGTTCACCCTGTTCGGCACGCCGGGGTTCCTCTGGCGGATCGCATCGCGCATCGTGGCGATCCCGATCATCGCGGGCATCGCGTACGAGGCTCTGCGCCTCGGGGCGCGGTTCCACGGATCGCTCGTGATGCGGGCGCTCATGGCCCCCGGCATCTGGCTCCAGAAGATCACGACCCAGGAGCCCGACGACTCACAGATCGAAGTCGCGATCGCCTCGTTCGACGAGGTGTTGCGTCGCGAGGAAGAGGCCGCAGGTACCGCTGGCTGATCGTTCGGGCACCTTCGAACGGTGGGGCCGATGTCGTTGCATCGGCCGGGTCATTTCCGCAAGATGAACGAGGCGCCCGTCGGTCATCGAGGCCCGTCACCGACGACGGCGATCGTGACCGGGTAACGCGTTCACCGGGTCATGCCTTCAGGAGGGGCCGTGGAGACGACGGAAGGCGCGGGGTCCCCTGCCGCAGACGGCGGGGAGCAGATCCGCCAACGTGAGTTCGCCACCATTCGGCGCGGATACGACCCTGCCCAGGTCCAGAGCTACCTCACGCTGGTCGCCAGTCGCGTCGACGCGCTCGAGCACTCGTTGGCCGACGCGCGCGGCCGGGTCGCTGAGCTCGAGGCCGCACTGAAGGCCGCGGGCGAGTCCGTGTCGGCGCCCACCACCGATCCCTACGAGCAACTCTCGAAGCGGTTCGCGAACATGCTGGTCACAGCCGACAGTGAAGCTGCGCACGTCGTCGAGCAGGCTCGCACCGAGGCCGAGCACATCAAGGCCGAGGCGAAGGCGCGGGCCGAAGAAGCGCGCATGCGCTCATCGCAGTCGATGATCGTTGCCCGGGAAGAGTCCGATCGCATGTTGGCGAGCCTGGCTGCGCGACGAGCAGACATGCTCAATCAGCTGCACGAGATGCAGTCGCGGCTCCTGTCGGTCGCCGAGGACCTCGAGGTGGCGATCGATCCTTCTGCGCAACCGTCACGACCCGAAGAGCCGCCGCTCCGGTCCGAAGAGCCGCCGCGCGAGCCCGAGGAGCGATCCGATGGGCCGATCGACGAGGCATCGGCCGGCGAGGTGGCGTCACCCGAGCTTCCCGACATGAGCTTGTTCGATTTCGCCCTCGACGATGAACGAGACCTCGAGCGATAGCCGAACGCCGTGACCGGTGTTCCTCGCTGGGCGCCGGTCGCGTCGGCGATCCGTCGCACCCCCTGAGATGATCGGAACCGTGAGCGACGACTTCGACCAGCGGCTCGACGACATCAGGGCTCGGCACGAGCGCATCTCGGCCGAGATGGCCGAGCCCGGCGTAACGTCGGACCACGACCGTCTGCGATCGCTCGGCAAGGCCTTCGCCGAGCTCGACGAGATCGTGACGCCCTACGGCGACTACCGCGAGGCGGTGAAGCAAGCAGCCGACGCGCGCGAGATGGCGTCGTCGGAGCGCGACCCCGACATGGTGGCGTTCCTCGAAGATGAGGCCGCACAGGCTGACGACCGCGCAGCCGGCATCAGGGCTCGGCTCGAATCGCTGCTCGTGCCCAAGGATCCGAACGACGGCAAGGACCTGATCGTCGAGATCCGGGCGGGCGCCGGGGGCCAGGAGGCCGCCTTGTGGGCCGGGGAGCTGTTCGAGATGTACCGGCGGCTCGCCGAGCGTCGCCGTTGGAAGACCGAAGTGCTGTCGAGCTCTCCGAGCGTTCTCGGGGGCTTCAAGGAAGCCGTGATCGAGGTGCACGGGCGCGATGCATACGGTCGCCTGAAGCATGAGTCGGGTGTGCACAGGGTGCAGCGGGTGCCGGTCACGGAGTCGTCGGGTCGCATCCACACATCGACGGCCACCGTCGCGGTGTTGCCCGAGGCCGAAGAGGTCGAGGTCGACATCCGCCCGGAGGATCTCGTGATCGACGTGTACCGCTCGAGTGGCCCCGGCGGGCAATCGGTCAACACGACCGACTCGGCCGTGCGCATCGTGCACGTGCCGACCGGCATCAAGATCGAATGTCAGGAAGAACGCTCCCAGCTGCAGAATCGGGAGAAGGCGATGCGATATCTGCGAGCGCGGTTGCTGCGGCGCGCCCTGGACGAGGCCGCTGCTAAGGAGGCCGCGGCGCGCCGATCACAGCTAGGGTCCGGCGATCGCTCTGAGAAGATCCGCACCTATAACTTCCCGGACGGAAGGGTGACCGACCACCGCATCAAGCACACCTCGCACCAGCTCGCCGATGTGCTCGCCGGGGGGGAAGAGCTCGATGGTTTCGGCGATCGCCTCAACGCGGCCGAGCGTTCACAGCAGCTCGCGCATGGTCTTGAGGAGGAAGCGGAGTGAGGCCCGCGCAGGTCGTGCGGCGGGCCGCCGGCTACCTGGAGCGCCGCGGCGTCGATGCGCCGTTGCCGACGGCGGAGCAGCTGCTCGCATCGGTGCTCGATACCGACCGGGTGGGTTTGTATGGGCGCGCCGAGCCCCTGCGCGCGGCCGAGGCGAAGGCCTTCGGGCGACTTCTCTGCAGGCGATGCGAGGGCGCGCCGACGCAGCACCTGACCGGCGAGGCAGGCTTCCGGTACCTGATGGTCACCGTGCGACCCGGGGTCTTCGTGCCCCGGCCAGAGACGGAGGTGGTCGTCGATGTTGCGCTCGAGATCGTGCGCGACGTTAGCTCGCCAGTCGTGGTCGATATCGGAACCGGCACCGGCGTGATCGGACTGTCGCTCAAGCATGAGCGCCCTGACGCCGAGGTGTGGGCCGTCGACCTGTCGCCCGACGCGGTTGCGCTGGCTGGTGAGAACGCGAGCCGCAACGGCCTCGAGATCGCACTTGTCCAGGGAGACATGTTCGCCGAGTTGCCGAGATCGATGTGTGGCGCCATCGACCTGGTGGTCGCCAACCCTCCCTACATCGAGCCCGACGCCTACGACGCGCTGCCACCAGAGGTGCGAGCAGACCCGATCGAGGCGCTCGTCGGCGGCCTGGCGGTGTACGAGCGTCTGTTCGCGCACGCAGCGCCGTTGTTGCGCCCCGGGGGGTCGGTGGTGGTCGAGATCGGCGAGGAGCAGGGCCCGGCGGTCGCCGCCGCCGCGACCGCGGCCGGGGCCGCTCGAGTCTCGGTGAGGCCCGACCTCGCAGGGCGCGATCGCGTTGTCCTCGCGAGATGGCCGTGACGCGCGATCCGATCGCCGAGGCGGCTCGGGCGGCGCTCGAGGGCAAGCTCGTCGTGTTCCCGACCGACACCGTGTACGGGCTCGGCACCCGTCCCGACGACGCGGCCGCCACCGGCCGGGTCTTCGAGGCGAAGCAGCGCAGCCGCGACCTGACGCTTCCGGTGCTCGTGTCGACGACGGCAACCGCGCGCGAGGTCGCATCGTTCGACGAGCGGGCGGAGGCGCTCGCGGCGGGGTTCTGGCCGGGCGCGCTGACGCTCGTGCTGGCGCGCACCGACGCGAGCCACACATGGGATCTTGGCGGCGACGAGGGCACTATCGGGGTTCGTGTTCCGGCGCACCCGCTCGCTCGGGCGGTGCTCGAGGCATCGGGTGCGCTCGCGATGACCAGCGCGAACCGGTCCGGCGAGGCTCCCGCTACCACCTGTGAGGAGCTCCGGGCCGCGTTCGGCGACCTCGTCGAGGTGTATCTGTGCCAACAGGTTCCGCTCGAGGGGGTGGGGTCCACGGTGCTCGACCTGGCACACGGTGAGGCCCGGGTGCTGCGGGCCGGCGATGTGGCGCCCGAGGCGATCGCCCGGCTACTTCCGGCAAAGGAGGCACTGCTAGACTCGCGCCCCTCGTCATGACCTCGATCTTGGTCGTCTGCACCGGTAACATCTGTCGTTCCCCGATCGCCGAGGGGATGCTCCGCAACGCCCTCACGGCGCGGTTCGGCGAGGCTGCGCCGAGAGTCTCGTCGGCTGGCACATGGGGGCTCGAGGGCGTCTCGGCGACCCCCGAAGCTGTCAAGGCGGCCGCTGAGCGAGGGGTCGTCATCGGCGAGCACCGCGCCCGCCGCCTCTCTCCTGATCGAGCGCGCGCGGCCGACCTGGTGATCGCGATGGCGGTCGAGCATCGCGAGGCGCTCGAGCACGATCTCGAGGTCGCGAGCCGAACCTTCACGTTGAAGGAGCTCGTGCGGCTGCTGGAGACTCTGCTGCCCCCGGTGTCATCCGACGCCGACGGCGGCGCTCGCAGGCTGGCCGATCGCGTAGCAGCCGCCTCCGAGGCGAGACGAGAAGGGTTCCAAGGCAATCCGCTCGACGAAGATGTGGCCGACCCGATCGGGCTTCCCCTGCAGAGCTACCGAGCGATCGCGTGGGAGCTCGAAGAGTGGGTCGCGCGCTTGGTCGACGGGCTGTACGGCGCCGAGCAGGTGCCGGCGGCGAACGAGGCGTGAGCCGATGCGCATCGCGATGAGCAGCGATCATGCGGGGTTCCTGTTGAAGGAAGACCTGAAGGCGTTCCTCGGCGACGAAGGGCACGAAGTGACCGACTTCGGCACCGACTCCGAGCTGCCCGTCGACTACCCGGTGTTCATCGCTGCCGCGGCACACGCCGTGGGCAACGGCGAGTGTGAGCGTGGCATCGTGATGGGCGGATCGGGCCAGGGCGAGCAGATCGCTGCGAACAAGGTGCACGGGGTGCGGGCGGCGCTCTGCCATGACCTCTTCCTCGCGGAGCTGTCGCGCAGGCACAATGACGCGAACGTGTTGAGCCTGGGCGGGCGAGTGGTCGCAAAGGAATACGCACGAGAGATCGTGCGTGTGTGGCTGGCCACGGGATTCGACGGTGGCCGTCACGTGCCTCGGCTGGAGCAGATCGCATCGATCGAACGAGGGGAGCTATAGCGATGGGCGAAGGAGAGAACGAGAGGGAATACGCAGCCGACTGGCAAGCGCTGAAGGACACCGATCCGGAAGTCGCCGCGGCGATCGCGGGCGAGCTGCAGCGAGAGCGCACCGAGCTGCGCCTGATCGCGTCGGAGAACTACGCGAGCCCGGCGGTGCTGGCCGCGATCGGCTCGACGATGAACAACAAGTACGCCGAGGGGTACCCGGGCCGGCGTTATTACGGGGGGTGCGAGTTCGTCGACGTAACCGAGCAGCTCGCCATCGACCGGGCCAAGGAGCTCTTCGGCGCCGATCACGCCAACGTGCAGCCGCACGCGGGGGCCCAGGCCAACATGGCGGTGTTCGGAGCGTTCCTCACTCCGAACGACCCGAGCGAGAAGGTGCTCGGCATGGTGCTGTCTCACGGTGGCCATCTCACGCACGGATCGCCGGTCAACGTGAGCGGCATGTGGTTCAACTTCGTCGGCTACGAGGTCGACCGCGAGACCGAGCAGCTCGACATGGACCGCGTCCGCGATCTGGCCAAGGAGCATCGGCCCAAGATCGTGCTCGCGGGTTTCACCGCGTACCCGCGCGAGATCGACTTCGCCGCGTTCCGAGAGATCGCGGACGAGGTTGGCGCCCTGTTGTGGGTCGACGCCAGCCACTTCATCGGCCTCGTGGCGGGCGGCGCCTACCCCTCACCGGTGCCCCACGCCGATGTCGTGACGTTCACCACGCACAAGGCGCTTCGTGGACCGCGTGGGGCGATGATCGTCTGTCGCGAGGAATACGCCAAGGCGATCGACAAGGCTGTGTTCCCCATGATGCAGGGAGGCCCCCTCGAGCACTGCATCGCCGCTAAGGCCGTGGCGCTCAAGGAAGCCTCGATGCCGGAGTTCCGGGACTACGCCGTGCGCACCGTGCGCGATGCGCGAGCGCTGGCGGCCGGTCTCACCGACGAGGGCCTGCGCATCGTCTCGGGAGGCACCGACTCGCACCTGCTGCTCGCCGACCTGCGGCCGCTCGGCATCGACGGCAAGACCGCTGAAGCCGCCTGCGACGAGGTGGGCATCGCGCTCAACAAGAATCAGATCCCGTTCGACCCGAACCCACCCTCGGCGCCGTCGGGCATCCGCGTCGGCACCCCCGGCCCGTCGACGCTCGGCATGGACGAGCCGGAGATGCGTGAGATCGCGAGCATCGTGGCCGATGTGCTGAAGGCGGCCGACGATGCGGGAGTGAAGGAGAAGGCGAGGGCTCGGGTGCGTGACCTGATGCAGCGCTTCCCCGTCTACCCCTAGCGGTGGGCGCCTACCTGACGATCTTCCTCGCGAGCGCGGGCACGACGTTCGTCGCCACGCCCATCGTCCGCCGACTCGTGGTGCGCATCGGGGCGATCTCACAACCGAACGACCGCACCGTGCACGCGGTACCCACCCCGACGATGGGTGGGCTCGCCATGTACGCGGGGTTCCTGGCCGGTATGGGCATCGCGTTCGTGCTGCCGTTCTTTGACGACCTGCACCGTGGCAGCCCGATCCCGCTCGCTGCGGTCGCCACGTGCACCCTCATGGTCGGGTTGGGTCTGATCGACGATCGCCGCGGCACCAGTGCCCTCGCCAAGTTCACGGCCCAGGTGTTCATCGCGGGAGTGCTCGTGCTGATGGGCGCGGCGCTCGCGTTCTTCTGGATCCCGGGCTCCAGGGTGGTGGTGCTAGACCCGGACATCGCCGTGCCGCTCACGATCTTGTGGGTGGTGGCCGTGACGAACGCCGTGAATCTGGTCGATGGGCTCGACGGGCTCGCGGCAGGCATGATCGCGATCGCGGCCGCTTCGTTCTTCGTGTACACGATCCGCACGCCGAGCACGTTCGGCGATGCCTCGGCCGCTGCGCTGCTTTCGGCGATCGCCGTGGGCATGTGCCTCGGCTTTTTGCCGTGGAACTTTCACCCGGCCAAGATCTTCATGGGGGACTCGGGCGCTCTGCTGCTCGGCATGCTGCTCTCGATCGCCACGATCGACGGCGTCGGGCTGAACCCATTGCCGCCGAGCGGCGGCGACATCGCAGCCATCGCCGGGGTCCTGGTGGTGCCGCTGCTCGTGCTGTTCATCCCTTTCCTCGACGTGGTGCTGGCGATCGTGCGACGCACGTGGCGGGGCCAGGGCATCGGTCACGCCGACAAGGAACACATCCACCATCGACTGATGGACATCGGTCACAGTCACCTGCGCGCCGTGCTGCTGATGTACCTGTGGAGCGCGTTGATCAGTGCGAGCGCGCTTGCGGTCGGGCTGATCGACGGTCGTGCAACCGTCGGTTTGATCCTGCTGGTCGCGCTTGCGCTCTTCCTCGTGACGGCGCTTCCGGCCCTCGATCGATGGCGCCACCGGGGCGATGGGTCCTCGGAAGCGAGGGCAATTCCGCCTGCGCCGTCGAGCTCGGAGCCGTCGGGTTGACGAGCTGCGAGCCTCCCCCTTGTCCATTCCGTACAAGTGGTCGATGATGCACCTCCGAACCTGAGGGTTCCCGGACTACGTAGTGACACATGACGATGTTCGCCGCCTTCGGTGCACGGTGCCGTTGGCGGGGTCGAGGAGGGAGAGCGCGTGCCGAACGAGATCGACGTTCGCCTGGAACGGGTCACGAAGATGTTTGGCGACGTCGCAGCGGTCGACGATCTGTCATTGGACATCTCCGAGGGGGAGTTCTTCTCGATGCTCGGGCCCTCTGGTTGCGGCAAGACCACCACGCTCCGCATGATCGGAGGTTTCGAGGATCCGACGTACGGCACCGTGTTTCTCGGCGGGCGCGATGTCACCGACCTGCCGCCGTACAAGCGAGACGTGAACACCGTCTTCCAGTCCTACGCGCTGTTCCCGCACCTCGACGTGTACGAGAACGTCGCGTTCGGCTTGAGGCGCAAGAAGGTCGACAAGGGTGAGATCGAGACCCGGGTCGCCGACACCATGCGGCTGGTCGATCTCACCGGCTTCGAGGAGCGCAAGCCGCCCCAGATGTCGGGTGGCCAGCAGCAGCGCGTCGCACTGGCCAGGGCGCTTGTGAACAATCCGCAGGTGCTCTTGCTCGACGAGCCTCTCGGCGCCCTCGACATGAAGCTCCGCAAGCAGATGCAGCTCTACCTGAAGCGCATCCAGCAGGAAGTCGGCATCACCTTCATCTACGTGACGCACGACCAGGAAGAAGCCATGACGATGTCGGACCGGCTGGCCGTCATGCGCGCGGGCAAGATCGAGCAGCTCGGCTCGCCGGAGGAGGTCTACGAGCACCCTGCGACCGAGTTCGTGGCCGGCTTCCTGGGAGCGTCCAACCTACTCGACGGCGAGATCAAGGGATCCTCGAACGGCGAGGTGACCGTGCAGCTCCCCACCGGGGAGACGATCCTCGCCCAGAGCGCGGAGCCGGCCGAGCTGCTCGGACCGACCACGAAGGTGGGCGTCCGGCCGGAGAAGATCACGATCGTGGTCGACGACGGGCAGGCGCCCTCGGACCGCAACCACGTCACCGGCACCGTTCGCGTCGCCACATACATCGGGGTGAACTATCAATTCAAGGTGGAGGTCCCCGGTGGCCACCAGCTGACGGTGTATGCGCAGAATCTCGGGGCAGCGGGCACCTTACCTGCCGCTGGGCAGCAGGTCCGGCTCGAGTGGCTCCCCGAGCACACGTTCGTCGTCGAACCGTCGGAAGATCTAGTCGAGGAGGATGTGGCATGAGTCAGGATTTCCGCAACGTGGATCCGGCATGGCTCCGGGGCATGACGTCCAAGCGCATGTCCAGGCGCAACCTGTTGAAAGCGGCGGGGGTGGGCGCCGGAACGTTGAGTCTGGCCTCGATCCTCGCTGCCTGCGGTACGCCGGGTCAGGAGGCGACCGAGGCTCCGCAGCCGGGGGGAGTGGGTACGCCAGAGTGGTGGGCCGAGCAGCAGGCGGGCGACCTGGTCAACTTCACGAACTGGCCCGCCTACCTCGACATCGCCAAGGATAAGGACGGCAACCGCATCAGGCCCAGCCTCGACAAGTTCACCGAAGCGACGGGCATCGAGGTCGAGTACCGCGCCGACATCAACTCCAACGAGGAGTTCTACGCAGCGATCCGCCCCGCCATGGAAGCGGGCCAGGACACCACCCACGACATCATCGTGATCACGAATGGGCAGGAGCTGAGCGAGATGATGGCGCTCGGCTACTTGATCGAGCTCGACCATTCGCTGACGCCGAACTTCAACGAGAACGCCGGTGATGCTTTCAAGGATCCGGCGTACGACCCGGGCAACAAGTATTCGATGGCCTGGCAGTCGGGCATGACCGGCTACGCGTGGAACACGGACTTCGTCGACGGTCCGATCACGGGCATGCAGGATCTGATGAACGATGACTGGAAGGGTCACGTCGCGCTCTTCGGCAACAACGCCGACTCCCCCAACCTGGCCATGATCGAGCTCGGTATCGACCCCGAGACGTCAACGCCCGAGGACTGGCAGAAGGCCGCCGACCTGCTTTCGTCGTTCAACGAGTGGGGCGGCTTGCGCAAGTGGGACGATCAGGGATACCTGGCCGCCTTCGAGAACGGGGACCTTTGGGCCACCATGGCGTGGTCGGGCGACGTGATCAACGACTCCCTCTACTACCCCGAGTTCGCGACCTTCGAGTTCGACATCTCTAGCCAGGGTGGCATCGTCTGGGTGGACAACATGGTGATCCCCATGAACGCCGCGAACCCCAAGGGCGCGATCATGGTCATGGACCACTACTACGACCCCGAGAACGCGGCGCTGCTCACCGAGTGGAACGCCTACGTGAGTCCGGTGCCTGCGGGAGGCGAGATCGTGCAGGCCGATGCGGACGCGGCGAGCGGGACCAGCGCAGCCGTGTTGGAGACGATCGCCAACAGCCCGTTCGTGTTCCCCACGCCCGACATGAAGCTGTACAACTATCGGGTGCTCGAGGGAGAAGAGATCGAACAATGGAACGACCTGTTCCTCCCGATCTTCACGACCTAGGTCCGCGCCGGCGCGAACGCCTCGGGAAGCGGGTGGCCGCCTACGGGCTGCTCGCTCCCGGCGGGTTGTGGGTGATCGCGCTGTTCATCGTGCCCATGGTCGCGATGATCAGCATCTCGTTACAGACGGGCGACGCGATCGGTGGGTACACCCTCACCTGGCGGTTCGCGAACTACAGCGAGGCCCTCTCCAAGAACTGGACCTTCGTGGTGCGTTCCCTGCGAAACGGCGCCATCGTCACGGCGGTCGCATTGGTTCTCGCGTACCCGATCGCGTACTGGATCGCCTTCTACGGCGGCCGTTTCAAGAATGTCTTCCTGTTCATATTGCTGCTGCCGTTCTTCGTGTCGTTCGTGATCAGGACGGTCTCGTGGAACCTCATCCTGTCCGACAACGGCCTGGTGCTCGGCACGCTCAAGGACATCGGGCTGCTGCCCGACGAATATCGCGTGCTCGGCTCGACGCTGGCGGTGGTGGCGGGCATCACCTACAACCTGCTGCCGTTCACGATCCTGCCGCTCTACGTGTCGCTCGAAAGGATCGATCGCCGGCTCGTCGAGGCTGCGAAGGACCTTTACTCGAACCGGACCGAGGCTTTCCGCAAGGTCGTGTTCCCGCTCTCGCTGCCGGGCGTGTTCGCCGCGATGCTGCTCACATCGATCCCTGCGGTGGGCGACTACGTCAACGCCGAAGTTCTGGGCGGCCCGGGCACCGCGATGATCGGCAACATCATCCAGCAGGAGTTCTTGACGGCGCGCGACTACCCTGAGGCCGCGACCCTGGCCTTCATCCTGATGGCGATCCTGCTCGTCGGCGCGATCCTCTACGCTCGGCTGCTGGGCACCGAGGAAGTGACGACGTGAGCGCGACCAGGGTGGAGCAGCTTGCCCGCGAGGTGGCCGTCAGGCGCGAGCCGCGCAAGCGATGGACCAGGTTCATCCTGCCGAGCTACTCGGCGCTGTTCATGCTCTACCTGTCGTTCCCGATCCTCGTGATCGTGCTGTTCAGCTTCAACGACAGCGACGTGGGGTTCGGAACGGCGCCCCGGGTCAAGACCACCTGGTTCGGCTTCACCACCGCCTGGTACGGGCGGGTGTTCGAGATCCCCGACCTCACCGAGGCTTTGCAGCATTCCCTCTTGATCGCATTGACGAGCTCGCTCGCCGCCGCAGGTCTCGGCGCACTGATCGGCCTGGCGCTGGCTCGCTACCGCTACCGCGGCAAGGCCAGCACCGACTTCGTGGTCTTCCTCGGCATCTCCTCGCCCGAAGTCGTGCTCGGCGCGGCGCTGGCGCTGTACTTCGTGACTTTGGGCGTCGCCAGAGGACTCACCACGCTGTTCGTCTCGCACGTGATGTTCAGCATCCCGTTCGTGGCCGTGACGGTGCGCGCACGGGCCGCCGGGCTCGATCGTTCGCTCGAGGACGCGGCGATGGACCTCGGCGCCGGTCCGTTGGTGACGTTCTTCAAGGTCACCCTGCCGCTGATCTTCCCCGGCATCCTCGCCGGGTGGTTGCTCGCCTTCGCCCTCTCGATGGACGACTTCGTGATCAGCAACTTCGTACAGGGCCCCGCCACGATGTTCCCGACGTGGGTGTACGGCGCGACGAAGGTCGGCATCCCGCCGCACGTCTTCGTTTTCGCGACGTTCATCTTCCTGGGTGGTCTGACCCTCGCCGGCATCTATGCGCTGACGAGGCTACGGGCGACCAAGGCGTCGGTATGACCTCTCGACGATTTGTGAATCCTTTCACAAGCTCGAGTAGAAATGCCCTCTGACCTGCGGAAACGGTGCTTTGACGCCCGCGGGAGCCACTGCCTATACTGATGCGCCCATGACGGCCCGACAGCAAGGCAACGATGCCTGGGGCGGCATGGGAACCGGGTGGGCGATCACGTCGACGATGATCGGGGGCATCGCCGCCTGGGGCGGTCTCGGGTACCTGGCCGACCGATGGATCGGCACCGATGGCATCTTCTTCGCGGTCGGGGCGATCGTCGGCGCGGTCAGCGCGATCTACCTGGTGTGGCTCCGATACGGAAGGGGAGACGGTGGCGACGGTTGAGCCTGAACGTGAGCTGATTCGGCGCATCTCGCCCTTCGCGCTTCCCGCGGCAGCCCTCGCCTTCGCGATCGGGGCGATCGTCGCCGATGCCGACGCCGGCTGGTCCGCAGCGACCGGCATCGCCGTCGTCTCCGCCAACTTCGTCGCTCACGGCCTCTCCACGGCGTGGGCTGCCACCATCTCGCCCGTGCTGCTCTACGCGGTGGGGCTCTGCGGATTCGTGATCCGACTGGGCGTGATCCTCGCGATCATCGCGCTGCTCGACCAGACCGCGTGGTTCTCGGTCGTCGCCTTCATCGCCGCGGTCGTGCCTTCGACGATCCTGCTGCTCGGCGCGGAGATGAAGCTGCTCTCCGGGCGCATGCAGGCCGACATGTGGGCCTTTCCTAGCGCTGGCTCGGGCGCCGACGGTGTGCACCGATGATCGCAGCCGTGGCGGCCGTGCTCGCCCAGTTCCACCCGCCGACCACCAAGGACTTCGTGTGGGACTGCTGGGGACCCTCGCTCAACCTCGGAAGCCTCTCGTTCTGCATGAACTTCACCAACTTCTTGGTGCTGCTGGGGTTCGTGAGCTTCATCGCCTTCTTCTACTTCGGGCTTCGCAAGCCCTCAGTCGTTCCCGGAAAGATGCAGAGCCTCACCGAAAGCGGCATCCAGTTCGTCCGAGAGAACATCGCCATACCGATGCTCGGCCCCGACAGCGCTCGCTTCATGCCGCTGCTCGCGACCTTGTTCTTCGCCATCTTCTTCTGGAACATCTTCGAGGTGGTGCCCGGCGTGAACTTCTCGTCGAACAGCCGCATCGCGTTCCCGCTCGTCATGGCCGTCGTCGCGTGGGTCACGTACAACGTGATGGGCGTCAAGAAGCACGGCTTCCTCGGCTACGTGAAACATGTCTTGGTGCCTCCCGGCGCGCCAGCGGTCCTCTACGTGCTCTTGGTGCCCATCGAGTTCATCACCCAGATCATCATCAGGCCGATAACCCTGTCGGTCCGACTTTGGGCCAACTTCGTGGCGGGGCACTTCCTGCTTGCGGTGTTCTTCTTGGGCACGATCGCGATGCTGCAGGGTGGCTTCGAGGCGATCTTCGCTCCGTTCTCGTTCGCCATGGCCATCGTGCTGGTGGGCTTCGAGATCTTCGTATCCGGACTACAAGCGTTCATCTTCGCCATCCTCACCGCCTCGTACATCGGCGGCGCGATGGCCGAGGAACACTGACCAAGGAGGAAGCATGTTGGCACTGCTCGCGCAGCTCACCGGAGACCTCGAGGGCCTGGCAACGATCGGCCGAGGTCTCGTCATCGGTCTCGCCGCGATCGGACCCGGCATCGGGCTCGGAGTTTTGATCGGCAAGTCCGTCGAGGCCATGGCTCGCCAGCCCGAGTACGCGGGGCAGGTGCGCGCCACGATGTTCATCGGCATCGGACTGATCGAGGCGCTCGCCCTGTTCGGCATCGCGTTCTCGTTCATCATCTAGGCCGAGGGGAGCCGAACCATGGTTGCATCGATCCTCGCCTTCATCGCGGCCGCCGAAGCGGTCGAAGAGACCAACGAGGCGTCCGACCTCTATCCGCACTGGGAAGAGCTCGTGGTCGGGGCTATCGCGTTCGGGATCCTGTTCTTCTTCATGTCGAAGTGGGTTCTGCCGCGCATCAACACGCTGCTGGACGAACGTCGGGAGAAGATCCAGGGGGAGCTCGAGCAGGCCGAGGCCACGCGCGGCGAGGCTGACACGCTCTTGGCCGACTACCGCGCGCAGCTCGCCGACGCGCGCGACGAGGCCAATCGCATCATCGAGGAGGCCCGACGCACGGCTGACCAGGTCCGGGCCGACCTGCAGTCCAAGGCCGAGCAGGAGGCGCAGGCGACCGTGGCCCGCGCGCAGGAAGAGATCCGAGCCGAGCGTGATCGCGTCTTCCAAGAGCTGCGCGGGCAGGTCGGCGAGATCGCGGTCGAGCTCGCCGGACGCGTGGTCGGCGAATCCCTCGACCCGAAGGCGCACGCGCGCCTGATCGACGAATACATCGATCAGGTCGCGGGCGGCGCCGCCCAGAACTGATCCCAGAGAGCCGAACGAGGACCGAGATGACCAGCGACGATGTGATCGACGGCTACGCAGAGGCGCTGTTCACGGTTGCCCGCGCCGAGAAGGCGTTGCCGGTGGTCGAGGACGAGCTCTACGCCTTCGCGAAGACCCTGGAGCAGAACACGCCGCTGCGCGATGCGTTGACCGACGCCGCATTGCCCGCGGAGAACAAGAAGGGCGTGGTCGGCGACATATTGGGCGAGCGTGCGAACCCGCTCACGGTCTCGTTGCTCGGTTTCGTTGTCGACGCGGGAAGGGCGCGCGAGATCCCCAAGATCGTGCAGCGTCTCGCCGAGGTGGCGGCGGGGGAGCGTGACCAGGCGTTGGCCGAGGTCCGATCAGCGGTCGAGCTCTCCGCAGCGCAGCGCAAGCGCATCGCGGAGGCACTGTCGAAGGCCACGGGCCGAACGGTCGATGTGAAGGTCGTGGTCGATCCAAGCGTGGTGGGCGGCGTGGTCGCGCGCGTGGGCAACGAGATCTTCGACGGCTCCGTGGCGACCCGGCTCGTCGATGCCAAGCAGCGACTAGGGAGCGTGTGACGACATGGCATTGAACATCGACCCCGCGAGCATCGCGGAGGCACTCCGCAGGAACGTCGAGAGCTGGGAGCCGAGCGTCGACCGCGAGGAGGTCGGACGCGTGATCGAGGTCGGCGACGGCATCGCGCGTGTCTCCGGCCTGCCGCGAACGATGGCCAACGAGCTGCTCGAGTTCCCTGGCGGGCTGCTCGGCATGGCGTTCAACCTCGACGAGAACGAGATCGGCTGCATCATCTTCGGCGATTCCGCCGGCATCGAGGAAGGCGACGCGGTCACGCAGACCGGACGCATCCTCTCGGTCCCGGTCGGTGACGGCTTCCTCGGTCGCGTCGTAGACGGCCTCGGACGTCCGATCGACGACCGGGGGCCGATCCAGGCCGACGACACGCGCAACCTCGAGGTGCAGGCGCCGAACGTGGTCTCGCGCCAGCCCGTGCGGGAGCCGATGTACACCGGCATCATCGCTATCGACGCGATGACCGCGATCGGGCGGGGGCAGCGGCAGCTGATCATCGGCGACCGGCAGACGGGAAAGACCGCCGTGGCCCTCGACACGATCATCGCCCAGAAGCAGTACTGGGGCACCGACCAGGCGGTGAAGTGCATCTACGTCGCGATCGGGCAGAAGGCCTCGACCGTGGCTGAGGTAGTCGACACCCTGCGCGAGCAGGGCGCCCTGGAGTACACGACGATCGTGAACGCGGCGGCGTCCGATCCGGCGCCGTTCCAGTACGTGGCGCCTTACTCGGGCGCGGCCATCGGTGCGTACTGGATGTACAACGGCGATGCCGTGTTGATCGTCTTCGACGACCTGTCCAAGCAAGCAGTGGCCTACCGCGAGATCTCGCTGCTGCTCAGGCGCCCGCCGGGCCGTGAGGCGTACCCGGGCGATGTCTTCTACCTGCACTCGCGTCTGCTCGAACGCGCGGCGAAGCTCTCGGACGAGCTCGGCGGCGGTTCGATGACCGCGTTGCCGATCATCGAGACCAAGGGCGGCGACATCTCCGCCTACATCCCGACCAACGTCATCTCGATCACCGACGGTCAGCTCTTCCTCGAGTCCGAGCTCTTCTTCTCGGGTGTTCGCCCGGCCATCAACGTGGGTGTGTCGGTCTCGCGCGTGGGCGGCGCCGCGCAGACCAAGGCGATGAAGAAGGTCGCCGGGCGTCTGCGACTCGACCTGGCCCAGTTCCGCGCGCTCGAAGCGTTCGCGCAGTTCGGCTCCGAGCTCGACAAGGCCTCGCAGCAACAGCTCGCCCGTGGAGCGCGCGTCGTCGAGATCTTGAAGCAGCCGCAGTACGAGCCGCAGCCGGTCGAGCGTCAGGTCGTCGCGATCTACTCCGTCACCGGCGGCCACATGGACGACTTCCCGGTCGACGATGCGAAGCGCTTCGTCCAGGAGTTCGCGAGCTATCTCGAGACTCGCAGTCCCGAGGTTTTCTCCACGATCCGCGATTCAGGCGAGCTGTCAGAGGAGACCGAAGCTACGCTGAAGGCTGCCCTCGAGGGCTTCAAGGAAACGTTCCAGCCTAGCGGCGGCGGCGCGGGCTCGGCGGCGGCGCTCGGCGCCACCACCCCGCCCGACGAAGTGAAGCCTGACGTCGGCTGGGACCGGATGTCGTCGGCCGACGATGACGATGAGCCGAAGGACGAGCCAGCCGACGAGCCGTCGAGTGACGCGACCGACGAGCCGAGCACGTAGTCGATGGGCGCACAGCTCCGCGTCGTCCGCCGACGGATCCGTTCGGTCCAGTCGACGAAGAAGATCACCCGCGCGATGGAGCTGATCGCGTCCTCACGCATCGTCAAGGCGCAGCAACGAGTGGTAGCGGCGCGCCCGTACGCGATCCAGCTCACCGCGGCGATGGAGGATCTGGCTCGAAATGCCGGCGCCCTCTCGCACCCGCTGCTCGAAGAGCGTGAGAACCCCACGAAGGCCGGAGTGTTCGTGTGCACGTCCGATCGCGGGCTCGCGGGCGCTTACAGCGCCAATGTGATCAAGATCGCCGAGCGCACCATGGCGAAGGTGCGCGAGCGCGGACTTGAGCCCGTGCTGTACGTGAGCGGCAAGAAGGGCGCCGGGTATTTCCGGTTCCGGGGCGCGACGATCCGCGAGGATTGGCAGGGCCACACCGAGGTGCCGCCGTACGAGGTGGCGCGTGCGATCGGCACCCGCCTGATCGAGGACTTCGCGGCAGGGGAGTTCGACGAGCTCTACTGCGCCTACACCGACTTCCGGTCTGCCTTCACGCTGCGCGCAACGGTCAAGCGTTTCCTGCCGATCTCACCCGAGGAAGTCAGGGGGGCCGGCGCCGACACCGTGCCGCCGGAGTATCTGTTCGAGCCCGAGCCCGAGCGTATCCTCGACCACCTGCTTCCGGAGTACCTGATCACGAAGGTCTACGCGGCGTTGCTCGAGTCCGCGGCCTCCGAGAACGCCGCGCGCCGGCGGGCGATGAAAGCCGCCACCGACAACGCGGACGAGCTGATGAAGATCCTCACCCGGCAGGCGAACCGCGCCCGCCAGGACGAGATCACGACCGAGATCATGGAGATCGTCGGCGGGGCCGAGGCCCTTTCCGGCGCTGCGAAGGAGTGACGATGGCTGAGACGAAGACACACGCGAGCGGTCGCGTGACGAGGGTGATCGGACCGGTTGTCGATGTCGAGTTCCCGCCTTCGGAGCTGCCCGAGATCAACACGGCGATCACGCTTGACGTCGAGCTCGGGGGCGAGACCACCACGATCACGTGCGAGGTGGCACAGCACGTTGGCGACTCCGTCGTTCGAGCGATCGCGCTGAAGCCCACCGACGGTGTGGTGCGCGGTTCCACCGTGCAGAACACCGGTTCGCCGATCACGGTGCCCGTCGGTGAGGGAGTGCTCGGCCACGTGTACAACGTGCTCGGCGATCCGCTCGACACCGACGCATCGAACATCGATGCCGACACGCGGTGGCCGATCCATCGCGATGCTCCGCCGTTCGCCGACCTCGAGCCGAAGAAGGTCATGCTCGAGACCGGTATCAAGGTGATCGATCTGCTCGAGCCGTACGTGCAGGGCGGCAAGATCGGCATGTTCGGGGGCGCCGGAGTCGGCAAGACCGTGATCATCCAGGAGATGATCCGCCGCCAGGCCGAGCAGCACGGCGGTGTGTCGGTGTTCGCGGGCGTGGGCGAGCGCACCCGTGAGGGCAACGACCTGTTCTTGGAGATGACCGAGTCGGGCGTGATCGAGAAGACGGCGCTCGTGTTCGGCCAGATGGACGAGCCGCCCGGTGTGCGACTGCGCGTCGCGCTGAGCGCGCTCACGATGGCGGAGTACTTCCGTGACGAGAAGCACCTCGACGTGCTGCTGTTCGTCGACAACATCTTCCGGTTCACGCAGGCGGGCTCCGAGGTCTCGACGTTGCTCGGGCGCATGCCTTCGTCGGTCGGCTACCAGCCGAACCTCGCGAGCGAGATGGGCAACCTGCAGGAGCGGATCACCTCGGCCGGTGGGCGCTCGATCACGTCGTTGCAGGCGATCTATGTGCCCGCCGATGACATCACCGACCCGGCGCCGCACGCGGCGTTCGCCCACCTCGACGCCACGACGGTGCTTTCGCGCGACATCGCCTCGCTCGGCATCTACCCGGCCGTCGACCCGCTCGACTCCTCATCGCGCATCCTCGACCCCCGATACGTGGGTGAGGAGCACTATGCGGTGGCGCGGCGCGTGCAGGAGATCCTGCAGCGCTACAAGGACCTGCAGGACATCATCGCGATCC